>NZ_PPRS01000054.1 GCF_002902755.1 Mammaliicoccus lentus | reverse complement strand
GTAATAAAATGAAAACAAAAATTATGAAAGAATTTAACCCTCTACAGATAGATATAAATAAGAGGTATAAAGTACATAATGCTTTATTAGTAAAAATCATCAAAAAAATGAAACTTTCTATAATTGATAGAGAAAAAATGTTATACAATATTGAAATGTTATTGCTATTAATTAACAAACCTAAGTTTGCTTATAACGTTAATAAATACCGAAAGATATCTAGAAATTTAAAGAGTATAGTTTTTAATAGTAAAAATAAAAACCGATCAATATATAATCTTTTTGATAACCCAAATAACGTCGATCATAAAACAATAGTATTTGAATCTTTTGGAGGTAAAAATTATAGTGATAGCCCTAAATACATATATGAATATATGCAAGAGCATTATCCTGAATATAACTATATATGGATTTTTAAAAACCCAAGCAAAAATTCAATTCCAGGAAATGCACTGAAAATAAAAAAAGGAAGCTTTGATTATTATAAAGCTTATTCAAAAGCAAAAATTTGGGTAAATAATGCCCGTATGCCCCAGTTTATAAATAAAAAACATAATCAAATTTATATACAAACATGGCATGGAACACCACTTAAAAGGTTAGCAAATGATATGAAAGTTGTTAGAATGCCAAGTACAACCACAGCTAGGTATAAAATGAACTTTCATATTGAAACATCAAGATGGGATTACCTTGTTTCGCCAAATAACTATTCAACTGAAGTATTCCAATCAGCTTTTTGGATGGATGAAGAAAGAATGTTAGAAATAGGATATCCTAGAAATGATGTACTTGTAAATCGTGCAAATGATTCTGAGTTTATAGAGAAAATTAGAGTGAAATTAAATATACCTAAAGATAAAAAAGTTATTATGTATGCTCCAACTTGGAGGGATGATGAATTTGTTAAGAAAGGTCATTACTTGTTTGATTTAAAAATTAATTTAAAAAATCTATATGAATCAATTGGAGACAAATATGTAGTATTATTGCGTATGCATTACTTAATATCAAATTCTCTAGATTTAAGTGGGTTTGAAGATTTTGCAATAGATGCATCAAATTATGAGGATATATCAGAACTATATTTAATATCAGATGCATTAATAACTGATTATTCGTCTGTAATGTTTGATTATGGCATTTTAAAAAGGCCACAATTTTTCTTTGCATATGACATTGACAAATATGATAAAGACTTAAGAGGATTTTATCTAGACTATACAAATGATCTCCCGGGGCCTATATTTACAGATGCGTATGACTTAGCAGATAGTTTAACAGATATAGAGCTTATTAAAGATTCATATCAAGATAAAATAGACCAATTTTATGACCGCTTTTGTAATTTAGAAAAAGGTAAAGCTTCAAAATATATTGGTGATATGATTCATAAAGGTTTAAAATATGATTAAAAAAAAGAGTCTGGATTCTCCAGACTCTTTTTTTATTTTATATTAAATTATTCTTCACCATATAATTCTTTTTTGATTTGTGTAGTTGATATACCTTCTGTACGATTTAAATAGATAACTTCACATTGGTCTTTAAGGAAATCAAATTCGCCTTCCCAATCGTGACCCATTAGGAATGTATCTACATAGTAATCTTTAACGTCTTTTACTTTTTGTTCCCATTCATTTTCAGGAATGACAAGATCAACGTAACGAATGGATTCTAACATCATTTTTCTTTGTTCATAGTTATAATATGATTTTTTGTCTTTTAATTTGTTAAATTCATCAGTAGAAAGTGCCACAATTAGATAATCTCCGTATTGTTTAGCTCTTCTTAGTAATTCGATATGCCCGTAATGTAATAAATCATATGTGCCATATGTAATAACTCTTTTCATAATGAACCTCCAGTTTATAATACTTAAATGTTAATATATTGTTAATTAATTGTAAACCTAAATTTTACAATTAGTTTTTATTTTCAAAATTATATAAATATTTTTTATAAATATCTTATTTTATAACTTCTACTCTTCCATACCTAACTCTTTCAATGCCATTTTCTCATACGCCGCTTCTCCTGATTCTATAGCAAACTCAGCGATAAACATTGGGAACACTGCATTGAGTTCTAATATATGTTCTTTCATTCGTGGCCATGTTTCTCCTCCTGCTTTATCGTATGCTGTTATAAGTTGCTCTAATCCTTCGTTGCCGAATACACGATGATGTCCCATAAAGTCCATTGAAGGATCGGAGTGGGTTGCTTCGGTCCAATCTATGAGTCCCGTGACGTTTGCTTCGTTATCTACCATTATATGTCCTGGATGTAAGTCTCCATGTATCATGGTTGCATGTTGTGGCCATAGTTCATCGTTTTCTAACCATTGTTGCCATCTGTTCCATAACTCATCTGCTACGCCATAAGTTTCTTTGACTTTATTCATCCTTCTTTGAAAGTCATTTCTTATTTCTTGTATAGTTTTGATATTTATATGATATGCGGTAATGTTTTCTTCTGGTATGTTGTGCAAGTCTACGAGTGTTTCAGCTAATGTGTTAACAAAGTTTTCTGGTACTGGTTTGTGTTCAATTTTCCATACATAGTTTTGTATTTGCGGATCTATTGTTGCTGCAGGTTTACCGGTAAGTTTTGGATAAGCGATAAGGTCTTTTTCGTGTACTTTCCACTTTGGTACTTCAAATGAAACGTTCTTTTGTAAGAAATCTACCGTTTGTTTTTCAGATTTTGTTCGCTTATAAACGTCAGGTCTTCTTGGTAGTCTTAAAACCCATTCTACGCCTTGTTCATCTTCTCCAAATGCAACTTGGAAATCTAGTCCTGATTCATTCAACGAGATTGTTTGAGGTTGGATATGCAATTGATATTTTTCTGCGCATTTAATAATTTCATTATGTTGAGTCATTTTATTGGCCCCTTATTTCTATTGTATTTTTCTTATGAAAGTATTTTGTTTTATCTTGATATAAATATAACTGATATGCAAACGATAACTGCAAGAGATTGTGCTATAACGTATGAAAGTATTTTATGTTATGATGTTATAAATGATAATATTTCTCAATTGATAATATTGAGAATGATAGGAGTGGATGGGTTTGCAAGAGGTACAAAAAATTTTATGGAATGGTCGTTTATTAACGATTGCACTTCCTGAACATTATGAAGATGATAATTCTGATTCTGTGCCTTTTCACACTGTTATTGTACAGGATGGTTCATATCTTTTTGATAAGCTTGTCGAAGAATATCCAAGTAATGTCATGTTTGTTGGTGTTGAACCAGTAGAGCGTAATAGGGAATATACGCCTTGGATTGAGGATGTTAGTGGACAGCATTATGGTGGGGAAGCTGAGCAGTATTTAGATTTACTGGAATTTGAATTAATCCCTTACTTAAAGGAAAGGTATCATATTTTTGATGAGTCGGAGTATTTAACTATTGGTGGCGGTTCGTTTGGTGCGTTACTATCTATTTATGCTTTAGTTACAAGACCCCATTTGTTTGGTAAGTATTTAGTAATGTCTGCTTCAATGTGGTATCCTGGATTTATTGATTTTCTTAAAAAGGCTGATAATATTGAATATCCTCGGGATGTTTATTGGTATGTCGGTGAGTTAGAGGGTGCTGAGTATCCAAATATATTAAAGAATATGGTTCCTTGTACTAAAGAGGGTGTAGAAATTCTTGAAGAGAAGTTAGTTAACCCTGATTCTCGTTTAACTTTTGTAACACATCCTGAAGGTATACATCGTCACCACTTTTTTGAAACGTATTTTGCAGAGGGTATTAATAAAATATTGTATTAATTAAAGCGTAAAAGTTAAGATTTATTTAGAGCAAGGGATATTTATCTCTTGCTTTTTTATTGTTTCGACAAGATGGCTAACCAACCTTTTATAAAAATTTCATAACTTTAAAATACTGATATAATGGGAATATTGCAGTATTATGAGAGTAAATATACATAAAATTGATTGACAAATAACATAGTAAGTATTATAGTTGGTTACACAACTAATCAACCAATCATGTTATAGGATAAGGAGAATGAATATGAAACCTACATTGAATGATGAAACACCTATATTTTTGCAAATTGCAGATATGATTAAAGATGATTTAGTTGAAGGACTTTTGTCAGAAGGTGAACAAATACCTTCTACAACAGAACTTTCGAATTTTTATAATATCAATAGGGCGACGGCTCAAAAAGGTATTACACTGTTGGTTGATGAAGGTATTGTTGTTAAGAAGAGAGGTATTGGTGTATTTATAGCTGAAGACGCGCGCGACAAGCTTGTAAATACAAGAATGCAAGCATTCTCTAATTCTTATATCCAGAATATGGTTAAAGAAGCTAAAAGACTAAATATAAGTAAAGAAGAACTCATAAGAAGGGTGGAACAAGATTATGACAATCATTGATATTCAAGATATGTCATTTAAGTATAAGGATGAAAACATTCTAGAGCATTTATCACTCCAAGAAGACGAACCTATGATTGTTGGATTATGGGGACGTAATGGTTCTGGTAAAACAACTTTAATGAAATTAATTTCTGGGCAAGAGCGTCCTGACGCAGGTCATCTATCTGTATTGGATAAGAAGCCATTTAACAACACGAGTGCAACGGAAGAAATCACTTATTTGCGAGAGAATCATTATTTTGGGAAATCATGGACAGTAAATGAGGCGATGAAGTTTGCAGCGATGTTTAATACGAATTGGGATCAAGAAGAAGCGGATTATTTAATTGATTTGTTTGAATTACCAAGAAAGAAGAAAATTAAGACTTTCTCTAAAGGTATGCAGTCTATGGTACAAGGTGTGATTGGTATTGCGAGCCATGCACCTGTGACAATGTTAGATGAACCTACGAATGGTTTAGATGCATATATGAGAAAGGTATTCGTTAAAGCATTAATAAAGTCATATGATGAAGACCCAAGATATATAATGATTGCTTCTCATCATATTAAAGAAATAGAAAAAATTTGTGAAAAGCTAATTATCATTTCTAATCGTGAGGTTAAGTTACATGAACCTATTGAGTATTTCCAATCAAGAGGTGCAGTATTACTTGGCAAATTAGAAGATATTAAACAAGTTGTATCAGACAAAGATATTATCGAACAATCTACAATACTCAGTCAGCATAAAGTAATGGTGGATGTTTCGTATAGTGATTCACTGATAGAGCAATGTAAAGCTTTAAATATAAAAGTGGATAAAGCGAATATACAAGATTATTTAGTTAATATAACGATGACGAAGGAGGCCCATCATGAATAATTTTAAAGGTTCATTTTCAATTGTATTTAGGGAACTGAAACTTCAACTTTATATATTCACGGTTGTGCTTATACTTCTAGCAGCGCTTTATGTGGCTATTGGTTATTTTGGAGAACCAGAAGACTTTAGACCACTATTATCAGGTCCAGTGTTTGGTATATTAGGATTCTTACCATTGTTCTTATTTCACGATCCGTTTAAAGCATCTATTGAACTAGGCGCAACGAGAAAACAATATATTTTTAGCGTATGGTCTAGTTACCTAATATTCATGGTTGCATTGCTTATCGTACAAGAAGTTGTTAGCTATATCGTTCGATTAATTACAGACTCTTCAAAAAGTACAGTAGTATTATTGAGAGTAGGAGACTTAGTACCAAATGCGAGTGTGTTAGATAACTTTTGGATTGATTTCCTAGCTATACTATTTATCGCAGGAGTATGTTTCTTACTAGCAGCTATTATGTATCGAATTGGTATAATTCCAACTGCATTAGGTGTATTTGCTCTTGGCGTAATTGTATTCATTTGGTCTGTTTTAGGTGATATTATGCCACTTGTAGAATGGATAATGAATCATATTTATGAAACATTTCATATATTAGGAGCAGTTGGTGTAATAGCAGCGCTCTTGATATACCCTATAATGATAAAAGCTCGAATGAAAGAGTGAATATTTATAATAGTAGAAAATAAAAACTATGACGATTTTGTAAGGTGCTGACACTTGTGGGGGCATGTACTTACAAAAATTCTGAAGAGCTTGGGATATAAATCCTGAGCTCTTTTTTTTTGGGATGGAACTGATGAAAAGTAAGAGTAGATACTGTTATGTAGTGAACCCTAAAAGTTGGACTTTTTTATAATATATTTACTTTGAAATTTTCCCTGTATTCTACAGGTGACATTCCATTTAATTTCGTCTTGATACGATCATGATTGTAATACTTAATATATTGAATTATATCTTTTTTTAAAACATCGTAACTATCATATTTCATACCGTAAAACATTTCTTGTTTGAGTAATCCAAAGAAATTTTCCATTGGCGCATTGTCTAAACAGTTTCCCTTACGGGACATACTTTGGAATATATTATTTTCCTTTAAAGTAGAAACCCAGGAATTATGTTGATAATGCCACCCTTGGTCTGTATGAATAGTAGTTCGATAGCTCAAATTTTTTAGTTTATCAATGCAAGTAATTAACGATTCCATGGCGAAAGACAATTGAGGCGATTTACTTATCGAAAATGAAATAACTTCACCAGAATATATATCAAGAATAGTTGAAAGATAGAGCTTTACATTTGAGCCTTTTATATTGAATTGTGTAACATCTGACACTAATTTTTGTAATGGACGATCGGTTTTAAATCTATGATTTAACATATTCTTAGCTACTTTTCCAATTTGTCCTTTATATGTTTTTAAAGAGCGTGAGCGACGTGTAAATTTTGTACATAATAAATTATTCTCTCTCATAATTCTAAGTACTTTTTTATGATTAATAATGAAACCTAATTTTTTTAGTGTTAGCGTAACGCGTCTATATCCATATCTCATCTTATTATCATGTACAATTTTTTAAATTAAATTAACTAATTTATTATAAACACCATTTTTAGACTCTAACTTCTTTATCCAGTAATGATAGACGCTACGGGCAATTTGAGCCACATCTAATATATCTTTCAGTTTATAATTTGTTTGTGACCTTAATTCATTAATAGCTATCACTTTTTGTTTTTTTGATCCTCTTGAATTAAGGTGTTTAACTTTTTCGTACGCCATAAGTATTTCATATCGCTTATTTTGTTCACGTAAATACTCTAATTCGGCTCTCTCACTATCGTTGAGCTTCTTATTTTTATTTTTTCTATTCATTGGCAGTCTCTCACTTTCACGCATGTTATTTATGCCAAGAATACCACACTTATCAAATTTAGACTGCCACTGACTTATTAAATAATAATTAATTATTTTAAAATGAATCGCTGTTTCTCTATAAGATAATTGATATTTCTTTCTATATCGTAAGATATGAAGTTTTTCTTCGTCAGTATAATACCTAGAAATTTTATTAGGAGATAACCCTGCTTCTCCAAAATATTCAAATTGATAATTCCAGCAAAATAATAATGATCGACCAATGCTAAATTCACGAGCTATACTAGTAGCACTATTAGTGCCTTCTCTATATCTTTTAACTAGTTTTAATTTAAATTTTAAGCTATATTTTTTATTCATAAAATGAACACCCCTAAAAGTTTATTTTTGGTTCAACTTTTGGGGTGCACTTCATTAGTGGATTAATTATTACATAAACACACAAACTAATTTTTCTTCTGACCCAAATCTAAAAATAAAGCTGAGACATATAAACATCTCAGGATCCCTTAAGTAATTTCCATCATAATCTTCGTAATATATTCTTTTTCATTATTTTTAATCACTGAATCGAATACATATTCTTCAAAAACGTATTGACCGATCTCTAAATTCAATTCTTCTATTTTGTTAAACATCTTTTGATAAGTTTCATAAATTGTTTGATCTAAACCGACATGATACCCGACTAAGTACTGTCCGTTTAGGGTAATGGTATTTGTATAGTCACTTTTATTTGATGGGATTTCAACATAAAGGTAGCTATATTGATTATATTGTTTATTTAAAATTTCATTTTTCTTTGTTACAACGCCTATTGGTTGACTAGAGAATAAATTGTGATGCTTGAGCTCATCTACAAATTGGTTTATTGATATTAGAAAATCTAGCTCGGAAACATTATTGATGTTATCACTAATATAAAATGTAGTGTTTTCTATATCGTGAAGTTCAATTTTATCGAATTCTGTATGGATAGCATCTTTGATAGATTTGATTTTATCGTTTATTACGAGCTCATTAAAATTTAATTGTTGTTTCTGTGCTTGTATGACTTTCTTTTGTTGTTGCATGAGATCTAGGAAAAGTTCTGGTGATTTGTCTTGTGTATATTGTTTAATTTCTTTTAAGGACATACCTAATTCTTTCAATAATGTAATGACACTAATAAACTCGATTTGTTTAACTGAGTAATAACGATAGCCACTTTCATTTTTAAAATCCGGCTTAAATAAGCCTATTTTGTCATAGTAAATCAACGTTTGTCTGCTAACATTTGTTAGACTTGCAAACTCGCTTATAGGTATATGATTAATTTTTTGCATAAATTGAATTCCTCCACTTGACTATATAGTTACTATACACTTTAAATTTAATATATTAAAGGTGTTTTTTGATATGAAAATGAAAACAAATAGATTAGAATATAGTGAAAATCACTTAATATTTAATAAAGTAATGAATAAGGAGGTCTAATATGAAGAATAAGTTAAACATTTTATATTTTAATATATTTCTTATGTTTTTAGGTATTAGTATTGTTATCCCAGTACTACCAACAATATTGTACGATTTAGATTTGAACGGTAGTGATTTAGGATTATTAGTAGCAGTGTTTGCGTTGTTTCAAATGATTGCTTCTCCATTTGGAGGAAGATTTGCCGATAAGTTTGGTAAGAAAATCATTATCATTATTGGACTTTTATTATTCTCCATATCAGAATTTATTTTTGCGGTAGGGAATACTTTTTCAATACTTTTATTATCAAGAGTATTAGGTGGTATTAGTGCAGCGTTTGTAATGCCTGGTGTTAATGGTATGATCGGTGACTTATCAACCGCGGAAAATAGAGCAAGAAACTTTAGTTACATGTCAGCAGTAATTAACACAGGATTTATTATTGGACCAGGAGTGGGAGGATTCTTAGCAGAAATATCGCATAGAATGCCTTTTTATTTTGCCGGTGTATTAGGTATCATTGCGCTACTCTTCTCTATTATTTTGTTAAAAGAAGAAAAAGAAGTAGAAGATGTCGACAAACCGAAAGTAAAAGAACCATTCCCATATAAATTGTTCGTCGTTCCTGTCGTTGTAATGTTGATTTTATCTTACGGTTTATCTTCAACTGAGACGATGTTCTCATTATATACAGCAGAAAAAGTAGGATTCGAACCGAAAGATATTTCTATTGCGATTACAGGTGGAGCTATTGTAGGGGTTATATTCCAACTATTCCTATTTGAAAGAATCGTAGGAAGAATTGGAGAAATTAGACTTACATTGTTCTCACTTATATATTCAGTAATCGTGTTATTCGCATTTATTTTCGCTTCGAGTTATTTATCCGTTATGCTTGTAAGTTTTATTATATTTATAGGATTTGATTTAATAAGACCATCAATGACGAATTACTTCTCGAAATTGGCCGGAAAAAATCAAGGAACAGCGGGTGGCTTAAACTCTGCCGCAACCAGCGTCGGTAACTTAGTTGGCCCGTTAGTAGCAGGGGTAGTGTTCGACATAGATATTAACTTCCCGATGTACGTTGCGATAGGTTTCTTCGTATTTGCGGCGGTTATATTAGTGTTCTATAAACCAGATAAATTAAAGTTTTAAAATAAGCGAAGTGGGACTAGGTATGAAAAAAGTTTGATATAAGTGCAACTTCATACCAGTCAGCTATTGCCATTATATTGAATCAGCCTGAGACGTATACTGTGTCTCAGGCTTTTAATTTATCATTTTTATACTTAGTATAATTAATATACTCAAAACTGTTGACTTACATCTAAAATCGCGTTACAATCATCTCGAAATCGAAATAATATGTGGATAGGTGATGACATGAATAGAACAGATGAATCTTTAAAGGCATTGGTAGGTATTAAACGCTCGAATGATACGATTGATCGTATTGTTAAGCAAGACATGAAGAACTATGGTTTGAATATTACTGAATTTGCCGTAATGGAACTGTTATTTCATAAAGGTGATCAGCCTATTCAAAAGGTTAAACAACGTATTTTAATAGCAAGTAGTAGTACAACATATGTCATTGATCAATTAGTTAAGAAAGGTTATGTGAGACGTCGTCAAGATACGAAAGATAAACGAATCACGTATGCAGTATTAACTGATGAAGGGCATAAGTTAATGGAAAATATTTTTCCAAAGCATGCTGAAACAATTGCGAATGCTTTTTCTATCTTAGATGATGAAGAACTTGCTATATTAAGAAGAGCATTAAAAAAAATTAGCGCAATGTCTAATGAGTAAGTCGCGCAAATTTTTTTCAGCGTTATTATTTCGAATTCGAAATAAAAAATAAAGAAAGAAGGAATCTATAATGAGTAATAACGAACTTATCGGAATCCATCACGTAACTGCTATAACAGATGATGCAGTAAGAAACTATGAATTCTTTACAGAAGTATTAGGAATGCGTTTAGTTAAAAAAACAGTAAACCAAGATGATATATATACGTACCATACATTTTTCGCAGATGATCAAGGATCACCAGGGACAGACATGACATTCTTTGATTTCCCAAATAGTCCTAAAGGTCAAAGAGGTACAAATTCTATTAGTCGTGCAGGCTTCAGAGTACCAAACGATGCAGCTTTAGAATATTATTTAGAGAGATTTGAAGAATTTGGTGTTAAAAATGACGGTATTCAAGAACTGTTTGGTAAAAAAGTTTTACCATTTGAAGAGAAAGACGGTCAAAGATATCAATTATTCTCAGATGAATTAAATAAAGGTGTTGAACCAGGCATACCATGGAAAAACGGACCAGTTCCTGAAGATAAAGCGATATATGGATTAGGACCAATTGAAATTACAGTTAGTTATTATGACGATTTCAAATCAGTATTGAAACAAATATATGGTATGAAACCAATTGTTGAAGAAGAAGATGTAACATTATTTGAAGTTGGCGAAGGTGGTAACGGTGGTCAAGTTATTTTAAGAAAAGATGACAAAACACCTGAAGCTAGACAAGGGTACGGTGAAGTTCATCACGTATCATTTAGAGTGAAAGATCACGAAGCTATCAAAGCATGGGAAGAAAAATATAAAGAACTACGCATTGGTAACTCAGGAAATGTTAATCGTTTCTACTTTGAAGCATTATATGCCAGAATTGGACATATACTAATAGAAATTTCTACAGATGGTCCAGGATTTATGGGAGACGAGCCTTATGAAACATTAGGGGAAAGTCTTGCGTTACCACCATTCTTAGAGTCTCAGCGTGAGTATATTGAATCTGAAATTAAACATTTTGATACGACAAGAAAGCATGACTAATTAAATAGAAAAGGAGTGGTTCTGATGAAAGTGTTACGTCCAGAACAATTAACGCAAAAAGAAAACTATAAATTATTAATAGGGTCTGTTATACCTAGACCAATTGCATTAGTTACGACACAATCTGAAGACGGTATATTAAACATTGCACCCTTTAGTTTCTTTAACGTTGTTTCTTCAGAACCTCCTATACTATCTATAGCAGTACAAAGAGTAAATGGAGAATCGAAAGACACGGCTCGAAATATATTGGAGCAAAAAGAAGCAGTCGTACACATTGTAGATACAGAAAACGTTGAAAATACAAATGAAACCGCTGCGCTTTTAAATAGAAATGAAAGTGAACTTACGCGTACAACATTTGATACTGTAGAATCGTTAAGTGTCTCAGTACCAGGATTGAAACAAAGTAAGGTACGCTTTGAAGCAGTATTACACGATACAATGGTTATTAAAAAAGATGATAAACCTGTATCTGATTTAATATTATTAGAAATAAAACATTATCATTTTGATGATGCTATTTATAACGATGGCTATATTAATAAAGATGAATTAAGTGCAGTAAGTAGATTAGCAGGTAATGATTACGCTGAAATAGGGCGCACATTTACAATAGAAAGACCATAAAGTGAATGGAGTTGACTAGAAGTGAAACATATATTTAAACAAGGTGAACAAGGCAAACCTGTATTTCTTTTATTACACGGAACAGGTGGAGACGAGAGAGATTTACTACCTTTAGCAGAAATGCTTGATCCAAGTTATAATGTGTTAAGTGTAAAAGGTGAAATATCCGAAAATGGTATGGCGCGTTACTTCAAGAGACGTGCAGAAGGCGATTATGACTTAGAAGATTTAGAGTATAGAGGTCAAGAATTATATGATTTTATCAAAGAATCATCAAAAGAATATGAGTTTAATTTAGAAGACGTTATACCAGTAGGCTTTTCAAACGGGTCGAATATGGCGATTAACTTAATACTAAGAGAAAGTACACCTTTCCAAAAAGCGTTATTATTCGCACCATTATATCCTTTAGACTTACAAGATAATCAAAAAGATTTATCAAACTTTAAAGTATTCCTATCAATGGGTAAACAAGATCCAATCGTTACACAAGAACAAAGTGAACGAGTGATTGAAATATTTAAAGAACGCGGTGCTGAAGTACATGAAACTTGGGTGAACAGTCATGAAATTACACAAGAAGCAGTACTAGCAGCAAAAGAAATATTATAAGGGAGTGGAACAGAAATCTTATTTTGCTAAAAAGATTTCTTGGTTCCACCCAGTCAGGTACCGCCATATAAAAAAGAGTCCAGGACAATTATTTATGTTCTGGACTCTTTCTTTGTTAATATACAATCTGTTGATTATAGTAACAATATATTTATTTATCGATTTCATCGCGTGATTTAATAATTTTATTGATAAAGCCGTAATCATAAGCTTCTTGTGTGCTTAACCAGTAGTCGCGGCCTGTATCTTTTTCGACTCTTTCTATAGGCTGTCCTGTTTCTTTCGCGATTAATTCATTGATTTTTTGACGTGTGCGTATAATTTCTTTAGCTGTAATTTCCATTTCTACAGATTGTCCTTGTACGCCGCCTGATGGTTGGTGAATCATAAATCTTGTGTTTGGTAGGCTATATCTGTTTTCTTTTTTACTAGCTAGATAAATAATTACGCCTGCGCTTACTACCCAACCAGAACCGATAATATTTACTTCTGGTTTCACGAAATTAATCATGTCATGAATATAATAACCTGAATCGACATGACCACCTTGACTGGAAATGAATAAAGTAATTGGTTCATCGCCCATTGCTTCTAGTAATAAAAGTTGGTTACCAACTTCTTTTGCAACTTTATCATTAATTTCACCAGTTATAATGATCGTACGTGTTTCTAATAGTTTTTCAGTTAGTATGTCTTTTTCTTGTTGTTTTTCTTCAGACATGAAATCACTCCTATCATAATATTTAACTTTATTGTGAATGATATATAAGTACATTTCAAATAATTTGACCTTTATTGACCAAAAGTTTTTTATCATATATCAAATAAATCGTTAAATGCTTCGACCATAGTAGGGTGCGTGTAAATGTTATCTCTTAATCTTGTATAAGGCACATCCATATCCATAGCGAGTTTAAGAACGTTAATAATTTCTTCAGATCCTGTGCCGTACAAACTAGCGCCTAATATTTGTTGTGAATCTACATCAACTACCGCTTTAAATATACCTCTATCATCGTTATTAACTTTGTGACGAGGAATATTTTTAACTTCAATCATACCTTCTTTTACATTGAAGCCTTCTTTTCTAGCTTTACTAGCTGTCATTCCTATACGTCCTAAAGGTGGGTCTAAGAATACTGTATATGGAACATGACCTCTATTTTTAGTTGAGCGTTTTTTATTGCCTGAAATTTGATCTTTAACGATTCGATAATCATCTAAAGAAATGTAAGTGAATTGTGGGCCACCTTTAACATCACCAACTGCATAAATGTTATCTACAGCAGTTTCTAATGAAGAATTCACTTTAATTTCACCTTTATCGCCTAGATTAATATCAGTATTTTCTAATGCGAGGTCAGTGTTTGGTATGCGTCCAGTCGCAAGTAGGACAGCATCACCAGAAATATCACCTTGGTTAGTATGAACAACAGGACGATTATCTTCAGTTGAAAAAGCGTGAACTTCCGCTTCATCTATAAATTCTATACCTTGGTTCAACAACTGGTCGTAAATATGAGATGCTACATCTTTATCTTCAGTACCTAATATATGTTTACGATTATGAATCATCGAAACTTTACTACCGAGACTTGAGAAAATCGTCGCAAATTCTAAAGCGATATAACCTGCACCAACAATCACGAGATGTTCTGGTAAATGTCTCAATTCCATAATACCTTTAGAATCATAAATGTTCTCAGTTTGCTCAATTCCTTCTATTTCAGGTATATTTGAGCGACTACCTGTATTTATAATGATATGGTCTGCTTGAATAGATTCAACAATTTCATTTGATTTATTTAACAAATCGACAGTTTCATTATCCTTAAACTGTGCTTTATAAGTATAAACTTTAATATTTTCATCAGAATCTAGATTATCAAAATTTTTCTTATTTAATGCCGATACGACATCTTTTTTACGATTAATTGCTTCAGTGAAGGTGTGATTTTCATTACCTTCATGTAATAACGTTTTAGAAGGTATACATCCGACATTAATGCACGTGCCACCATACATATTTGAATCTTGCTCAACTACAGCAACCTGGTTTCCTTGACCAGCAAAATCTTTAGCAAGCGTCTTACCAGCTTTTCCAAAACCAATTACTAATATGTCATAATGCTTCATAGTATAAAACCTCCATCTCATAATCTCTATAACCAATTATAGTACTTTATAAAAATATTATGAAATTTTTGAATTTAAGGTATTATTTTCTTAATTTCTTATAAGTGCACAAAAGACAAAATTAATTATGTAAGCGTTTGAACCTATAATGAATATACAACATTCATTAGGAGGAAAAGTCATGGCTCAAAATTGGTTAGAAATAAATGAAAAAGTAATCATCGTAACAGGTGGTACTTCTGGTATCGGTAGACAAATTGTAAATTCATTATTAGAAAATGGTGCAGTTGTATATAATATAGATTTAAAAGACGATCCAATTGATAACGGGAATTATCATTTTATAGAGACTGATGTGACGAATAAAGAAGCTGTTGAAAAGACAGTGAATACAATTTTTGAAGAACAATCTCGCATAGACGTATTAATTAATAATGCTGGCATTAATTTACCAAGATTATTAGTAGATGTTAAAGGCGAAAAGCCAGAGTATGAAATTAATATGAAAGATTTAGATTTAATGTTCGGTGTAAACTTGAAAGGGCCAATTCTATTCAGCCAAGAAGTAAGTAGACATTTTGTGAAACAAAATAAAGGGATTATCGTAAATATTGCTAGTGAAGCTGGCCAAGAAGGATCAGAAGGGCAAAGTATTTATTCTGCTACAAAAGCAGCTTTAATCGGATTTACGAGAAGTTGGGCTAAAGAGCTAGGGAAACATAACATTAAGGTTGTGGCTATAGCACCAGGAATTTTAGAAGAAACTGGTCTAAGAACTAAACAATATGAAGAAGCACTAGCTTATAGTAGAAATACGACAGTAGATAAATTGAATGGTGATTATTCAAAATCTATTCCTTTAGGTAGAGTTGGTAAGTTGTCAGAAGTAGCTGATTTAGTTTGTTATTTAAGCTCAGACAAATCAAGTTATATTACTGGTACAACGATTAATATCTCAGGTGGTAAATCACGAGGATAACTTTAAATAGAGGAAGGAGGGAAAGTATTGATATTAAATAAAAAACATTTATTAATTGTTGAAACGCTTAAAAAGCAAAGTATCTCAATTGATAAACTTTCCCATAAACTTTCTATTTCTCAAAGAACTTTAACGAATTACATTAATCAACTTCAAACTTATTTTGAAGGTTCTATTAGTATATTTAAGCAAAATCAATCGATTTCAATGATAGTAGCAGATGAAAAGAAATTTTTTAATTTACTCAAAGATTTAGAATCTCATATTCATTATCATTTTGATGAATTAGAGGAACGTGAAGAAAACATATTCCATTATTTGCTTTATAACGGCGTTTGTACAATAGATGATATAGCTGAAGATTTATTTCTAAGTAAAAGTGTTGTCAATAATACCATTAATGGTATTAAAACTAAATTAGAACATTATAGAGTTAGTATTAAAGGTACTCAAAATGTTGGTTTACGTATAGAAGGTAATGAACTAGAAGTGAGAAAAGTTTTAATAGAACTGTTCAATAGAAAGTATAGTTCTTACACATTACCAGATTCCATATATGCAATTCTCGATAAGACGAAAACACAATATAACTTAGACCACGCAACGTTTAACCGACTTATCACTGCAACTAAAGTTGTTTTATCAAGAATAGAAAATGATTATAAAATAAGACAAAATGTACAAATCGATGAAAGAGTGTTTGAGTCTGAAGACTTTATAGCTTTAAGCGAAATTAAAGAATATTTAAGTCATCAGTACTCAATAACATTTCCAAATTTAGAAATTTTGCTAATCGTATTTCAAATTATAGGTAGAAGAGCTTCATTGTTAGATGAAATCATTTCAGAAGATGATCAATCTATTTTAAATCGCATTATTCAACAAACGATTGATGATATTGATTTTTATTACACTATCAAAATAGATGAAGAATTATTTAGCACGGATATACAACTTCACATTAAATACCTTATAAATAGATTGATATTTGATATTAGAATACAAAATGACTTTATTAATGAAGTTGAGTACAGATATCCGTTTGCATATGAGCTTTCTAAAGTGTTAGCTACAAATATTGAAAAAGAAATCAATATTAAAGTGCCTTTAAATGAACTTGGATTTTTATCAATTTATTTCAGTGTCTATTTACAGCAGTTAGAACAAAAATTTAAAGAAATTCATTCAGTCGCATTTATAACAAACCAAGGTTTGAGTAGTGCGAAATTAATGAGAGTTCAATTAGAAAAAATATTTGGTAATCAAATAACGATTGATGTAATTAGTGAAAATGAGTTAAATCAATTTCAAATTGATGATTATGACTTAACGGTATCAACCATTAAAACAAATAGATTGTTTAACAGAATAATTTATATAGATAACATATTAGATGAACAAGCGTTAAAACTTAAAATCGAACAATTCATGATTTATAAAGACGTCAACAATAAAAAGCTGTTTAACAAAAGTATTATAGTAGATTTTTTAAGTGAACAAGATGTTTATCAAATTAATGAAAGTATGACGTATGAAGAAGTAATCGCGTATTTATCAAATGAACTGATTAATGAGAATAAAGTTGATCATACTTTTATTTCTAAAATTTTAGAGAGAGAAGAGCATAAATCAACAGTAACAGGATTTCTGGGATTTCCACACACTAGTCACCATTTTCATGGTATTTGGTTTAAATTAGCAATCATTAACCAACCATTGAATGATTGTGAAAAGGTAAAACTAGTTGTGCTCGTTGCGACACCAGAAACTGAAGTGAATGAAGCGGTACTAATCCGATTATATGAAGAGATTTTAGCTATTACGACCAATAGTTATATTATCAATCAGATAAGAAAAGATACGGATTACATAGCGCTTGCACATATATTAAATAAGGAAATGAGGGGTTAGCTATATTTTTCATCATATTGATTGTCATATTAGCTGTTGGATTTATAATTCAATACTTGCTAGGTTTGCTTCAAATTAAAAATTTCACTAAACACTATACGGAATTGCGAGAAAATGGTCGCGTTGCTATTGGAAGAAGACCAGCTATATTTAAATCGGGAACGTTGGTACTTCTTCAAATTAATAACCGTAATGAAATAGAAGAGGCACGCTATATGCAAGGTGTCACAGTATTTTCTAAATTCAAGAAATTAAAAGGTTTAGAAGGATATAAGATTCAGAAATTAAGAGATACAGATTTAAAAAAGTATAACAAATTATTAATAAAAGCTATTTTAGACGCTCACCACACATTTAATGTTATTCAATCTGGAGGAGAAATTGAAAAGATACCTTCTCCAATGATGAAAGCAGTTAAAAAAATTAATGGAATGTTTAAAAAAGAAGGGAGTAAATCAACATGGACTTCATAGTTAAGTTAGCAGAAGGTTTTATCAATTTATTTCAAACAGGCGCAGATACATTTATAGACTGGATGACAACAATTGTACCTTTAGTACTAATGTTATTAATTGCGATGAACACATTAATCCAATTAATAGGTGAAAAAAGAATTAATATAATCGCACAAAAATCATCTAAAAACCCATTTTTAAGATATTTAGTATTACCGTTTTTAGGTTCATTTATGTTAGCAAATCCGATGGTCCACTCTCTAGGAAGATTTATGCCAGAGAAGTATAAACCAAGTTATTTTGCATCAGCAGCTCAGTTCGCACATACGAGTAACGGTCTGTTTCCGCACATTAACCCAGCAGAATTATTTATATTCTTAGGTATCGCAAATGGGGTTCAACAATTAGGATTACCGATGACAGATTTAGCAGTAAGATATTTACTTGTTGGTTTAGTTATGAACTTTATTGGTGGATGGGTTACTGACTTTACAACTAGTTACGTAGAAAAACAACAAAAAGTAAAATTAAGTACAGAAGTTAAATTAGAAGGATGAGGTGAGCAACATGAGTAAAAAAGCTAGAATTGTTAAAGGTTCAGGTGGCTTTGGTGGCCCTTTAGAAATTGGAATAGAAGGCAAGAAAGACAAAGTTATGTATGTTACAGGTGGTCACAGACCTGAAATAGTAGATAAAATTTGTGAAATTACTGGTGGCTCACCTGTTAACGGTTTCGAAACATCAGTACCTGAAGATGAAATTATGGTTGCTGTTATAGATTGCGGTGGTACTTTGAGATGTGGTATTTACCCTCAAAAAGGTATCCCGACTGTAAACATTATGGCAACAGGTAAAAGTGGTCCTTTGAGACAACATATTACAGAAGATATTTATGTTTCAAATGTGGATGTAGAGCAAGTAAGCGTAGCAGGAGAAAGTAGTTCTAATGAAACAACAGCGGAATCAACTGCGTCAACTGAAGAAACAAAAAGTAATGAAACAGCTTCATATTCTAAAGATAAAAAAATTATGGAAACAAGAGCAGAACAGGAAAATAAATCTATATTAACGAAAATTGGTCTAGCAGCAGGTAAAGTTATTAATACTTTCTATCAAGCTGCACGTGATGCAGTAGATACAATGTTGCATACAATCTTACCATTCATGGGATTTGTAGCATTATTGATTGGTATTATTCAAGGATCTGGAATTGGAGATGTATTTGCTAAGGTTATGTCACCATTAGCGGGTAACATTTGGGGTCTTCTTATAATTGGGTTTATATGCTCACTTCCATTTTTAAGTCCATTGTTAGGACCTGGTGGCGTAATTGGACAAGTATTAGGTACTTTAATTGGTGTAGAAATTGGTAAAGGGAATATACCGCCAAACTTAGCATTACCGGCATTATTTGCAATCAATACTCAAAATGCTGCTGACTTTATTCCAGTAGGGCTAGGTTTAGCAGAAGCAGAAACGAAAACAATCGAAGTCGGTGTGCCATCCGTACTGTATTCACGCTTCTTAAACGGTGTACCGCGGGTATTTGTAGCATGGCTGGCAAGCTTTGGATTATATAAATAAATAAAAAGGAGTGCATAAATAATGTACAAGACAGAAATAAAGCGTATAGGAAAAGATGCATCAGCATTCGAAGCTGAAAAGATGGTTATATTATTTGGTGATAATGCACCTGATGAGTTAGTCGATTTTTGTTATATAATCGATATAAATGAGATAGACGGAGAAATAACTGAATCACAAACGCTATTTTTAGATGATAATGAATATAAAATTACAAAAGTAGGCTCTGCTGTTAATAAAAACTTAAATGATTTAGGTCATATTACTTTAAAGTTTGATGGGAGCACAGAAGCTGAACAATCTGGAACATTATATTTAGAAGATAAGCCTCTTGCTAATATAGAAGAAGGTACAAAAATAGAAATTAAATAGTTTTATAAAATTTATCCCTTTAAAAGTTAAGTGAAATTTAACTTTTAAAGGGACTTTTTTATGTTCAAAGAAGATGATTTTACGGTTTGATTTATTCCTTTCATCATACAAATTTTAGGAAAGATAACATTTGTTTACTATATAAATAAAGTAACTTTCTATAGGAAATCAATGCAAATTTTAAGAAAATTAATATAATTTTACACCATTGGTCGACCAGTTTCAATCGGTATAAGTTATAACGTTTGTGGCGGTTTTCACAATTTACGACAAGGTATACAAGTGTAATATTACAGTTGTGTTAATTTGTCGATATGCTAAGATACATAACTATATCGAAAGGGTGTTTAATCAAACATGAAATTTAACAAAAACAAAATTAATGTTGTTGATATGAAACAAACTAAGAAAAGTGTTTACGCAACAGGTATAGGTAATGCTATGGAATGGTTTGACTTCGGTCTATATTCTTATTTAGCAATTATTATTAGCCAAAACTTTTTTACTGGCGTACAGAACGATGAATTAAAATTAGTATTTACATTCGCAACATTTGCGATTGCATTTTTAATGAGACCGTTAGGTGGGGTTATATTTGGTAGAATTGGTGATCGTCTTGGTCGTAAGACAGTATTGACGACAACTATTATATTAATGGCTGCTTCAACTTTATTAATCGGTCTTTTACCTACATATGATCAAATTGGTATATGGGCTCCTATTCTTTTGTTAATTGCTAGAATTATTCAAGGGTTTTCAACGGGGGGAGAATATGCAGGTGCAATGGTATATATTGCTGAATTATCTCCTGATAACAGAAGAAGTGTACTAGGCAGTGGATTAGAAATTGGAACTTTAGCAGGTTACATACTTGCTTCTTTATTAGCGAGTGGTATGTTTATTGCTTTATCTGATGCACAAATGCTAGCGTGGGGCTGGAGAATTCCATTTATTCTTGGCGCACCACTTGGATTAATCGGTCTTTATTTAAGAAGACATTTAGACGAAACACCTATATTTGAAAATGAAATCGAAGAAAATGAAGAAGAGCCTGAATCATTTGTATCGATTATTAAAAATCATAAAAAAGATATTATCTTATGCTTTATTACAGTGGCATTCTTTAATATCACGAACTACATGTTACTTTCATACATGCCATCATATTTAGACGAAGTTATTGGCATCTCAACGACTGTAAGTACAATTCTCATTACGAGTGTTATGGTTGTAATGGTTCCACTAGCATTCTTATTCGGACGTCTAAGTGACAAGATTGGTAATAAGAAAGTTGTCTTATTCGGTTCATTTGGGTTAACTGCATTTTCATTACTAGCCTTTTACTTTATGGGCATGAATCAGTTAATGTTTGTATCGTTTGGTATTTTAATACTTGGATTCTTCCTTTCAACTTATGAAGGTTCTATGCCAAGTTTATTACCGAGTATTTTCTTTACAGACGTACGTTACCGCACACTAGCTGTTACATTTAACGTATCAGTATCAATATTTGGTGGTACAACACCATTAGTGTCAACATGGTTAGTGCACGTTACTCAAAACCCACTAGCACCAGCATATTACTTAACAGCTGTCAGCCTTATCGGTTTCATAACGATTCTTGTATTATTTGAAACAACTTCAGGAAAAGCTTTAAAAGGCTCATATCCTACTGTATCAAATGAAAAAGAATTTAATCACGTTGTTAAAAATGCTGAAGAAGCATTATGGTGGAAAGAACAAGAATTACAAATAAAAGAGAAATAAGGACTGAGACATATCCTTTTCTTATAAATAATCTCCTAATCCGTTGTATATTCAGCAGTGGGTTAGGAGATTTTTTTTTATGATTTTTATACTTTATTTTCAATTGTTTGTATTGTCACGTCTAACCCGAAGTATTTTTGCAAGATGGATTTGTAATTTTGTGGTGTTACTGGTGATTGTTCTTTACCATCAGCTTTAGTTATCGTTAGTTGATCTTGTGACATTGTAACGCGACCATAGGTTTTAGCCATTGTGATGAGCAATGTTTGTACGAATATAGATTCTGGGTTATGCTCATTAAATTCTAAATGTTCTTCAAAATATGACCATGGTCTGGATATATTTTTAGCTTTATATGAAGTTCTCCAAGAATTATCGTCTTGTAGTTTTTGAACAAGAATTTCTTCGTTTTCTCCGTAGATTGCGCGATAGCTACCTGATACAGTAGTGACAGTCATATTATCAGATTCATAGTGAACGGGTAACGCATTAATAGGTAAGTCTCCAAATCCCACGTCAGCTATATATGGTCTATCTAATTGCACGATAGTTGTCATGTGTGAACCATCGTTACTCCATCCATCATCAGGTGTGTGTATAGTAGCGGATGCGCAAGTAATACTAAAACCTTTTTGTTCTAAGTAAAACTGAAATATAGTGTTCATTTCATAACAAAATCCTCCACGATGATTTATAACAATCTTTTCATATAAGTCATCGATATTAACGGAAATAGATTTTTGATTTTGTACGCTAATATTTTCGAAAGGAACAGTGTACATAAAGCGTGTTATATAATGATTTAAAGTTTCTAAATTAAGTTGATTATAATTTTTAGAATCTATTTTTAAATATTCTTCAAACTTTTGAATATCCATTTATATGCCTCCAATAATTATTATTAATTCTATTATAAAGGATAGTTTACATTTATATGTTAATATAAGATTGAAGTTAAAGGGTATACAATAGAAAGTAAGGTAATAAGTATGAAAATTGGTGCGATTTCTGACTTGCATATCGATCGAAGTAATCATTATTTTCCGAAAGATTTTGAAGGTGTTTTAATTGATGAAGTGAAGCGATTGAGACTAGATATGTTACTCATAGCAGGCGATATTTCTAACCATTATCAACAAACAATGCCATTTATACAAAATGTTAAACATCAAACAAATATAGAAGTGTTATTTATTCCTGGCAATCATGATTATTGGAAAAATGAAGCGGAAGAAAAGACTTCTTATGAAATATTTGAGTATTATAAATCACAACCAGAAAGTATAATTGCAGACCCATATATAATCAATGATGAATGGGCGATTGTAGGTCATAGCGGTTGGTATGATTACAGCTTTGCTGATAGTGAAAAATTTAGCCTAGAGCGTTTAGAAAGAAGAAAATATTACGGATCTACTTGGCTAGATAAAGAAAGAATAGATTGGGGTAAGTCTGATCTAGAAATGTCTAAACTAGCAGCAGATTCAGTAAGACGAGATTTAGAAAAAGTTAAAGACAAAAATATTATTTTGATGACGCACATCGTCACACACAAACAATTTGCTGTACCTATGCCACATAGAATATTTGATTATTTTAATGCGTTTATAGGAACATCAGATTTTGATTTATTTTATGAAAAGTATCCGATAAAATATAGCATAATGGGACACGTACATTTTCGTAATAATATAGAAGAAAAAGGTGTCAATTTTATTTGTCCATGCTTAGGGTATCAAAGAGAATGGCGTTCTAAAGATTTAAAACAAGAAATACAAAATACAATTCAAATTATTGAAATTTAGAAAGCAAGTCGCTTAGCAAATAAGACGATATTTGTTCAAAATAGGTGATAAAGTGAAAAAATTTATTTCAATTTTCGTTGTAAGTGGGCTGGTACATACATTATTCTCGTTGTATTGGGCATTTGGAGGAACAGCTGGATTATTATCAGTCGGTTCTTGGGTTTTTACATTTAATGCACAGTGGGGAATATGGATGAACCTCATGTTAATTGTGGTCGGTTTATTTAAAGGAATAGCAACATTAGGACCTTTGTATTTAATGAAAACATATAATAAAATTTTATTTTATATATCATGTATAGGTTCAGTATTTTTAATGATATATGGGGGGTTAAATACAGTTGTAGGATGGTTAAAGTTGTTGCAAGTTATCCAGTATCATGATTTTTATACTACATTTGGCCAAGCGATGGTGTGGGACCCTCTATTTTTATTGTGGGGTATAGGACTATTCGGATTCTTAATGAAAATAAAAAAACAAAACACAAAGCAAAAATTAATCTAAATAAATAGTGGAGTCTGGATTTGAATCCTTGCTCATAATTAAGAGGCTGAGGCAGTTAAATTGTCTCAGTTTTTTGTTTGAGTAAATATGGTATAAAGTTGCAAGACGAGGTCCACGTGCAAGTCAAGTCCATATTTATGTGTAATATCTTTAGAAGTAATCAACCATTGGTTTTTTAGAATGTATTAACAAAATAAATCTGTTTGATTTTTAGCAGA
>NZ_PPRS01000053.1 GCF_002902755.1 Mammaliicoccus lentus | reverse complement strand
GCTTCTAAAGGATTCAACTCAATATAATTAATTTGGTTAACTCGACAGAACCGAACCATAGCTCTTGAATATATACCTGTGGATTCAAAAATTAATTTGGGCTGATTTACACGATTCAAATAATTTAATAAATAATTATAACCATTTTTGTTATTTTGAATAGTAAATTCCTTTTGGAATTTTTCATCAATATAGTGTGCAATCACACTATCTCTTTTACTAATATCAATGCCTAAGTAATCGATAAATAAAACCTCCTTAATAAATTTGAGAAGTTGTAACTTTACTGAACCTTTCTCATTTCACTTTCCTATACACGGTTTCAAGAACCCAACATACTACAATCGAATTTCAAAAGGCGAGAGTAAAGCTGACTAGTTTTTTTTACGGATTTCAAACCCAAGAGATCGCACAGTCTACTCCTCTCTATAACTATAAAAAATAGCTATGAAAAATCTATCGTCATAGATTTCTTCATAGCTAATCTTAGTATGTTTTCATAGTTTTAAGTTTTAAATTATAGTTACATAAATTCATCTCTACGTTCTATAAATTTAATATTTTCTTCTCTTAATGATTTTTGAATTAATTCTAATTCATCTAGATTCAACCACTCTGGATCTTTATTATGTCGAATGTAGTGTGGATCTTGTTTTACATTATTTACTGTTTCATCATAATTATAAATCATAACAACTTCATTTTGGCGAATATTAAATTCAATACCTTTAAAATGTTTATCTGATCTATTTTTTTCAGCTTTTACAGTTTTTATAATACGTTCAACTTTATCCATAACATTCACTTCCTATTCATCTATCAATCCTAATTTCACACATGCATCGTATATGCCATTCTCGTCTACACTTTTAGTTTCATAATCACAAACTTCTTTTAAAGCGTCTACAGCATTTCCCATAGCTACTCCACAACCAACTTCAGTTAACATTTCAACATCGTTCGGTCCATCGCCAAACGCTACGACTTCATTTAATGAAAATCCTAACTCTTTACTCAACTCTTTAATGCCTTCTGCTTTAGAACGATTGTTAGGTACAACGTCTCTGCTTAAAGTATGCCATCTATAAAACTTTAAAGATTCAAATTGGTTATCATATTTATAATCTTCATCAGCAGTATGGAATATAAGCGCTTGATATACTGGATGATCTAAATAATATGTATTGTGATATTGTGGATAATCCATTTTCAAAGTGCCTAAGCTTTCTGAAATATGAAGATTGTTTTCTTCACTTGCGTATACGTTTGTGTCTCCAAAGAAAACTAAAGGATGATTATTTTTGTGTGCTTTTTCAACGATTTGTGTTAATTCTTCCTTATTCAATGGATATTTACCTATTACTTCTCCATCATGAACAACAATTTGTCCATTTAATGAAACAAACGTTTGAATATCAGTTTCTTCAATTACGTGCTTAAACATGTAAGGTGCGCGTCCAGTAGCAATTCCAACTATGTGACCTTTTTCTTTTAATTTTTTTATTGCGGTTATTGTTGATTGAGGTATTTCTTTATTTTCATCATAAATTGTACCATCTATATCTAGAAATATTAATTTCTTTTCCAACTATCATCGCCTCCTCCGTTCTATTCTAGTCCATTCTGAGTATATATGAAAGATTTAGTTAAATAACTTTATTTATATCTAATTATCATGTAAAATGAACTTATTAAAAAGGTATTTATATATTTAATTTAAATACCTCTCAAAATGAACGGGACTCAAATTTCAAAAATTGACTAACCCTAGCCTTAAACTAGGGCTTTATTTATGTTAATCAACTAGGAGGATTATATATATGGCAATATTTAAAGTATTTTATCAAGAAGACAAAAGTGAAGTTATTGTACGTGAAAGTACACAAACTAAGTATTTCGAAGGACAAACAGAAGAACAAGTGAGACGTTATTTATCAGATCGTAATTATAATATCGAATTTGTCCAAAAATTAGAGGGCGCTCATTTAGATTATGAACAAAAATCAGAACATTTTAATGTGGAGAAAATCTAAATGAAACCCATCCAAAAAAATGAAGTAGGTGTATATGCACTGGGAGGACTCGGTGAAATAGGTAAAAACACGTACGCCCTCGAATATCAAGATGAAATAATCGTAATAGACGCTGGTATTAAGTTCCCAGATGACGATTTGCTTGGTATCGATTACGTGATACCTGATTATACTTACTTAATACAAAACAAACATAAAGTAAAAGCTTTATTCATTACACATGGACACGAAGACCATATTGGTGGCGTCCCTTATCTACTTAAACAATTCAATGTTCCCATATACAGTGGTCCATTAGCTTTAGGTTTAATTAGAAATAAATTAGAAGAACATCATTTACTAAAAACTGCACAACTCAATGAAATAACTGAAGACTCTGTGTTTGAATTTAAACACTTTAAAATCTCATTTTATTTAACAACACATAGTATACCTGAAGCATACGGTATTATAGCTGATACACCTCAAGGTAAAATTGTTCATACTGGTGACTTCAAATTTGATTTCACACCTGTTGGACAACCAGCAAATATTGCTAAAATGGCTCAATTAGGTGAAGAAGGCGTACTTTGTTTACTTTCAGATTCTACTAACTCTGAAGTTCCTAACTTTACACTAAGTGAAAAAGAAGTTGGACAAAATGTAGATGAGATTTTCCGTAAATGTACAGGAAGAATTATTTTTGCGACTTTCGCATCAAATATATATCGTGTACAACAAGCTGTTGAAGCTGCCGTTAAATACAATCGTAAAATTGTAGTATTCGGTCGTTCAATGGAGAACAACATTAAAATTGGTACTGATTTAGGATATATTAAAGTACCACCTGAAACATTTATTGAACCTAATAAAATCAATACTGTGCCTAAGCATGAAATATTAATTTTATGTACAGGTTCTCAAGGTGAACCAATGGCTGCTTTATCTAGAATAGCTAATGGCACACATAGACAAATTAGTATTATACCTGATGATACAGTAGTATTTAGTTCTTCACCTATTCCAGGTAATACAAAGAGTGTTAACAGAACAATAAACGCGCTTTATAAAGCTGGAGCAGATGTTATCCATGGTAAGTTGTCGAATATTCATACATCTGGACACGGTTCTCAAGATGAACAAAAATTAATGCTTCGTTTAATTAAGCCGAAATATTTCATGCCGATTCATGGTGAATATAGAATGCTTAAGAAACACAGTGAAACAGGTGTTAACTGTGGCGTTGATCCTGATAATATATTTGTATATGAAATCGGTGATGTATTAGCACTTACAAAAGATTCTGCACGATACGCAGGACGCATACCTTCTGGAAGTGTGTTCGTAGATGGAAGCGGAATTGGAGATATAGGCAACGTTGTTATAAAAGACCGTAAAGTATTATCAGAAGAAGGTTTAGTAATTGTAGTTGTAAGCATTGACTTTAAGACAAAGCAATTGCTTTCTGGTCCTGATATTATATCTCGTGGTTTTGTATACATGAGAGAATCTGGTCATTTAATTTATGATGCACAACGATTAATTAAAAAGTCAGTAATTGAGAAATTAAATAATAATGATAAAGTTGAATGGCATCATGTTAAAGCAACAATAACAGAAGCGTTACAACCGTATTTATACGAAAAAACTGCTCGTAAACCAATGATTTTACCAATCATTATGAAAATCAAATAATAGAGAATAGGATATAATCCCTTTTCTCAAGTCAAACACCGCAATCCGTTGATTTCTCTTTCGGATTGCGGTGTTTGTTTATTTCGTTTTAAAAAGTATATAGTCTTCTATTTTTGTTATAACTAACAAAGATTTGAGTACATAAAATTAAATCATAGAAAATATCGCGCTAACGGGCTTGTTTAGATTCACTAGGTCGTTAGAAATTGTAACAGGCTTGTTTCTTATTTCTTGCACTTTAGAGCGGCATACCTTATGTATTTAGGATAAAATTATATTAAAACACTGAATAACAGAATATGTCCATATAATTGTGTAATAAAAAAAGAGCCAAATATAGCTCACTTTAGTACAATGTAATCGACTAAGAAAATATTGTAGAGGTGACCTA
>NZ_PPRS01000052.1 GCF_002902755.1 Mammaliicoccus lentus | reverse complement strand
CGTCTCGCCTTTTTATTACCGCGTTTATTGATGGTATCTCTATAATGTGTCCCACCAGATTGATATCGTTTGATATCAATTCCTACAAAAGCATTTAACTGTTTATTTGATTTGAATCGAGATATATCGCCAAGCTCACCGATTATCATGGCTGCAGTTAGATCTCCAATTCCTGGTATAGAATAAATAATTTCAAAGCAGTCAAGTTCTTGAGCTAATTGAATCATTTCTTTATCTAATTGTGATAATTGTCCAATGGACTTTTTCAATTTTTGAATTAATAATTGTGCTTTTTTAACTAGGAACGAAGATGAATTGACGTTAGGGTAACTATCATTCGCTAATTTAAAAAGTGTTTCTCCATAACTTTCTGCTTTTCGTTGAGATAACCCTTTATCTGTAGATTTTAAAATTGTAGAAATGATACTTTCCATATCATTTTGTTGAACAAAATCAGGATGAGTAAATATTTCAGCGATATTTAAGGCAATCATTGAATAACGATTTTTAAATAGTTTTTCTAAGCCAGGAAATGTTTGATGAAGTATCTCAATAATTTCAACTTTCAATCGATTTTGTTCATTTTCGAATTCTAGATGAAA
>NZ_PPRS01000051.1 GCF_002902755.1 Mammaliicoccus lentus | reverse complement strand
ACGCGCGATTATTAAGCTTGTTGAATTTCGTTAAAAATTCACTCGGTTTTTTGCTTGGTAAAATCTATTTGCTTACTTATCTAGTTTTCAATGTGCAATGTTGAATGTCAAATAAACATTCAAAACTGAATACAATATGTCTCCGTTATTCCATGACCTTATGGTCATTCCGTAATATCCTTAGAAAGGAGGTGATCCAG
>NZ_PPRS01000050.1 GCF_002902755.1 Mammaliicoccus lentus | reverse complement strand
AATATGTCCATATAATTGTGTAATAAAAAAAGAGCCAAATATAGCTCACTTTAGTACAATGTAATCGACTAAGAAAATATTGTAGAGGTGACCTATATATGACTCAGTTAAATATTAACGTAGACTTTGAAGAATTGGCAAGTGCTATTTTAGAAAGTAATTTAAATACTGCTATGAAAAGTATAGCTGTAACTGTATTAAATGCTTATATGGAAATGGAAAGAGATCAGTTTGTGAACGCTGATTTCAAACAAAAGCATCCTGAAAGGATTGCACAACGAAATGGCTACTATGAACGTGATTTTATGATTCCAGTCGGAACACTTCATTTAAAAGTACCTAGAACGCGTGATGGCGAATTTACAACTGAAGTTTTTGATCAATATTCTCGCTCTGATCAATCACTGATTTTAGCGATGATAGAAGCTTATATTAATGGCGTTTCAACTAGAAACATCACGAAAATTGTAGAGGCTCTGGCAGGTAAATCTGTTTCGAAATCTACGATTTCAGAAGTTATGAAAAATATTGACCCCGATATTCAAAAGTGGTCGAGTAGACCTATTACTAGTCATCAGTACAGATATGTATTTGTTGATGCCATGCATATTAAAGTTAGAGAGAATAATAAAATAGTTTCTAAAGGCGTTTATATAGCTATGGGAGTAAATGAACTTAAAAGACGTGAAATTATTGGTTTTAAAATTTCTAATCAAGAATCTGAACAGGCTTGGTCTGAGTTCTTTGAAGATTTAAGAATGCGTGGCCTCACAACTCCTGAGCTCATTATTTCTGATGCACATTCTGGTCTTATTAAGTCTATTAAATCACAATTTATAGATTCAACTTGGCAACGTTGTACATTTCATCTTCTTAAAAACATCATTGAAAGATTCCCAAAAAAGAATTCACAAGAGGCAAGAACATTACTTAAATCTATTTTTCAAGCTCCTACATATCAACATGCGCTTGAAAGT
>NZ_PPRS01000005.1 GCF_002902755.1 Mammaliicoccus lentus | reverse complement strand
ATAATAGCCCCCTTAATATAAGAAATTAGAAATATTATATCATAAAATATCTATATATTTTGAAGTTTCTGACGATTTGTAATGTATGATTTTATTATTTATATAAAATCTATTTATTCGGTGTAATTTGGATATTATTTTTTTAATAATTAATATTGCTAAACTCTTGAAGGGACCTTATACTTAATATACAAATATTAAATTGTAATAAGCTTTTTCATTATTGCAATGATAAGTTACAGTTTATTATTTTACTGTGAGAAGTCTTTATATATGATTATGAAATGGAACGGATGGGTTATACATACCCAAAGCGATAAGCATCCTGAAGCTTATCGCTTTTTATTTTTATAAATAGTATATATAACGAATAGAGGCCGAGACAAATGTCTCGGCCTCTTTCGGTTTATTGAGCAAGTGTTTCGTCTCAAGCTTTATTTAATATCATTAATCATCATCTAATGTGTTTTAATACTGCGTTTTCAACTTCAGACAAATGAAATGCCATTTTTTCTTCAGCTAATTTACTATTTTGACTTTTTATAGCTTCGTATATATCTTTATGTTCATTATAGAGCTTCTCAATCGATTTGCTTTTTGTATATAAATATATTCTTCTTGTTTCTTTCATAGTATGTTGCATTAATTCTGATACATTGCGCAATAGCTGTTTTAACATGTAATTATTTGAAGCATCAGCAATAGCAAGATGGAATCTTAAATCTGAAGCTTCTCCTAATTCATTTTTTTTAATTGCTACTTTCATATCAAAAAGTGCCGCTTCAATTTCCTTAAGATTATTTTCATCACGATTAGATGCTGCCAATCTTGCTACACCAACTTCAACTATATTACGTACTTCTAATAAATTTTCGATGTCTTCCACATTAGCATTAATTGCTTCAAGATTAAATTTTGTTTCTTCTCTATTTATAACAAAAGTTCCTTGTCCATGTTTAATATCGACATATCCCATTGCTCGTAAAGCATTCAATGCTTCTCTAATAGTAGCTTGACCAACACCAAAACTCTCAGATAATGCTTTGATTGACGGTAATCGATCACCAGGATTTATACGACCTTCGTTAATATCAAATATGATGACATCTGCAACTTTTTCATATAATTTCTGATTCGATATTTTCATTTTTTATTTCTCCACCTTGTAAAATCATTAGTAGAGCAATTATATCATTTTATATTTTTGACTTGATCACATTTTAAGATTTTTTAGAAAATTCCCTTTCAATGCTTGAAATTGCTTCTTCTAATGTTGCTCCTGTTGATAATGATACGCTCGCTAGAAATGCTCCTTCAACAATAGGCCCGTCAACTTTATATAATTTATAATCACCTTCGTATAAATCAATAGCCATTTCCAGATTCATTTCTGCTGACCCAATATCGTAAAATAACAATGCATCTTCTGTCAGTTCATCGATGATTTCGTTAACTGTATCGATACTTGTTCCTATCTCACCTTCATTATTTCCGCCTTTAGCAATTACTGTTACATCTGGTGACATTTGTGCTAACAAATCTTTCACACCTTGTGCTATATCTTTACTATGACTAATAATTCCTATTGTCGTCATTTTCTACACATCCTCACTTAAAGCATTCAATACAAATACCATACTCTGTGCACCTGGATCGATATGTCCAATTGAATCCTTTTTGAAATATGCTGCTCTACCTTTAGTAGCTTCTAAATCTTTCGTATCATCTGCAAATTGTTGTAATTGTTCTTTACTTATAGATTGATTGTTTTCTAAGTACTCAGATGTTTTTTGTAGCACATCATACATCGTTTTTTCGCCACCAGAAACTTTACCTCGTGTTGCTACAGCATTTTTAAATTCATCAATGTATTCTTTCAAATTATCTTGATTAATTTCATCATAGTTAAGAGAGGACATTTTCACAAAACTAAATCCATAGAGTGGACCAGACGCCCCTCCTACAGAACTCATTAATGTCATACCTGTTGATTTCAAAACTTCACTTAACGTATCCCCAGAAATTTTCTCGTCAACTGCTTTGAAACCTCTCAGCATATTAACGCCATGATCCCCGTCACCAATTGCTCTGTCTAAGTCCGTTAAAAGTTGTTCTTCTTGTTCAAAAGTATTTCTTAAATCTTTTAATTTTTTAGTTAATAAATCTGCATCCATGGATAAATCCTCCTATACGAAATATTTACTTTCTGTCGGTGCATCAAAAGCATCGCAATATTCATCATCATAAGGTACTAAAGTAATAGAAAAACCTTGCATATCTAAAGCTGTCATATAATTACCGATTAAATATTTTTCGATATTTAATTCATTTTCTTTAGCATATTCATTAAAGTAATGTGAAACAATCGCTAATTCAGAATCTGGAGTTGCACCCATGCCATTAATCATTACGATTAATGTTTTATCTGATATTTCTTTCTCTAATTCGTGCATTAACCTTTTAATAATTTCATCGATTGGTTCAATGTCCTCTTGATATATACCACGTTCACCATGAATACCGATTCCTATTTCCATTTGATTCTCTTTTAAATCAAAACCGTATTGACCAGTAGTTGGTACTAAACAAGGATAAATAGCCATACCAATTGTTCTTATCTTTTCGATAAATGTTTCTGTTCTACTCTTTATATCAGCGAGATTGAATCCATTATCGGATAAGAAACCTGCATATTTATGGACTAAGACTGTTCCGGCCACACCTCTTCTATCTTCTATGTTTTCGATAGATATATCATCTCTCACCACGATTGACTCACAAGAGATACCTTCCATCTCAGCCATTTCTTGCGCCATCTCAAAATTCATTACATCCCCTGCATAATTTTTCACTATTAAAAGAACACCTTCATCTGTAGCTACATGTTTGATTGCTTCTAAAATTTTATCAGGAGTAGGAGATGTAAACACTTCACCACATACAGCTGCATCTAACATACCCTCTGCCACATAACCAGCATGAGCAGGTTCGTGGCCTGAACCTCCTCCAGAAACTAAAGCAACACCTTTTGTTTTTAGTTTTTTTCTTACTACTACATTTTCACTTATTATTTCAACCGCATCATCCATTATTTCAATGCCTTTTAACATATCAGCAACAAAATTTGTTTTTTCTTTCATTAATTTCTTCATACTATGACCTCCCGATTGAATTCTATTACCTCAATACTATTATAAAACGTTTAAGGTAGTAAGCGTTAACAATATGGATATATATAAAATCCATACACAAGAGACATTATCAAGAATTCGTATTAGCTGCATTGAATAATACGTTAATCTATAAAAGTCATGTTATGCATGGATTTTATACTAAGTTATTTATTTTATTTGATACACTCTTGTTTCAAAAGGTTTTAACTTTTGTGTTTTTTCAATATCTCTATAATTATTCAGTAATAAATCATAATCTTCAATTTTAAAAGCTTTAGATATATCTGCTTCTTCACTAGTTAAATTACACATTATAATAACTTGATTGTTATCAAGCTTTCTCTTATAAGTATAAATTTGTGGATGATATTCATCTACTAATTCATAAACACCATAATTAAATACATTATTAGATTTTTTAAGTTTAATTAGCTTTTTATAGTAACTTAAAATTGAATCTTCATCTTCTAATTGTTGTTCAACATTTATACTTTTATAATTAGGATTTACATGGAACCAAGGTCTTTCTTTTGAAAATCCTGCATAATCAGTTTGATTCCATTGCATCATTGTTCTCGAATTATCTCGATTTACTTTACTGAAATCATGTAATAATTGCTCTACGTTTTCTCCATTTTCTTTTTTTAATCTAACTTCATTTTTGACTGATACATCATTAAATTCTTCTAATGATTGGAATGGATAGTTAGTCATACCTATTTCTTGTCCTTGATATATAAATGGCGTCCCTTTTTGTAAGAAATAATTCGTCGCATGACTTGTCGCACTTTCATACCAATAATGTTGATCGTCTCCCCACGTTGAAACAAGTCTTGGTTGATCGTGGTTTTCAATAAATAAAGCATTCCAACCCTTACCTTCTAATTGGTTTTGCCATTTGGTCATAACTTCTTTATATCTTTGAATGTCGAACCCTGCATCTTCAGTATTCCATAATCCTAAGTGCTCAAATTGAAATATCATATTAAATATTCCATTTTCAAACCCGACCCAATTTTCAGCATCATATGGAGAAACACCGTTCGCTTCACCGACTGTCATAATATCATACTTATTAAAAGTTTCGTCTCTCAGCTCTCTTAAATGTTCTAAAATACCTGGCCTATTTGTATATCGCTCGAACGCAGGTTTAAAATTCGTTTCATTTTCAGCATATTCAATATCACCATCTTCAAATGATTTTTGAATATGTGTAATGGCATCTACTCTAAATCCATCAATTCCTTTATCAAACCACCAATTAATCATCTTATATAATTCTTTTCTCACATTGGCGTTTCTCCAGTTAAGGTCCGGCTGTTTTTTACTAAATATATGCAAATAATATTCATCAGTTTCATTTGTTTTTGCCCATGCAGAACCATTAAAAATACTTCCCCAGTTATTGGGCTCTTTATTATTATTTCCTTCTTTCCAAATATACCAATCTCTCTTAGAATTTTTTTTACTGGATTTTGATTCTATAAACCATGGATGTTCATCTGAAGTATGATTTATAACTAAATCTAAAATTAATTTCATACCGAGATCATGCGTTTCTTCTAGTAATAAATCAAAGTCCTCCATCGTACCGAATTCTTTCATGATATCTTGATAGTCACTTATATCGTATCCATTATCATCATTAGGTGATTTAAAAATTGGTGAAACCCATATTACATCAATTCCTAAATCTTTTAAATAACTTAATTTCTCTCTTATGCCGTTAATATCACCTATCCCATCATCATTAGAATCTTTAAAACTTCTTGGATAAATTTGATAACATACAGCTTCTTTCCACCAAATACGCTCTTCCATATTTAAACATTCTCCTGTCTTTTTGTAGATGCTCTTTCTATAATCTCAGTCGGTATAATAGTGTTTTTCTTAATTATATGTGGATCTTCTATTAATTTAATCATGGCTATACCTGCTTCTTCCCCTAAATATTCAGGATGAATATTTACAACTGTTTGGGGTGGCGAAGCAGATTCATTAATGAAAGAATCATTAAATGTTGCAGTCATTACATCATCAGGAATTCTTATATTGTAGTCATACAAAGCACTTAATAAATTTATATTTAACATGCTATCTGATGTAATAATTGCGCTTGGAAATACTTCTTGTTCCTTCATTTTCTTAACGACTTCCATAATTTCATTTCTTTCAGGTCGTGCATTAAAAATATGAAATTCATTAACATTATTTTTTAAGCAAACCCTTTTAAACCCTTCAATTCGATCTATTGCCACTGCATACGAATCTGGTTCAGCAATAAAAGCTAAATGATTATGTCCCTTATCTATCATAAACTGCGTCATTAATTCGCTCGCTTCAATATTATCGTTATCAATATGAATAATATCTCGTTCTTGTAGTTGCTTGCCTATAACAACAAACGGGAATTTATTTTTTTTAAGTAATTTTATAATTGGATCATTTTCTTTTGAATACAGCATGATAAATCCATCAATAGATTTAGATTTCATTAAACTTTCTACTTCTGCGATTAATTCTTCTGACTCAATCGCAGTGGTCATAATCGTAGAATACGCTCTTTTTTTACATGCGATAGATATGCCCATCAATACATCAGTAAAGAACGGATTTTGAGTCATTTCTTTAGATGCTGTCTTTAAAATTAATCCTATTGTTTTTGTTTTTTGAGTTACAAGTGTTCTTGCAGCTACATTAGGTTCATAACCTAATTTTCGCATAACAGCTTTTACTTTTTTCGATGTATTTTCACTGATGCTTTTATGACCGCTTATTACTCTTGAAACTGTTGAAGGGGCTACATTAGCCTCTTTTGCAACATCTTTAATTGTAACCACAAAACCACTCCTTATTATCCTTTAGTTGCACCTGCAGTTAATCCAGTAACTAAATATCTTTGTAAAAGTAAAAATACGATTGAAATTGGGATTGCTATCATCATAGCACCTGCAGCAAAAACTGTGAAATTATTACCGAACTGGTCATTTATAAAATTAAATAATCCAACTGCCAATGTATATTTTTCAGGACTTCTTAATAAGATTCTAGGTAATATAAAGTCCATGAATGGTCCCATAAAATTAAACAGTGCTACTACTGCTAATATCGGTTTAGCTAAAGGCAACATAATTGTGAAGAATATTCTCATATGCCCAGCACCATCAATTTTGGCTGACTCATCTAATTCTTTTGGTATTGTATCAAAATACCCTTTAACTAAAAATGCATTCATCGGTATTGATCCACCGATATAAATCAAAGTTAGCCCAAATAATGAATCTAAAAGACCGATAGTATTTAACAAGATATAAATAGCTACCATCGCCATTAAAACAGGAAACATTTGAAGTATTAAAAATGCTATTAACCCATATTTTCTACCTACAAACCTATATCTTGAAAAAGCATAAGACGTTAAACCTACAAATATAACTGAAAATAATGCATTTGCAGTCGCAACGATTAATGTGTTTTTATACCAAGTTAAATAATCACTAGAAGGATCTGTTAATAAAAATATATAGTTTTTTAGCGAAGCATCTTTAGGTATCATACTTGATCCATATAAATTTGAACCCGAGTTTAAAGATAATCCTAATGTCCATAATAACGGATAAATAATGATAATAAACATAACAGCCAAAATACTATACATCAAAATAGCTCTTAATATATTTTTGTTTTTCTTATTCATTAAATATCCCCCTCATCTTTAAACGTACTTGTTTTTCTAAATTGTATAAATGCAATTATTGCGATAAATATTCCAATAATTAATGAAATAGTAGCTGCCATATTATAGTTTTGCATATCGAATGTTAAGCGATAAACCCATGATATTAATATATCTGTACTTCCTGCGTTTTGGCCTGATACTGGCGGTCCACCTTTATTAAATAAATATATAAGGTTAAAGTTATTAAAATTACCTGCATATTGCATAATCAATAACGGAGCAGTTGCAAACAAAATATGAGGAAATGTTATGTTTCTAAATTTCTGCCAACTCGAAGCGCCATCCATATCAGCCGCTTCATACCAATCTGATGAAATACTTTGTAATACACCAGTAAATAAAGCAAATACAAAAGGAAAACCTAACCAAACTTGAATGAATATCAAAGCTATTTTCGCCCAAAATGGATCGTTTAACCACGCTGGTGCTATACCTAATAAGGGTTGCAATATATCATTATTTATTGAACCAAAATCATCGTTAAATATTGCTGCAAATATTAAAATAGTAACAAATGATGGTACTGCCCATGGAAGAATCAATACTGTTCTAATTAATTTTTTAAACTTTACCAACGGGTGATTTACAATTATAGCCAACAATAATGCCAACACAATTTGTAAAGTTGTAGCTACTAGTGTCCATACAATTGTCCAAGTTAATACATTAAAAAAAGTTGTCTTCCAAATAGGAACAGTTAATAACGATTTAAAATTATCAAAGCCAACCCATTCTAATAAATTTCTAGGAGGTGCATTATATAAATTATAATTCGTAAAAGCTAAAAAACACATAAATAGTAATGGAAACACTACAACAAAAATTAATAAAAAAATACCTGGTGAAATCAATAAATAAGGGAATGTTTTATCCCATGTTGCAACCATACGCCCTTTACTATCTTTAATTTCGTGACCTCGGTTATATTGTTCGGCGTTTCTATATGCATCGATTATATTTACAACGTAAAGTGTGATAGCAAATGCTATAAGTATGAGGGATATAATCCCTTGCGCTAACAATACTCTTGAATCATCTAGTTTTGGCACTGTACCAAGCGTAAATAATCCCCAAAATCCAATGTTCATAAACTGATAAAAAACACTTATAAAACTAATAAAAAATATAATAAAAATACTGCCTTTTATGTATCTTTTATTATAAAATTGTCCAACACCTGGTATAACGGACAATATCCCAGCTAATTTAGGATTTCTATTCTTCATATTTGACACCTTCTTTTATTTTTTAGATGCATTCATAATTTTCACCTGTTCGTCTATATTACTTTTTGCTTCATCTAATGCTTCTTTTGAATCTTTCCCATTTGACATAAATATCGCTGCATTTCCCATAGGATCCCAGACCTGACTCATTTCTGGAATATTAGGCATTGGAACAGCATTTTGTGCTTGTTGCTCATATGGTCTTAGAAGTTCATTTTTAGATGAAACATCTGTACGTCCTGTAATTTCTTGCATATCGTCAGTATATTTCTGCATGTTCTTTTGATTTGTTAGAAATAATAATAAATCTTTAGCCCAATATTTCTCCTTACTGTACTCTGATATAAACCAACCACGAACACCTAAAAATGGTTTCATTTGTTTGCCATTATCTTTAGGTAAAATCGCTGTACCAAAATCGTCACCTAATTCTTCTTTAAACTCTGAAGTTTGCCATGGACCAGTCACAAACATGCCAACTTTTCCTTCTTTAAATAAACCAACAATGACATCTTGATCTGCTGACTTTGTGATATAACCTTTTTCATACCATGTTTGCAGTCTTTTGCCACTTTCTACTACAGCTTTATCATTTACTGCTACATCTGTAGTATCAAATCCGTTATCTTTTTCTTTAAAAATGTATCCTCCTTGTGAAAATAAAAATGGGTAATTAAAATAAAAGTTTTTAGCATCAAACATGAAACCATATTGTTTTTTATCTTTATCAGTTATGTTTTCAGCAATTTTTTCTACATCTTCCATAGTCTTTGGTGGTGTTTTTACAAGCTTTTTATTATAAACAACAGCCGTTGATTCAACTATTACTGGTAATGCTAATTGTTTACCTTCGTAGTTTAATGCATCTAATGCATCTTTTGAATATCCTTCAAGTTCTTCTTCTGTAAAATCAATTTCTGCTGCCAATCCTTGTAAGTATGCATCTCCTGCTCTATCCTGAGGTTGAAAGAATAAATCAGGTCCTTTTCCAGAGGGGCCATCTAAAGATAAATTGTCAACTTGGTCATCTTGTGCAGTGTTTTTTAGAATAATTTCTATTCCTGTTTTTTTAGTGTATTCTTTCGTTACTTCTTTATAGAAAGACATTTGCCTATCTCCATCAACCCACATTGTTAACGATTCAGGTTTTGAAGTCTTTTCATCATCATTTAAAGCTTTATCAATATCTTCTTGTGTACGTTTTGGACCACAACTTACTAATAACGTAACAACTAGTATCACTGAGCAAAATTTTATTATTCGCTTCATATGCTCTCCTTCTTTCAAGTGTTAATTTGACACTGATTTAATTTTTTATTTTTTCTCCAGTTTCTTTATCAAAGAAATGACATTTATTTAAATCGATGGCTAATTCAATTTCTTCATTAGGATTTACTACTGTTCTTGCATCTAATTTCGCTGAAAATTCAATGTCACTAAACAAACCATGTATCATTATTTCTGAACCTAATAATTCACTTACTAATACTTTTGTTTTGAATGTTGTATCCCGATGTGCTGATATAAATATTGGTTCATCGTGAATATCTTCTGGTCTTATACCAAATCTTATGTCTTTCCCATCATAACCAGCATTTGTTAATAATCTTGTCTGTCTCTCATTCAACTTAATCACTTGATCGCCTATTTCTAAGTTATCTTGATTTATTTTTGCATCGAAAATGTTCATTGCAGGTGAGCCAATAAATTGAGCAACAAACTCATTTTCTGGCGAATCATACACTTCTCTTGGTGTACCTATTTGCATGATATCTCCATCTTTCAATACAACGATGCGACTTGCCATTGTTAATGCTTCAGTTTGGTCATGTGTTACGTAAATTGTTGTCGTTTGTAGACGTTCATGTAATTTCAAAATTTCAGTCCTCATTTGAACACGTAATTTTGCATCTAAATTAGATAAAGGTTCATCCATTAAAAATACTTTAGCATCTCTAACAATCGCTCTACCCAAAGCTACTCTTTGTCTTTGTCCACCAGATAAAGCTTTAGGCTTTCTCGGTAAAAATTCTTTTAAACCTAAAATTTCTGCAGCATATTGTACCCTTTTGTCTATTTCTTTTTTATTCATTTTTCTAAGTTTTAAGCCAAAAGCCATATTATCGTATACTGTCATATGTGGATATAAAGCATAATTTTGAAATACCATCGCTATATCTCTATCTTTAGGTGCTACATCGTTCATTCTTGAACCATCAATAGAAAATTCTCCATCCGTTATATCTTCTAGCCCTGCTATCATCCTTAATGTGGTTGATTTGCCACACCCTGACGGACCGACAAACACTATAAATTCTTTGTCTTTAATATGTAAATTAAAATCATTAACCACCGTATTTCCTTTATCATAGGTTTTCTTAATATTTTCTAATTTTAAATCGGTCATATGATTACCTCCGTTAATTGAAATCGCTTTCATTTTTAAACGTAAACTTATCATATGTGTAATTTAACAATTTGTCAATGAATTTTACGAAAACGTTTGCATTTATATTTACATACATATATTAGCTTTATAAATATTTATCTATAATCTAGCGCAAACGTTTGTTTTAATAATGTATTTTATTGTTGCAATTTTAGTTCATAGGGTGTACTATATGAAAAGTAATAAGTACAGGAGGTGTACTAATGGAAAATAATGAATTAAAAAAAGCATTTAACCTATTTCAAGAATCTATTGTTAATATTCATAGCGAAGTAGCAAAAATTTTAAATAAGTCTGGTTTAGATGAAGTAATCTCTAAAGAACAATTTCAAACTCTAAAAATTATTAAAGAATCTCCTAAATGTACATTTAGCTTTATAGCTCAAAGACAAGGTGTTTTTAAAACAGCAATATCGAACAGAATTAATAAACTAAAGCATTTAGATCTTATTTCAATCCAACAAGGTGAAGATAAAAGAGAAAAATCTGTATTGCTAACTGAAAAAGGATTATCTCTTGTTAGTCGTACTGAAGATATAATCTATGAAACTTTTAGTCGTAAATTATCTTCTCATTTCTCTGATCAAGAAATCATCACATTCGTTAAACAGCTCCAAAAAGCAAACAATCTTATAACTGGAAAGGATAATGCTAAACATGTTTGATGATATAAAAAACTTATGGACACATAAATTTATGCTCATTTCTTTAATAGCAATCATGCTTTTACCGCTTATTTATAGTTCTGTATTCGTGGGGTCTTTGTGGGATCCTTATGGTAAAACTGACGAATTAAAAATATCAATAGTCAATTATGATAAAGGCGGCGAAATTAATGGTGAGAAGACGAATATAGGTAATGACGTCGTTGATAAATTAAAGGATAATGATAAATTCAAATGGGAGTTTGTAGAACAATCTACTGCAGATAAACATTTAGAACGCGGTGAATCTTATGCAGTTATAACAATACCTGAAAATACAACTAAAAACGCTGGATCCATGTTAGATAAATCTCCAGAAAAAATTGATTTAAATATTAAAACAAACCCTGGATATAGTTATACTGGTTCTCAAATTGCAACTAAAGCAGTAACAGCAGTTGAAGATAACCTAAGTAGTTCTATTCGAGACAAATACATTACAGAAGTATTTAATGGCATGAATAAACTTACAGATGGTTATAAAGATACCTCTAAAGCTTTAGGACAAATGTCTGATGCAGAATCCCAACTTATAGATGGTAATCAACAAGTTGAATCTGGGTTAGAACAAATGGCACCTATGGCCGGAGCTCAAGGAGAGCAACTTCTACAAGGTAGTAAGCAAGTATCACAAGGTCTAAACGAACTACAAGCTAATAATAATAAATTGAAAGATAATATTGATAAAGCTATTAAACAGTCTGAAGGTCAATATTTTAATAAGAAAAATACAGATTCCATCAATAAACCAGTTAAATCAAGTGAAAACGACTTAACTGAAGTAGATAATTATGGTCAAAGTTTCGCACCATATATTCTTGCATTAAGCTTATATGTCGGAGCAGTAGCCTTTGCTGCAGTTTATCCAATAGATAAACGTATGGGAGATTCAACAGGAATCAAATGGTGGTTAAGTAAATTTGTTATTTATTTCTTACAATCTGTAGGTTCAGCACTCGCACTAGCAGTACTATGTCTATATATATTTGATATGGATATCGCCAACCATGGATATTTCACACTGACACTTCTATTATGGAGTTTAGCAGCTTATATGATTGTTACTTTCTTAACTGTAGTATTAGGTAATATCGGTAAATTCTTAGCAATCATATTATTAATTTTACAGTTAGGTTCAAGTGAAGGTACTTTCCCTATTCAATTATCAGGCAAGTTCTTCCAAGACTTACATCCATTTTCTCCAATGAGCTATGTCATTAAAGCATTAAGAGAAAATATATTTAACTTTACAAGCGACGTAACGTACTTACAATCTATGTTGATTATTGGAAGTATCGCAATTGTTTTTGCATTACTATCAATGCTTGTTTATACAATACGTTCTAAATATCCAAACTTTAGACGTAAAGCAAACGAAAACGATTATTAATATAGCTACGTATCCCTATTTAAAAAGAAGCTGGAACATTATAAATGTTCCAGCTTTTTTGATTTTAGGTTAGAAAAAGTAAATTCGTGAGTCTATTTAATCGTAAATCCAACAAGAGAGGATCTATTTGGATTTTCGACTTTATTAATCCAATAAAATGGGCTTTACTTGGATTTTCGGCGTAATTAATCCAATAACAATATATTCTATCCAAAAAAGAGCCAGAGATTTATATCTCAAGCTCTTTTTTTAATATATTTCTTAACTATATTTATTTTTCTTCATAGTCTATTACAATTTTACCTATACTATTTCCTTTTTCTATCATTTCATGAGCTTTTGTAATTGTTTCTACAGTTAAGCCTTTTAATGTTTGATAATGTGTTGTTTTAATAGAGCCTCTATCTATTAATTTCATCAATTCACTTAAATATTTATGATGTTGTTTCATATCTTCAGTTTCATATTTAGGTCTTGTAAACATAAATTCAAATGAAAATGAAACACTTTTATCTTTTAATAAATTTAAATCTACTTTATCCATAAAATTAACTAACGCTACAATTTTGCCTCTAGGTTTTATCATTTCTGCCATTACTGCAAAGTATTCATCACTATTATGCGTATCAAAAATATAATCTACTTCATTGATACGGTGAGCTTTTAATTCATCTGGTAAATGGTGTTTATGATTTAATACAATATCAGCGCCCATTTTTTCAGACCATCTTCTTGTTTCTTTTCTAGAAGCTGTAGTGATTACAGTTAAACCTAGATGTTTTCCAATTTGAGTTGCTATTGAACCAACACCACCAGCTCCATTAATAATCAGTAATTTCTTTCCTTCATTATCTTCAGGGTTTGTTGATATATTTAACCCTTCGCAGAGCGCTTCAAACGCTGTAAGTGAAGTTAAAGGTAATGCAGCAGCTTCTACATTGGATAAATGTTCTGGTTTAATACTTACTAGTCTTTCATCGACGAGTTGATATTCTGCATTAGAACCTTGTCTAATGTTAGATCCTGAGTAGTATACTTCATCTCCAACATGGAATAATTCAACATCATTTCCAACCGCTTCTACAACACCTGCTGCATCATAGCCTAATACTTTGTAATCATCGTAGTTTGCCGTTCGTAACTTTGTATCTACTGGGTTAATACTTGCTGCTTTTACATTTACAAGTATATCTTTACCTTCAGCTTTAGGCGTAGGTAAGTCTAATTCTTCAAAACCGTTTTCTTCATTTAAATCAAAGCCATTTTTAAATCCAATTGCTTTCATTTAATCCCCACCTCTTGTTTTATTTTATAAAGGCTTACTATAATAGTTATGATCTTCATCTAAAACCATACCTAATTTTTGATATAGTTTGTTTCCAGCTACATTTGTTTTCTCAGTCTCCAAATACATTATCTCATACCCATTTTCTTTACCATATTGAAATGCTTGGTTCATGAGTTTCTCACCAACGTGTTTACCACGTGCTTGTTCAGTAACAAACAAATCATTAATAATAAGTAGTTGTGACATTTTCATCGAAGAAAGCATCGTATATAATTGTATAAATCCAATAACATCATTTTCTTCTTCAGCTATAAATATAGTAGCATTTTTATTTTTTAAATTATTATACAGAAATGTATTAGCCTGTTCTTTATTAGATTTTTTCCCCGCATGAACACGATATGCATTAAAAATTGGTACAATTCGTGAAATGTCATCTTCGTTAATTTTTACGATATTCAATTGTATATCCCCCTGTTTATCTATAAAAATTTATCTATCACTCATAATTGTGTTTTCATCAGCTTTAAGTTTCGGTCTTACTACAAGTTCGCCACTACATTCTGGGCAAACATAATATAGATTTTCTGCACAATCACGGCAAAAAGTATGTTCTTTTACACAAATAAAAGCATTACTTTTTTCATGGAAAACATAATCGCAATTGTCGCATTTTGTTTTCATTTCCAATACCATCTCTATCACTCCATTATTGTATGTTAATATTGATTATAATTATCATATCATTTTTTAGTATTTAATATTAATATGAAGGTGATTATATTGGAAAAAGAACTTGTCGGTAAATGTAAGATTTGTCAAAAGAATATTTATTGTAACAGTGGTTTTATAGAAGGTATTGTTTTAGAAGATAAGACATTAATTTGTTTTAAATGTACAAAAAAAACAGGCTGAGACATAATTAAATGTCTCAGCCTAATTAATTATACACCTTGATCGAGTTTATCCATCATAGTTTTCATCAATTTTATTTGTCCAGTATGGTAATTAGTATGCGTAACACCAAAAGGTATTGTTTCAGCAAAAGTTGTCATATTAGCTAATGGCTCATTTCGTTTACGATCTAATTGGTCATCTACAATATTTAATATTCTGTCTAATTGTGTATTTAAAATACCTTTTAGTTCTTTAAATGTTGGTTCAGCGCCAGTAAAGCTTTGAGGTGAAGTACCAGGTGCAAATGACTTTCCTAATTCAGCCCCTAAAGTATTCTCTTCCTCAGTCGTACCAAATACAAACGTTTCATTCGCAACTATGATATGACCTAGCTGCCACTTAATATTATTATTAGCCAACTCTAACTGAAAGTCTGCCTCTTTCTCATCAATATCTTTTATAATATTTGATAACATATTATAAGAAATTTCAAACTGTTCTTTTAGCATATAAATCTTCCCCCTATTATTATTTCATTAATATGAAATATCTACTCATGATTTGGAAGTTAATCAAGTGACTTTCTACTTTATCTTAATATCCTATATACAACATAACTTGTTATAGCATATGTATCAAGAAACAGGCTTTATTCCATGGACTGTATAGTGAGTATAATTTTATCGTATATTATTTACCAATAGCCAATCTAATATATCTAGAAAACTTTTAGCTTATATATTCTTTTCTGCTACAACTATATAAACAGGCTGATTAGCAATTTTACCTTCTGGATAAAATACATCTACTTTATCAAATCCTGCATCTCGAACTTGTTCTACCATATCTTCTGACGAGACTCTTGGAGCTTTTGTTAAATCTAGCTTTTCTAATTCAATACATAGAAATACGCCTTTATTTTTTAAGACTCTATATATTTCATTTAAAGCCTGCGAAAGTGGACTTACTTCATGCAGTGATATTGATGCAATTGCTCTATCGAATGTTTCGCTACTTAATTGAATATCTTTAAAATCTGATACCAGTGTTTCAATACTCGTAATTTCTTTTTCCTTAGATTTTTTATCTAAATAATTTAAAATGTCTTCATCAAAATCAATTGCAGTTACTTCATCTACGTACTTAGATATTGGAAGACTTATATACCCTACTCCAGCTCCAAGATCTAATACTTTATCCACTTTATTTAGAGAAATAAATGATAGTATATCTTCTACTGGAATTCTTTGTATCGTCTCTAAGTTATTGATTTTCTTTGTTAATTTTTGATTCATTAAAATACCTCCTCAAATAGATAAAACAGAATTTATATATAAATTTAATTATGCTTCTTTGCTTATATCGTGCTTTAATAAAATACTAAAACTTTATCAAAATTTAATTTTAGTGCAGTAATTTACCTTTCAAAGATATTAAAGACTTTTTATATCTTTGATTGAATCATATTAACACTAGATATAATACAAGTCAACTTGGAGGTTTAGAGATTTTAATATATTTTATATAATGATAAAAATATTTATTAGTTAAGTATAAAAAATCCCATAAGCATTTGCTTATGGGAATCAAAATAATATTGGTAAACAATATTAACGTTTTGAGAATTGTGGTGAACGACGAGCGCCTTTAAGACCAGGTTTCATACGTTCTTTCATACGTGGATCACGAGTAAGTAATCCTGCGCGTTTTAATGAAGCACGGTATTCTGGGTCAGCTTCTAACAATGCACGTGCAATTCCGTGACGGATAGCTTGTGCTTGTCCTGTTAAACCGCCACCTTGAACGTTTACTAAAACATCATAGTTTCCTTTAGTTTCAGTTACTTCAAATGGTTGGTTTAAATCTAAAATTAATGATTCAAATGGTAAGTAGTCACGTACGTCACGTTTGTTAATTGTTATGTTACCTTCACCAGGTACTAAACGTACACGTGCTACTGAATGTTTACGACGGCCTGTGCCTTGATATTCAACTTGTGCCAATGTAGTATCCTCCTCTTAATTAACCACGTAACTCGTAGTTTTCAGGTTGTTGTGCAGCATGTGGATGCTCTGCACCAGCATATACGAATAATTTTTTACCTTGTTTTTCACCAAGTTTATTATTTGGTAACATACCTTTGATAGATGTTTCTAATAAACGAACTGGGTTTTTCTCTTTTAATTCACCAGCTGAAATTGATTTGATTCCGCCTGGGTGATTTGAGTGACGGTAGTAAATTTTATCTTGTTCTTTGTTACCTGATAAGTAGATTTTGTCAGCATTGATAATTATAACATTATCTCCTGTATCAACGTGTGGTGTATAAGTTGCTTTATGTTTACCGCGTAAGATTGATGCGATTTCTGATGATAAACGACCTAACGTTTCTCCTTCAGCATCAACAACAAACCATTTGCGATCGATGTTTGCTTCATTAGCCATAAATGTTTGACGCATTATAGTGTCCTCCTAAATTTTAAAAAAGTTCTGGTCAAGATGTATGAATTCGCCTGTACCAAAGAAAAAACATACATCTTATATTCCGTTATCTGATTCCTGCTTCTATATCTTAAAACACAATAAGATTCCGGGGCTTATCGTGGTGGTGATATAAAACAATACCGTTAACTATAATATAATTTATTTCGCTTTTTGTCAATTGATTTCAAACAATTTATATAGAGTTTTTCTTATGAATGTGAATGTGTTCTCCAAACTCTTCTTTGAGTTCTTCTTCGCTAAGATAAATTCTTTCTAAGTATAATCCATGTGCAGGTGCTGTATGTGGGACTTTATTACGATCTCTTTCTTCAAGTAATTTATGAATTTCCTGACCGCTTCTTTTCCCTTCACCTACAAGAATTAGATAAGCTACCATAACACGTACCATATTATATAGAAAACCAGAACCTGTCACGATAAATTCAAAGCCTTCTTCCGTTTCTACAACTTCACTTTGATAAATTGTTCTTTCTTTGTTTTTTACTTCTGTCTTTTGTGAACAAAAACTTGTAAAATCATGTGTCCCTAAAAATGATTTAGCTGCTTCGTTCATTGCGTTTATATCGACCGGTTTCTTTTGTTGTACTTTTGTATCGTGTTCAAATACTTTTCTAGCTTCGTCTATATAAACTTTGTAACGATATTTTTTACCTACACAATGATATCGACAATGAAATGTATCACTGATTTGTTCTACGCTTTGAACATATATATCTTTTGGTAAAGCAGAATTAAATGCATACTGCCATTTATCTGGGGCGATATTCAAATCTGTATCAAAATGAAAATATTGTTCTATAGCGTGAACGCCTTTATCCGTTCTACTAGAAGGATGAATTCTAACAAATGTACGGTGCATTCTTTTTAGAATTCTTTCAAATTCATATTGGACTGTTCTTTCATGGTGTTGTATTTGAAACCCCATGAATTGTCCTCCATGATATGAAATTTTCACTAACATCCTCAAAATAGGCACCTCAATTTCTTAATAAATATATAACAATTGCTATGATAATAATTGTTGATAATGCTAACGTATCTCTCATACGCCAATTTAACTTACGATATGTTGTTCTAACATTTGATGCGTTATATCCTCTTGCTTCCATTGCTACTGCTAAGTCGTCTGCTCTCTTAAAAGCCGAAATAAACATAGGAATTAATAAAGGTATAATAGCTTTAAATCTATTCATAATACTTCCAGACGTAACATCTGAACCTCTTGATGTTTGAGCCTTTATTATTCTTTCCAATTCATCCATTAAAGTTGGGATAAACCTTAAAGATATAGACATCATCATAGCCATTTCGTGAACTGGAAACTTTATTTTTTTTAAGGGTCTTAGCATTGATTCTATTGCATCTGTTAAACTAATTGGGCTTGTAGTAAGGGTCATAATAGTTGAAATCATAACAAGTAACACAAGTCTTAACACAATAAATGTTCCTTGTACTACACCATTTTGTTCAACTGTAAATATTTTAAAATCAATGAGCACAGGACCACCTTTTGTTACGATTAAGTGCATGACGAATGTAAAGATAAATAGAATCATCACTGGAGTAAGACCTTTAATTAAAAACCAAAGTTTTATTCTTGATAAATACATAATGAATAAAACGGATAAAATCATGAAACAATAACTCAACCACGAATTACAAAAGAATATTAACACCATAAAAAGTAGTACAAAAATCATTTTCATTCGAGAATCAAGTTGGTGAATAATTGTATTACCAGGAATATAACGACCAATTATCAGTTTATCTGTCATGTTTCATCACCCACTTATCATACATATCTTTAAACATTTCTTCAGAAGTTGCAAGTTGATCAAATTGCATATTGTATTTGCGCTCAACTGCTTGTTGTAATTGGATGATTTTTGGAATATCTAAATGTGCTTGTCTCACTAATTCTTCATTAGTAAAAATATTAATAGGTTTATCTTCAGCTATTAATTCTCCTGCTTTAATCACTTTCACTTCATCTGCGTATTTCAAAACGATGTCCATTTGATGAGAAATAAGTATTACTGTAATACCTAAGCCCATTTGTATTTTTCTGAACAAATCCATCATGTCTTGTTGTCCTTTAGGGTCTAAGCCCACTGTAGGCTCATCAAGGACTAATATTTCAGGTTCCATAGCTAATACACCCGCGATAGCTATACGTCGTTTTTGGCCACCTGAGAGCTCGAATGGCGACTTCTTTAATAAAGCATGTTCCATACCTAATAAATCCATTAATTCTTCTGCTCTTTTAACTGCTTTATCTTTATCCATACCATAATTAAGTGGACCGAATATAATATCTTTTTCGACTGTATCTTCGAATAATTGATGTTCTGCAAATTGAAAAACGATACCAACCTTTTTACGAACAGGAGATAATTTCTTAGATTTTGTCTTTCTATTGATTTCTATTTCATCGATAGTTAACTGCCCTTCAGTTGGCTTTAATATTGCGTTTAAATGTTGGATTAGCGTAGATTTCCCCGACCCAGTTTGACCTACAACTGCATAAAATTTCGATTCGTTAAATGTGGTTGAAATATGATTTAACGCTCTATATTGAAATGGCGTTTTTAAACCATAGTCATAACTTACATTATTAAATATAATTTTCATAAGCGATTCACCAACTGTTCAAAAGATGAAAACGCGTAATTATTTAATAACAGGCTATTCATTCTCATTGCGAAAGGTAAATCTAATCCTATTTCAGTTAAATATGCCCCTTCTTTAAATATTTCTTCTGGGACATCTTGTTTATAAACTTTACCTTTATTCATAACGATAATTTCATCAGCTTCTACTGCTTCTTCTAAATCGTGTGTAATTGAAATGACTGTTAAGTGACGTTCATCTTGTATAGTTTTAATTAAATTCATGATGCTTTCTTTTCCTTCAGGGTCTAACATTGCTGTTGCTTCATCTAAAATAATGACATCTGGGGACATAGCTAAAATACCTGCAATTGCAACGCGCTGTTTTTGACCGCCTGACAAATGAGATGGCTCGAATGTCTTCATTTCTAACATACCTACTTCAGTTAATACTTGATCTACAATTGTATGCATAAGACTATATTCTATGCCTTGGTTCTCCATTCCAAACGCAACATCATATTCTACAGTAGAGCCTATAAACTGATTATCAGGATTTTGGAAAACGATACCAATATGTTTTCTAACTTCGTCGATATTTTCTTCAGATACTTTAATATCTTTTACAATAATATCTCCTTCATAATTATTGTTGATACCCATGAGCAATTTAGCAATTGTAGACTTACCTGAACCATTATGGCCAACGATTGATGTCCATTTACCGCGTTTTATATTAAATGTAACATTTTCCAATGCAGTAGGTTCATCTTCATCGTATTTAAATGTAACATTCGAGAACCTAATAATTTCGTTCTGCACCATCTATATTCATCCTTCGAAAATTAATTGTCTCTCTATTTTACAGCATCACGAAAGAAAAGTAATCATATATTGCTTTAAAATACTTTTAATTACTTAAGTTCAAATATAAAAATTAATGTTTGATTATCTTTTAATTTTTTCCATAAAAAAAATCCGTATAAACGGATTTAAAATAAAAAAGCGCGCACTCCACCATAGACGAGTTCACGCGATAAGTCATTCAAATGTGATGGAGTACTCTGAGCTAGACAATATCTATGTGTGGTAAACATTATCATTGCACTCATTTGCTTTGTGTGTGTGAAATAAACTGTATTTATAAAGAATGATTGAAGTGACTTGCGTCACTCCAATAAAGAATAAATTATACTAATTCAATAATTACTGACTCTGCTCCGTCACCGCGACGTGGTCCCACTTTCATAATACGAGTGTATCCACCTTGACGCTCTTCGTAACGAGGCGCAACATCATTGAATAATTTTTGTAAAACAGTAATTGTTTTGTCATCTTCTAGGATTTTAACATCACGTAATGTTTGAGCAGCTCTACGACGTGAAGCTAGATCACCTTTTTTACCTAAAGTAATTAAGTTATCGACAACTTTACGTAGTTCTTTAGCACGAGCTTCTGTAGTCTCGATGCGCTCAGAAACGATAAGTTGAGTAGCTAAGTCACGTAACATTGCTTTACGTTGATCCGAAGTACGACCTAATTTTCTGTAACCCATGAATTAACCTCCTTTATTAGTCTTCTTTTCTTAAACCAAGACCAAGATCTTCTAATTTATATTTAACTTCTTCTAGAGACTTACGACCTAAGTTTCTCACTTTCATCATATCTGCCTCAGATTTATCTGCTAATTCTTGTACAGAGTTAATTCCTGCACGTTTTAAACAGTTGTATGAACGCACTGATAGGTCTAATTCTTCTATAGACATTTCTAGTACTTTCTCTTTTTGATCTTCTTCTTTTTCAATCATAATTTCAGCATTTTGTGCTTCATCTGTTAAATTAACAAAAATGTTTAAGTGTTCAGTCATGATTTTAGCACCTAAAGAAACTGCTTCTTGAGGAGATAAAGAACCATCTGTCCAAACATCTAAAGTTAATTTATCATAATCACTACTTTGCCCTACACGTGTATTTTCAACAGTGTAATTAACACGATTTACTGGAGAATAAAGTGAGTCGATTGGAATGACACCAATTGGCAAATCACTTGTGTTATTTTTTTCCGCTAAAGCGTATCCGCGACCAGTATTAGCAATTAGACGTATTTTAAGGTGACCACCTTTAGATACAGTTGCAATCTTTAACTCTGGGTTTAAGATTTCAACATCACTATCATGCATAATATCTTTCGCAGTAACTTCACCTTCATCTTTAATATCGATTTCAAGTGTTTTATCTTCTTCAGAATAAATTTTAAGTGCTAATTTCTTGATGTTCATAATGATAGTCGTAACGTCTTCAACTACATTTTCGACTGCTGAGAATTCGTGAAGAACACCTTCAATTTCGATATTTTTAACTGCCGCACCTGGTAATGAAGATAATAGGATACGACGTAAGGAGTTGCCTAGTGTTGTACCATAACCACGTTCTAGCGGTTCAACAACGAACTTACCGAATGTAGAATCATCACTAACTTCTATTGTTTCAATTCTAGGTTTTTCGATTTCAATCATTATAAATATATCCTCCTTATAAACGTCGATTAAATTTTATTAATTTCTATCCAGTGACTTTTGAACTTATGAACTAACAAAAATTATACACGACGACGTTTTGGTGGACGACATCCGTTATGAGGTACTGGTGTAACGTCTCTAATAGCTGTAATTTCTAATCCAGCTGATTGTAACGCACGGATCGCTGATTCACGACCTGGGCCAGGACCTTTAACTGTAACTTCTACAGTTTTTAAACCATGTTCCATAGCAGTTTTTGAAGCTGTTTCTGAAGCCATTTGTGCTGCGAATGGAGTTGATTTTTTTGAACCTTTGAATCCTAACGCACCAGCTGAAGACCATGATAATGCATTACCGAAATCATCAGTGATCGTTACGATTGTATTGTTGAATGTTGAGCGAATGTGAGCAACACCACTTTCGATATTCTTTTTCACTCTACGTTTACGAGATACTTGTTTACGTGCCATTTATATGTGCCTCCTTTACTTATTATTTTTTCTTGTTCGCTACTGTTTTAACTGGTCCTTTACGCGTACGCGCATTGTTCTTAGTTTTTTGACCACGAACTGGTAAACCACGACGATGGCGGATACCACGATATGAAGCTATTTCCATTAAACGTTTAATGTTTAAGTTTGTTTCACGACGAAGGTCACCTTCAACTTTGTAGTTATCTACAACTTCACGGATACGACCTAATTCGTCATCTGTTAAATCACGAACACGTGTGTCTTCAGATACGTTTGCTTCTTTAAGAATTTGTTGTGCTGTTGTTTTTCCGATACCATATACGTAAGTTAACGAAATTACTATGCGTTTCTCACGTGGTACGTCAATACCTGCAATACGAGCCATTTATTTACACCTCTCTTTTATTAGCCTTGTTTTTGTTTGTGTTTTGGATTTTCACAAATCACCATTACTTTACCTTTACGACGAATAACTTTACATTTTTCGCAAATTGGTTTTACTGATGGTCTTACTTTCATCTTTGTATACCTCCTTGTATTTGGAGTGACGATTATTTATAACGATAAGTGATTCTTCCGCGTGTTAGGTCATACGGAGACATTTCAACTGTTACTTTGTCGCCAGGTAGAATTCTAATATAATTCATTCGAATTTTACCACTCACGTGTGCCAAAATTTCATGTCCATTTTCTAATTCTACTTTAAACATAGCGTTTGGTAAAGTATCTAATACAGTACCTTCTAATTCGATTACATCTTGTTTAGCCATGATCATTTCCCCCTTTTTCTATTCATTATCGTGAAATACTAATTGTATTTCATGTTTTAAAACCTGGTCCAAAATACGAGACATACTTTAGGTGATTAAATCACATAGAATAAGCACAGGTTTATAAAATTGGGATGATTTTAATACTTAAGATTTGCATTCGACAACACTTCAAATACTTATCGCTTTTAGTAATCACTCCGATTGTATTTCAAAAACCTAAATACTGTCTTGATCCTTAAAATTGAACGCTAACACGCGTTCAAGAACCACCTAAAGCTAGGCGAATTCGGGGTGAAAGCGTCATTACTTTAATGTTTCAAGAATTTGAATAACATCTTCAGTAACATTTTCAATTTCACGAGAACCATCGATGTTTTTCAAAACACCTTGATTTTCATAGAAATCTAAAAGTGGTTTTGTTTGTTTAACATTAACACTTAAACGATTTGCTACTGTATCAGGATTATCATCTTCACGTTGGTATAGTTTACCGCCATCAAGATCACAGATGCCTTCAACTTTTGGTGGATTAAATACTAAATGATAAGTTGTTCCACATACTTCACAAATACGTCTGCCAGTTAAACGATTCATAAGTTCTTCTTCAGGCACTTGGATGTTAATTACTGCATCAACTTCACGACCTAAGCTACTTAATATATCATTTAATGCATCAGCTTGTTCTACTGTACGAGGAAAACCATCTAGTAAGAATCCTTTTTTCGCATCTTCTTCAGCAAGTCTTTCTCTAACGATACCTATAGTCACTTCATCTGGAACAAGTTCCCCACGATCCATATAAGATTTCGCTTGTTTACCAAGGTCAGTCTCTTCTTTAATCGCTTTACGGAACATATCACCAGTTGAGATATGGGGAATAGGGTATTTCTTAACAATTTCACTCGCTTGAGTTCCTTTACCTGCACCAGGTAAACCCATTAAAATGATGTTCATAAATGCCCTCCTACTTGTTTATCGTCTTCTAAAGCCTCTATACTCTCGTTGATTAAGTTGAGCTTCTAAAGTTTTCATTGTTTCAATAGCAACACCGATAACGATTAGTAAGCTTGTACCACCAACTTGTATAGCTTGTGGTAAGTTCATTAACTTAATAGCTAAAATTGGAATTATAGAAATTACAGCTAAGAAAATTGAACCAACAAATGTTAAACGATAGAGCACTCTAGTGATATATTTTTTAGTTTGTTCACCAGGTCTAATACCTGGTACATAACTACCTTGTTTTTGTAAGTTTTCTGCCATTTTTTCAGGATTAACTTGAACAAATGCATAAAAGTAGGCGAAAGCTATAATTAAAATAACATAGACTATCATTCCAATATTATGAGATGGATCTGCATATCTAGTAACTGTTTGCGCCCAATCTTGTTCTGGGAAGAACAATGTTAAGGTTTTTGGCAACATGAAAAATGCCATTGCAAAAATTACAGGTATAACACCAGCTGCATTAACTTTTAAAGGTAAATATGTTGCTTTTGCAGATAATCCTGCACCTGAACCTTGTTGTTGACGTTTAGCATATTGAATTGGAATTTTACGAATAGCTTGTAGTACATATACTGCACCAACTGTAAGTAAAACCATACCAACAAATAAACCAATCGCTTTTAACCAAGCCATTGTAGTATCATCTGCACCAACAAAGCTTTGTTGGTAAAATTGTATTAATGAGTTTGGTAATGAAGATAATATACCGGCAAAGATGATAATTGAAATACCATTACCTACACCGAATTGTGTTATCTGCTCACCTAACCACATTAAGAAAGCTGTTCCAGCTGTTAATACGAGTGCAATTAAAACATAATTTAAAACTGAAGTATTTTGAATTAAATTACCGCCAAGCATATTATTAAATGAATATGACATACCTAAACCTTGTACGAAAGCTAAAACAATCGTGAAATAACGCGTAAATTGATTAATCTTTTTACGTCCTACCTCACCTTGTTTAGCCCACTCAGTGAATTTAGGCACAACATCCATTTGTAATAACTGCATTACAATTGAAGCAGTAATATAAGGCATAATACCCATAGCTAAAATTGAGAAGTTCTGCAAGGCACCTCCACCGAATGTATTAAACAAATCGGTAATACCTTGCGAACCTTTATTTTGATTAAAAGCATCTGGATTAACGCCAGGAGCTGGAATATAAGTCCCAACTTTGAATATAACGAGCATTGCTAGTGTGAATAATATCTTGTTACGAATGTCTTTAGTCTTCAAAAAACTAACGATCGTTTCAAACATTAGATCACCTCATGCGTTCCGCCCTTACCTTCGATTGCTTCAATTGCTGAAGCTGAGAATTTATGAGCTTGTATTGTTAATTTCTTTTCTAATGAACCGTTTCCTAATACTTTGATACCTGATTTCTCAGATTTCACTACACCTGATTCAACTAATAATGCAGGTGTGATTTCAGTTCCATCTTCGAAACGATTTAATTGGTCTAAATTAACAATTGCATAATCTTTACGGTTGATGTTAGAGAATCCACGTTTTGGTAAACGACGGAATAATGGTAATTGACCACCCTCGAAACCTAAACGAGTACCGCCACCTGAACGTGCTTTTTGACCTTTATGTCCACGTCCACTTGTTTTACCGTTACCTGTTGCCATACCACGACCAACACGGTTACGCTCTTTACGAGCACCTTCAACTGGTTTCAATTCATGTAATTTCATTTTGGCACCTCCTTAATACTTTGATTATTATTATTGTTCAGTAACTTTGATTAAGTGATTAATTTTCTCGATTTGCCCACGAATCGCAGGATTGTCTTCAACTATAACAGTTGAGTTTGTCTTTTTTAGTCCTAACGCTTGAACTGTCTTACGTTGAGTTTCAGGGCGACCTATAATGCTACGAGTGAGGGTGATTTCTAATTTAGCCATAGTGTTTTTTCCCTCCTTAATTTAATAATTCTTCTACTGATTTACCGCGTAGACTAGCTACTTGTTCGGCATTTTTAAGTTCTTTAAGTCCTTCAATTGTAGCACGAACCATATTGATTGGTGTGTTTGAACCTAATGATTTACTTAAGATATCAGTGATACCAGCAAGTTCTAATACCGCACGAACTGGTCCACCTGCAATAACACCTGTACCAGGTGCTGCTGGTTTAATTAAAACATTACCTGCACCAAAACGTCCAATAACTTGGTGAGGAGTCGTTCCTTCAACACGTGGAACTGTTACTAAATCTTTTTTAGCAGCTTCTACTGCTTTTTTAATAGCTTCAGGTACTTCTTGTGCTTTACCTGTACCGAAACCTACGCGACCATTTTTGTCTCCAACAACTACTAAAGCTGTGAAACGGAAACGACGACCACCTTTAACTACTTTAGCTACACGGTTAATCGTAACTACGCGCTCTTCAAATTCTTTAACTTCTTGTTCTTTACGACGCATGAGTGTCCCTCCTTTAAATTAAAATTGAAGTCCGTTTTCGCGAGCTGCATCAGCTAATGCTTGAATACGTCCGTGATATAAATATCCTCCACGGTCAAATACTACAGTTTCAACGCCTTTTTCTGACGCACGTTTTGCAACGCTTTCGCCAACTTTAGCTGCAGCTTCTACATTACCTGATTGCTCTATATTTAAGTCTTTATCTAAACTTGATGATTGAGCGATTGTAACACCGTTTACGTCATCAATAACTTGAGCATAAATATGTTTGTTTGAACGATAAACATTTAAACGTGGTTTTTCGCTTGTTCCAGCTAATTTAGAACGCACGCGAGCATGTCTTTTCAAACGAACTTTATTTTTGTCGATTTTAGCGATCATGTTAGTGCTCCTTTCTTATCTTAGTGATTACTTACCAGTTTTACCTTCTTTTTGACGAACATATTCGCCTTCGTAACGAATACCTTTACCTTTATAAGGTTCTGGTGGACGGATTGAACGGATGTAAGATGCAACAGCACCAACACGTTCCTTAGAAATACCTTCTACTTTAATTTTAGTGTTTTTATCTACTGATAATGTGATACCATCTTCAGCAGTAATTTCAACTGGGTGAGAATATCCTACGTTAAGGATGATGTTATTACCTTGCATTTGAGCACGGTAACCTACACCGATAAGTTCTAAGTTTTTCTCAAAACCTTTAGATACACCTTCGATCATGTTAGCGATCAATGCACGAGTTGTGCCATGTACTGTTTTGTGTTCTATAGAGTCAGATGGACGAACAACTTCTAAAGTGTTCTCCTCTTGTTTATATGTCATTTCTTCATTAAAAGTACTAGTTAATTCACCTTTAGATCCTTTTACTGTAATCGTGTTACCTTCGATAGCAACAGTTACGTCTGAAGGAATCTCAATAATTTTCTTTCCAACACGGCTCATTATGTGGGCACCTCCTTATAATTTTATAATTACCAGATATAAGCTAATACTTCTCCACCGATTCCACGTTGTCTAGCAACTTTATCAGTTACAACACCTTCAGATGTAGAGACAAGTGCAATACCTAAACCGTTAAGAACTCTTGGAATCTCGTCAGCTTTAGCATAAACACGTAAACCTGGTTTAGAAATACGTTTTAAACCTGTGATAACACGCTCGTTGTTTTGACCATATTTTAGGAACATACGGATAACACCTTGCTTATCATCTTCGATATATTCTACGCTTTTTACGAATCCTTCGTTTTTAAGGATTTCAGCGATTTCTTTTTTAATGTTTGATGCAGGTAACTCTAATTTTTCATGACGTACCATGTTTGCGTTACGTACGCGAGTTAACATATCTGCAATTGGATCTGACATTGTCATTTGTGTATCCTCCTTTCATTCTTTTGAGTTTTACCAACTAGCTTTACGTACGCCAGGGATTTGGCCTTTGTACGCTAGTTCACGGAAACAAATACGACAAAGTTTGAATTTACGGTATACTGAATGTGGACGTCCACAACGTTCACAACGCGTATATTCACGAACTCCGAATTTTTGTTTACGTTGTTGTTTAGCGATCATTGATTTTTTAGCCACTTAATTAGCCTCCTTTATAATTAGAGATTACTTTTGAAATGGCATACCGAATTGTGTTAACAATTCACGAGCTTCCTCGTCAGTGTTAGCAGTTGTTACGATAACGATATCCATTCCGCGTACTTTACTTACTTTATCATAGTCGATTTCAGGGAAAATTAATTGTTCTTTAACACCTAATGTGTAGTTACCGCGACCGTCAAATGCTTTTTTAGAGATACCGCGGAAGTCACGTACACGTGGTAATGAAACTGAGATTAATTTATCAAAGAATTCATACATTCTTTCTCCACGTAATGTTACTTTTGCACCGATTGGCATACCTTCACGAAGACGGAAAGTCGCAATTGATTTTTTTGCTTTAGTTACTACTGGTTTTTGACCAGTGATTGATTGCAATTCTTCAACAGCTGAATCTAAAACTTTAGAGTTTTGAACCGCATCACCGATACCCATATTTACTACGATTTTTTCGATTTTTGGTACTTCCATTACTGAGCTGTAGTTAAATTTCTTAACTAATTCAGATGAAATTTCATTATTAAACTTTTCTTTTAAACGTGTCAAAGTGGATCCTCCTTTCACTTAATAATTATTCTTTTGATGATTTAATTTCTTCGCCTGATTTTTTAGCGATACGAACTTTTTTACCATCTACTACTTTGAATCCAACACGAGTTGGTTCGTTTGTCTTAGGATCTAGTAATTGAACGTTTGATACATGGATAGTACCTTCTGTTTCTAAGATACCACCTTCTGGATTGAACTGAGTTGGTTTCTGGTGTTTTTTAATAACGTTCACACCTTCTACAACTACGCGTTCTTTCTTAGGTAATGCTTCTAAAACTTTACCAGTTTTACCTTTATCTTTACCTGAGATAACGATTACGTTGTCACCTTTACGTACGTGCATGTGTAGGCACCTCCTTAGGAATTTTGTTTTTTATCATTATAGATTAAAGTACCTCTGGCGCTAGAGAAACTATCTTCATGAAGTTACCTTCACGTAATTCACGCGCTACAGGACCGAATATACGTGTACCACGTGGACCTTTGTCATCACGAATGATTACACATGCATTTTCGTCAAATTTGATGTATGAACCATCTTCACGGCGTACACCTGTTTTAGTACGAACAACAACAGCTTTAACGACTTCACCTTTTTTAACAACGCCGCCTGGTGTAGCATTTTTAACAGTAACAACGATAACGTCACCAATGTTTGCTGTTTTACGACCAGTTCCGCCTAAAACTTTGATTGTTAATACTTCACGAGCACCAGAGTTGTCTGCCACTTTTAAACGTGTTTCTTGTTGGATCATCTTTGTTTGACCTCCCTTATCTTTATACTTCTATTAAATAATTACTGATTCTTCAACGATTTCAACTAGACGGAAATGCTTAGTTGATGATAAAGGACGTGTTTCTGCAATCTTAACGATATCGCCCATTTTTGCTGAATTATTTTCATCATGAGTTTTATATTTTTTTGAATATTTGATTCGTTTACCATATAATTTATGAGTTTTGTAAGTTTCTACAACTACTGTAATAGTTTTATCCATTTTATCTGAAACTACTTTACCAACGTAAACTTTGCGGTCATTTCTTTCGCTCACAGTAATGAACCTCCTTTACTTGATTATTTATTATCTGCTGCTTTCTCTTGTTCGATTTCTCTTTCACGAACGATTGTTTTCAAACGTGCAATCGTTTTTTTAACTTTTCGAATGTTAGCAGTCTCTTCAAGTTGACCAGTTGCTAACTGAAAGCGTAAGTTGAATAATTGTTCTTTAGCTTCTTTAATTTCTTTTTCAATTTCAGTAGTGGTTAAATTTCTGATATCCTTAGCTTTCATTTGTGTCACCACCCAATTCTTCACGTTTTACAAACTTAGATTTAACTGGAAGTTTGTGTGCAGCAAGACGTAATGCTTCACGTGCTACTTCTTCTTGAACACCTACAACTTCGAACAAGATACGTCCTGGTTTAACTACTGCTACCCAACCTTCAACTGCACCTTTACCAGAACCCATACGTACTTCTAAAGGTTTTTTAGTGTAAGGTGTATGTGGGAATATTTTGATCCATACTTTTCCGCCACGTTTCATATAACGTGTCATTGCGATACGAGCTGATTCAATTTGACGAGATGTAATCCAAGCTGCTGATTGAGCTTGTAGGCCATACTCACCAAATGTTACTTCATTTCCGCCTTTTGAACGACCAGTTGTTTTAGGACGATGTTGACGACGGAATTTAACACGTTTTGGTAATAACATTATTATTTTCCTCCTTCACTAGACTTCTTTGCAGGAAGAACTTCTCCACGGTAGATCCATACTTTAACACCTAGTTTACCGTACGTAGTGTCGGCTTCTTCATGTGCGAAATCAATGTCTGCACGTAGTGTATGAAGTGGAACAGTTCCTTCTGAATATTGTTCTACACGAGCGATATCCGCGCCACCTAGACGACCAGATACTTGTGTTTTGATACCTTTAGCACCCAATTTCATTGCACGTTGGATTGCTTGTTTTTGAGCACGACGGAAAGATACACGATTTTCTAATTGACGAGCAATGTTACCCGCAACTAATGTAGCATCTAAATCAACTTTTTTGATTTCGATAACGTTGATGTGTACTTTTTTGTTAGTCAATGCGTTTAATTTGTTACGTAATTTTTCTATTTCTGAACCGCCTTTACCAATAACCATTCCTGGCTTACCAGTGTGGATTGCAATATTGATGCGGTTTGCTGCACGTTCAATTTCAACACTTGAAACTGAAGCTTCTTTTAATGCTTCTGCGATATATTTACGAACTTTTAAGTCTTCATGTAAAAGTGTTGCGAAGTCTTTATCTGCATACCACTTTGCTTCCCAGTCACGAATTACACCGACACGAAGTCCGATTGGATTAATTTTTTGACCCACTATATTCCCTCCTTAATGATTTGGTTAATTATGCTTCTTTAACTTCTTTAGCTTCTTTAACTTCTTTTTCGCCAACTACGATTGTAATGTGGCTAGTACGTTTGTTAATCGCACTTGCACGACCTTGTGCACGTGGACGGAAACGTTTTAATGTAGGTCCTTCATTAGCGTAAGCTTCTCTTACTACTAAAGTATCAGGATTTAAATCATAGTTATGTTCTGCATTTGCTAATGCTGACATTAATAATTTTTCAACAACAGGTGATGTTGCTTTATTCGTTAATTTTAAGATGGCAATTGCTTCTGCCACTTCTTTACCTCTAATAAGATCTAAAACTAATCTCACTTTACGAGGTGCGATTCTTATTGTTCTAGCAACCGCTTTTGCTTCCATTGTGACTTCCTCCTCTTTTTAGAAATTAGCGTTTAGTCTTTCTGTCGTCTGCAGCGTGCCCTTTATAAGTACGTGTAGGAGCAAACTCTCCTAATTTATGACCAACCATGTCTTCAGTAATGAAAACTGGTACGTGTTTACGACCATCATATACTGCAATTGTATGTCCTATAAAATTAGGGAATACTGTTGAACGACGAGACCATGTTTTAATAACTGATTTTTTTTCACCTTCGTTTTGAGCTTCAACTTTTTTCATTAAATGATCATCAACGAAAGGTCCTTTTTTAAGACTACGAGCCATTATGGCGCCTCCCTTCTTATTATTGCGCGCGGCATTTAAGCCGCACACGTAAATAAGGTATTATTATTTTTTCTTACGACCACGAACGATAAATTTAGATGAACGTTGGCTTTTCTTACGAGTTTTCTTACCAAGTGTTGGTTTGCCCCATGGAGACATTGGTGAATCAAGACCGATTGGTGTACGACCTTCACCACCACCGTGTGGGTGATCGTTAGGGTTCATTACAGAACCACGAACTGTAGGACGTTTACCCATCCATCTAGTACGGCCGGCTTTACCAACTGTGATTAATTCGTGAGCAATATTACCAACTTGTCCGATTGTAGCACGGCAAGTAGATAAAATCATACGAACCTCACCTGATTTAAGACGAACTAGTACGTATTTACCTTCTTTACCAAGTACTTGAGCACTTGTACCAGCAGAACGAACTAATTGTCCACCTTTACCTGGTTTTAATTCGATATTGTGAATTGTAGTACCAACTGGGATATCTTGTAATGCTAATGCGTTACCTAATTTGATATCTGCTTCTGGACCATTGAAAATTTCTTGTCCTACTTTTAAACCTTTAGGAGCAAGGATATATCTTTTCTCACCATCTGCGTATACTACTAATGCAATATTAGCAGAACGGTTTGGATCATATTCAACTGTTGTTACTTTAGCTGGAATTCCATCTTTGTTACGTTTGAAATCAATTACACGGTATTGACGTTTATGACCGCCACCTCTGTGACGAACTGTCAATTTACCTTGGTTGTTACGTCCCGCTTTTCTCGGAAGCGGTTGTAATAATGATTTTTCAGGAGTCGTTGATGTGATTTCAGCGAAATCTGAAGAAGTCATATTACGACGACCATTTGTAATTGGCTTATACTTTTTAAGAGCCATTGTCGTTTTACCTCCTTAATGGTAATTGTTTATTAGTTGAAAAAGTCGATTGATGAACCGTCTTTTAGAGTTACGATTGCTTTACGACGTTTGTTAGTGAAACCATTGTAACGACCAACACGTTTAGCTTTCGCTTTAATGTTCATGATGTTAACTGAGTCTACTTTAACGTCGAAAATTTCTTCGATTGCGATTTTAACTTGTGTCTTATTTGCACGAGTATCTACATCAAATGTGTATTTGTCTAATCCCATATCTGATGAAGATTTCTCTGTGATTACGGGGCGCTTAATAACATCTCTTGCTTCCATTATCCGAGCACCTCCTCTACTTTATCCACAGCTGCTTTTGTTATTACGACTTTGTTAGCGTCTAAAATATCTAAGACGTTTAAACTTTGAGCGTCAATAACTTTTACACTTGGAATGTTACGAGCTGATAATTCAACATTGTTATCTAAAGCATCAACGATGAATAATACTTTTTTAGAAAGTTCTAAATTGCTCATTACATTTTTTAATTCTTTAGTTTTAGGAGCATCAAAATTGAATGCTTCTAATACTGCTAATTCGTTATCATTTGCTTTTGCAGATAATGCAGAACGTAATGCTAAACGACGCATTTTCTTAGGCATTTTGTAAGAATAGCTTCTTGGTGTTGGTCCGAATACGATACCACCACCACGCCATTGTGGCGCACGAATTGTACCTTGACGAGCACGTCCTGTACCTTTTTGTTTCCAAGGTTTACGTCCACCACCACGAACTGCCGAACGATTTTTAACTGCATGAGTACCTTGGCGTAATGAAGCGCGTTGTAAGTTAACTGCTTCAAATAATACGTGTTGGTTTGGTTCGATACCAAATACACTATCATTTAATTCGATAGATCCTGATTTAGAACCATCTACTTTTAATACATCAAAATTAGCCATAATGTTGTTTCCTCCTTTCACCTAAATAATTATTTATTACCTTTTTTGATTGAAGTTGTAAGTTTTACTAAGCCTTTTTTAGGACCTGGAACATTTCCTTTTACAAGGACTACATTGTTCTCTGCATCTACTTTAACGATTTTTAAGTTTTGCATAGTTACTGTGTTTGCTCCCATACGGCCAGGTAATCCTTTACCTTTGAATACTTTAGAAGCATCTGAAGCCATACCCATTGAACCAGAGCTTCTGTGGAAATGAGAACCGTGACTCATTGGTCCACGTGCGAAGTTATGGCGTTTAATTGAGCCTTGGAAACCTTTACCTTTAGAAACGCCTGTTGCATCAATAATGTCTCCTGCTTGGAATGTATCTACAGTGACTTCTTGACCTACCTCGTATGCTGAAACATCTATGTTTCTGAATTCACGAGTGAAGCGCTTAGGTGCTGAACCAGCTTTTTTAGCATGTCCTTCAGCAGCTTTAGTAGCATATTTATTAGATTTACGATCTTTTTTATATGCTTGTTTGTCTTCAAAACCGATTTGTAGAGCATTATAGCCATCTACTTCTTCAGTTTTCTTTTGTAATACAACGTTTTGACTAGCTTCTACTACAGTTACTGGTATTAATTCACCATTTTCTGCGAATACTTGAGTCATTCCAATTTTTCTTCCTAAGATTCCTTTGGTCATCGAAAGTCGCACCTCCTGTTATTTTGAATGAATTATAATTTGATTTCGATGTCTACACCAGATGGTAAGTTTAAGCCCATAAGAGCATCAACTGTTTTAGGTGTAGGGTTAAGAATGTCGATTAAACGTTTATGCGTACGTTGTTCGAATTGCTCACGTGAATCTTTGTATTTGTGAACGGCACGGATTACTGTATAAACTGATTTTTCAGTTGGTAACGGAATCGGACCAGACACTTGAGCTCCTGAACGTTTAGCAGTTTCAATAATTTTCTCTGCTGATTGATCGATCATGCGGTGATCATACGCTTTTAAACGGATACGAATTTTTTGTTTTGCCATAATTTTCCCTCCTTGTTCGTCTACTTTATAGTGATAGACTTCTCCACGAAAACTCTCTTACACACCGCCATGGCAAAGCGGCCGGGTGTGTCAGTAACCTCTCGCTTCATCGCTTCTTAAAGTCCAACATTAGATATGATACATGATTTGCATCCATTAATCAATAGATAATCATATATTTCTCTAAGTTTTATCTAGCACATACCCATGTATTATAACGGAATTCTTTTACCTTTTCAATAGATAATTTAAAATAGATAATTTGTAATCTAAATGTTATAATGTAAAAAGTATTTTAACAGGTGGTGAAAACATGAAAAGAGGAATCAAGTCAGTATTACTTGTTCTTTCTATTATATTGGTAATTTCTGAACTTTTATTAGCTATTCCTTTTATAGGTGGGAGCATTGTTCTTTCAACTGGTTATAATGCCCTTGTATTTAATGGTTCTTTATATTTCATATCTACATTGATATTGTTAATAGATAATCAAAATTCTGTCAAAGCTATTTTTGTCATACCTTTAATAGGATTAATTGCGAGTTTTATTTCTATCATTCCCGTTGTTGGATGGTTATTACACATATTAATGGTCGTATTAATGGTTATTTTCTTATTTACAATTATAATAGCCCCTGTGTACATTCCATCTAAATCGTTCAAAACTACTTATAAAGATTGAAAAAGTCACGCGCTTATGCACGTGACTTTTTTTATGAATGAACAAACATGAAATATGCTACGAATACAAAGAATAAACCATACATTATAGGATGTATTTCTTTGTGTCTCTTTGCAACTATCATAGTAATAGGATAGAAAATAAATCCGCATGCTATACCTGTCGCAATTGAATAAGTTAATGGCATCATAATCATAGTTAAAAATGCCGGTACTGCTATTTCGAATTTCTGCCAATCAATTTTACCTAGGTTGCTTACCATTAACACACCAACAATAACTAATGCCGGTGCTGTTACAGCACTTGTAACAACTGACATTAATGGAGAGAATAATAACGCAGCTAAGAAACAAAGACCGGTTACTACGCTTGCAAAACCTGTTCTTGCACCTACAGCAACACCTGCGCTTGATTCGATATAGCTTGTAGTTGTAGATGTACCGAAAATAGCCCCTACTATAGTAGCTAATGAATCTGAGAATAGTGCTTTTCCAGCTCTAGGTAACTTATTATCTTTCATTAAACCTGCTTGGTTTGCTACTGCAACTAATGTACCTGCTGTATCAAAGAAATCAATAAATAAGAAAGTTAATACAACGATTAAGAATTGCACATTAAATATAGTAGATAAATCTCCAAAAGCTTCAAATGCTGCACCGAATGTTGGTGCAACACTTGGCACTTTACCTACCACGCTACTTGGCATGTCGATTAAGCCTGTTACTAATCCACCAACTGCCGTTAATACCATACCAATAAAAATAGATCCTGGAATTTTTTTCGCCATCAATATAATAGTGATGATAATCCCGAATACTGCTAATAATACTTCTGGATTGTGCATTGTACCTAAAGTTACTAAAGTAGAATCTTCTTTTTGAACAATACCTGCTCCTTGTAAACCTACAAATGTTATAAATAAACCTATACCTGCTGAAACTGCCATCTTAAGTTCAAACGGTATAGCATTAATGATAACTTCCCTTAACCCACTCATTGTTAGAAAAGCAAATATCACACCTGAAAATAGTACGCCCGTTAATCCTGTTTGCCATGGAATACCCATAGTTAATACTACTGTAAACGCAAAAAATGCATTTAATCCCATACCTGGTGCTAAACCAATTGGGTATTTAGCTATAATTCCCATGAATAAACAACCAACTAACGCTGCTAATGCTGTCGCTACGAATACTGCACCTTGATCCATTCTCATAGAATCAGGTATATTTTCAACACTAGCTAAACTTAACATTGAAGGGTTAACTGCTAATATGTATGCCATTGATAGAAATGTTGTTAGCCCACCTAGTATCTCTCGCTTATAACTTGTTCCTAGCTCATCAAATTTAAAGTATCGTTTCATTTCAAGACTCCTTTATTAATTTCAACACTGTACATTGTATTACTGTAATGTTTAAAAATCAATACTTTTACGAACATTGATTAAAAACATTCACATTATGTTCGTATTTGTGACTAGAAAGCAATTTGAATCGTAATTCCTTCATTATATATAAATAAAAAACATCAACAATGATATTTCGTACGTAACATTGTTGATGTTTAATTTTATAATTTTAAATCTTTTAAGGCATCTTTAAATGGATTGTTTTCAACTTCTTCATTTTTCATATATTTGTTCATTTCTTTTTTACTGATTTTACCTGTCTTTTTATTTTTAAGTCTTTTATCCATGTGTTCTTGTGATTCAGTATGTCCACATACACAACGATACACTGCCGTTTTTCCTGTACCATATAACGTAAGTTTCTTCTTACAGTTTGGACATCTAGCATTTGTAACTCTTTGCTGATTTTTCTTCGTTTTACAGGTAGGGTCCTGGCAAACTAACATTTGGCCATTTTTCGTTTTAACTTTTAACATAAATTTTCCACACGTAGGACATTCTGTAGTCGTTAAATTATCATGCTTAAATTTGTCATCGCTATTTTTTATATCAGAGATAATCTCTTTCGTAAAACTTCTCATCTCTTTCATAAAAGCTTCTTTTTGATACTGACCTTTTTCAATTTGTGTGAGTTTCATTTCCCATTCAGCAGTTAATGCTGGAGATGTTAGTTGCTCAGGTGCTAAGTTTAACAATTGTTTGCCTTTAGGTGTTATTTTAATTTTACCTTGTACAGATTCTATAACATTAGAACTATATAACTTTTCGATAATATCTGCTCTTGTAGCTACAGTACCTATTCCACCAGTTTCATTTAATGTTTTAGACATTTTCTTATCATTCAAGTTAAAGAATAATTGTGGTGATTCCATAGCTTTTAATAATGTTCCTTCATTAAAGTAAGCTGGTGGCTCTGTATCTTTTCCAATGACATTTACTTTTTGGATGACCACTTGTTCGTGTTCCTTAAATGGTAATGCTTTAACAACCGCTTCTTCTTGATGAATTGCTTTAAAACCTAAATCAATTGCTACTTCTTGAACCAATTTAAAAGTCTCACCTTCTACAGTTAAATCAACAGTTGTTTCTTCATATTGATATGGTGGAAGTAATACTTCTAAAAATCGCTCAGCCACTAGCATATATATTTTTTGTTCTCTCGGTGATAATTGATCCATATTTGCTCTAACTTCTGTTGGAACAATTGCGTGATGATCCGATACTTTTGTATTATCAACAAAATGTTTCCCTGCATGTATTTCTTTTTTAATTAACGGTACAGCATATGATTTTAATGGTGTAGCAGTTAAAGTAGATACCCTATCTTTTAATGATGAGACCATATCACTTGTTAAATAGTTTGAGTCTGTTCTTGGATAAGTTAAAACTTTATGTTGTTCGTATAAAGTTTGCATAGTGTTTAACGTTTCCTTAGCACTCATCTTATAGCGTTGGTAAGCTGTTTGTTGAAGGCTAGTTAAATCGTATAATTTTTGAGGGTGTTTAGTTTTCTTCTTTTTATTAACTTTTTTAATTTCGCCTTTTTTATTTTGTAATTTATTTTTCAAGCTTTCGATTTTTTCTTTATCAAAAATTCGGTCACTATTTTGTGTAAGCCATTTGAATTTATAACCATCCACTTCAACGTTCATCTGATAATATCTTTCAGGTTTAAATGACTGTATTTCGTCTTGTCTCATCTTAACAAGATTCAATGTTGGTGTTTGCACTCTACCACAAGATAATTGTGCATCGTATTTAGTAGTTAGTGCTCGTGTTGCGTTTATTCCAACAATCCAGTCCGCTTCACTTCTACATAATGCTGCTTTATATAAATTGTCATATGCTTTACCAGGTTTTAAATTTTTGAATCCTTCTCTAATTGCCTTTTCAGTAACTGAGCTAATCCATAATCTTTTTATTGGTTTCTTTATTTTAGCTTTTTCGATAATCAATCTTGCTACTAACTCACCTTCTCGCCCCGCGTCAGTTGCAATGATTATTGATTGAACGTCATCACGTTTCATTAAATGTTGTACAGTATTAAACTGACTGCGCGTCTTTTTAATAACAACATGTTTCATATAATCAGGGATAATAGGAAGTTCACTTAATTTCCATTCTTTAAATTTCTTATCATATTCCTCTGGTGTTGCATTCGTAACTAAATGACCTAACGCCCATGTCACAATATATTGTTTGTTCTCGAAATAACCTTTCTTTTGATCATTAACGCCCATTGCTTTAGCAATGTCACGACCAACAGATGGTTTTTCAGCAAGAATTAATGCTTTCATAATTATTTCACCCATTCTTTTTTCATTCTTATTAGTATAACACGGATGATTATCCATCTAAAGTTATCAAAAACTTTTATAACAAGACAATTAATCGTATAATAGATTATAAATAATCGATGTCCATTAAAGGAGTGACTTTCATGCAAATACTTCCACTTAAGCAAATCGATCCTGTCGCCCAGTATATACAAGAGAAAAACATTCAAGATGAAAATCATGTACAATATATTCCAGAACGTATTGATAGTATTAAGTCATCTTTAAATAACAAATTTGATGAACAATCTTTTTTCTATCTTTACAATAATGAAGAAATAACCGGGATTCTAGGTTTCGAAAAAGTAGATAAAGAAACTGTAAATGTATGGGGCCCTATCGTAAATGACACTTCTGAAAAAACTTTACAATCATTAAAAGAAGCTTGGGATATGCTTTTAAATAATCATCCAGAAGTTAAATATTGTCACATATCTTTACATAAAAACCACATACTCAACAATAGTAAGTTGAAAGCATTGCGAGCAGGCTATGTTGAAACACAATATACACTTGAAATACACCAGCCCCCTCACGAAATAGAGGAACAACATCAAATGATTCATTACAGTAAACCATATTTTTATTCGTTCGATAAACTTCATTCTAAAAGTTTCATAGATAGTGAAGTAACTTCTGAAGATATAATAGACTCTTTAGATGATAACCACGCTTTATATTTATTTATGGCGGAAGGTCTCGTAAAAGGATACATTTATCTTTCAATAGATATACCAGAACACTTGGCAACTATTCCTTACCTTGCTTCACATAGAGATTACAGAAAACAAGGCATCGCTTTTCAAATGATTCATTATGCTACAACTCAAGCTTTCAATCATAATGAAGTTGAAACAGTACGCATTCATGTTGACAGTAAAAACTACGAACAAATACAGCTTCTATATGAGAAAGTTGGATTTAAAATTACAAACGAAGTGCATCATTTCAAGTACGTTCGCCTCTCCTAGTCAGGTACTGCCAATATAAAAAAGTCTGGAACATAATCTATGTTCCAGACTTTTTTATTGTAATTTAACATTGTAAGCGATTTATTAAGTTTATTAATTGTTTTGCATATTTAATAATGGGTAAAATGTAAGATGAATTCAATTATAGAAAGCGAGTTGTCCATATGGATTATCTTATAGCTCTGTTACCAGCATTGTTCTGGGGGAGCGTTGTATTAATTAATGTGAAAGTCGGTGGCGGACCTTATAATCAAATTTTAGGTACGACTATCGGTGCATTTATTATAGGTATATTACTCTTCATTTTTGGAGATGTAGAATTTACATTCCGTACTATTATTATAGGGATGATTTCCGGTGCCTTCTGGGCTTTAGGACAAGGATTCCAATTGCGGAGTGTTGATTTAATTGGTGTTTCTTTAACAATGCCAATATCTACAGGTTTACAACTATTGGGTACAACATTATTTAGTGCCGCATTCTTAGGTGAATGGGATACTGGCACACAAGTTGCACTTGGATTAACAGGATTAGTTCTTTTAATCATCGGTGTTATTTTTACTTCTGTGCAGAAGAAAGGTTCAACTAGCAGTGGTAATTCTAAAAAATTCGGCCAAGCAATACCGATTTTACTTATTTCAACTGTTGGTTATGTAGTTTACGTTGTAATCGGCCAAGTATTTGGCGTAGAAGGATGGGATGCTTTATTCCCTCAATCTATAGGTATGGTTATCGGTGGTGTGATTTTATCATTTAAACATAAGCCATCCGTTAAATATACAACTTTTAATTTATTACCAGGTATAGTATGGGCATTAGGTAACATGTTCCTATTTATCTCTCAACCAAAAGTTGGGGTTGGAACAAGTTTCTCATTCTCACAAATGTTAGTTATCGTCTCCACTTTAGGGGGTATATTCTTATTAGGCGAACAAAAAACAAAACGCCAAATGACTTTCATTTGGATTGGTATAGTTCTCATAATTATCGCAGCATTTATTATAGGTTTTGCTAAAGGATAATTAAATTAAAGAGAAGGAGTGTTTAATATGTATAATGATTTAAAAGATAAAGTCGTTATCATTACAGGAGGTAATAGCGGTATAGGTAAAGCAACTTCAGAACGTTTTGGAAAAGAAGGCGCTAATGTCGTTGTTAACTATCTTAACAATTCAGAAGAAGCAGAAGAAGTTGTAAAAACTATTCAAGATTCAGGCAGCAAAGCAATTGCTGTTCAAGGTGATGTATCTAAAGAAGAAGATATTAAAAACTTAATACAAAAAGCTCACGAAGAATTTGGCCGAATAGATGTTATGATTAATAATGCTGGTTTTGAAAAGCCTATACCAACACACGAAATGAGTACAGAAGAATGGTCTAAAGTAATAGATATCAACTTAACTGGTGCTTTCTTAGGTAGTAGAGAAGCGGTCAAATATTATTTAGAACATGATATTAAAGGACAAATTATTAACACAGCAAGTGTTCATGATAAAATTCCATGGCCAAACTACGTTAACTACGCTGCAAGTAAAGGCGGTTTAAAATTAATGATGGAAACAATGTCAATGGAATACGGTAAATACGGTATTAGAATTAATAACGTTTCACCAGGTGCTATTGTTACAGAACATACACGTGAAAAATTTTCGGATCCCACTACAAGAGATGAAACATTAGAAATGATACCATTAAATGAAATTGGTGAAGCATATCAAGTAGCCAACATTAATGCATTCTTAGCATCTGAACAAGCAAGCTATGTACACGGTACAACTATTTATGTAGATGGCGGAATGACTAACTACCCAGCATTTATGGGTGGTAAAGGTTAATATATAAATGCTCCTAACTCGTTAGATTTTTAATTAACGAATTAGGAGCATTTTTTTCTTGAATTATTTATGTCTCATACGCTTTTTCTATACAAATAATAACTGATACATATATAAAATCACAATTGAAATAATAATACTTAGATTAGTGGCCATACCGACAATAGGCAACGTTTTATATTTGAAAGTAATAGCGTATGAAAGCACTGATACACCTATCGGCAACAACCAGCCAATTAATAATGTTGTTTTAATCATTGGATCAGAAACTGGTAAGAAGAAATGGACAAGTAGTCCCATTAATAGACCGAACCCATAATGGAATAATAAATATTTAACAACGATTGGTAAATATGCCTTTTCAATTTTGAAGTTAAGAAATAAGCCTAATAATATCATAGACAATGGCATATTAGCGTTGGATATAATTTCAAAGAAGTTTATCGCTTTTCCTGGTATTTGTATGTTTAATATGTTTAAAATGAACATAATAATATAAGTCATTAGAGGCACAGTTTTTAATAATTTTACGCCCATTTGTTTGAAATCAAATTGGTCTCCACCATCATTAAAGTAACTGCCTACAAAATAAGTTACTCCAAACATAATAATCGCCGTACCGATATCTAGCATACCAAAATATAATAACCCTGTTTTAGGCCATATTTGTGCCACCAACGGATAAGCAAATAAGCCGATATTTACAGAAGCGGCCATCATCCCTACTGTACCTCTTATTTGATTATTATATTTTTTCTTGAATAACCATATAATAAGTAATTTAGCTAAAACACCGTATAAAATCATTAATGTAGGTAGCCAACCTAAAGATAAGTCCAAGTCTGAACCGTTCAAATTGACGATAACTAATGATGGTAAAGTTACGTTTAGTACTAGTGTAGCTAATACATTACCATCTGAAGCTTTAAAGAATTTCAACTTTTTAAGTATGTACCCTAATGTAATCAATAAGATTATCATTATGAAATTTTCAGTCATTTTATCACTTCTCTCGTAAAACTCACATTTTTATATGTTAACATTGTTTAATTTTTATGCACACTTTTTGTTTGAAATTCTTTTTAATTATACTAAAATTAATTTAGTTATGTTTTAATATATCATGAAACTCAATATCAATTATACTTGCTAAGTCATTTGGGTCTATTTCAACTTGATACCCTCTCTTACCAGCACTTATAATAAAACTTGATAAAGACTGAGCACTGTCATCAATAATTGTTTTGAAAGATTTTTTCATACCAATTGGAGAACAACCGCCTCTTACATACCCTGTTACTTTTGTAAGTTGATCAAGTGGTAGTAATTCAAGCTTTTTCTGTCCAACAGACTTACTTGCTTTCTTAATATCTAAATGTTCAACTACTGGTATTACAAAAATATAATGCTCATTTTTATCATTCATTAGAACTAATGTTTTATACACTTGCTCTACTGGTTTTTGTATAAGTTTTGCAACTTGATCCCCTTCAATATGTTCTTTCCCTATTTTAAATTCGTGGATATGATAAAATATATTGTGTTGATCAAGTATACGCATAGCATTCGTTTTTAATTTTTTCATCTTTGTCACCAACTTTAATTCATTCAATAATATAAAGGAGTGTTTCAATTATGGATTTAAACCAACAATTGTCTGAACTTAAATATGATTATATTCGTATTCAAAATGATTTAGAAAAGCGAGAATCTACAGGTCAAGCAACTCAAATGTTAGAAAAGCAACTCGAACAAATTGAGGATGAAATTAGTAAAGTACGTGCTCAATTAAATCAAGATTAACGAAAGGAAGCAACCATGTTAATTTTAATTCTTTTATTATTCACACTTATTTATCTTATCATAAGCTATTTAAGTATTTATCAACTTCATACGATGTTAACTCAAGCTTTACGTTTTATCATGGGACTTATGTTATTAGTCTTTTTAGGAAGTATGATATTTACTTTTCCACTTCAATACTGGTGGTTACTAGCTGTATTGCTATGCTTAGTTTTAAATATAGAAATTACAGCATTTAAATATCGTGTGAAAGATAAAAAAGGTATTCAATTACTTAATTTAATGACAATTTTCATTCTCATTATTTATGTTATTTTAATATTTATTATTTTTTAATTAATGTCGAAAGAGTCCGGGCCATAAATAATTGTTCTGGACTCTTTTTTATTAATATAAATCCGCTAAGCTTTGTAATCTTTTCGCACCTTCATATAATTGTTCATCATCCAAGGCTAATGATATTCTTACATGATATTTACCATTTTCTCCAAATGGAATGCCAGGTGCTACTAAAATCGATTGTTCTTTAAGTAAATATTCTACAAAAGATTCACCATCAAACTTCGGTGGAACTTTTAACCATAAAAATATACCACCTTTCATCGGCTCAAATGGTATATTCACTTCATTTAAAGCAGCTTCAAACTTTGTTCTTCTTTCTTTAAATATTTCGTTTTGTTCATTTAAAAAGTCATCACATTCATTTAATGCCAATGTGCTTGCATCTTGTAATGCACCAAACATACCAGCATGTGTGTGAGTTTGATATTTTTTTAGCGCTGCTATCATCTCTTTATTCCCCACTGCAAAACCTACTCTATAACCAGACATATTAAAACCTTTAGATAGTGAATATATTTCAATTGCAGTTTCTTTAGCATCTTTAGATTGCAAAATGCTCGGATTCTTTTCATCAAATCCAAAAGCACTATAAGCAAAATCATGCACAATTTGAGTGGACGTGTCTTTAAACCTTTGAATTGTTTCATCAAAGAATGAAGTTGTAGCTACTGAACCAGTGGGATTATTTGGATAAGTTAAATAAATTAATGTTGTATTTTTTAAAATGTCCTGATTTACTTCATCCCATTTAGGTAAGTAATGATGTTCAGGCTTTAACTCCAGCGGATAAGGATTGGCTCTCGCTAATAAAACACCAGCTAAATAGTCTGTATATCCTGGATCGGGTAATAGGACATTTTCATCAGGTTCTACTACGCAAGTTGGTAATGAGACTAAACCATTTTTAGTACCGTATAATATACACACTTCATCTTCTGGATCTAATTCAACATCGTAATGCCTCTTATAAAAATCTACTATTGCTTGTTTAAATGTCGATTTCCCGTGAAAAGCTCCATATTTTTGATTTTCCGGTTTTTGAATCGCATTAATAAATTCGTCAACGATCACTTTAGGTGTTTCCCCATCTGGAATACCTACTGCCATGTTAACAAGTGGTAACGGTCCGTGTTCAACTTTGCGCCCCATCGTCTTACCAAAATAACTATCAGGTATTTGAGACAATAATCGAGATGTTCCCATTATAACGACTCCTTATCAAATAAATTCGAATAAATACTATATGAATATATTCTATCAGAGTATATATATCACACAAGCTTTAGCTGATTAATTTACTAAGAATTATATCATTTTATTTAAAAATTAAAAAATCAGAGGAAAACTCTTAATAATAAGAATTACCTCTGATTAATTTCTAATGACTATATAAAATATTTATTCTACCCTTTCACTTGGGTTTTTAAATATTTTCTTTTTAAATTTCATAATGATTTCATATGAAATTGGTACAACTAATAATGTTAATATCGTAGATGAAACAAGTCCACCTATAACAGTTATAGCTAATGCTTTAGATATCAGTACAGAACTTCCACCACCGAATAACAACGGTACTAAAGCACCAATTGTAGCAATGGCTGTCATTAATATCGGACGTAAACGTGTTCCTGCTGCTTCAATTAAAGCTTCTCGTGTTGACATACCGCTTTGTTCCATATTAATAACTCTATCTATTAATACAATCGCATTGGTTACAACGATACCAATAAGCATTAACATACCAATCATACTTGGAACTGAAATTGTTTCTTGCGTAATTAACAATCCAGCTACTACACCAATAATAGATACTGGTAATGAGAATAGTATCGCAAATGGTGCTAATCCACCTTTAAATGTTAAGACAATAACTAAGTAAACGATTAATATCGCAGCTGCCATTGCCAACACTAATTGTTCTATTGCTTCATTAATATCATCATTGGTACCACCTACGTTTACATCTACATCATTAGGTTTATCCAATTTAGATACTTTTTGATTAACATCAGATGTTACTTTGGCAACATCGTCTGCAGTAATTTTTGCATCTACTGAAACGGATATTTTATCATTTTCTCTCGTAATTGTATCAGGTGAAGTTGTTTTCTTAAGTGATGCTATCTCACTCAATTTAATGTCTTTACCTAATGGTGTCGTTAATTTTGTATTTTTTAATTTGTCTTCTGACCAGTCTGTTTTTTCATCCTTAGTCAATTTCACATCTATAGATTTACCATCGTCATTTAATTTTGTAACGACTTTATCTTGTGTTGTTTGATTAAGTGTCATTGCAATTTGACCAGCTGATAAGCCGAGTTTCGTTGCTTTATTTTGGTCTACTTCAATATCATACTGTTCATATGATTCAGAAAGGTTTGAACTTACGTTTTCAACTCCACTTACTTTAGCAATTTCTTTTTCTACACTTTTAACTGTATCTTCTATTGCTTCAGTTGATGGTCCAGAAACTTTAACAGATACTTCGTTTGCTGTACCGCCTGTAGAAAAGTCTTGTTGTTTCCATTCTCCTTTATGATCAAATGTTCCAATGTGATCCATTACTTTTTTACCAACATTGTCCCAATTTGGAGTATCTTTATCATATTTCACCATTAAAGCCATATCATTTTGAGCTGACGGATTGAATGGATTTTCTCCACCGACGCTATATTGAACAAAGTCTACATTTTTATCTTTTGATAAATATTTTTCTGCCTGCTCACCATTTTTAACAACTTGTTCTTCTTTTTCACCAGGTGAAGGTTTATAAGTTAGTGCTAACATCTTGTCTTCACCAGTATCTATAAATGATTTCCCAATATACGGAGTAAATACTAAAACGATACTCGCTACGACAAGTATAAGACTTAGTAATATAACAAGCCACTTATGATTTAAGTTCCATTTTAATACATTTTTATATTTACCAGCTAACCAATTGCCTTTTTCTTTTTTGCGTTTTTTAATACCATTTTTAAAGAATATGTGTGATAACACTGGTACTATCGTTAACGCGATTAGTAATGAAGCAAGTAAACTAAATGCTACTGCTAAAGCAAATGGTCTAAACATCTCACCGATTTGACCAGTTACAAATGCTAATGGTAAGAATACTACAATTGTAACGATAGTAGATGACATAATTGGAATAAACATTTCTTTAGTTGCACTCGTGATTAATTTTCCACCAGTTAACTTTTCAGCGCTATCCGTCATCCGTCGATAAATATTCTCTATAACGACAATCGAATCGTCAATTACACGACCTATCGCTACTGTTAAGGCACCTAATGTTAAAATATTAAGTGAAACATCTAACGCCTTTAACCCTATTAAGGCCATTAGTAATGACATTGGTATTGATACCATTGCTATAATTGTTGATTTCAAGTCTCTTAAGAAGAAGAGTATGATGATTACGGCTACAATTGAACCTATCAACGCTTTTTCAACCATTGTAGATACAGAGTCTTTAATAGTTGAAGCTGTTTCCATTAATTGTACTGATTCAATATTTTTATGATCTTTCTTATAAGCTTCAACTTCTTTATCTACATTATCTACTACATCCACTAAATTGGCATCCGTAGCTTTTGTAACTTGTAACGCAAGGGCATTTTTGCCGTTAGTTTTTGAAATTGAATCTCGTTTCTTTTCTTTTTTAACATCAGCAATGTCTGACAGTTTTACTGTTGGAATACTTTGCGATGCTTCAGAACTTTCTTCATCGCCTTGCCCTGCTTGCTGTGCTTGACTTGCCTGTTCTGCTTGACTAGCGCCTCCTTGACTAGCTTGCTGGTCTCCACCACTCGAAGCGCCGCCAGTCATTGGAATTTCTAAATCTCTTAATGCTTTAATTGATGTGAAACGACCATCGACTACTATAGATTTCAAGTCATCTCCGAAAGTATATAACCCTAATGGCGATTCTTTTGTAGCACCATCGATATATTGAAGAACTTCATCTTCTGACAAACCTCGTTTAGTAAGTTCATTTTGATTAAATTCTAAGTTAACTTCTTCCAATGTTTGTCCTGATAAAGACACACTTTCAACTCCATCAACTTTTTCAAGCTTAGGAATTAAATCTGATTCCATTTGTTTTGTAACTTTTTCTAAATTATCATTTTTATCAGAAATTGAATAACTGACTACAGGGAATGAGTACATAGACATTCTACTCATGTCTGGGTCTTGAACGCCTTCAGGTAAATCAAGTTCCTCTAATTTCTTTCTTAATTCTGTTTCTGCTTCATCCATGTCTGTTTGGTATGTATATTCTAATGTGATGGCAGATGCATTTTCTAACGATTGACTCGTTACATTTTCTACACCTTCTAAGTTTTGTACTTGTTTTTCTACAGGTTCTGTTACATTATCAAGTACACTTTCGGGTGTAGCACCAGGATATGGCGTTGTGACTGTAATAACGGGTGTTGTTACATCCGGTAATAACTCAAGTTTCATTTTAAAAGCTGAATATACGCCACCCAATAATATAATAATTGTCATTAACAAAATGGCAAATTTATTATTGAGTGAGAACTTTATCATTTTTTGAACCACTCGTTTTCCCCCTATTTATCTTTTCTTAACTCATTCTATAATATAACGGTCACTATTCATACAACTAACAGAGAATAAAGCACTAAAAATTTTTAATTTTTAGTGCTTTATTAATCTTAATTTCTCTTTATTTTTTTCTCTATTTTTCTCTTATAAGTTGTAACAGCCGGTTTAACCTTTTCTATTGCTGTATAAATTGGTTTATTTAATACATAATCAAATTCACCAATTTTTTCGCTTAAGTATGTTCCCCAAACACGTTTAAATGCCCATAAACCATAATGTTCATGATCTTGGTCTGGGTTATTGTCAGTGCCACCAAAGTCAAACTTAGTTGCACCTTTTTCTTTAGCAAAACGCATCATTTCGATAATCATACGATGGTTCGGTAAAAATTCACGATACTCGTTTGAAGAAGCACCATATAAATAATATGATTTTTTACCACTAAATATAAGAATACCACCTGATAAATAAACGCCATCTGGTTTTTTCTCTTTAAGTTCTTCCATTTCTTGAATGCGTTTTTCATAATTTCCTAGCTTTTCTTCTGCATCTTTTAGTTGGTTTACAACTTTCTTATTTTGACGTTTATTTTCTAGTTTTTCTTTTTCTTCTAATAAAGCGTCACGTTCTTTAAATAAATCTTTAAGAACTTTATCTGGAACAACTTTGACTAAGAATAACTCACAATCTCCATCTGGATGTAAATGGTCATAGATGTTTTCAAAGTATGACAAATCTCTAGTTAAGAAATTATCACGTTCGCCAGTTTCTTCCATGATTTGCGCAAAGATTTTTAAATCGTCTCTATTTCCTATAATTAAATCAGTTCCTCGTTTTAACGAGTTTCTCACACGTGAACGATTACGCTTATCAAAGCTTTGCATTAAATCTTCTTCAGATTGATCTACTTTAGTAATCATCGTCATTCGTGGTTGAATATATGATTTACTTAAACCATCTTCAAAACCTTTATGTTTGAATCCTAAAGAAGTTAAAAATTCTAATACACCTTCTGACTCTTCTACTTCAATATCAGGGTCAATTTTAATCGCATAACTTTTTTCATTTCTAGCTAATTCTTTCGAGAGTTCCAAAAGCATTTTTACAGATTTTTCATCTTTGTAATCTACTACAAAACCTCTTGATATGTAACACAATGTGTAAGGTAATTTTGGTACTTTTTTAAATAACATTTGCGCTACACCAGTAAGTGTTTCACCGTCACCTACAGCAATACGACGAGAATACCAACCTGTAAGCTTTTTGGATTCTGCCCACTTTGTAAGTTGCAACATATCACCATTAGGATGTTGCTTTACAAATTCATCATGTTGCTCATGAGTGATATTCATTTTTTTAATCGCCATTTATAAATCTCCTTTTTATCAATTCGTTTCTTAATTATACAATGAAACGTTCATTAATTTCACGTATTAGCCTTACATTTGTTATACTTAATAAACAAAACCATAAAGTTAGGATTGAAATAAATGAGACAATTATTACTTGTGTTGTTCATTATACTCAATACTATCATGATTGTTACAAGTTTAAACGTTGATATTGAAATCAATTTTTTAAGTTACCGTGTTATACTTGTTGCATTCAGCTTTTTATTGAGCATAGTATTCATCCTTGAAAATGCTAATAAATCCACACTAACTTTAGCAATTTTAAGTGCACTTGTTGCTTTAGGTCATTTATCAATAATTATTCAGAATGTATACCTTAATGTATATTCTAATTAAATTCAAACATCTTGAGTTTTGGTGCTAACCTCTGCTCAGCATAATTCTCCCAATCCACTGGACTGGGAGAATTTAATTATATCTATTAAGTTTAATTAACTTTAAACACTTTTCTATTAATCATGAATAAAATGATTAAAATGAGTGAAACTATGACAATTGTTAATACATATGGTATAACATCGTGTTCTCCTTTTATCCCGACAAGTGGTGTTACAAGTCCTCCAAATGCAAATTGTGATAATCCTAATAAACTAGAAGCACTTCCAGCACCACGTTTATTGTTTGCCATAGCTATTGAAAATCCTGTAGTACCAATTGCAGAAACAGGACTTACTAAAATAAAGAAACCAATCATAAGTATCCAAATTGACCAACTATTTAACAACGTTAGAGATACTATAATAACGCCTATAATTTGTACAAAAGCGAATACTTTCATCAATGTATGTTCATCAAAACGATCAACCAATTTATTAACCAACTGTCCTGAAAATATTAAACCAAGTCCATTAAAAGCAAACATCCAACTAAAAGCAAAAGAGGAAACGCCATATACTGATTGTACGATAAATGGTGATGCTGAAATATAACTAAACAGTAATGCAAAAGTACTACCTTGTATAAATAATGGTAATAAGAATTTTGGATTTTTTAATAATTCTTTAAAGTCTCCTAAAATTTCGCTTATTCTACCCGAAGAACGATTATTTTCAGGTAATGATTCTGTTAATTTATAAAATGATAAGCAGAACATTATCGCTCCAAAAGCTGTCAGTACTAAAAAGACAGTTTTCCAAGTAGAGAATTCAAGTATTATCCCCCCTAGCACAGGTGCTAATATAGGCGCGACACCGTTAACGAGCATTAATACAGCTAAAAATTTAGTTAAAGCCTTTCCGGAATATAAATCACTCGACATTGCCCGGGAAATAACTGCACCTGCTCCGCCGGTAAAACCTTGAACAAATCTTAAAGCCATCACGACATATATATTTGGAGCAAACACACATAATATCGAAGCGATAGTGTAGACAACCAACGCAACCATTAAAGGTTTCTTACGACCAATAAAATCTGACAGTGGTCCTACAAATACTTGTCCTATTGCTAAACCTATCATAAATAATGTTAAAGTAAGCTGTGTATTCGATGTGCTTGTATTAAAATCATTACTTATCTCAGGTAATGCAGGTAAATACATATCAATAGAGAATGGACCAAAAGCAGTTAATAAGCCTAATATAATAATTAAAAATAACGAAGGTTTAGCCTTCTTTTGTTCGATCATAAGACATGCTCCTTTATGTATAATACTTTCTATTATATGCTTTTTAAATTTCAAATATCAATATTATATTTTATTACGATATATAAACGCTTTACTTTCACGAAACCATCATTCAAAATATAGTCAGAAACAAAGTAACGGAGTGAAATAATGAATATATTTTTAACCGGTGCAACAGGCTTTGTAGGTGCTGAATTAATAAAATCACTTGCTAAAGATGCGCACAAGAATTTTTACATTTTATACAGATCTGAACAAAAGAAATTAATGCTATTAAATAAAGTGGAAGAATCATATCATGAAAGAATACATTTTATTTATGGTGATATTACGAATGAAAATTGTAACGTTAGTGAAAATCAAATTAAAGACATACCACAAATAGATAAATTTTATCATTTAGCTGCTTTAGTGAAGTTTAATTTTGAATTAGCTGATGAATTGTTCCAAATTAATTATACGGGTACTCAGCATGCAATAGAATTAGCGAAAAAGCTGAATAGTAAACATTTCCTTTACGTATCCACTGCTTACACAATAGGTGAAAAAGAATTAGCCTATGAAGAACTTCACCCGATAGATGCGCCAACAAACAACCCATATGAAGCTTCTAAAGTACAAGCTGAACATTTAGTCGCTCAGGAAAAAGATATGGCAACATCTATCATAAGACCAGCTATCATTATAGGAGATTCAGTAACTGGAGAAGCAGATTCTAAATTTACATTATATGGATTTATGAAAGCTTTAAAAGTGTTTAAACGAAGAATCACTAATAAAAACATTGAAACTGTATACAGATTATTTGGAGATAGCACACATACTTCTAATTTTGTACCTGTTGATTATGTTGTAGATGTTTTGACGGTGGCTTGTGATTATGCAGAAAATCAAAAAATTTATCATGCAACAAATAATTATCCGCCTTCAAATGATTTTATTTTTGAAACAATAAAAAAACATTTAGACTTTCATCAATTAGAAGTCGCACCTATATCTGAAATTAATACCATTACAGATGAAGAAAGAGTGCTTAATAGTTTTATAGATGTATTTGCACCTTATTTTTCAAAATCCATTAACTTTAACGATGAAAATACAGCATATATGATGAATCAAGCAGGTAAAGACACTTTACAATTAAGTCATGATGCACTAGATATGATTATTCGTGTATATTTTGAAAAATAAAGGTTTCTTTATACAAATGAAACAGCAACCCGTTATTTTAAAATTAACAGGTTGCTGTTTTTTTACGTTTAACCACCAATATAATTCATGTTGATTTTGTTTTTCTTACGTCTCGCCACTGTTGCTTCCGTTCTTTCATCTGAATATTTATCATCTCGAATATTCCATAAATATTTGAGTGTTGATAATATTTCATTATCTGTCTTTCCATCTCGCAATTCAGTTTTTATATCATAACCATTTTTCTCAGCAAAAAGACAACCATAAAATTTTCCATCTGAGGAGATTCTTGCTCTTGTACATGAAGAACAAAATGATGCAGATACACTTGTAATTAATCCAAATTGAGCACCATTATCTTTATGTCGGTAATAAGTCGCGACCTCGCCAAAATAACTTGATTCTACTGGTTCGATTTCAAAATGTTGACCGATTTGTTCTAGCATTTCTTTTTTCGTGACTACTTTATCAAAATTCCAACCATTATCATTTCCTACATCCATAAATTCTATAAATCTTACGACAATATTGTTATTTTTAAAGTATTCTACTAAAGGTATAATTTCTTGATCGTTAATACCTTTTTGTATAACTACGTTTACTTTTACTTTAAAACCTATTTTCTTAGCGTAATCAATTTGTTCAAGTATTTGTGAAGCAGAGATATTACGGTTGTTAATCGATTTAAATAGTTCATTATCTAATGCATCTATGCTGACATTAATCCTTCTTAATCCTGCATCGTATAGATTTTGGCCGTGTTTTTTTAGCAACAAACCATTCGTTGTTAAACCAATATCATTAATACCTTCAATTTCATTAATACCTTGGATTAATTTATACAAATCACGTCTTAAAAGAGGTTCTCCTCCCGTAATTCTTACTTTTTCAACACCAAGGCTACTGTATAATCGAGCTAAACGGATGATTTCGTCAAAACTGAGCAGTTCTTGTTTAGGTAAAAATACAAAGTCATCGCCAAATATTTCTTTTGGCATACAATAATCACATCGAAAATTACAACGATCCGTAACAGATATTCTTAAATCTCTAATTGGTCGTCCTAATTTATCCTTGATTGCTTGATTCATCGTAACGCCCCCTCTACCTACAACAGTTAATGCTCTATTTCTTTCAAATCCTCTTGATAGTTAATATTTTTATACCAATTATGTTGATTATTTATTTCATCCACATCTAACCATTGTGCAGGTCTATTTTCATATATTTCTTTCATTCTATATTGACCTTGATCTAAAGATTGTTTAATTTCACTTTTAACACGATGACTATAAAATGCTAATGTTGGCATTTTAAAACCATTCGCTTCATATCCAGCAATATCTAGCTGTTCCTCCATTACTCGAGATATAAAAAATTGATATAAATAACTGATAGATTTTTCAGTTACCATCGGTGTATCACATGCAATCACAAAATAACATTCGGTATCGTATGATTCCATTACACTGTATATACCGCTTAATGGACCGTTATTTGCATATACTGGTTCATCTACTACAACATCACTATAATCAAATGAATCTTTTAAAGTTTCATTTGTACTTATTACAATTCTCTCGAATAAGTTGGTTTGATTCAAAGTTTTAATAATTTTTTTATAGAATATTTCTCCTTCAATTGTTGCAAAAGCTTTTGGTGAACCAAAACGACTGGATTGTCCTCCAGCTAGAATTATTGCTATCATTTTTCTTTTACCCTCCACTAACTGGTGGAATAAGTGCAACTGTAGCATCACTAGTTATTGTGTCATCATCTTGCACAAACTCCTCATTAACAGCTATTTGAAAAATTTCTCCTTTTAATTCCGGATAATTTTCAAATAAATATTGCTTAAATTCTAACACAGAGTATGTTTTATTGAGCGTAATTTGCTCTTCTTTTTTGTTTAATAATTCTTTTAAATGAGCAAAATACAATACTTTCATAATCAGTCCTCCATTTTAATTGAAGAATGGTATTGTTTTTGGGAACCTTGCCATTCTTCACCATCTTCCCATATCTCTTTTTTCCATATTGGTACAATTTCTTTTATACGCTCTATAGCATATTCATTTGCCGCATATGCATCGTGCCTATGAGGTGAAGAAACACTAATAACAACTGCAATATCAGAAATTTGTAACTCACCAATTCTATGGGCAATTGCAATAATTGTACCTGGCCACTTTTCTTCAATTTCTTCGCCTATTTGAGCCATTTTTTTCTCAGCCATAGGCTTATAAGCTTCATATGCTAAATATTCTGTCTTGATGCCTTTTGTCCATTCTCTCACATGTCCTGTAAATACTACAATAGCTCCTTGTCGTGAGTTTAATGTCCATTCTCTATATTTTTCTGGATTTATTGGTTCAGAGACAATTTCAAATTGTTTCATAATTGCACCTACTCTTTTTGGAATAACCATTTTTTAAACCAATCAAGAAATAGTTTTCTTTCATCTTGATTGTATGCATTAAAGTTATAGACTACATTGCTTAATTTATCGTTTAGATTATCTGTATTTTCACCCAATACTACTTTAGGGTAATCTTCAGATTTGAATCCTTCAATCAATAAAATATCTGGTTGTATGGATAAATCTTTGTTAATAATTTCTGTTAATGAACGTTGAACTTTTGTGACACGTTCAATTAATTCATGTCCCAAAACGATACTTTCTTCTGCACCATTATTAATAAATGAAAGACTATCTACTTCTTTATGATTTAAAGATATATCTTGTGTTCCATGCCCATGGTGTTTAATCGTCGAAACAGATAACTGGTATTCTTGGCATATTTTAATTAATTCATTAATCAAAGTTGTTTTACCACTATTTTTATAACCTACAATTTGCATGATTTTCATATATTTAAATTACTTTCGTATGATTGATGATCAGTAAGTAATACCTTTACTTCATCACCTTTACTGTAACCTCTAGTACCACTCGGCAATATGATCATTCCGTTGCTTTTTGCTATTGCAACCACAGCGTTTGATTTATTAAAACCTGATGGAACAGCAATTACCCCGTCGTTTGTAAATGAGAGTTTACCTCGAATGAATCTAGTAAAAGGATTTGGTTTTTTAAAGTCTTCACCTAATTTAGCATTTATAATAACTGGATATATATCTTTACTTGCCATCATTCTTAGAATAGTTGGCTTTGTGAATAAATGAAAACCCGAATAACATGCAGAAGGGTTACCTGATAACCCAAATAATAGTTTGTCATTTTTATAAGCTACTGTTGTAACACTACCAGGTCTCATTTGTACTTTATTAAATAATACTTCTGCACCAATTTCTTTATATACTTGTGGTAAATAATCAAAGTCGCCTACTGATACACCACCTGTAGTAATGACAATATCATTTTCTGACAGTGCTTTATTTACACTTTCAGTACATCCTTGTAAGTTATCCTCTTGTATTTTATAAGTTTTGGATTGAATATTCATTTGGTCACATAACGCTTTAATCATTGGGCCATTTGAATTTCTGATTTTACCTGGTTCTAATGGTTCATTAGGTCCTACTAACTCACTACCTGTTGCAATAATAGCTACTGTCGGTCTTTTAAATACCTTTACTTTTTCATAACCAAAAGTAGCTAACACAGCTATAACACCACTGTTAACCAATTGACCTTTTTCTAATACAACATCATCTTCCGTACATTCTTCACCTTTAAATGCAATATTTTCTCCAGTTTTAAAAGATTTTCTAATTGTAAATCCATTTTCATTTTCTGTCGTTTGTTCAAACATAACGACTGCATCTGCACCTTCAGGTATAGGAGCTCCAGTCATAATACGAACCGCTTCGTAACCTTTAATACGCACTTTAGATGGTGTTCCTGCTCCAATGTGATCAACTACGTCGAATTGTATTCGGTTATTACTTTCTGCCCCTTCTGAATCTTTGCTATTGATAGCAAAGCCATCGAATGGTGATTTATTAAATCTAGGAATATCATATGTAGCGATAACATCTTCCGCCAATATATAATCCAGAGCATCATCAATATGTACTGTAATAGGATCTTTATTCTCAACAACTTCAATAACACGTTTTATCGCATCATCAACTGGTATTGGTTTTCTAATTTCAACTGTCATAATATGCACTCCATTCATAATTTAACTATGTTCACATGTTATAATAAACTTAAGAAAGGATGATTATACATGTCAGATTTCACACATTTTAATGAACAAGGTCGAGCGAAAATGGTAGACGTTTCAAATAAAGAAACAAGTACAAGAATTGCTGTCGCTCATTCAAGTATTCAAGTTAATGAAAAAATTTATAACCAAATTCAAAATGGTAAAAACAAAAAAGGTGACGTACTAGGAACTGCTCAAATTGCAGGTATTATGGCTGCGAAAAACACGAGTCAGCTTATTCCTATGTGTCATCCTTTACAACTTACAGGTATTGATATCGAATTTAACTGGGATGTTGAAGATTTGAATAACTTAAATATAACTGCAACAGTTAAGACTAAAGGCCAAACTGGCGTTGAAATGGAAGCATTAACGGCTGCCAGTGTATCAGCTTTAACAATTTATGATATGTGTAAAGCTGTAGACAAAGGCATGATTATTGGTGAGACTTATTTATCTCATAAATCCGGAGGCGTTAATGGAGACTTCAATCGTCAATAATTTACTTATTAAGCTCATACACTAAATGATTTAATTCTTTAGTTATGAGCTTTTCCATTGCCAATTTCACAGCGCCAGTTGACCCTGGTATAGACATTATAATTTGCTCACCTACTGTTCCAGCGACTGCTCTAGATAAAATTGCACGAGAACCTACATCTTCTGTATAGCTCAAATATCTAAATATTTCTCCAAAGCCTTCTATTTCTTTGTCAAATAACGGTGTAATTGCTTCGATTGTAACATCTCGTGGACTTATACCTGTCCCGCCTGTTGTTATAATGGCGTCAATATCTTGAGATAGCCATGTTTGAATAGCTTCTCGTATAAAAGATGCATCATCTCTAACTATTTTATAATGCTCTTCTTTTACCGACACATTCATACCATTTAAATAAGATAGAACAAGTTGCCCACCTTTATCAGTTTCTTTATTTCTAGTATCACTAACTGTTAAAACTGCAATGTTTATATTTCTATCAATTTTATCAATCACACTCATTATTTAACCTCCTAGCCAAACATATTTTCTACAAATTGTTTACCCTCTTCTACAGATCCGATATCGTGAATTAATAATCTTCCGTTATTAAAAGCAACAACTCGGTGATCATCATATAAATATTGAATCATATAAGCATTTGATTTATGCAACAAACCATTTTGAGCTATAAACTTTTCAATAGCTGGGCGATTTAACTTTTCATTAATATATTGAATTGTATCGCGACCACACAGCTCAGTAATCATTTGACTTGATGATGATAAATGAGGATAAGTTGGATTTTCTCCGCATGTTTCACATTCATCTCGTTTCATTTGTGTAAAACCAAATGATTGATGGTCACCTTCCCATACATCACCGAATGTTAACTTCGGCGTAAACTCTTCTCCAGATAAAATTTTAAGCGCATCTGTTACTTGTAAGCTCGTCGCCATAGTAACTGCTGGATTAATGACACCAACAGTATCACAAGTGCGATTTATAGCCGGGATTTCTGGTAATAAACAATTAAAGCACGGTGTTTTTTCTGGGATAAATGTAGCTTGAACATATGTAGATTCTAAGCAAGCACCATAAATCCATGGAATATTCATTTTATATGCAAAATCATTTATTAATAATCTCGTATTAAAATTATCTGTGGCATCAATGATGACATCAGAATATCTTGCAACTTCTTGTAATAATTTAGCGTCACATTGTGCGATATAAGTTTTTATTGTTATATCTTCTCTAATTTTTCTTAAATGTTTTTCTGCAGCGACTACTTTTGGAAGCATTTCTTTTATATCACTTTCAGTAAATAACGTTTGTCTTTGCAAGTTTGATACTTCTACATAATCACGATCTATAATATTTAATCGCGCTATCCCTGAGCGTGTTAACTGTTCCGCAACATGCGTTCCAAGTGCACCCATCCCTACTATTGTCACATTACTTTTTGCTATATTTTCTTGTCCTTTTTCACCAATTTTATCAAATAAAATTTGACGAGAATATCGTTCGTTCATTTATACCAACCTTTCACGACTCTTTATCTCCATTATAGATTGAAATTGCAATATCCTCAATCAATAGAGGGAATTGAACAGAAATATAATAATTTAGGGAGCGGTACAGAAATCCTAATTTTAAAAAGATTTTATAGTGCTACTATAACTAACGAGTTTGAGACATTGATTATGTTCCACCCCCTAAGAACATTAAATTGTTTTCTTTTCTACTTTTGTCATATGCATCATCGAGATTAAAGCTACTAAACCAAATATCGCTAACAAGAAAAATGCTAAATGGTTTGAACCTGTTAAGGCTGTGACCATAGTAATAATAAGTGGTGGGAAAAATCCTCCTAAACCGCCCATCATTGATACGATTCCGTTTACTACACCAGCTTCTTTGCTGAAATAAGTAGGAACAAGTTTGAAAATTAGTCCATTTCCAATACCTGCAGACACACTGATTGTTAAGCAACCAATTGTAAATAACATGATATGATTTGATAATGCTAGTATTAAAGCACCAGCTATCATAATGCCAAAGAATATTTTCAACATATTTAATGCATTAAATTTATCGCCTAACATACCACCAATTGGTCTTAATATTGTAGCTATTGCGATAAACACACCAGTTCGTATCCCTGCATCTACTTTGTCGATTTCAAAGTGTCCTACTAAAAAGTTTGGTAAAAATAATCCGAAAGCTACGAATGCACCAAATGTGATGAAATACCAAAAACTGAAATAGTAAAGTTTATAGTTGTTTGCTACTTGTTTAGTTTGTTTTAACATAGGTACTTTAACTTTAGGCTCTTGTTTATCTCCAAAAACAAACATCAAAATAGCAAATAACGCCATTACTAGTACATATAATTGAACAGTATGTTGCCAACCTATAGCCCCTGCTATTGGTGGAGCTAAAAATGATGAAACAGCTGTACCTAAATTACCCATACCGTATATACCATTAGCAAAACCATGTTTTTCTTTCGGATAATATTTAGGAATCGATGTAACACCAACTGAAAACACCGCACCACCTAAACCAATAAAGAATCCAGCTATCATTAGTCCTGTAGTTGAAGTTGCTTGACTTAAATAAAATACTGGAAAAATTAAAATAATAAAACTAATTAAAAAGACAAGTCTAGATCCAATTAAGTTTGTGTAATAACCAATAGGAATTCTTAGAATTGAACCTAGAATAACAGGTATCGCTAAAATAATAGCTTTCTGACTTTCTGGTACGTTAAAATCTTGTGATATGTATGGCATTAAAGGAGCTAAAATACTCCACACCATAAATCCTGCCATTAAGCTTAAGGTTTGTAACGGTAATTGGACTTTACCTGTGTTGTTTTTCATGACTTTCACCCTTTTTATTTGTAGATAATTTAAAACTCTTTTCAACTACATTTTAGGTTATTTGTGAAAAACTGCACATAAGGAATTCCCCTTACCTCCTTCAGTAATTTCCCTATAAAGTAATGGGTGTGAGGTAGAAGTACTTAACTCAAAATAATTCTCCTAATCTGCTGATTTGAAAGTGCATGGTTATCTAGAGTATGGCTCGAGCCTGTAGTCTCTCGCGCATACTATTCCCTTGGGCGTCAGCACTTTACAAATTCGTTCAAGTGAAATTCAAAGCTAAATTGATAGTTAATCTAATAAATTGAGCTCTTATTGGATTTTCAACTTAATTAATCCAACAAAAGGTGTTCTACTTGGATTATTGTCATACTTAATTCAACAAGCAAGTCATCTCTTGCCACTATAAGTTGTATCATCAAAAAATAACGTACAAGGCTCGATGTCCTTGCACGTTACAACTTTATATCCTATTGATTCGTACGATATGGTGATTAACCATTTAAAAATCTAATAATTTTTTCTTCATAGCATATTCAACTAATTCTGGACGAGATTTTAAATTAAGTTTATCCATAATTCGTGCTTTATGTGCTTCGATTGTTTTTACTGAGACAAATAACTTTTCAGCTATGTCTTTATTTCCGTACCCTTTTGCGATTAAAGGAAGTATCTCTAATTCTCTTTGAGATAAAATTTTAAATGGATCATTCGAGTTAGTATCTGATTGGTTACTTGGGTTAACAAGCTCATTAACAAGTGCACTCGTAACTTTCGAATCAATATACATTTCATCTTTATAAACTGTTCTTACTGCATGAATTAATTCTTCATCAGGCGCATTTTTCAAGATATAACCTTTAGCTCCATTTCTTAAAACATGAAACAGATATTCTTCATCGTCAAACATCGTTAATATAAGTATTTTAGTTTCCTTAAAATCTTCTGAAATTTTACCCGTCGCAATTAATCCAGATTCACCTGGCGGCATACTTAAATCCATAATCAATACATCAGGCTTATGTTTAGCAACCATTTGATATGCTTCTATTCCATCTGCGGCAGTTGCCACTACTTCCATATCTTCTTGATAGTTTAATATCATAGAAAAACCTGTTCTAACAACTGCATGATCATCTGCAATTACGAGTTTCATTTGTCTTCCTCCACGTTTATGCTATTGGCACTTTTAATTTAATGTTAGTACCTTTACCTATTTTGCTTTCAATATTAACGCTACCACCTACTATTTCTGCACGCTCTTGCATGCCATACAGACCTAGCCCTGACCCTTTAGGTTGACTTCCAATAACAAAACCGGCACCTTGATCAGCCACTTCTACTTGAATCATATTGTCTTCAAATAACATGTGTACATCAACACTATCTACATTAGCATATTTTAAAGAATTAAATACCGCTTCTTGGACAATTCGGTAAACAACTGTTTCAATTTCTGGGTTAAATCTAAGCTCAACAGAATCAAAGTGATAATGAACTATAAATCCAAAGTTCTTCTCCAACTGTTTGAAATATGATTTAAATGCAGCATTTAAACCTAAGTCATCTAATGAAGATGGTCTTAACTCTAAAGATAAATTGCGAATATCATCTATTAATCTAGACATTATACTTTCTATATCTTGTGACTGAGTTTTCAATTGATCTATATCATCTTGGTATTTAAGTAATCTCAACTCTACACTGACATTTAATAATTCTTGAACAACACCGTCATGTAGTTCTCTTGAAATTCTTTTTCTTTCATTTTCTTGTGCTGAAATGATCTTTTGCATCATTGTTTGTTGATGTAATTTTTGTTGTCTTTCAATTTGTGGGGACACATTTTGTAGCGTGTACACCATGATATCTTCTTCTTGGCTAATCGTTTGATAAGTCGCAGTGAAAGGTTCTACTGATCCACTGTTTGTTTGCATAAATACTTGGAAGCTTGTATTACCAATGTTCGTTGATTCTAAGAAACAATCTCTACACGATTGTAGTGCGTATTCATTTGAATAACCTTCACACCTACTACATATAGCATGTGTCAAAGGCTCTTGATTATCTTCTGAAATGATTTTTCTAGCCGCTTTATTCATATCAATAATTTGTCCTTTACTATTTAAAAAGACGATCATTTCACTTGTTTTTTCATAATACTGCTTTAAAATATTGTTTAATTTTGAAGCGTTATCTACACTCATGAATTAATCATATCCTCTCTTTGAAAAGGGCCAAAACTAGAAAAATGCAATTGTTCTAAATTTGGTAATCGTTTATCGTTTCTTTGTCCTAACAATAGAACACCCTTCACTCTATTTTTAATCCATAATGGAAATGCAATAAGAGCAGTTAATTCCTCGCTTTGAATAATCGGATAATTAAAGACTTGGTCATTGTAAATGCTGTCTTTAATATTATGAAGAATCATTTCTTTACCACTCTTAATTACAATTCCTGCTATACCCCTGCCGTTTCTTAAAATGATGTTTTTATATCTATGATTCAAATTTCCAGATACATACTGCCATTTTATGTGACTAGACAAATTTGTGTCCAAAGCCATAGCGATACCAGCAAAATCAAAATCATACTTATTTCTAATTTGATCAAGTTTTTCTTGAAAATTAAAATCATCAGACATTTTTCAGCACCTCAACTCATTTTTCACCTTTAGTTTAATTCGTTTTATGCTTTCTGTAAATAATATAACTTCTACTAAAGTAAGTTAATGGCACGCTCCACACATGTACTAATCGAGTGAATGGCCACATGCTTGTTATCAATAACCCTAAAATAATATGCGTCTTAAATGTCCACGGAACAGTAGTCATTAATTCCGCATTAGGTCTAAAAATCAACAAACCTCTAAACCACACAGAAATTGTTTGTCTATAATCAAAATCTGGTACCGTTGCATTCGTCCATAAAGTAGCTACACATCCCATAAATACAATCGCTAATAATAATATATTAACTAAAATATCGGAAAATGAACTCATTCTTCTTACATTGTGTTTAGTAATTCTACGAGCTGTTAATAAAAACATACCGATTAATGTAACTATACCAAATATACTTCCGATATAAACCGCTCCTATATGGTATAAATGATTTCTTACACCTATAGCACTTAGCCATTCAGCAGGTATACCTAAACCAACAATATGCCCAAAAATAACTGGAATAATACCTAAATGGAATAAAATACTCCCCCACATTAATTGCTTTTTCTCAATGAATTCACTTGATTTTGCGGTCCATGAAAACTGATCATATTTAAATCTAAATATATGCCCAACTATAAATATGGCTACACATAAATAAGGAAAAATGACCCAAACAAATTGATTAATCATGACTCGCCACCTTCTCTTGTTCAATTACACATGATTTTAATGTTTCACGTAATGCTTTAATAAGATGGAAGTACGGACTATTTTTCTGAGCTAAAACTTTCATTAATTCATATGTTCCGTCTTCGATAACCATCACAACGAGCGTTAAACTTTCTTGTGCTCGACTATCTCCTATCCATTCAGCTGCATATAAAAATTCTAGCATTAATGGTAAAAAATCCGATAATTCACTTTTAGGCATTTCTAAACCAAACATTTCATATAAAACTTTTAACCTTGCTAACATTTGTCCTCTTTCTTTTTGTTCAGTTAACTTATTATAAGTCATATACAAAGTTGTTTTCTTTTCAAAATCAAATGTCTCTGTATAAACTTCTTGAATGTCATCTAGTGATATTTCGTACATATTATCCCAGTATTGTTGTATAGAATCATAAGCTGGATGTTTTTCATCAAACGCTGATTCAAAAGCTTTTGGATGAAAATCTAATTTTTCAGGATACGTAAGTTGATTACTAAAAAAACCAAAACTCTTTTTATATTGATTCAAAGCTTCTAAATTAATCACGGAAAATCCCTCCATAGAAGTTCTCATTATAAATCTCTTGCCCTGATTTACCATTTGATATACTTTGTACGCCACATCCGTCACAATTCGAGCCAAACATTTCTCCACCAAATCCTTGGCTACCTTGTGCCCTATAAGTATCCATGTATCCTTCTTTATGAGATGTTGGTACTACGAATCGATCTTCATGTTTCGCTATAGCTAATAATCTATACATATCTTTAGTTTGTCTTTCTGATAGGCCTACTCTGTCTAATCTAGATAAATCAAATTCTTTGTTACTAGATTTTGCTCTCATATAGCTACGCATCATAGCCATTCTTTGCAATGCTAATTTAACAGTTCTAGTATCACCAGCTGTAAGCATGTTAGCTAAATACTGTACTGGTAGTCTCATTTCTTCTATAGCTGGGAAAATCATATCCGGATTTCTAATCGAATCTTTACCTTCAAAGTAATTCATAATTGGACTAAGTGGCGGACAATACCAAACCATAGGTAAAGTACGGTATTCAGGATGTAGTGGAAACGCAAGCTTATACTCTATAGCTAATTTATAAACAGGTGAATTTTGAGCCGCTTCAATCCAATCTTGAGTGATTCCGTCTTTTTCAGCTTGTTGAATAACATCTTCATCGTATGGATCTAAAAATAAATCTAATTGTTTTTCGTATAAATCTTGCTCATTTTCTGTTGAAGCTGCTTCTTGTACTTTATCAGCATCATATAGTAGTACACCTAAATAACGCATACGTCCTGTGCAAGTTTCAGAACAAACAGTTGGTAATCCAGCTTCAATTCTAGGGAAACAAAACGTACATTTTTCTGCTTTATTTGTTTTCCAGTTGAAGTAAACTTTTTTATATGGACACCCCGTCATGCAGTAACGCCATCCACGACAAGCGTCTTGGTCTACAAGTACAATACCGTCTTCATCTCTTTTATACATAGCGCCTGATGGACAAGAAGCTACACAACTAGGATTTAAGCAGTGTTCACATAACCTAGGTAAATACATCATAAATGTCTGGTCAAAATTAAATTTAATTTCTTCTTCAATCTTTTGTATGTTTGGATCTGTCGGACCTGTAACGTGTGCACCTGCAAGATCGTCCTCCCAGTTCGGTCCCCATTTTATATCTAGCTTTTTTCCTGAAATAACGGATTCTGCTTTTGCAACAGGTGAATGTTTACTTTCTTTAGCTGTCGTTAAATGCTTGTAATTATACGTCCATGGTTCATAGTAATCTTTCATTTCTGGCATATCAGGGTTGAAGAATATTTTACCTAGTGCAATTTTTGATAGTTTACTACCTGATTTTAATTCTAATTTACCTTTTTTATTTAGCACCCATCCACCTTTATAAGTTTCTTGGTCTTCCCATCTTTTTGGATATCCTACCCCTGGTTTAGTTTCAACGTTATTGAACCATATATATTCAGCACCTTCTCTATTTGTCCATGTACTCTTACACGTAACACTACAAGTATGACATCCTATACATTTATCTAAGTTCATAACCATAGCTACTTGCGCTTTAATCTTCAAGCCAATCTACCTCCTTCATTTTTCTAATGGCTACATATACATCTCTTTGGTTACCGATTGGACCGTAATAATTAAATCCATAGCTAATTTGTGCGTATCCACCGACTAATTGCGTTGGTTTTAAATGAATACGTGTTGGAGCATTATGTGAACCTCCACGAGTATCTGTAATTTCTGACCCTGGTGTTTCAATATGTTTATCTTGAGCATGATACATAAACATCGTGCCTCTAGGCATTCTATGAGACACTACTGCTCTTGCTGTTACTAGCCCATTTCTGTTGTAAACTTCTAACCAATCATTATCATTAATATCATTAGATTGTGCATCTTCTTTAGAAATCCAAACTGTCGGCCCTCCTCTGAAGAGAGTTAGCATGTGTAGATTATCTTGATAAGTTGAGTGGATATTCCATTTACCATGTGGTGTTAAATAACGTAATACAAGTGTATCAACGCCACCTTTAATCTGTTTATCCTTCGTACCAAATACCATAGGTGGTAATGTCGGTTTATAAATTGGTAAGTTCTCCCCAAATTGTAGAAACACCTCATGGTCAATATAGTAACTTTGTCTACCTGTTAATGTTCTAAATGGTACAAGACGTTCAATGTTAGTTGTAAATGGTGAATATCTTCTTCCTAACTTGTTAGAGCCTGGGAACACTGCTGTCGGTATAACTTCTCGAGGTTGAGCAGTAATATTAGGGAATGTAATTTTTTCAGATGCTCTTTCTGCAGAAATATCTTTAAGTTCCATTCCAGTTTGTTGTTCTAAATCTTCGTATGATTTTTGTGATACTTTACCGTTTGATGCAGATGATACATTTAATATTACATCTGCAACTTTTCTAGCAGTATCCATTCTAGGCAAGCCATTTTTAACCGTGCCATCTTCCCACGTATCAAGCATTAACTTCAATTCGTCATATTGTTCTTTCACAGAAAAGCTAACACCGTGAGCACCTATTTTACCTTTTTCTAATAAAGGTCCGACTGATATATATTTGTCATAAATTTGAGTATAATCTCTTTCTACAACTGCAAATCCAGGCATTGTTTTACCAGGTATTGCTTCAATTTCACCTTTAGACCAATCTTTTACTAAGCCCAATGGTGTGGCTATTTCTTGTTGTGTATCATGTGCTAACGGTGTTGTTACAACATCTTTAAACACGCCTTTCATATGTGTTTTAGCTAATTCTGATACTGATTTTGCTATGGTTTTATAAATATCCCAGTCTGATTTTGATTCCCATAATGGATCGACTGCTGGGTTAAATGGATGTATAAATGGATGCATGTCTGTTGATGATATATCGTGTTTTTCATACCATGTTGCTGCTGGTAAAACGACATCAGCATATAAAGGTGTGGTCGTCATTCTAAAATCTAAAGCTACTAACAAATCTAATTTACCGTTAGTTTCTTCACGCCATACAATTTCTTCTGGTTTTTCCGTTTCATTTGGATTTGCTAATAATCCATCTTTAGTACCTAATAAGTGTTTCATAAAGTATTCTTGACCTTTAGCAGAACTCGAAATTAAATTAGAGCGCCATACAAATAATGTTTTAGGATGATTCTTTTTAGCATCAGGATCTTCAATTGCAAATTTTGTTTTTTTAGATTTAACTGCATCAACTGCTCTTTTAACAATTGCTTCATTGGAATCATCTCCTGATTCTTTAGCTTCTTCTCCAAACAATAAGCTATTGCAATCAAATTGCGGATATGAAGGTAGCCAACCTAATCGTGCAGCCAAAACGTTATAATCTGCCGGGTGTTGGTGTTTAAGCTCATTAGATAATGGTGACTGTAATTTATCTACACCTGATTCTTCGTATTTCCATTGATCTGTAGCAAAATAAAACCAGCTTGTAGCATTTTGTAATCTTGGTGGTCCTTGCCAGTCTTTTGCAAAAGCGATTGTTGACCATCCTTCTATCGGTCTACATTTTTCTTGACCAACATAGTGAGCCCAACCACCACCGTTTACGCCTTGACATCCACATAAAATAACTAAGTTTAAAATAGCTCGATAAATCGTATCTGAGTTAAACCAATGATTGATACCTGCCCCCATAATAATCATCGAGCGTCCTTCTGTATCGATTGCATTTTGAGCAAACTCCCTTGCGATTTGAACAACAACTGATGATTTTACACCTGTTATTTTTTCTTGCCATTTTGGTGAATATAGAGAGTTTTCATCATCATACCCTGTAGCTTCTAATGGATGATTAAAGCGTCTTATTCCGTATTGACTAGCCATTAAATCATAAATAGTTGATACGTAAATGTTTTCTCCATTTTGATTTTCAATTTCTTTTACTAATATAGGTCTTTCAAAAATACCATTTCCTTCGTTATCAAAATAAGGAAATTGAATGGTCATAATTGATGCATCGGCGTCTTTAAAAGTTAAAGCTGGATCAATGACAGTGCCATCTTCATTTTCTAATTTTAAATTCCATTTCACATCTTTTTCATAACGTTGACCCATTGTGCCATTCGGAACTACGAGTTGTTTAGAATTTTGATCATATACAACAGGTTTCCATTCAGCATGTTCAGTCTTTATACCTAAATCACTTGAACGTAAAAATCTTCCTGCTTTATAGCCTTCTCCATGGGGTTCTAATTGAATAACAAATGGCATATCAGTATATTGTTTAGCATAATTAATAAACATTTCTTCTTTTTTATCTTCATAATATTCTTGCAAAATAACATGTGTCATAGCTTGAGCTAAAGCCGCATCTGTACCTGGATTAGGTGCAAGCCAATTGTCCGCAAATTTCACATTTTCTGCATAGTCTGGAGCTACCGAAACGACTTTAGTTCCTTTATATCGTACTTCTGTCATAAAATGAGCGTCCGGCGTTCTCGTTAAAGGTACATTCGACCCCCACATAATAATGTATCCTGCGTTATACCAATCACTCGATTCTGGAACATCGGTTTGTTCTCCCCAAATTTGTGGTGATGCTGGTGGTAAGTCTGCATACCAATCATAAAAACTTAACATTTCTCCACCTAATAGAGATATAAAACGTGCACCAGAAGCATAACTAATCATCGACATTGCTGGTATTGGTGTAAAGCCAGCTATTCTATCTGGTCCATATTTCTTAACAGTATAAATAATTTGAGCTGCTATTAATTGAGTAACATCTCGCCAATTAACACGTACGTGCCCGCCTTTACCACGAGCACTTTTATATGATTCAGCTTTCACATCATCTTCTACAATTGATGCCCAAGCTACTACTGGATCTCCAAATTCATTCAATGATGCTTTCCATAATTTCCATAGCTTCCCTCTTACATATGGAAATTTAATACGTAACGGACTATATTCATACCAAGAGAAAGAAGCTCCTCTTGGACAGCCTCTTGGTTCAAATTCAGGCATATCGGGACCACATGAAGGATAATCAATTTGTTGATTTTCCCATGTAATAACACCGTTTTTTACAAAGACTTTCCATGAACAAGAACCTGTACAGTTTACACCGTGTGTTGTTCTAACAACTTTGTCATGGCTCCATCTTTCTCTGTACATTTTTTCCCATTCTCTACTCTTCTCTTCTAAAATTGACCAATTTCCATTAAATTTTTCTGTAGGTTTAAAGAATTTCAAACCGAGTTTAGCCATATATAGAACCTCCTAATATTTGCCCTTTATTAATAAAATTGTACATTTTTTCACAAAGTATATGTATTAGGGGATTACCTATACCGCTTCTCGAAATCCCTAACTAAAGATAAAAAAGCTGAGACATCGATAAATGCCTCAGCTTACAAATATTATTAAGTTAAATATTCATTTAATCTCTATTATTTCATGTGCTAATCGTTGAACTTCTTTTTTAGAATGTGTTACGAGAATGATAGGAATATGCCATGTATTAAATATATATTTAATAAGGTTCATCCCTTCTTCTTTAGTTTCATCATCAAGACTAGAAAATGGTTCATCTAGCAATAATAAATTAGGTTTCACACTTAAAACTCTACAAAGTGCAACGCGTTGTGATTCTCCACCCGATAATGTTGAAGGATATTGCTTTAAGCAATGTTCAATTCGCAAATGTTTAATTAATTGTTTTGTATTTTCATTTTGACTTGTCATAAAATGAATGTTTTCATTTACCGTCATATGGGGAAAAAGTTGATAATCTTGGAATAAATAACCTATATTTCTATCTTGTACTTTTACTAAATGGTGATGATCACTTAATAAATTGTGGTTAACTTTAATCTTACAGTCATCCGCTTCATTCAAACCTGCTATTATATTTAACATCGTCGTTTTACCTATTCCCGACTTACCTACTATTGCGTATATTTTAGGTTCATTAGATTGAACGTTCATTTCAATCGTTCGCGTTTTGAAATGCTTTTTAATTTGAATATCAATCACTAATATCTACTCCCATTTATGATTCTTCTGGTTCAATATGTTAATAGTGCTAATAACGCAAATAGCAAATGCAATCAATACAAGCACCCATATCCAGGCTTTATGTTCTTCTCCTGCTTGAACTAAGAAATATATTTCTAAAGGTAATGTATTCGTTAATCCAGGTATATAGCCAGCGATCATTAAAGTTGCACCAAATTCACCTAATGCTCTTGCAAAGCTCATTACAATACCTGAAAATATTGCTCGCTTTGATAATGGTAAAATAATCTGTCTAAAAATCTTACTTTCGCTAGCTCCCATTGTTCTCGCAGAGTTTAACATTTTAGGATTGATAGATTGAAATCCATTTATTACGTGTTGATACATTAAAGGCAAACTTACGATAACAGCTGCTATGACAGCTCCAACCCATGTAAATATAATTTGAACATGAAAGACTTCATCTAAAATGCCACCAAACAATTTGTTTTTAGAAAATATAATCAATAATATAAACCCCATCACAGTAGGTGGTAAAACGATTGGTAACATAATAATACTTTCAATAATAGGACGCATTTTACCTTTATATCTATGCATTAATTTCGCCAGAAAAATCCCTAATATGCATACAATAATAGTACTGATTAACGATACTTTAATTGATATCCAAAGTGGTGTTAAATCTGGCATAATTTATCTCCTATTCTTCAAAGTGATAATCTTTAAATATTTGTTTGGCTTCTTTTGTTTTTAAGAATTCAAACCATTCTTTTGCTTCTTTATTATCCGTTACAAGACCTGCTCTATAAACAATAGGTCTGTCTAAAGGTGCATCAGACAATTTTTCAATATTTTTCACTTTTTCATTTTTACCTTTATAAATATCTGTAGCATAAACAAAGCCTGCTTCTGCATTTTCATTTTGTACATAATTTAGTACTTGTTTAACATCTTTTGCAAATACAAAAGTACTCGTCATGCCATTATATATATCTTCTTTTTTCATATATTCAATTGCATACTGACCTGCTGGTACACTTTTTTCTTCACCAAGAGATATTTTTTTGGGTGAACTGATATCTTTTAAATTTTTAATTGGAGAGTTTTTATATTTTATAATGATTAATTTATTTTCAGCATAATCATAAACTTCAGAAACTTTATCTTCATCTTTTAATTTATCGATATCAGAAGTATTAGCTGACATCATGACATCGACATCTGCGCCAGCTTCAACTTGTTTACGAAGACTACCTGACCCACCATAGTTAAATTTAATTTTTGTTTTAGGATGTTCTTTCTTAAATTCTTTTTCTAATGCTTTTGTAACATCTGTTAAACTCGCTGCTGCTGCAACAGTAAATGTTTTGTCAGCATTTTCTTTTCTAGCTTTGTCCTGATTTGATTCTGAACTACATCCAGCTAAGACAAGTAGTAATGTCAGAATCAATAGTAAGGCCTTCTTCATTTTCTCATTCATCTCCGTTTCAAAATATGTATAAACTTAATTTACACCTTTCAATCGATTAATGAAAGTTCCTTATATATTTTTTCACAAATATGTATTAAATAGAATAATCAAATTAATTTTCAGGGTAATATGATTGACAATTTAGGGCTTTACCTAACCTAAATTAATTTAATTTTTAGAATATAACGTAAGTTATGTAAAAGCTTTCTTCTTTTAAAAGTTCATTCTTCACAGTAAAATAGTAATCATAAATAAATCGATAATTAAAGTGAGGAATATATATGGAGCAGAATATGACTTTTAACCAACCCATTTTAAGATATGAACATCAAGAATTAAGAGAAACTACAGATGATTATGTCACTGAATTTCCGATTACCATTATGGTTAATGGTGAAGAATTTGCTACAATAATTTGCTCACCGAAAAACCTCAAAGAACTTGTTCTAGGATTTTTAGCTTCAGAAGGCGTTATATTCAAAAAAAGTGATTTAATGCAAATTTCAATAGATGATTCGAAAGGTTTTGCTCATGTAGAACTAAATAAAAAAATAAATCTTAAAGATAATAAATTCACACAACGTATGATTTCATCTTGTTGTGGTAAAAGTCGCTCTTTTTATTTTAACAATGATGCTTTAACTGCTAAAATATCGAATTCAAAAATAAAAATAAAGCCGAATCAAATTCTTAGTATGATGGACCAACTTCAAACAGAAAGTAAAATTTTCCAACAAACAGGTGGATTGCATAACGCTGCTATTAGTGATGGCGACATGTTTTATGAACATCGAGCTGACATTGGTCGACACAATGCGCTAGATAAATTATATGGATACTGCATCCAAGAAGATATACCTGTAAGAAATAAAGTGCTTATTTTTAGCGGTCGTATTTCCTCGGAAATATTAATAAAAGCAGCAAAGATTGGCGTTGGTGTTATACTTTCCAAATCAGCACCAACTAATTTAGCTATTGAAATAGCTAATGATCTTAACATAACAGCTATAGGTTTTATAAGAGATGGTAGCTTTAACGTATATTCTCACCCAGAACGACTAGAAATAGATTAACTACTAGTTTACATGAATAATGCTCTTTCAAAAATGCATAACTGCATTTTAAAGAAAGAGCATTTTGTACTTTTTATTCTACTGTAAATTCTTTTAAAGCTTCATATTGGAATCCACCATATTGATAACCTTGTGCTTTATACATATCTTTTGCAGTATCTTCACCATCTGCAACGAGTATTACGGATTTCCCTTTCGCATAATTCGCTACAAATGATTGCATTTGTGATCCTATACCTAGTCTTCTCATTGGTTCTCTAACAGTAAAGCTATCTAGTTCGACATATGCTTCATTATCCCATATTAGTAAAATCCCAGCTGGTTTCCCTTTATAATAAGAAATGACTTGTATAGGATTGTCCGAATTAAATTGCTTTTTATTATCTTCTACTTTCAATTCTGCATAGTCTGTTCCAAACTTTTTATCAAATTCATAAGAAATATTTAAAAAATCTACAATATTATCTTCATCTGTAGGCATTACTTCTATATCATCATGTGGTTCTTTTAATAATTTTTGAGGTGTAACTACATATAATTCTATCCAACTATACTCATAACCTCTATAAGTTAAATATGAACTTAATGGTTCCTCAAGTCGCTCATTTTCTGGGAATACAAATTTTAAAAATGGTTGCTTATGTTGATCATGTAATACTTTTAACATTTGTTCATCTTTTTTAAAGGTATGTAAATCAGGCATAATTTTATAAACTATTTTATTTGAATCATATTGTATTCTTTTATGCAAAGTTTGATAGTGAATATATCGATTTGTAGTTTCTAAAATATCGCCGTCAGTAATTATATCTTTAAACGATATCACATTACTTCACCTCTTAACTATTTCTTATCCTTTTAATTTCAGGTATATGTTTTAAACTAAATAATAACATAGTTGTTAAAATAGCTTTAACGATATCTCCTGGCAAGAATGTAGCTGCGAAAATATATCTCTTAGAAATAGAGATATTCATGAATTCCCCCATCATAAATCCACCGATTAAATTCAATAATAGTACACCTATTACTATATTAATGATAAGTACGTAAACAAATGTTAATTTTTTCCATTTTATATCGATAAAGTAACCAATAAGAAATGTAATAAACGGGTATCCTAATATGTAGCCTGCTGATGGACCGAAAAATACACCTAATCCGCCTCTTCCTCCAGTTAAAATAGGTAATCCGACTGCCACTAATAATAAAAATATAACTACACTAAGCGTACCTCTTTTATACCCTAATAGACACCCAGCCAACATGATGCCTGTATTTTGAAAAGCTATTGGAACTGGCATAAAGGGTAACGGAATTGGTGGTATAAATGCTAGCATAGCTATAAATGCGGTAAACATTGCGATAATAACGATATCTTTTGTCTTCAAAATTTTCACTCCTATTAATAAGATAAGATATATTATATCACATTGTTAACCAAAATAAATATCAAGTTAACAATCAATTAAAAAGTGCTACAGCCCCATATAAAGCAGAGTCATTACCTTTTGAAGTTGTTTCAATACGTGCATGCCCATAATCTTCTGGTAAATATTGATTTATATATGGTTCAATTAAATCAATCAGCTTCTCCTCTTGTTTAGAGATACCTCCACCAATAAGTATAATCTCAGGATCAAATACTATTTGAACTTGTGCAATTCCTTCTGCGACTTTTTTAGCCCAGTTCTTTAATATAGTCATTGCTTTTTCATCATCGCTATATGCCAACTCAAATAACTGTTCTACAGAAACAGGTTCTCTATATTGCTTATTAATTATTGATTTTAAAGCATTTGTTGAAGCACGGTCTTCATACGTTGTATTTGTCTCTTCATCATATAATAAATAACCAATTTCACATGCTTTATAATTCGCACCTTCTAATAATTTATCTTCGTAATAAGCGCCTCCTATTCCAGTACCAATTGTCATTAAAAATAATGATTGAGTATTACCATCATGCTCAGATAATTCCCCTAACAACGCACAAGACACATCATTGTGAATCTCAACATTATGAGTGATATATGCCAATGACTCTTTAAAGTTTGTTCCATTATATCCAGGTATTGTCGGGCCTGCATAAGTAATCACACCTTTTTCAGAGTCAACCACTCCTGCTGTTGAAATACCTACTTTGGGATTATTCAACTCGAAGTCCTTCACATACATTTCTATAATATTTTTAACTTCATTAAGTATTTCGTTTTGAATATTTTCCGGTGTTTTGACTTTTTGATAACCATGAAGTTTTTGTGCTTCATCTATTACTCCAGATTTTATATAAGTTCCACCTATATCTATAGCTATTTTCATGTTAGCCCTCCTTAAGTGATAAATGCTTAGTCATTAATTCTTTTGCAGTTGTGATGTCTTTATTATGGATTGCTTCTACGATACGTTTATGTGTTTGAGATGTTTCTTTATAGTCAATTTCTTGCTGTTGATTTTCAATATGATAAAAGTATGATTGTACGACTGTACTCAACTGTTCAAATAGTGCGTTACCAGTCGAATGTAAAATTGCTTGATGGAATTTACGATCATTCTCATAATGATTCTTTACATCCTCATTTACTATTTGAGACAATAATTCAATATCTTTATTATTTTTAATAATTTCTTCTATAGCTGCACATTCAAAAATAATTCTTAAAGATAATAAATCTTGTTTCGAGCCATTTGCAACTTGAAAACTAAATAAAAAACCTTCTACTAAGCTCGTTACATCAGGTGCTTTAATGACTGTACCTCTACCTTGAACCGTTTCTATAACACCTGTATGTTCTAAATAACTAAGTGCTTCTCGTACAACAGAACGGCTTACACCATACATTTCAGTAAGCGCTCTTTCTGTAGGTAATTTGTCGCCCATAGTTAAGCCATTTGATAAAATATATTGTTTAATTTCTTGTAAAACTTGTTCCTTTAAACTTTGTACTTCTATTTTATTTAAATTACTCATGATTTACGCTCCAAATCTTCTATCCATTCAAACACTCTTGAAAGATGGTTATTCATTATTTCATGCGCTAAAATTAAATTTAACGATTCTATAGCTTCTATAATCTTACCATGTTCGTAAAAAGATTTTTCTATATCTTCTTGTACTACGACTTTATTGAATTGATTCTTTGAAAAATATTCTTTAATAACTTTACTCATAGAAATAAGCGTTTGATTTTTAGTAAATAAAATGATGGTTTCATGAAAAATCGAATCATATAGCGCCAATTGATCAGCTTGTTTTATAGAGTCATAATATTTCTTATTAATATCTTTCAACTTTTGAGAGTCTACGTTTAATTTTCCTTCGATAATTAAACGTATAGCACCTAATTCTATAATTTTACGTACTTCTAATAATTCTTTAATTTTGAATCCATGAACTTTCATGTGAGACTCAAAAAGCATAGATAGATGCTTATCTTTTTCAGTTATATACATACCACTTCCAGATTTAACTTCTATTAAACCACTTTGTTGTAACCTACTAACTGCTTCTCTTACTACTGTTCTACTAACACCTAATTTTTCAATGAGTAATTTTTCAGAAGGGAGTTTATCACCATTTTCAAATTGATGAATTGTTATATATTCTTTTAATTTTTCAACTGCTACGTCCACTAAAGATGTTCTTTTCATCATTGTATCTCCCCCCTTTTTAAAGTTTATTTTATCATACAAAAATCTAGTTTTATAAAAACAATTGACACTTAATGATGCAATCGCTTACAATATAATTATAAATTGGTCTGACAATATTATCAATTATAAAAATAAAAAAGGAGTTTTTAATGATGAAAGGCTTATATTCAGCGTTACTAGTACCATTTGATAAAGAAGGAAATATTTTAGAATCAGGTTTGAGACAAATTGTACGTCAAAATATCGACGTTCAAGGTATTGATGGTTTGTATATCAATGGTAGTTCTGGGGAAAATTTCTTAATAAACACAGAGCAAAAAAAGCGAGTATTCGAAATTGTTAAAGATGAAGCTGGAGATGAAATTAAATTAATCGCTCAAGTTGGTGCATTAGATTTAAATGAATCAATCGAATTAGGTAAATTTGCTACTTCTCTTGGCTATGATGCATTATCAGCAGTTACACCATTTTATTACCCATTTAGTTTTGAAGAAATTAAATATTACTATAATGCAATTATCGAAGCGACTGGAAATGACATGATTATTTATTCAATTCCTGCGCTTACTGGCGTGAATTTATCCATTCAACAGTTTGAAGAGCTTTTTGAAAATGAAAAAGTAATCGGTATTAAATATACTGCTGCTGACTTCTTCTTATTAGAAAGAATTAGAAAAGCATTCCCTGATAAATTAATTTTATCTGGTTTTGATGAAATGCTTATTCAAGCAGCTATATCTGGAGTAGATGGCGCAATTGGTTCTACTTACAACATTAATGGTCAGAGAGCAAGAAAAATTTTCGAATTAGCTAAACAAGGTAACATTCAAGAAGCTTATGATATTCAACATGAAACAAACGATATCATCGAACAAGTACTTGCTTTAGGAATATACCCTACATTAAAAGCAGTATTATCAGCTAAAGGAATTGAAGCTGGAGAAGTAAAAAGACCTTTAGCACCTTTAGATAATGAGGGATTAGAAAAAGTTAAATCACTCGTTTCAAAATACAACTTATAATTTATTGATGAACAAAGGGGATGTCATACATGAATGAAGTAGGTTTTGGTACAGCAAACTGGGTCGCATTGATACTTTATCTATTGGGAACACTATTAGTCGGGGTATACTTTACTAAGAGAGCCGGACAAGATACAGAGGCGTTCTTTAAAGCAAAAGGTAAAGTACCGTCTTGGGCTGTAGGTTTTTCAATATATGCAACTACATTAAGTGCCATCACATATATGGGTACACCAGAGCGTGCGTTTAATACAGATTGGTCGTATGCTGCCGGGAATATCGCAATTATTGCAATCATACCGTTACTTATCTATTTCTATATACCTTTCTTTAGAAAATTAGATGTAACAACTGCTTATGAATATTTAGAAGAACGTTTTGGCGTTATTATAAGAGTTATTGGCTCATTGGCTTTCACATTATTCCATGTTGGACGTGTCGCAATCGTTATTTACTTACCAACATTAGCAATTACAGCCGTTTCTGATATTAATCCTTATTTAATCGCCGCATTGGTAGGTCTATTATGTATGATTTATACATTTATGGGCGGTATCGAAGGTGTTATTTGGAGCGATGTTATACAAGGTATTATTCTGATCGGTGGCGCAGTAGCAATTATCTTCTTAGGTGCGTTTCAAATTGATGGCAACTTTGCAACAGTAGCTCAAGAAGCAGTACAAGACAAGAAATTTATATCTATGGATAATTGGAAACTTGGGGGCGCAGCAGCTGCTATACCTATCATCTTTATTGGTTCCATATTTAATAACTTACACCAATATACGGCCAGTCAAGATATCGTTCAACGTTATCAAACAACAGGTTCTGTAGCTTCAACAAATCAGTCACTTTGGACTAACGGTTTACTAGCATTTATCACAATTCCGATTTTCTATGGAATGGGAACTGTATTATATTCTTTCTATAATAATACAGCAGCTTTACCAGAAGGATTTAACACATCCGCATTAGTACCTTATTTCATTTTGACACAAATTCCGCCGTTTGTTGGTGGTCTATTAATTGCAGCGATATTTGCAGCTGCTCAATCAACAATTTCATCTAGTTTAAACTCGATTTCAGCATGTGTCGTTGTCGATTTAAAACAAAGATTTTCTAAAAATAATGATTCTAAAAATGATGTACTTTTAGCTAGAATCATCATTATAATAGCAGGTGTATTCGGTACATTAGCTTCATTATATTTAATCAATCAAGAAACTAATGAAACATGGGATCTATTCCTATTAGTAACAGGACTATTTGGTGTACCAATTGCAGGGGTATTCGCTGTAGGTATCTTTACTAAAAAAGCAAACTCAATCGGTGTTATTATCGGTTTAATCGTTGCAGCAATTGCTTCGTACTTTATTGGTAAAACGGATATCACACCATTTACAGTATCAGTAATAGGATTCTTTATTGCATTTATCGTAGGTTATCTTGCGAGCTTACCATTCTACAAACAAACTAAGAATATTAAAGGCTTAACAATATATACGATAAATGATCAATACGTAAAAGAAACTAAATAGTTCGATTATAATAAATTAAACTAAAGTACTAAAAAATATAAAACAGTGGAGTCCGGGACATTAATTTGTCTCGGGCTCCACTGTTTTAATATTATTTATAAGTTTAATTTTACGACTTAAAGTTGATTAATCAGCTTTTTTTAATAATTCTTTCTTTAAGAATTCACGTTGTACTTCTAATGAATACGGATCATTATACCAGAAAGTTTGAGCATCAATTTCTATTACTTTATCATTCTTAACAGCAGGTATAGATTTGTATGATTCAGTATTAATAAATTCTGGTTTTTCTTGTCCTTTTGTTAATGGTAAGAATAAATAATCTCCAGAATATTTTTCAATTTCTTCTTGTGAAATTTTCTTCCATCCATCTTTTTTAACGTCTTTCTCAACGCTTTCAGGCATTTTTAGACCAAATGCTTGGTAAAGTACTTCTGTACCTCTACCCCAGTTTTCACCGTAGCTGTATATATCTTTTTGGAAAGCTTCGATTACAGATACAGTTGTATCTTCACCGATTTTCTCTTTAATTTCTTTACCATCTTTAGCAGTTTGTTTCTTCCATTTTTCTACCCATTTTTTTGCTTCATCTTCTTTGTTTACAAGTTTACCTAGTTCAACTTGCATATCTAAATAATTGTGTTTGTTGTAGTCATATGGAATAGTTGCTGCAATCTTTTTATATTTGTTTAAATTTTTATCTTGGTTATATGTAATGATTAAATCTGGTTTTAATTTTGCTACTTGTTCAACATTATCTTCACTTACTTTTTCAATGCCTTTAATTTTATCTTTTAACACACTTGTTTGATCTGTTGATGCTGGAACTCCTACTGGTTTAACGCCTAAATGTAAAAATCCACCAACATAAGACGGAGCTAATACGACAATTCTTTTAGGATCTTTTGGTATATCAATTTTTTTACCATCATCCAATGTGTAACTCACTGTATCATTACTAGATTTTGTATCATTTTTACTTTTGTCTTCTTTATCTTCTGATTTGTTCCCGCATGCTGCTACAATCAAAGCTAAAGCCAAAACTAATGTTAATAACTTTTTCATAATACCCTCCTGTTGATAACGATTATCATTTGCAATAAAGCAATTATATATTGTTTTCCAAAATATATCAATAAGAATTTTTAAATAAATAAAAAAAACTACCTTACAAAAAGGTAGTTTAAAAATTTATTTATTTTTGGCAGGTAATGTTTTCACCAAAGTGAATAAGACTACTGTTTGGAAGAATAACATTATACATAACCCTATTCTGATATAAAAGTTATCAACCATCCATATAGAAAAACCAACCACAATATATACACTAATAAGTAATTCGAATTTCTTTTTCAATGTATATCCTCTATATTTTTGAAAATCTTCAACATATTCTTTATATACTTTAGTATTTATAAGCCATTTATGAAAACGTTCAGAGCTTTTTGCGAAACAAAAAACTGCTAATAAAATAAAAGGAGTAGTTGGTAGTAAAGGCAATACAGCGCCTAAAAACCCGAGCGCAGTTGCAAGTATCCCGATCGACATGTAAACATATTTCATTTAACTACCTCTCTTTAGAATGATTATGTACATTATAAGAACGCCTAAGTTAAAAAAGCAAGTAAAAGTTATTTGAATATTGTTGGTTTAAATTTCAAATGATACAATAAAATAATTATAAAAGATTAGAATTGAGGGATTTATATTGAAAAATGAACAGCTAAAAGGCACTTTACTTGTCTTATTTGGTGCTTCTTTCTGGGGTATAGGTGGAACAGTTACAGAAAAATTATTTACAGATTATCATTTACCTGTTTCATTGTTTGTAGCTGTTCGTTTAACACTGAGTGGTTTCTTCTTGTTATTAATAGCTAAACTTATTCAACGACAACCTTTAATGCATATATTTAAAGTAAAACATTCATTATTTCAGCTTATTATCTATGCTTTATTTGGTATGTTAGGCGTCCAATATACATTTATGGCAACGATAGACAAAGGTAACGTAGCTGTGGCAACATTATTACAATTTCTAGCTCCTGTAGTCATTCTTATTTATTTACTGCTAACTAGAAAAAGTAAATTTAGAATTGCAGATATTACGATTATTTTATGTTCATTATTTGGAACAAGTTTATTATTGACTAATGGTAATTTTTCTACCCTTTCTGTTCCAAGTAATGCAGTTGTTTGGGGATTATTAACTGCATGTGCAGCAGCTTTTTATACAGTTTATGCTACTAAATTATTCATTAATTGGCCTTCGCTAGTAGTTATCGGTTGGTCCATGTTTATTGGCGGTATAGCTTTATCTATCATTAATTTAGACTTTTCATTTCCTTGGCATTTACTCGATTTAAAAGGCGTTTTATATTTTATTTTTGTCATCACTTTTGGAACAATGTTTGCTTTTTGGATGTATCTAGAAAGTGTTAAATACATAAGTCCTCAAACTACAGCATTATTTGGTGTGATGGAACCTGTTACTGCAGTTATCTCTTCAGTTATTTGGTTAAAAGTTTCATTTGGATTATGGCAATTAATCGGTATGATTATCATTTTAACAGTAGTACTTTATATGTCGATTGGTATGAAACCTAGACGCAAAAAACGTAAAAAGTATAAAGTTAATAAAGCTTTATAAACATAAAATACCAATAACGCTCATCTCCTTAAATAGATTAAATGGAGTTGAGCGTTAAATTTTCTTCTCTTATTTTGTTCTTTCTTCTCGTGCTTGTTTAGCTAACTTTTTAATAGTAATATCATCCATTGGCGGGTTATGAAGGCCAGCTCTAATATCTCTATAATATCTTTGCAATGGGCGTTCCATCTCTAAACTTTTGGCACCAACAATTCTCATGGCGCTATCAATAATTTTAATTGCGTGATTAACGACAACATGCTTTGCTGCACCTATTTCTTCATTAATTCGTGCGTTTGTTATAGGTGGATTTTGATATTTATCGATTACACTATAAATATAATGGCGTGCTGTTGTAAGCTCTAATTCCATGTTTCCTATATTTTGCTCAACTGCTGGTATATCAGCAATAACACCTTCTATGCTACCTGGACTATACTCGTTTGCAAAATCAACAGCATAATCACGTGCAGCCTGTGCAATTCCTAAATAAACAGCTGGTATATGAAGGTTCCAAGGATTTGGTACGGCGCCACGTGGACCTTTAGATACTTCTACTAAATATTTTTTATCTATTTTCACATCGTCTAATACTAGATCATGGCTTTCTGTAGCACGCATACCTACCATGTTCCAATTTTCTGCAATTGTTAATCCTTCAGTTTCCCTAGGTATTAAGAAAAATCCTAGAGCTTCTTTTTCAGGTATAAAAGCTCCGACTAAAAAGTGAGTCAATCTTTGGCTCATTGTCGTAAAAGTTTTCACACCATTTATAATATACTCGTCACCTACTAATTTAGCATTTGTACTGGGTCTAGCACCACGAGTTGGACTTCCCGTATCTGCTTCACTAACCGCCCTATTAACGATTGCACCATTTAGAACTTCTTCAGCAAATTCATCCATGATTTCTTTATCCCATAAATTTTCTGAATATATTTGGCCAACGACACCCATATGCCATCCTATCGATAAAGCTGTTGCACCATCAATTTTGCCTAAAGTTTCTTGTAATATAATAACATCTTCAGGTGTCGCACCCTCTCCACCATACGATTTTGGCAATACTGTTTTTGTGTAACCTTCTTTAATCAACCAATTAATATTTTCATAAGGAAATTTTGAGTGTAAATCATTTTCTTCAGCATGTTTTTGTAAAGCCTCTTTATGATTTTCAATTTTATTAATCCATTTTTGTTGAAACTCTGTTTTAATAAATAAATCTCTGCTCATCGTTTTCACGCTCCTTAGTATCACTTTATCACTGTCATAATATGCTTTCAATACATATCCGACTATATAGATAAGTTTAAAGCATAAAAGAGAGTGGGATAGAAATCTCATTTTATTAAAAAGAATTCGTAGTCCCACCTTGTCAACTACTGTCATTATAATGAATAAGGCTGAGACATGTATTTATGCCCCAGCCCAAAAATTAAATTAGCACTAAATGAATACATTGAGAACACTATTATTTCTCATTTTAATGATTTAATATGATTCACCTAGTTCATCAAAGTCTTGATCATTATATTTATCTTCATCTAATTGACCAGTTAGTTTAGCTGTCGCTGTGCCTGCTAGCATAGAATCATTAACGTTTAAAGCTGTTCTACCCATGTCAATTAATGGCTCTACTGAAATTAAAACCCCTGCTAATGCAATAGGTAAATTTAATGTAGATAATACGAGAATTGCCGCAAATGTTGCGCCTCCACCTACACCAGCTACACCAAATGAACTGATTACAACGACGCCAATTACTGACAATATGAACGGTAAGTCTATATCTACACCTGCACTTGGCGCAATCATAATTGCGAGCATCGCTGGATAAATACCTGCACAACCATTCTGTCCTATTGATAACCCGAATGAACCAGCAAAGTTTGCTACTCCTTCAGGTACACCTAAACGTTGAGTTTGCGTTTGCACGTTTAATGGTAACGTACCCGCACTTGATCTAGATGTAAATGCAAATAATAATGTTTCGCCTGTTTTTTTAACATAAGTAGAAGGATTTAAACCAACTACTGTTACTAGAATTAAGTGAATAATAAACATCGTTATTAAAGCAGCGTAAGAAGCTAATACAAATTTTCCTAACGTCCAAACCGCTTCAAAATTACTTGTCATAACTGTTTTTGTCATAATAGCTAAAATACCATATGGAGTTAATCTTAATACAAATGTCACAATACCCATTACTAAAGCGTAAATAGCATCGACACCTCTTTTAAGTAAGTTACCTTTTTCCGGTTCTTTTCTCATCACACGTAAAAAGCTAAATCCAACGAAACCAGCAAATATTACAACAGCTATTGTAGATGTTCCTCTAGCACCTGTGAAGTCTAAAAATGGATTAGCTGGTAATAGCTCTATAATTTGGCTTGGTAAATTGTTTGCTTCCATATCGTCCGATGTTTGTTGAATTTCTTGTCCTCGACTATTTTCAACATCACCCATGTCTATTTGTGATGCATCTAAATTAAATATCATTGCATATATAACGCCAACTAAAGCTGCAACTGCAACGGTACCTATTAAGAATGTAAATATCCATGCACCAACTTTAGCAAAATTTTGTCCTATAGCTATTTTCGTAAAAGCAGAAACGATTGAAATGAATATTAATGGCATTACAATCATTTGTAGTAGTTTAATGTAACCAGTACCGATTACATCTAGCCACGAAGCTGTATTTTCTGTCACTTTAGAATCTACGCCATAAATCAAATGTAATACTAAACCTAATAATATCCCGATGCCTAAACCTATTAATACACGCTTAGAAAACTTCACGTGTTTTTTACTTAAGTAGGCTAATACCCCTATAAATATTAAGAAAACAACAATATTTATGATTACCCATAATGTTTCCATTTAGTTTTCCTCCTAATTCTTTTAATTCCGATATACTAAATAAGAATACACGTAAAAAAAAGTAAATGCAACAAGATAATTAGTATTTTAAAAATTCTGATTTTATATAAAAACTAAAATCAAAAAGTTCTAACTAATTTATATCCGTTGCATTTACAAAGCTTGATTTATTATGCGTTATTTAGCTCTTCTAAGCTATCTTCAAATTGCCAACCTTTTTCCTCAAGTACATTTCTATAGAAAGGATCTTTGCCAATTAATTTAATTTCATCTGCTATTGATTCTACTTCGTCTAAATGGTGCGTTGTTAAAATAATTAAGCATGATGACTTTAGACTATTTAATAAGTGATGTATGTCATATCTTGATTTTAAATCTATACCGACAGTCGGCTCATCTAAAATTAATATATTTGGATTACCTAACAACCCAATTAACAAATTGACTTTTCTTTTAGTTCCACCTGATAAAGAAGAAACTTTTGACTGTCTTTCAGTCAAATTTAATTTTTCACAGTAAGTTGTTATTTGTTCATCAGTAATTGACTTTTTATACAAAGCTTTAAAGAATTTAATGTTTTCATTAACAGTCATATGTTCAAACAAAGCAATGTCTTGAGGTATATAACCTATTTTATTTTTTATTTGTCGATTATTTAATTTTTTTCCAAAATAAAATATATCACCACTAGTAGGTTGTTCAAGGGAAGCAATCATTCTCAGCAAAGTAGATTTACCAGCACCATTTTCACCTAGTAAAACAGTTAATGTCTTATCGTTGAATTCTGTACTAAAATCGCTAAATATATGTTTATTTTTATAATTTTTATTGAGGTTTTTAATCTTAATCATCAATACACCACCTATATTTGTATAAATACATATACAATATTTATAGCTATTGCCCATAATAAAGCCATAAAT
>NZ_PPRS01000049.1 GCF_002902755.1 Mammaliicoccus lentus | reverse complement strand
TTCCGCTTGCTCTTGATCATTAGCATTAACATCAGAGTCTTGTTCTACGTCAGAAGAATTGTCTTCAGCAGTGACATTATCAGATGTAGTGTCATCAGGAGCATTGTCATCTTCCGCTTGCTCTACGTCAGATGTATTATCTTCAGCAGAAACATTATCAGATGTAGCGTCATCTTGAGCCTTTTCTTGATTGCTAGAATTTTCAATAGAATTATTAGCTACATTGGAATAATTATTTTCTTGTGTAGTCTCATTTGAAGTTTGTTGTTCTGTAGTTTCAACGTCATCAATAATTGATGGGTCTTTGTATTCTTTACTACCAGAAATATTTAAAGATTGGTTTTGTAATTCTTGTTTTTCTTTCTGAATTTGATTTGCATTATCGTGTTGTTCAATGATGTTCGAATCTTTATTGCTCTTTGTTTCTTCGGCATTAACTTGGTGAGTTACAAGTGTCGTACCTGCTAACGTCATGGCAACAATTGCGGGTGTCTTATAATAGAATTTTTTATCCATATACAATCTCCTTTGAAATAGGTATTATATTATTTAATACTAAGTATAAAGGTTATTAGAAGAAATAATCCTAAAAATACAGATTTGTAATCTAACTTTAATATTTTGTATTAATAATTTTTATAACTTAAAAAAGCTTTTTCATGTAAAAGTGGGGGATGTTTTCTTCTAAAAATTCCTCGCCTTCAGCTTTATATCCTAATTTTTCATAAAATACTTTAGCATGTGATTGTCCATTTAATGCTGTTCCAATGAAACCATCTTCTTTTGCTTTTTCATTTATAAAATTCATCACATCTTTGCCGTAACCGAAACTTCTAAATGGTTTTAACACTGCTACTCGTTCTACTTTAGCTAAGCCATCTTCATATGCTCTATATCTACCAACAGCAGCAGGTTGGTTTTCATGATATAGAATAACGTGTTTAGCTATATCTTCAAATTTATCTATTTCAGCTTCTAAAGCTACACCTTGTTCTTTTACAAAAACTTCTTTTCTAATGTTAAGCGCATCATTTTTCTCTTTATCATTTTCAACTATTTTTATCATAATATTTCCTCCTAAAAGTGAATGGATTTATTATACATTAAAATGAAATATAAAAAAAAGCTCATAATCCAATTGTTGAAAAACAGTGGATTGTGAGCTTTTTGTAAGGAAAGAGATTTCCGAACTTTATCTATATTTATAATGCTTCTCTTCTGACGATAGCTGTATATTGCCAAAAAAGTCTTAGTTGGTGAATGTTCCAATTTGTTACACCCATTGTATAGCCGCTTGGTGTAAAAATTTGAATTTGACTTGTTTCAAGTGCTGCTGCTACAAGGTATTGTAAGTGCACACTTAGTGATTGCATTTCTTCAGTTAAGCCTGTTTCTGTATACACCCATGAAAAAGGAAGTGGATTTTCAAAAATATTGATGACATTAAATATTTCTGGTATCGCAATGACATAACATGCGCCATCAACAACAGGGTCATTTTCAGCTTGACTATAATAAACTATTAAAGCTTCATAATTTTCCCGATGTTCATGATTAACGAAATATAGATTTTTTCTGAAGTGTGATAAATCTCCCGCATGAACAATTTGATTTTCTAATGCATCGAACATTTTATTGATTTGTTCATATTTTTCGTATGTTTTTCGCTTTGTCATATTATGCCTCCTTTCTTAATATTGGTCTGGGCTAGGTTCTGCACTTTGATTAAATCCTTGATTATTTTGAGCTGGAGCTTCCTGAGCTGGTGCATTCTGCTGTGGTACTTGTTGTTCCTGTTCTTGTGCAGGTGCATCATTGGAAGGAACATTTTGATCTGGTACTGCTTCTTGTTGTGGTACTTGTTGTTCCTGCTCTTGTGGTGGTTGTTCTACAGACTCTTCAGGTGCCGGTTCTACAGCAGGTTCAACGGTATCATTACCATCTGTATCGGCTGTACCGTCTTGTAATTGCTTTTTAGTAACTTCAACATACGGCATCAAATCACCATACGCTTGAATCATGAGATAATTCATAAAATCTGTTTTCTTAGTAGTTGACAATTTTAAGTCTTTTCTCAATTTATTTGAGAGTTTAACTAAATTATCTAAATCTGGGTTGAAGAAATAAACACCATTCACATTAGAATCTGTACCAACTAGTTGTTCAGATTTGATTTTAACTTTACTAGATGAATAAGTTGTTGCTAAATTTTGAATATCTTTGAAAGAGAAATTATGTTTAGCATTTTTACCAACTATTTTCACTAAGTCATCTAATTTATTAATAGAATTTGTTTCTTGCGCTTTTCTAATGATTGCTTTAATCATTTCCATTTGACGTTTACCACGTTCTAAATCTGAATCTTGTTTTCTAGAACGGACAACAGCTAGTGCTTCATCACCGCTTAGGTTATGTTTACCTTTTTTGACTTTAATTCTACCTTTATCCTCCGTGTTAGGTTCATTTAAATCAAATGGCACATTAAATTCTACACCGCCAAGTTCGTCTATTACTTCAACGAATGCTTCCATATTTATTCTCGCGTAGTAATCAACAGGAACATTTAAAGTTGATTCTACACTATCCATTGAACCTTCAGGACCGTCAATAGCATGAGCATGTGTGATTTTGTCATAATATTTCACTGCTGGGACATAACTCAACGTATCTCTTGGAATACTGACCATTCTAATTTGTTTTTTATCTCTATTAAATGTTGTATAAATCATAGCATCTGTGCGTGATTGATTAGCTTTTTGGCCGCCTTCACGTCTTGATGAGCTATCATCGACACCTAAAAATAATACTGATATATGATCTAAACTAGGATCTACTGGTTTATCTCTTAAAGAAGATTTGCTTTTATTGGATTCTAGGAACGAATCATTAATAGCACCTCTAGTTTCAAGATAAAGCATTAGGCCGAATACAACAGGTAAAATCATAAGAACGACTGACATTAAAATTAAGCCTATTTTTGCGAATCTCTTCATATTATATATATACCCTTCTGTCTGTAGTCTTTATTTATTTTTGCATATTATACATCATACTCGATTTTACAAGTAAAATTCAACAATTTAAATGAATTATGTTTATTGAAACCAATTGTTGTAATGTTAAATTGTTGTAAAATTTATGGAAATGGTGTAAATTATAGTGAAGAATGTGAGGTGAGACAAATGGCAAAAGTGCTTGAAAAAGATTTAAGTAGAGCGAGTGAGCAAATAGTACTGAATAAAGATAATACTTACGATGTTATAAAACCACAAACGATTAATGTGCTTGGTTTGCCATTTGCAAACCTAACGGCAAATGAAATATTAGATCGTGTGAAATATTTTATCAATCAAGATACATTTGATAATCTCTTTATCGTAACTGCAAATCCAGAGATTGCTCACTATGCATATAACAATAACCATTACCAAAGACGCATTAAACATGCAGACTATATTGTTCCAGATGGTATTGGTATTGTGAAAGCTGCCAAATATTTAAAAACACCATTAAAAGAACGCGTACCTGGTATTGAATTAATGGAAGAAATGTTGAATATCGCAAATGCTAGTAGTAAGAAGGTGTTCTTACTCGGCTCTTCAAAAGAAGGCGTTAAAGAAACAAGAAAGATATTAGAAGAACAATATCCTAACATTACATTTGATCATAAACATGGTTATAAACATGTATTAGATTATAAAGTAACGAAGAAAGTAAAAAAATTCAATCCTGATTTTATTTTTGTTGCAATGGGCTTCCCTAAACAAGAAGATTGGATTTATTACAACCGTCACCATTTTGAACACACAGTTATGATGGGTGTAGGAGGTTCATTTGATGTTATTAGTGGTAACGTTAAACGTGCTCCTGAAGTCTTTCAAAAACTTAACTTAGAATGGTTATATCGTATTATTACAGATTTAAAACGAGTTGAACGTGCGATGAAAATACCACTCTTTATGAAAGAAGTTCAAATTCAAAAACGTATAGTGCCTAAGAAAGGCAAGCATGATTATATGAAGACGAGATAAATCAAAGTGATTTTAGATACCTTGTTATATGAATTAGCTATTTAATTAGTTTAATTTATAACAAGGTATTTTTTATTATTTATTTTTGAAAGTGATAAAATAAAACTAACTTAATTAGAAAGTGAGTCACTTTTATGAATATATTATCATTAATTGAGAGACAAGTAGTAAACAAGAGTAAACATGCAGCTATGATTGTTGGAAATGACCAAGTGAGCTATCAAAAATTATGGCAAGATTCACATCATTTAGTTTATAAATTAAAACAATTTCCTAATAATGCGAAAATAGGTATTGCTATAGAAAATCCAATATCATTTATAAAGTGGTATGTTGCTATTTTAATCAATAAACAAATACCGTGTGTAATTGACCCTCATTTAAACAAAGATAAATTGGATTGCTTAATCGAGGAATATAACCTTGATGGATTGATCAATAATAAATCAAATGTATTTAAATATAATATGCCACTTAAAGATAAACTAGAAAATATATTGCATATTGGATTTACCTCAGGAACAACAGGATTACCTAAAGCATATTTAAGAAATCATGAATCGTGGGTTAAATCTTTTGAATACAATGATATGTTAATTGATAATAATATCGATGTGTTAGTTGCGCCAGGACCTCATGCTCATTCATTATCTTTATATGTTATGATTTATGCACTATGTACTGGTAGAGCGTTTATTGGGCAGGTACAATTTGATACGTTATCTTTGTCAAAAGTATTACAACAAAATACAGATTCAAAAGCAATGTTTATAGTACCTACAATGTTACACAGTATGATGAATCATAATCTAAAATTAAATAAAGTTGAGACTATATTTACTTCTGGTTCTAAACTTTCTCTTCCAATGTTCAACAAATTTAAAGAAATATATCCTGAAATTAAATTAATTGAGTTTTTTGGAAGTTCTGAAGCTAGTTTTATTAGTTATAATATAGATGGTAAAGCAGCATATAATTCAGTAGGCTATTTATTTCCAAGCGTGAAAGTAAAATTAAAGGATAAAGATCAAAATAATATAGGTAAATTGTACGTTAAAAGTGATATGACTTTTAGCGGATATTTAGATGATAATATAGAAGTAAATTGGGTGAAGGTTGGTGACTGGGCTTCTCTCTCTGAAAACGGAGAACTATACTTATACGGTAGAGAAAGCAATCGGTTAATTATAGGAGGAAGAAACATCTACCCAGAAATCATAGAACAAGAACTAGTTAAATTAGATGGTATTGATGAGGTAATGATTTTAAGTGAGAAACATAATAAATTTGGTGAAATAGCGGTTTTGTTATATAAAGGAAGTACATTTCTTTCTCATGTGGAATTGAAACGTACATTACTAAGCATAGGTTTAAACCGATATGAAATTCCATCAAAACTCATTAAAATTCAAAAATTCTTATATACATCTAGTCATAAAATAGCTAGGAATTTGATAGAAGAGGCTTATAAAGAAGGCGGTGCAAAATGGAAGCAGTTATTGTAGAAGCAAAAAGGACTCCTTTTGGAAAATATGGCGGCATTCTTAAACATTTGGAACCTGAAGAATTATTACAACCACTCTATAATTATTTGAAAGATAATCATAATGAAGCAATAGAGTACTTAGAAGAGGTTGTTTTGGGAAATGTGATAGGGAACGGTGGAAATATAGCTAGAAAATCTTTATTAGAAGCTAAACTATCACAACATATACCGGGGGTAACGGTAGATAGACAATGTGGCTCGGGATTAGAAGCTGTTACATATGCTTGTAGGATGGTTCAAGCAAATGCTGGTGAAGTATATATAGCTGGAGGTGTTGAAAGTACGAGTAGAGCTCCTTGGAGAATAAAACGACCACAATCAATATATGAAACTGAACCTCCACAGTTTTATGAGCGAGCTTCATTTGCATCAGAAGGATCCGATCCTTCTATGATTGAAGCGGCTGAAAATGTTGCACAAGTATATAATGTATCTCGAAAATCTCAAGACGAGTATGCTTATAGTAGCCATCAAAAGACTTTGCAGGCTATTAAACAAGGACATTTATTACAAGAAATCTTACCACTAAAAGTAAGAAATGAAACTGTTGATAAAGATGAAAGTATAAAACCTAGATTAAATTTAAAGACTTTATCTAGATTAAAACCATTTATTCAAAATGGGACGGTCTCAGTAGGTAATAGTTGTATGAAAAATGATGGCGCAGTATTGCTGCTTATTATGAGTAAAGAGAAAGCTATTTCATTAGGCTATAAAGAAGGTTTAGAATTTGTGAATAGTGCTGTTTCTGGCGTGAATCCTAATTTGTTAGGAATTGGACCTGTACCAGCAGTTGAAAAATTATTAAAAAGAGAACATTTATCAATTAAAGATATTGATGTCGTTGAATTTAATGAAGCATTTAGCTCACAAGTACTAGCATCAAAAGAGTTGTTAAATATTCCAGATATTAAATTTAATATTTATGGTGGCGCATTGGCAATAGGACATCCATACGGAGCTAGTGGAGCACAACTAGTAACGAGGTTATATCATATGAAGCAAATGGAATATTCCATAGCTACTATGGGTATAGGAGGCGGTATGGGACATGCGACATTATTTAAACGATGGAAAAGAGAAGATTGAAGTTTCGTTTAATCTTAAAGATGTAGAAAATTATAAAATGTTAGTTTATATAAACGAGGATAGTCTTTATGTTCCACCATTATATATTGCAAAAGTTTGGCCTAAATTCAAAATATTTAGTCGCTATATTAATAAGGAAATTTTATTAAGAGAAACTGAAGTTAATTCATACAAAGGATTAAAAGTAGACATCCCATATAATGCAACATTATATAAAGAGACTTCAAAGCAATTAAAAAAATATAATCTGCATACATTTTGCTTAATGATTTCAAAAGATAAAACAACTTATTTAAAAATAAAACAAACATTTGTCGAAAAGAGTGAATATTAATGAAGTTTGATCATCGAATGGTTCAAAACTATTTAGAATTGATTGAGGATTCAAACCCAGTACATGATGAAATTGTTCCAGGACAACTTGTTTGTGAGTGGCTATTACATAACGTTGAATGGAATAGTTTCAAAATAAAATATAAACAACCAATTTCAATAAATGAAAAGTTATATAAAGAAGAACAAGAAACGTTAATAAGATGTTCAAATAGTGAAGGTGTAACAAAGATAGAAATAATGAAATGTTAATAAAAAAGTAGGGACGGGACAGAAAATTTTTTTAAAAGATTTCGTAGAATTGTCTTGCCAAGAATGACTAGGGTTGAAAAAACTTGAGATAAGTACATTTTTAATCCAGTCAGCTACTTCCAATATAACAAAAGAGACTGAGGCATTCATTTATGTCTCAGTCTCTGCTATTAAGGTGGGAGTATGAAATCTTTTTATTTAACGTAAAATCTTGTAGCATCTAATTCGTCTTTAAAAGCTTTCTTATCTTTAGCCGATTTTTTATTAAAATCTTGTAGAAACGCTTGGTATTTTGGAAGAACTTCTTCGGCTGTACCAAATTCTCTTAATGCACCGGCTTCAATCCAAGCTATTTTTGTACAGAAATCTTTAACTTGGTTAATATTATGACTTACAAAGAATATTGTTTTTCCGGATTCTTTAAATTGATTCATTTTGTCTAAACTTTTCTTAGTAAATGTCTGATCTCCGACTGATAAAGCTTCATCAATTACAAGAATATCAGGATTAACAGTGACGTTTATTGCAAAACCAAGCTTAGATTTCATACCACTAGAATATTTCTTGACCGGTTGGTATATAAACTCGCCTAGTTCTGAGAATTCGATAATTTCAGGTGTTAGTTTTTTTATTTCTTTTTTAGTAAATCCTAATAAAAGCATCTTATATTCAATATTATCAATACCATTTAATTGTGCATTCAAACCAGAATTGATAGCTATAACATTAACATCACCGTGACGTTCTATATTACCTTCAGTGGGTTGTAATGAACCACCAATAATATTACTTAATGTTGATTTACCTGAGCCGTTAATACCGACTAGACCGATGACATCACCTTCATACGCGGTAAATGTAATATCTTGTAGTGCAAAAAAGCGTTTTGATTTAAAGTTTGGGATAAAAACGTCTTGTAATCTTTCTTTATTAGTTCTGAAAATTTTATATTCTTTTGTTAAGTTTTTAATAACTACTGATTCTTTCATTTGTAACCATTCCTTAAAATTAGTAACATAACTATTATGCATTATTTTATTGCTTTAGTAAATTTATTGTAAATTATGTGAGAATAATGTAAATTATATATGTTCTATAATTCTGTGATTGACCATCATAAATATATCATCTAACGTAAAATGATGCTATATTTATGATTAGGTTATAAATGTAAAAGCGAGAGAGTGATATTAATGCAAGCTGTATTAACAGTGATAAAGGAACACTTTAAAAACTTTTATTTAATTCAAAGGTTAGCACGATTCCAATTGAAAATTTCTAACCATGATAATTATCTAGGTTTAGCATGGGAATTAATTAATCCCGTTCTACAAATAGGTGTTTATTGGTTTGCATTTGGTTTCGGTATACGTCAAAATGAACCAGTCGACGGCATACCATTTATATTTTGGCTATTAGTAGGTATTAGTATGTGGTTCTTTGTAAACCAAGGTATTCTTGAAGGAACCAAATCTATAGGAACAAAGTTTAACCAAGTAGCAAAAATGAATTTCCCTTTATCAGCAATTCCTGCTTATATCCTAACAAGTAGGTTCTATGGACATATTATATTAGTTTTAGTTATTATTTTAATTTGTATGACAACGGGGGTATTCCCTTCTGTTTATCTATTTCAAATACTTATTTATTTACCAATGGTATATGCATTTGCTTTTTCAGTTTCGATGTTAACTTCAACTTTAGGAGTTTTAATTCGAGATACTCAAATGGCAATGCAAGCTCTTCTGAGAATGTTATTTTATTTATCACCGATATTATATGTCCCTCCTAAAGGGTCTATAGTAGAAATGTTAATGAAATTTAACCCAGTGTATTTTTATGCTGAAGCATATAGAGCAGCAATATTATATGATTATTGGTACATAGTTGAGCATTGGAGACTAGCCCTTTATAATGTCTCTGTCATTGCTTTATTCTTTGTAATTGGATCGATACTACATGTTAAATTCAGACAAAGGTTTGCTGACTTTATTTAAATCTAAATAATTCAAATAAGGATTGCTCAAATGAGTAATCCTTATTTTATAAATTCAACTTAAGTTAGGTAGGTTGTGTAACTATGTTAAGAAATATCATTAAACAAATATATTTGTATTTATTATATGGCTTGGATAAGCTTATTAATCATAAAATTAAGCAAGACCATGTGGTCGTTTTTATGACATTTAAAGAAGACGTTTTACCGATTATTAAAGCATTGAAGCAAGAAAATTATAAAATAACGATTATTGCACATCCAAGATGGATGAAAGAAGTAGAATCAATAGATGTTGAAAATGTAATTAATTTGAAAAATAAATACTTATATCAACAAATTAAAGCTATTAAAAGTAGTAAAACAGTAATTATCGATACATATTATTTATTATTAGGCGGAATTAAAAAAAATAAAAACCAAAAAATTATTCAAACATGGCATGCAGCTGGAGCTCTAAAAACATTTGGGCTTGAAGACAAAAGTATTAATCAAAATAATAAACGACAAATTAAAAATTATTTATCCGTTTATCAATTTACAGATTATTATTTAGTTAGCTCAGATATCATGAAAGATATATTTATAAGAAGCCTTGGTGCTAAAGAATCGCAAATGTTACCATTTGGTTTACCAAGATTAGATCAATATAAGCATAAAATAACGAGACCTAAACAAGATAAAAAGATAGCGTTATATGTTCCAACATACAGAGATTATACAGATGAAATTGTAACTATAAATAAACAAGCATTTGAACAAGCGTGTCCTGAATATCAATTAATCACTAAACTACATCCTAGTATAAATAGTGAGAAATCAGACAGTCGAGATATCCAAACTTTAGTTGAAATAGCTGATCTAATTATTACAGACTATAGTTCTTTAAGTGTAGAAGCTTCTTTATTAGATAAACCAATTATTTTTTATAGTTATGATGAAGATATGTATAATGAAAAAAGAGGTTTAAATGAATATTATTATGAAATGACAAAGATGAACAAAACATTTAATGAAGACGAATTGTTCGAACTTGTAAATCAAAACAAAATAAATAAAGATATAAAACCAATGTGGCACAAATATACAGAGTTTAATGCAACTGAAAAGTTAATAAATTTTATACAAAAGGATGAATGATGTTATGAAAGTAAGTATTATTATCCCTGTTTACAACGCTGAAAATACAATAAAAGAAACAATAGCATCTATTTCCAGTACATATGACCATGAAATTATTTGTATTAATGATGGTTCTAAAGATAAAAGTGCAGAAGTAATAAGTGATTTATCTCAAGATAATATTGTCCTGTTAAATAGAGAAAATAAAGGTGCTGCAGCGACAAGAAATGAAGGTATAAGTATAGCGACTGGCGAATACATTATGTTTTGTGATGCTGATGATAAGTTAGGTGAGGGCATCATAGATAAAATGGTGGAAGCAATAGAAGCAAATAATACTGATATTGTCGTTGGGCAAATATCACATCTAGTAGGTGAAGAAGTACGACCTATTAAAACATTTAATGACTTGAAGCCAATCTCAGATACAGATTTAAATCATTCTCCAGAAGTTATTCAATCTATAGGTCCATATGGCAAATTATATAAAAAGAAAGTATTAGAAAATATAAGATTTGATGAAGATATCACATTTTGTGAGGAACATACATTTAATTTAACAGCTTGGGCTAATAGTAAGATAACAATTATAGATGAATTAACTTATTTATATAATATTGGAAATGAAGATTCAATCGTAGCAACAAGTTATAAAAATATAGATAAGTATTTAAATGATGCAACTAAAGTGAGAAAAAGAACTCTAAATATATTAAAGAATTTAGAGGATAATGTATCCCAATATTATAGTTATAGAATGGATTATCTAATCATATATTTCTTAATCAGAAATAATTACTTAAAAACAGAGAATTTAAATAGTTTACTTGATGCAGCGACCAATTATTTAAAAGTGATTAAAGATGTAGATAACGAGCACAAAGAGAAATTAAAAGACATAGTATTAGCAATATCTACTCATGTAGGACATAACAAATTTGTTAGTATATCTAGAGCATTAAACATGTATCATACTAAAAAAACATACAGAAGTTACCAAATGAAAGCAATAAAATTAAAAACTAAAATGACATTAAGAGATTTGAAAAATAAAAATAGTAAATCAGCTCATTAAAATTCTAAAAACACCCATTCCATAGTTAATTAAACGGATTGGGTGTTTTTATGTACAAATTTAATTTTGAAACCTTTTTAATTTTATTTCGGTAATAATTTTGTTTCTTCTGGTACACCGTGTAAAGTTTTATAAAATTTAGTCATATATATACCTTCGATAGGATCGGGCGTATGGTGATATGACTGAAAAGGTATCTGTTCTATTTTTATAACTTTTTCAAATTTATCTAAATTATTTAAATAGTTATCTCTACTAATTTCAGTGTACTTATTAAACGATAACGGTATGATGTAAAGTAAGATTATTAAAACCATCAAAGATGTGATTACGTATTTATGAATACGAATATGTAAACCTTTATGTCCTAGTAAATCTAAAAGAAATTGTGACATTTCTATAATAATCATGATTAAGAAAATAAGACTTGCAAATGCACATCTACCACCATATGGTGATATAACCAAAAATGGAAGAGTTAATATAATCATACTAAAAACATAGAACAACAATCGGGTGTAATACAAAGTACCTTTAAAGTTAATAACAATAAAAATAATTAAAGAGCTTAATGAGCATATTAATAGTGTGGATGGAATGATATTATTTAATGAATTTATATTTTTGAATTGGTTGAAAAATATACTAACGATTATCGAAATAATGAATACACTACAAAGTAAGATATTAATATTTTTGTGTTTACTTAACAAAATAGTGATTGAAATACAAAGTATAGTTAATATCGATATTAATAATACGTTATGCGTAAATAAATACAATGTCATTTCGTTATTAAATACTTTAATTGCACTGATAATAATATTGTCGTGATTATTGAGTTGTTGGTAATCATTCTTTCCCGTAAGTGTTGATATATACGCTCCATTAGTAAACATAATAATGAATCCAACTAGATGACCAATAAAAATAACAAAATATAATATATTTAGTTTTTTGTTTTTTAAGTAATAATATATATTTATAAGAAAACTAATCAAAAGTAAATATAAAGTAACATGTTCTACAATCAACATAGCTATAACACTAAATAGAAAATATAAAATGATATTTAAGTAATTTAGTTTTATATATTTCTTCTGTTTATATAAGCTTATAAAATAAAGTAATATGGTCACAGAAATTACATAATTAACGTATCCAGCAGTCCAACCTAAAGTTTGGCTGAATACTGATAAAGGTATTAATAATACTAAAAATAATATATAGAATATAAATAATGGGTTCTTTTTATTAGTTGAAATTTTATACATAAAAATTATGAAGAGTGATGAACAAATTGCCATGCCCAATATTCTAACTAAAGTAAATCTAACAAAGATTATTTCTAATATATTACTTATGTAACGTCCATTATAATTTTCGAAAAAAGATTTTAACCTCTCCATTCCTAGATATGATTTCCATGTCCAATCATCTCCAGTTAATGGAATGAGAGTGCTCATTATTAGAAAAAAACAAAAAGTGATAAATAAATATATAAATCTTTATTTAATTTTGTATACATGTTACTTACTCCTTAATATGATGTTATTTAATCTTTTAAAATTCTTTTTGATAACAAAAAGGTTATAGGTATTGTTATAAAT
>NZ_PPRS01000048.1 GCF_002902755.1 Mammaliicoccus lentus | reverse complement strand
ATCACATATAGTCTAACACCTTATTCAAAAAAATAAAATTGGACGGTCTTATTAAGTGATGACTATTTTAAACTTAAGCACTTGACTAATCGTAGGAAAGAGTCTGGGACATAAATAATTGTCCCAGACTCTCTTTTTGTATTGTTAATTAATTTCTACAGCATCGTCTACCACTTTAAATGGATCTTCTTCATTAATATAGTCATAGAACATTATGCCATTCAAATGGTCAATTTCATGTTGTAGGACAATTGCTGGATATCCTTTAAACCTTTTTTTGAATGGATTGCCTTCAATATCAAAAGCTTCTATCGTCACTTTAAAGTTTCTGTGCACTAATCCTGGTATAGATTCGTCAACACTTAAACAACCTTCACCGCCGTTTAAATATGCTTTTTGAACACTATGGCTCACAATTTTAGGGTTAATGAGTTGAAGTTCAAGTTTATTTCCTTTTCCATCATCTTGGATATAAACGGCTAACATTTTTTTAGAAACATTTATTTGAGGAGCTGCAAGACCAACTCCAGAGCGAAGTCCATATTTTTTTGCTAGTTCTTCATCTTGAGAATTTTTAAGGAATTCTAACATTTCGTTTAAAGTTTCTTGATCCTCTTTAGATACAGGTATTGCTACTTCATCGGCTTTTTTTCTAAGTGTTTCGTGGCCGTCACGTATAATATTTTCCATAGTTATCATTTTCATGCACCTTCCTCATATAAAATATATCAAAAATTCATCGTATTTACATCTAATATTAATTGTATAAATAAAAAAAACAGAGTAACATAAACATAGATTAGTAAGGAGGAAATACATATGATTGGCAAGAAAATCGGCGCATTAACTTTAACAGCCACTATGTTATTAACAGCTTGTGGTCAATCAACAGATTCATTAGAATCATTTTATAAAAAAATAGAAAAAGCAAATAAAAAAGAGAAGGTCATCGTAGATTTAAATGAAGAAATGACAAAAGCAGAAAAAGAAAAAGTAGCTAAAATTGAAAAATTAAATAAAGCTAAAGGTGATGAATTTAAGTCTATTGCTGAAGAAATTACAAAAAGCGTTGATGATCGTGAAGCGATAATCGATAAAGAAGATAAAGCAATGAAAGATTCAAAAGAGATATTTGAAACATCCGAAAAAGACTATAAAGCGATAGAAGACGATGAACAGATAAAAGAAGCTAAAGATTTAAAAAATATCTTAGATAAAAAATATAAAACACATGAAGAAGTAATAAAAGGATATAAAGGTGTTCTAAAAGCAGAAAAAGAATTATTCGGTTATTTATCGAAAGATAAAGCAACACAACAAGGTGCAGATGAACGTTCGGAAAAATTAACTGAAGAAAATAAAAAAACAGAAAAAGTTGTTACAGATTATCAAAATCAATTAAAAAAAGTTCAACAAGAAAAACAAGATGTAGCACAGATTTTAAATAATTGATATGTATTAGTATAGTTGTTATGATGTTGTAATACAGACATATAAAAGCCTTGAATCAAAGGCTTTTTATTATGTAAGTATTTTTTATTTAACAGTAAAACAGTTTTGTGTTAAACTAATTAAGAAATGATTATTTAATATAGGGAAAGGTATGGTGAATTGAATGGCTCCGAGAAAAAAAGCCCAATTCGATGCAGTAGCGACTTTAAATGAAATAGAGTCTAAGTTTGAAATGGTTCAAGTTTTAGATGAAGAAGGAAATGTCGTAAATAATGACTTATTACCGGACTTATCTGACGAAGAACTAGTTGAATTAATGGAAAGAATGGTATGGACTCGTGTCCTTGACCAACGTTCTATTTCTTTAAATAGACAAGGTCGTTTAGGTTTCTATGCACCAACAGCAGGACAAGAAGCTTCTCAATTAGCTTCACATTATGCATTAGAGAAAGAAGACTATGTACTTCCAGGTTACCGTGATGTACCTCAATTAATCTGGCATGGTTTACCATTAACTAAAGCGTTCTTATTCTCACGTGGACACTTTATTGGTAACCAATTCCCAGAAGGTGTGAACGCATTAAGTCCACAAATCATCATCGGTGCTCAGTTTATTCAAACAGCTGGTGTTGCATTAGGTCTTAAAAAACGCGGGAAGAAAAATGTAGCAATCACATATACTGGTGACGGTGGTTCATCACAAGGTGACTTCTATGAAGGTATTAACTTCGCATCTGCTTATAAAGCACCTGCTATCTTTGTAATTCAAAATAACAACTACGCGATTTCAACTCCACGTGATAAACAAACAGCAGCTAAGACATTAGCTCAAAAATCAGTGTCAGTTGGTATTCCAGGCGTATTAGTAGACGGAATGGATGCTTTAGCAGTTTATGCAATCACTAAAGAAGCGCGTGAACGTGCTGTTAACGGTGAAGGTCCAACATTAATCGAAACATTAACTTATCGTTATGGTCCACATACAATGGCTGGTGACGATCCAACACGTTACAGAACATCTGATGAAGATTCAGATTGGGAAAAGAAAGATCCATTAGTACGTTTCAGAAAATATCTTGAAGCTAAAAACTTATGGTCTGAAGAAAAAGAAAACGAAGTAATGGAAAAAGCAAAAGAAGAAATTAAAACAGCTATTAAAGAGGCAGATAATACGCCTAAACAAAAAGTTACTGATTTAATGGAAATTATGTACGATGAAATGCCTCAAAACTTGGCTGAACAATATGAAATTTACAAAGAGAAGGAGTCGAAGTAAGTCATGGCACAAATGACAATGATTCAAGCGATTAACAATGCGCTTCAAAACGAATTAAAAAGAGACGAAGATGTTTTATTATTCGGTGAAGACGTTGGTGTAAACGGCGGTGTATTCCGTGCTACAGAAGGTTTACAAAAAGAATTCGGCGAAGATCGTGTATTTGATACACCACTAGCAGAATCAGGTATTGGTGGTTTAGCTTTAGGTTTAACGCTTGAAGGTTACCGTCCTGTCATGGAAATCCAATTCTTTGGTTTCGTATTTGAGGTTATGGACTCAATCGCTGGACAAATTGCACGTCACCGTTTCCGTTCAGGTGATTCAAAAGCTGCACCTGTAACTATCCGCGCGCCATTCGGTGGAGGTGTTCACACTCCAGAATTACACGCAGATAACTTAGAAGGTTTAATGGCACAATCACCAGGTTTGAAAGTAATCATTCCTTCAAACCCATATGATGCTAAAGGATTATTAATTTCAGCTATTCGTAGTGACGACCCTGTCGTTTACTTAGAACACATGAAATTATATCGTTCATTCCGTGAAGAAGTACCTGAAGAAGAGTACGAAGTAGAAATCGGTAAAGCGAAAGTAAAACGTGAAGGTACAGATTTAACTATTGTTACTTACGGTGCAATGGTTCAAGAATCTCTTAAAGCAGCAGAAGATTTAGAAAAAGACGGTTATTCAGTAGAAGTAATCGACTTAATCACTGTGCAACCTATCGATGTTGAAACAATCGTAAAATCAGTTGAAAAAACTAACCGTGTTATCATCGTTCAAGAAGCTCAAAAACAAGCTGGCGTTGGTGCTACTGTAGTTGCTGAGATTTCTGAAAGAGCAGTTCTATCATTAGAGGCTCCAATTGCACGTGTAGCAGCTCCTGATACTATTTACCCATTCACACAAGCTGAAGGTGTTTGGTTACCAAACAAAAAAGATATCGTAGCACAAGCTAAAGAAACATTAGAATTTTAATTTGTACTAAAAATACAGATTTATATTTAGGAGGAAAAAATCTTGTCATTTGAATTTAAATTACCAGATATCGGTGAAGGTATCCACGAAGGTGAAATTGTAAAATGGTTTGTTAAAGCAGGCGACGAAATTCAAGAAGACGATGTATTATGTGAAGTTCAAAATGATAAATCAGTCGTAGAAATTCCATCACCTGTTTCAGGTAAAGTAGAAGAAGTTATGGTCGAAGAAGGAACTGTTTCTGTTGTTGGTGACACAATTGTTAAAATTGATGCTCCTGACGCTGAAGGTATTCAGTTCAAAGGTCATGATGACGACGAAGAACCTAAACAAGAAGAAAAAGCAGAAGAAACTAAAGAAGAATCTGCTCAAGAAAGTGAAAAATCTGAAGAAGTTGACGATTCTAAACGCGTAATCGCAATGCCTTCTGTTCGTAAATTTGCACGTGACAACGATGTAAATATTAAAGCAGTTTCAGGTTCAGGTAAAAATGGACGTATCTTAAAAGAAGATGTTGAAGCATACTTAAATGGCGGAAGCACTTCAGAACAAGGTACAACAGAAGAAGCTCAATCAGCTTCAACTGAAGATACTGCAACACAAACTGCACAAGTACCAGAAGGTGCTTACCCAGAAACTCGTGAGAAAATACCTGCTATGCGTAAAGCAATTGCAAAAGCAATGGTTAACTCTAAACAAACAGCTCCTCATGTAACATTAATGGATGAAATTGATGTACAAGAACTATGGGATCACCGTAAAAAATTCAAAGAAGTTGCTGCGGAACAAGGTACTAAATTAACATTCTTACCATACGTTGTTAAAGCATTAGTATCAGCGCTTAAGAAATACCCAGCATTAAATACTGAATTTGATGAAGAAAATGGTGAAATTGTTCATAAACATTACTATAATATAGGTATAGCTGCAGATACTGATCGCGGTTTATTAGTACCAGTAGTTAAAAATGCTGATCATAAATCAATGTTCCAAATTTCAGATGAAATTAACGAATTAGCTGTGAAAGCACGTGATGGTAAATTACAAGCTAATGAAATGAAAGGCGCAACTTGTACAATCAGTAATATCGGTTCAGCTGGTGGACAATGGTTCACTCCTGTAATCAATCACCCTGAAGTAGCGATTTTAGGTATTGGCCGTATAGCTCAAAAACCTATCGTTAAAGATGGAGAAATTGTTGCAGCACCTGTGTTATCATTATCATTAAGCTTTGACCACAGACAAATTGATGGTGCTACTGGTCAAAACGCAATGAACCATATTAAGAGATTATTAAATAATCCAGAATTATTATTAATGGAGGGGTAAAAATGGTAGTTGGAGATTTTCCTATTGAAACAGATACTATTGTAATTGGAGCAGGTCCTGGTGGTTACGTTGCAGCAATTCGTGCAGCGCAACTTGGACAAAAAGTAACAATCGTTGAAAAAGGCGAATTAGGTGGCGTTTGTTTAAACGTTGGTTGTATTCCATCTAAAGCTTTATTATCAGCGTCTCACCGTTTCCATAATGCACAACATTCAGAAGATATGGGTGTAATTGCAGAAAAAGTAGCATTAAACTTTGACAAAGTTCAAGAATTCAAAAACGGCGTAGTTAATAAATTAACTGGCGGAGTTGCTGGATTATTAAAAGGTAACAAAGTTGAAGTTGTAAAAGGTGAAGCATACTTCGTAGATGAAAATAACTTAAAAGTTATGACTGAAAAAGCTTCTCAAACTTATACTTTCAAAAATGCAATTATCGCAACAGGTTCTCGTCCAATTGAAATTCCTAATTTCAAATTTGGTGAACGTGTTATCGATTCAAGTGGTGCATTAGCGCTTAAAGATGTTCCTAAAAAATTAGTTGTAGTTGGTGGCGGATATATCGGTTCTGAACTTGGTACAGCTTTCGCTAACTTCGGTTCTGAAGTTACAATTCTTGAAGGTGCAAAAGACATCTTAGGCGGATTCGAAAAACAAATGACTCAAATCGTTAAAAAAGGTCTTAAAGCTAAAGGCGTTGATATCGTAACTGAAGCAATGGCTAAATCTGCTGAAGAGACTGATAATGGCGTGAAAGTTACGTATGAAGCTGGTGGAGAAACAAAAGAAATCGAAGCTGATTATGTATTAGTAACTGTAGGACGTCGTCCAAATACTGACGAATTAGGTCTAGAAGAATTAGGCTTGAAAATGAGTGATCGCGGACTAGTTGAAGTAGACGATCAAACTCGTACATCAGTTGAAAATATCTTTGCAATTGGTGACATCGTAGCTGGTCCTCCACTTGCTCATAAAGCAAGTTATGAAGCTAAAGTAGCTGCTGAAGCTATTTCTGGTGAAAAATCAGCTGTTGATTACTTAGGTATTCCAGCAGTATGTTTCACTGAGCCAGAACTAGCTACTGTAGGTCATACAGAAGCTAGTGCTAAAGAAGAAGGTTTAGAAGTTAAAGCTTCTAAATTCCCATTTGCTGCAAATGGCCGTGCTTTAGCACTAAACGAAACAAATGGATTTGTTAAGTTAGTAACATTAAAAGAAAATGGATTATTAGTAGGTGCTCAAGTAGCAGGTGCTAATGCTTCAGATGTTATTGCTGAACTTGGATTAGCAATAGAAAGTGGAATGACTGCAGAAGACATTTCATTAACTATTCATGCTCACCCAACATTAGGTGAAATTTCTATGGAAGCTGCGGAAGTAGCACTAGGTACGCCTGTCCATACTTTATAATATTTGACAATACTAAAGAATCACTGTTAACGCAGTGATTCTTTTTTTATAAGGAGATTAATAATATGGAATATAGTTATCCAATTGATGTTGATTGGTCACAAGAAGAAATATTGCAAGTCGTTGAATTTTTTAATCATATCGAAGATGCTTACGAATCAAGTGCTAATAGAGAATCATTTGAACAAGCATACAAAAACTTTAAGAAAGTTGTTCCTGGTAAAGCAGATGAAAACAACATGTATAAAGAATTCAAACAAGCGAGTGGCTATGATGGATACAAAGCAGTAAAAGCTTTAAAAGATAGTACTACTGAAACAAGTATCACAATTAAATAAATTTTCTCATCCCCCAAAAAAGTGTTGAAGTATAAAATAATTTCTGTTATTTTATTAAAGGTACTAAACTTATTGTTTAGTAAAAGTAAACATACAACTCTTTTTTGGGGGATTTATGAATATAGGAGAAAAACTTAAAAATTTAAGATATCAAAAGAACTTAACTCAAGAAGAATTAGGTGAAAGAACAGATTTATCAAAGGGATATATCTCACAATTAGAAAGAAATTTATCATCGCCATCTATGGAAACTTTTTTAAATATATTAGATGTATTAGGTGTTGAACCAAGCGAGTTTTTCAATGAAAAGCTATATCAAGCTCGTATACATTATCCCGCAAAAGAGCAAACTTTATATGACGAATATGATGAAGGATACAAAATTAATTGGTTAGTCCCAGATTCCAATGAATTTGAAATGGAACCAGTCATTATAACGCTTAAAGGTGGGTGTCGATATAAATCATTCTCACCATCTTCGTCAGAAACTTTTGCTTATGTTAAAAAGGGTACCATTACTTTGAAAATTGGGAAAAGAAAATATAAAGCTAAAAAAGGTGAATGTTTTTACTTTAAAGCTCATGAAGTTCATCAATTTTTCAATGAAACTGAGAAAGATGCTGAAGTACTAATTGTGGCTACAGAATCTTATTTATAGGAGGGGAAACAATGTCAAAATCAATTATCAAGTTTGAAAACATCTATAAAAATTTTAATAATACCCATGTATTAAACGATGTTAGTTTTGAAATAGAAGAAGGTAGGTTTTACACGCTATTAGGCCCTTCAGGTTGTGGCAAAACAACTATTTTAAAACTTATTGCTGGATTTGAAACACCGACAAGTGGAAACATATATTTTAATGATAAAATCATTAATCAAATTCCTGCAAATAATAGAAAAGTAAATACAGTATTTCAAGATTACGCATTGTTTCCTCATTTAAATGTTTTTGAAAATGTAGCTTTTGGATTAAAAATAAAAAAATTAAACAAAAAAGATATACAACATAAAGTGATAGAAGCATTGAAATTAGTGAAACTAGAAGGATATGAACAAAGAAAAATATCAGAAATGAGTGGCGGACAAAAACAACGTGTAGCAATTGCTCGCGCTATAGCAAATGAACCTGAAATTATATTGTTAGATGAACCTTTATCTGCATTAGATTTAAAACTGCGTACCGAAATGCAATATGAATTGCGTGAATTACAGCAAAGGCTAGGTATTACATTTATATTTGTAACGCATGATCAAGAAGAAGCTTTAGCAATGAGCGATTATATTTTTGTAATGAAAGATGGAAAGATTGAACAAAGTGGCACACCAGTTGATATATACGATGAACCGGTAAATAAATTCGTAGCAGATTTCATCGGTGAATCTAATATCGTAAGTGGCATCATGAAACGAGATTATGAAGTAGAAATGTATGGTATTACCTATGAATGTGTAGATGCTGGATTTGAGCCAGATGCTAAAGTAGATGTCGTAATACGCCCAGAAGACATAAGCATCAAATCTCCAAGTGAAGGTAGAGTATCTGCAGTAGTAGACTCACAGCTATTTAGAGGCGTGCATTATGAAATTTGTTGCTATGATGAACAAGGTAACGAATGGATTATACAAACGACTAAAAAGGCAGTAATCGGTGAAACAGTAGGATTAGATTTTGATTCTGAATCTATTCATATAATGCTACCTGGTGAAACAGAAGAAGAATTTGATCGTCGGATAGAAAGCTACGAGGATGATGTTCATGCATAAAATAAAATCATTTTTACTCGTACCTTATATGATTTGGATTATTTTATTTATCATCGTTCCAATTGCCATGATATTTTATGCTTCTTTACTCGATATTCATGGCCATTTTTCATTAGAGAATTATACGAATTTCTTTACAAGTAGCTATTTAAAAATGACTTTAAGTTCAGTATGGTATGCTATTTTGATTACATTCTTTTGTTTGTTAGTGAGCTATCCGTTAGCGTTAGCTTTAAAAAGTGCTAGACATAAAGAAATATTATTATTGCTTATCATTTTACCAACATGGATTAATCTATTATTAAAAACATATGCTTTTATCGGTATTTTTAGCCATGATGGATTATTAAATAAAATGTTGAATATATTTCATGTACCTTCTACTGATTTATTATTTACGAGCACAGCGTTTATTATTGTATCGGTATACATTTATATTCCATTTATGCTATTACCTATATTTAATGCTATGGAAGAAATACCAGAAAATCTAATTCAAGCTTCAAGAGATTTAGGTGCTAATCACATTACAACTTTTAGAAAGGTCATTATGCCTTTAACTTATGAAGGTGTTAAAACAGGCATACAAATCACATTTATTCCTGCACTTTCATTATTTATGATTACAAGATTAATTGCAGGTAATAAAGTAGTTAACCTTGGTACAGCAATTCAAGAACAATTTTTAGTTACTCAAAACTATGGGATGGGTTCTACAATTGCAGTGTTTTTAATATTGGCGATGGCTTTTATTTTAATTATTACGAAATCTAAATCAGAGAATAAGGAGGTATAGAAATGAAATTATCAGGGAAAATCTATTTCACAATTATTATGATTTTTCTATACTTACCTATTTTCTTTTTAATTTTTTATTCTTTTAATAGTGCAGGGAATATGACACATTTTAAAGGTTTTACATTTGATCACTATACTTCAGTATTTCAAAATAAACGGTTACTTGTAATTATAGTTAACACGATAGCTGTAGCATTACTTGCAGCTAGTATTTCTACTTTGATTGGAATTTGCGGTGCTATCGGTATTTATTATATGAGAAACAAGAAACTTGAAGTGGGGTTATTAACATTAAATAATATCCTTATGGTAAGTTCAGACGTTGTTATTGGTTCTTCTTTCTTATTATTATTTACAGTTATTGGTCATTTTACTGGTATGGGGTTAGGCTTTTGGTCGGTGTTAATATCGCATATCGCATTTTGTGTACCAATTGTTGTATTACTTGTTCTACCTAAACTATATGATATGAATCCATCCATGATTAACGCTGCCAAAGACTTAGGTGCAACATCTTGGCAAACACTTATAAAAGTAATTATTCCTCATATATTACCAGGGGCAATAGGTGGATTCTTTATGGCATTAACATATTCATTAGATGACTTTACAGTGAGTTTCTTTGTAACTGGAAGCGGCTTTAGTGTATTATCAGTCGAAGTTTATTCTATGGCGAGAAAAGGTATTACGATGGAAATTAATGCGATTTCAACATTGTTGTTCTTATTAGTTATGTTTATCATAGTAGGTTATTACTTCATAAAAAGAAGTCAACAACAAAGGATAAGTAAAAAGGGAGGAATTATGAGATGAAACAATTAATGCAATTATTAGGCATCTCATTATTTGTTGGTGCACTATTAATCCTTTCAACAAAATTAATCGATCCTCCTCCTTCAAATGGCAAAAAAGATGTACTCTATGTATATAATTGGGGCGAGTATATAGATCCAGAACTAACTAAGAAATTTGAACAAGAAACAGGGATTAAAGTTGTTTATGAAACTTTTGATTCGAATGAAGCGATGATGGCTAAAATCAAAAACGGCGGTACTGCATACGATGTTACTGTACCAAGTGAATATACTGTTCAAAAAATGAAAAAAGAACATTTATTATATCAAATTAATCATGAGAAAATTCCCAATATGAAAAATTTAGATAAAGATTTTATGGATTTACCATTTGACCTAGACAATAAATATTCTATCCCTTATTTTTGGGGAACTGTAGGTATACTGTATAATCCAGAAAAAACAAAAGGTTTAGATTTCACGAGTTGGGATACATTGTGGAACAAACGACTTAAAGATGATGTTTTAATTGTTGATGGCGCAAGAGAAGGTATTGGATTTGCGCTTAATAGTATGAATGAAAGCCTAAATGAAACCGATGAGAAAAAATTACAAAAAGCACAAGATAAATTGGTTCAATTAGCACCAAATGTTAGAGGTGTTGTTGGCGATGAAATCAACACCATGATGGGGCAAAATGAAACAGATGTTGCTGTAGTATGGAGCGGAATGGCTGCTGATATAATGAATAAAAATGAACAATTAGATTTTGTTGTACCTGAAGAAGGTTCCAATTTATGGTTTGATAACTTAGTTATTCCTAAAACAGCTCAAAATGTTGAAGGTGCTCATAAGTTTATTAACTTCTTGCTTGAAGAAGAAGTAGGTAAACAAAATGCTGAGTGGGTTGGTTATGCTACTCCAAATAAAGCATCTTATGAATTATTAGATAAAAATATTAGAGAAGATGAAAGATTTTATCCTGACTCTAAAGTAAGGAATAAATTAGAAGTTTATAAAGATTTAGGTAAAGAAAACATAGCAAAATACAACGAAGCATTTTTAAAATTCAAAATGTCATTAAATTAATATTTAAAAAGGTCTTTGTGAGAAACAATGGCCTTTTTTTGATATAATTAAAACCAATTCATTGTAGAGGAGGAAAATATAATGAATTCATATGTAGAACATGTGAGACAGCCTGTAGGAAGAGGCGCTGAGAAATTTTTCGGTTGGTTTGCATGGATTATTACATTAGGCGTAACGGCTTTATCATTATTTGCAGCTTTAGTCGTTTTAAATAATCCTACAAATATAAATAGACTTGAAACTTTGATAGAACAATTAAACATTAATATAACATCTAATGGACAAATACTGACATCTAGCCAGATAGCATTGAATATCCAAAATGGAATATGGTTATTCATTATTTATTTGATTATCGTTTTAATATTTTCATTTATAGGTTTAGTACTTATGAGATGGAGAATATTCTCTGCACTAGTATTCTTATTACTTTCAGTTGTAACACTGCCATTATTTATTGTATTAGTTCCGTTATTCTTCTTTATTACGAGTATTCTACTATTTATTAGAAAAGATAAAATCTTACCAGTAGAAGGTATGAGAAGACCTGAACCGATGTACAATGAACCGATAAAACAACCAGAAGAAAGAAAACCTATACCACCACAAGAACCTGTACAACCAAGAAGACAAGAAAAACAGGTAGAAACAGAACCGGAAATTAATGAGAATGAAGCACAAGATTCTGGTAATGATGAAATATTGTCTCGTACTAGAAAACATCAAAAAAATAAACGTTTTAAAGAGCCAGTTGCTGAAGAAGAAAAAACAGAGACAACAGAGACTGATGCAACAGAAAGTGAAGAAAAAGACGTTGATGCAGTTGATGAAAATGGAGAAATCGGTCAAAGATCAGATGATCCGTATAGCTATCAAACTACGCAACCCGATGATTATCAAGTTACATCAGGGGTAAGTAAGAAAGAGAAAAAACCTAAAAAAGTTAAACCTAATGCCACTATTGAACGTAGAAAAAATTATGAAAAAAGAATGGAACAACAAAGAAAACAAACAAAAGCAGTACAAGAAGCGGAAGAACTAAATAAAAATGATAATAAGGGTTGAATATTATAAATATCATTGAGATAATAATATTTGACAAATTCTAGGAGGCAAATAATGAAAAGAACAGTAGAGTATACTTTAATGATTATTAGCGCAGTAGTATCATTAATAGGTATAATATTTGGTTTTGTTTTTAAATCCCTTGTAAATTCTCCGGATTTTGTAAACCAATTTAAATCAGAATTTGAAAATACTTATAATGAGCAAGTTGAACAAGCTGGAGGTACAGCACAAAATATTTCAGCTGAGCAAGCATTAGATACATTTGCAAGCGTATCAAATTATGGTTTAATCGTATTAGCTATTAGCTTAATTTTAACAATTGTAGCTATTATTTTTATTAAGAAACAAAGAATATTATCAGGAGTATTAGCTATCGTTGCAGGACTATTATCTATATTCACTCTTAACATTATTTCTTTCTTATTATTAATTATCGCAGCGATTATGTTATTCGTTAGGAAAAATAAATCTAATCAACAATTTGAAGATGTGAATTTTCAAAATGATGTAAATGATAATGAAAATAATTTAAATTCTAATCAAAATCAACAAACATTTGATGAACAACAAAATAAAAAGAAAAAAGATGATGATCCATATATTTATTAATAACTGATATATAATCATATAGAATGAGTTGTTCTTAAGTTTAAAAGAAATCAGGTTGAGACATTATAATGTCTCAACCTGATTTTATTATATATACAGTTGTAATATGATTAGCTATAAAACTTTATTAATTCATCAAATGTTTCATCTAAAAATTCTGTAAATGCTTTATCAGTTTTAAGTATTTCGGATTGTGGATCCAAAGTTCTAGCTACAAAGAATTCTGCTTTTTTAATTTCTTTTAAACGTTTGATATGATGTTTTATATCATCAGTGGATAGTTCATTTATAGGTGTCTTATCAATTTTATAGTGGTCAAAGCATAGTGAATAATCTTTTGGTAATGATTCTAATAAATTTATGTTTTTATTTAAGAATTCAGCCATTAAACCTTTATCTTTATTCTCATGCATTACACCAAACATGATGAATAATTGTGATTCAAATAGACCTATTTGAAAATGAGGTAGCATCTTATAGCCTCGTTGGTTTGTAGCAAAAGCAACCCATGTGTCTTTAGGGGGGTTAACAGTTCTACGTGCATGCTTAGCCACGTGGTAGAAAAACTCATCACCTGTTTGTTCTGTTAAGTATTTACTATATCTTTCCCCTAAAGCATTTAATTGCGGTCTTACTTGTTCATCTAGTGCAGCCATTCTATTTTCTAAGCCTTCAACACTAAAAACTTTAAAATCTTTTTGTTTAAACGTATACTTAGTCATAGTTGTCCTCCTTATAACGGTAATACTATATACATATTTTATCATAATTCTATTTGAATATATAAAGAACAATGCTAATATAAAAAATAAATTAGGGGGTATTGTGATGGAAATTTATAAATTTGCATATCAAATTATTAAAGAAGCTGGAAGACACATCAGAGAAACAATTGATGAAGAATTAGAAATAGAAACAAAATCAAACCCAAACGATCTCGTCACAAACATGGATAAAGAAACTGAGGAGCGTTTGTTTAATAATATAAAAGCCACTTACCCTGAACATTTTATATTAGGTGAGGAAGGTCACGGTAAAGATATTGAAAATACAAAAGGTGTATTGTGGATTATGGATCCAATAGATGGCACTTTAAATTTTGTACATCAAAAAGAAAATTTTGCGATTTCAATAGGTATATATATTGATGGTAAAAAATACGCAGGTTTTGTATATGACGTAATGAATGATAAAATGTATCATGCATTAGTAGGTAAAGGGGCATGGCAAAACGACAAGCAACTTAAGCAGATAGAAAATACTGAATTGAAATCAAGTTTGATTTCAACAAACCCTCTATGGCTGACGAAAGAAAAGTTATCTAAAATTTATATGCCAATTATAGATGAAGCTAGAAGTACACGTGCCTATGGATCAGCTGCTTTAGACTTTGTGCATGTAGCAAGAGGTATAACAAGTGCTTATTTAACAATGAGATTACACCCTTGGGATTTTGCTGGTGGATTAATTATTGCAGAAGAGGTAGGGGCAGTGGTAACAAACTTGCTAGGACAATCTTTAAATATTTTAGAAGCTAATTCAATTGTGGTCGGAAATAAACAAATACATGATGAATTATTGACTCAATATTTCTTACCACATAAAGCATTACTAGAAGAAATTCATACGGAAAGATTTAAGAAAAATGGCTAAAAAAAAGATGCGAAACAAAGTCGCATCTTTTCTTGATTGTGTCGGTAAATTTATAGCCATCCATTTTCGCGATATTTCTTTTTAAGTGTAAAACCGTAACCCATAGTTGCAATAATTAATATAACCGCTAGCAACATAAAGAGTATAGATCCCTCTGCTAAAGCAAAACTAAACACTAAAAGGAAAAATGTTACAATTAAAGCAAGTAAAACAAAAATTGCTTTAGATTTTTTCATTTATATCCACCCTTTAACCGTTTTCATTATTATATTATGCGTTACATTTCTAGAAAAATCAACTATCAGCAATTAATCTATTTTTCTAAAATAAATGGAAATTTGAGTAAAAGTGTTCGATAATGGTTATTTTTCTAGTGATGTATGTTATAATTATCAAGTTATAAATATAAGCCGAATAAATTTAAATTGGAGAGGAAAATTTTTTGCATGACTAATTTAAGAGAAAATGTACGTAACATTGCAATAATAGCCCATGTAGACCACGGGAAAACAACACTAGTAGATGAATTATTGAAACAATCAGGAATATTTCGTGAGAATGAACATATAGCAGAGCGAGCAATGGATTCAAATGATATTGAGAAAGAAAGAGGTATTACAATTTTAGCGAAAAATACGGGAATTGAATATAAAGATCACCGTATTAATATATTAGATACACCAGGCCACGCAGACTTCGGTGGTGAAGTTGAACGTATTATGAAAATGGTAGATGGTGTTGTATTAGTTGTTGACGCTTATGAGGGAACGATGCCTCAAACTAGATTTGTATTGAAAAAAGCGTTAGAACAAAATTTAAAACCAGTTGTCGTTGTTAATAAAATTGATAAACCTTCAGCTAGACCAGAACAAGTGGTAGATGAAGTATTAGACTTATTTATAGAGTTAGATGCGAATGACGATCAATTAGAATTCCCTGTAGTATACGCTTCAGCAATAAGTGGTACTGCAAGTTTAGACGCTGATCATCAAGATGAGAACATGCAGTGTCTATATGAAACAATATTAGATTATGTACCAGCACCAATTGATAATAGAGATGAACCGTTACAATTCCAAGTAGCATTATTAGATTATAACGATTATGTTGGACGTATTGGTGTCGGACGTGTGTTCAGAGGTACAATTAAAGTTGGACAACAAGTATCACTAGTAAAACTTGATGGTACAATAAAACACTTTAGAGTATCAAAAATATTCGGTTTCTTTGGATTAAATCGTGTAGAAATTGATGAAGCTTATGCTGGTGATTTAATTGCATTAAGTGGGATGGAGGACATCAACGTTGGTGAGACAGTTACACCACAAGATAATGTAGAACCATTACCTGTATTGCGTATTGATGAGCCAACATTAGAAATGACATTCTCTGTAAATAACTCTCCATTTGCTGGTAAAGAAGGTACTTATGTAACAGCACGTAAAATTGAAGAAAGATTAGAAACACAATTAGAAACTGATGTTTCATTACGTGTAACACCAACTGACTCTCCAGACGCATGGGTAGTAGCTGGACGTGGTGAACTACATTTATCAATATTAATTGAAAACATGCGCCGTGAAGGATTTGAATTACAAGTTTCTAAACCACAAGTTATTATTAAAGAAGTTGATGGCGTTAAATGTGAACCATATGAACGTGTTCAAATCGATACGCCTGATGAATATACAGGTTCAGTTATTGAATCATTAGGTTCACGTAAAGGTGAAATGTTAGATATGCAATCTAACGAAAATGGACAAACAAAATTAATCTTTTTAGTACCTGCAAGAGGATTAATCGGTTATACAACTGAATTTATGTCTATGACTCGTGGTTACGGTATTATAAACCATACATTCGATTCATACCGTCCAAACATTAAAGGCCGTATCGGTGGTAGAAGAAATGGTGTACTTGTATCTATCGACAAAGGTACAGCAAGTACTTACGCTATCTTAAACTTAGAAGACAGAGGCGTAAACTTCATGGAACCTGGTACAGAAGTGTATGAAGGTATGATTGTTGGAGAGAATAACCGTGAGAACGATTTATCTGTAAACATTACAAAAGTTAAAGCAGCTAACAATATACGTTCTGCTACAAAAGAACAAACAACAACAATGAAGAAACCTAGAATTTTAACTTTAGAAGAAGCATTAGAATACTTGAACGATGATGAATTAGTTGAAATTACACCTGAATCTATTCGCTTAAGAAAGAAAATTTTAGACAAAGCTGAAAGAGAACGCGCTCAAAAGAGACAGAAAATGGCTGAACAAGAAGAGGAGTGATATAGATGCTCTTTATCGCTAAAAATGTAAGTGTTAATCCAGAAGAAAGGCTTTCATTTTTTGGTAAATTATTTAGAGTAGATGAAAATCCAGAACTTGGTATGTGGTTTTTATTATTAACAATATTTGTATTAAGCGCTATTGTATATAATTTAGGCTTCGCTAGAAAATTAAAGTTTTGGCAAAACATAATTATCTATATTTTACTGTTTTTAGGTTGTTTATTATTGACGTTCCTTGCGGTATTCTTACCAGTAGGAGAAAGCTTAATAATAGCAGCAATTGTATTAGGTCTATATCGCTACCGTCTTCATAAAGAGCGAAGTAGAGAAAATCAACAATAAAATTACCCCCTAATTCGTTAATTGGAATTTTAATGAATTAGGGGGTTTTTTATATGAAATAAAATTTTTTAAATAGATAAAAATTAATTCAATATAATCTAGGAGAATTTAGAGATTGTAACGTGCAAGAAATCTAAGACAAGCCCGTTACATTTTCTAACGGGCTAGTGGTTTTAAACAAGCACGTTAGAGCGATATTTTCTATAATTTTGTAAAGTTCTGACGCCTAGGGTAATAGTATGAGCGAAAGACTACAGGCTCGAGCCATCTCTAGGTATGTATGCACTTTCAAAATCAGCAAAATAAATTCTCCTAATCCATTAAATGAAAATCACTCGGATTAGGAGAATTATTTTTTAAACAGTAAACCTTAAATGATATTTTATGATTTCGGTTTATCTAGTTTTGATTTACAATCATCGCACATATACGTACGAATTGGATGATTTCTAAGTCTCTTAGCTTCTTTAGATTTTGAATCAAGATTGACTATAGCATCGCATATAACGCATTTAACTTTCATAACCAAAATTATACGACCTCTATTTCGTCGACATAACTAAATTTGTCTTTGTATCCGTTTTCTTGATCATATGTGAAAGCGTCAATTTTACCGTCGCTATATATCATTTTTCCTTCTTTAGAGAAATGGAAAAATAGATAAGGCCAATCGTCGATTGAAATTTCTAAAGAATCTTTGTCATTTTTTAATACAACTTTTGTTGCATCTTCATTTGGTTCAGAATTTTTTATAAAAGGCATTGCATTAATAACAAAAGTTTCTTTTAAGAATGATTGTCTTTTATAATTTGTTTCACTATTTAAAGTAGGGGGCATAGTAGCACCTTCTAAAATAGCTCTGTTCCAAGCTACATTGTTTTCAAATTCAATTGGTTTTTCACCATTGAATATACCTTGTTCTAAATCTTCAATTTTTACTTTGCGATCGTCAAATATCCAAGTTGTTGCGTCTAAAGTAATATTAAATTTACAATTTCCTTTAATTTGTATCAATTTTTTTCACTCCTATCAATATCACAATTCAATTTTAACACATTTATATTGATGAACCTTCTGTTTTTACTTGCAATTTTAAGATTTCTAAGCTAAAATTTTATAAGTATAGAACCTAAAAGATTAAGGGGGAGTATGTCATGCATTACGATTCAGAAATTTGTCAGAAGGCATATGACCAATTATATAACGATTCTGAAAAGATTCTTCAGTTAATTAAGGTGCAAATGGACAACTTAACTATGCCCTCATGCCCGTTATATGAAGAAGTTTTAGATACGCAGATGTTTGGTCTTCAAAAGGAAGTTGATTTTGCAGTACAAATTGGACTTGTTGATAGAGAAAAGGGTCAGACACTTATGGCAAGTTTAGAAAAGGAACTATCTAAATTGCATGATGCTTTCACAAATGCTTAAATGATACAAAGTCTAGAGAGGAGAAATCTTTCTTTAGACTTATTTTTTTAGAATTGGAATGAGTAGATGGACTATATTAAAAGATTTTTTCGCTACATAAAAAATTATTCTAAATACATAGATTTTACGTTGTTAATCGCGTATATCATTTTATGTTTCATTGGTTTAGTGATGGTTTATAGTGCGAGTATGGTTGCTGCAACTAAAGGCTCATTAACTGGTGGCGTACCGGTTGCAGGTAATTACTTTTTTATTAGGCAATTAATGTATTGTATTGTTGGATTTGGAATTGTATTTTTTATGTCATATTTTATGCACATAAATATACTGAAAAATAAACGTGTTCAACAAATCATGATTTTTAGTGTTTTTGGTTTATTAGTATTAACATTACTAATCGGAACAGAAATAAACGGATCAACAAGTTGGATAAATTTAGGATTTATGAATTTGCAGGCATCTGAAATTTTAAAGGTAGTTATGATTTTATACTTATCATTTATTATTGATAAGAGAAGAAATCGATTAAAGCAATTCAAATTAGCTTTGATGATGCCATTATTCTTAATTGGAACATGTATTGGTCTTGTATTATTACAAAATGATACTGGACAAGCTTTACTATTATGCATGATAGTATTGTGTGTCTTTGCTTATTCAGGAATAGGTATAAAAGCTATTTTAAAATGGTCAGGTCCGATTTTAGCAGGTGTTGTGTTATTGATTGTATTTAGTATTGTCTTTAAAGGCGGTATTTTATCTCAGCACCAAGCTGATAGGTTCCATGTAATGGAAAATCCATTTAATTATGAAAGTGGTATTGGTTACCATTTAGCTAATTCATTGCTTGCTATAGGTAATGGAGGATTATTTGGTAAAGGTTTAGGTAATGGCGTTATGAAATTAGGTTATTTACCGGAACCGCACACCGATTTTATCTTCGCCGTTATTGCAGAAGAATTAGGTTTAGTAGGCGTATTATTTATAATTGGTTTGTTAATGTTTATTGTATATAAAGGATTTCTATATGCAGGTTTAACTGATTCATTCTTCTTTAAATTAGTTTGTGTTGGTATATCTAGTTATATTGGTGTACAAACATTTGTAAACTTAGGAGGAATTTCAGGTGCTATACCATTAACAGGTGTCCCACTACCATTTATGACTTTTGGTGGCTCATCCATGTTAAGTTTAAGTATAGCTATAGGAATTTTGCTATTAACTGCTAAACAAATCAAAATTGATAACATTGAGAGAAGGCGCTAAACTGCATATTTACTCAATCTAATTAATAAATTTTATAAAAAAAGCGTATTACAGTAGAATGTAATGCGTTTTTTTTATATAATGGACTAATACATCGTTTTTTGAAAATTCAAATACATTGAGGGGAGCCTTCAAATTATGAGCAAAATAAATAAATTATTAGTAGCCAATCGTGGTGAAATTGCGATTAGAATATTTAGGGCTGCAACAGAATTAGATATTGAAACAGTAGCAATTTATTCGAATGAAGATTTGGGAGCTTTACATAGGTATAAAGCGGATGAATCTTATTTAGTTGATGAAGATCTAGGACCGACGGAAAGTTACTTAGATATTGAAGCAATTATTAAAGTAGCAAAGAAAGCAGAAGTTGACGCTATCCATCCTGGATACGGCTTCTTAAGTGAAAATAAAACATTTGCTAAAAGATGTGCTGAGGAAGGTATTAAATTTATCGGGCCAGAACTTAAACATTTGGATATGTTTGGGGATAAGGTTAAAGCGAGAGCAACAGCACTAGATGCAGATTTACCAGTCATTCCTGGTACAGATGGTTCAGTTGAATCATTTGAAGAAGTAGAAGCATTTGCAAAAGAAAGTGGTTTTCCAATTATCATTAAAGCTATCTCAGGTGGCGGTGGTAAAGGAATGCGTATTGTTAATAGTGAAAGTGAGTTAGAAGACGCATACCAACGTGCTAAATCTGAAGCTGGAAAATCATTTGGGAATAGTGAAGTTTATGTGGAAAAATACATAGATCAACCTAAACATATAGAAGTGCAAATTATCGGAGATGAACATGGTAATTTAGTTCATTTATTCGAAAGAGATTGTTCAGTTCAACGTAGACATCAAAAAGTAGTTGAAGTAGCACCATCAGTTTCATTGAGTGACGAGTTAAGACATCGTATATGTAATTCAGCACTACATTTAATGAAAAAGATAGGGTATGTAAATGCGGGAACAGTTGAATTTCTTGTATCAGGTGATGAATACTACTTTATTGAAGTTAACCCACGTGTACAAGTAGAGCATACAATCACTGAAATGATAACTGGTATTGATATTGTAAAAACACAAATTTTAGTAGCAGCTGGTGAATCTTTATTTGGCGATGAAATTGAAATGCCTAAACAAGAAGATATCAAAACGCTAGGATATGCTATACAAAGTCGTATCACAACTGAAGATCCATTAAATGATTTCATGCCAGACACTGGTAAAATTATTGCGTATCGTTCAAGTGGCGGCTTCGGTGTAAGACTGGATGCTGGTGATGGATTTGAAGGTGCTGAAATTTCACCTTACTATGACTCATTACTCGTTAAAGTATCTACACATGCTATGTCGTTGAGACAAGCAACAGAAAAAATGCTTCGTTCTCTTAAAGAGATGAGAATTAGAGGTATTAAGACAAATATCCCATTCTTATACAATGTAGTAAATCATGAGAAATTTGCTAAAGGTAGTTATACAACTAAATTCTTAGAAAATAACCCAGAGTTATTTGATATTACGCCTTCACGAGATAGAGGTACTAAAACTTTACAATACATTGGGAATATTTCGGTTAATGGTTTTCCAAGTGTTAGAAAACGTGAAAAACCACACTTCGAAAAAGTTAGGCTAGAAGAAATCTCTAATGAAGAAATTGCATCTTTATCAGGTACAAAACAAATATTAGAGCAACACGGTCCTGAAGGCGTAAGTAAATGGCTTAAAGAACAAGAAGAAGTATTGTTAACAGATACTACTTTTAGAGACGCACATCAGTCATTATTAGCTACGCGTATGCGTACTTATGATATGTTACAAATAGCGCCAGAAACAGCTAAATATTTAAATGATGCATTTTCATTAGAAATGTGGGGCGGTGCAACATTTGACGTTGCCTATAACTTCTTAAAAGAAAACCCATGGGAAAGATTAACGAGATTACGTAAAAAAATCCCTAATATTCTTTTCCAAATGTTATTAAGAGCATCTAATGCTGTTGGATATAAAAACTATCCTGATAATGTAATTGAAAAATTCGTTAAAGAAAGTGCAGATGCAGGCATCGACGTATTTAGAATATTTGATTCTCTAAACTGGTTAGATCAAATGAAAGTAGCCAATGAAGCGGTTCAAAAATCAGGTAAAATATCTGAAGGAGCAATATGTTACACAGGTGATATCTTAAACCCTGAAAGATCAAACGTTTATACGTTAGATTATTACATTAATTTAGCTAAAGAACTACAAAGCGAAGGTGTACACATTTTAGGAATTAAAGATATGGCTGGATTATTGAAACCAAAAGCTGCACATGAATTAATCGGTGAATTAAAAACACATATTGATATTCCTATACATTTACATACTCATGATACGAGTGGTAATGGTTTATTGGTTTATCAGAGTGCTATAAGAGCAGGTGTTGATGTAATAGATACAGCAGTAGCTAGTATGAGTGGTACAACATCTCAACCATCAGCGAACTCTTTATATTATGCTTTAAGTGGTAATGAAAGAGATGTAAGAACGAATATTGATGGTTTAGAAAGACTTTCACAATATTGGGATACAGTTAGAAACTATTATTCTGACTTTGAAAGTGACATTCGTTCACCACATACAGAAATTTATCAACATGAAATGCCTGGTGGACAATATTCAAACTTAAGTCAACAAGCGAAGAGCCTAGGATTAGGTGAACGTTTCAATGAAGTTAAAGACATGTACAAGCGTGTTAATTTATTATTCGGAGATATTGTCAAAGTTACACCATCATCTAAAGTTGTAGGGGATATGGCATTGTACATGGTTCAAAACGATTTGGATGAGGAAAGTGTCATTAAAAGAGGTCGTTCATTAGACTTCCCAGAATCTGTTGTTTCATTCTTTAAAGGTGAAATTGGACAACCGGTAAACGGCTTTAATAAAGAGTTACAAAAAGTTATATTAAAAGGTCAAACGCCTATCGAAAAACGACCGGGTGAATTATTAGAACCAGTAGACTTTGATAGTCTAAGAGAAGAATTACAAGAGAAACAACAAAGTGAAGTAACAGAACAAGATCTTATTAGTTATGCTATTTATCCAAAAGTATATGAACAATACATTAAGACTTACGAAAGTTTTGGTAATTTATCATTATTAGATACGCCTACATTCTTATTCGGAATGGCTAAGAATGAAACTGTTGAGATTACGATTGATAAAGGTAAGATATTAATCGTTAAACTATTATCTATCGGACACGTATATGAAGATGGACGTCGTTGGGTTTATTATGAGTTGAACGGTCAACCACGTAAAGTATATGTTAAAGATGAACATGTTAAAGTATCTGATGCTGTTCTTCAAAAAGCAGATTTAAGTAATGAATCTCACATCGGTGCGCAAATGCCTGGAACAATTTCAGAAGTAAAAGTGAGCAAAGGTGATGAAGTTAAACAAGGTGATGCATTGATTATTACTGAAGCGATGAAGATGGAAACAACAATCCAAGCACCATTTGATGGAACGATTTCTAACATCTATGTTTCTTCAGGAGATAGTATTCAGACGCATGATTTAATCATTACAATAGATAAAGCTGAATAGCAAAATATTTATATACAAATAAAAAGCACGTACCATGAATTTTGATATGCTCCCTGTTAAGTAAACACTTAAATAGTGAAAACTTAGCAGGGAGTTTTATTATGACTAGAAATATTAAAATAGATATTAATACTTTATTAGAAGCTTTTGATTTATATGAACAAGGTTATAGCTTCTTAAACGTTATAAAAATGTTGTCATTGAATACAAATCGTAGATTATTAAGTGAAAAATACCAGAGGTATAAATTATATGGAGTTAATGGATTGTTACCTAAAACAAAAAATAACTCGTATCCGTCATCTTTTAAATTACAAATTATTAATGAGTATTTTGAAAAGGGAATATCACCTGTACAGTTGGCTATTAAATACAATATCCCATCAGATCGCACTGTTCGAAACTGGATAAAACGTTATACTATGGGTAAAGAGAACAAAACATATTCTCCAAAACCCGAGGTGTATACGATGAAAGCAAGAAAAACAAATTTAGA
>NZ_PPRS01000047.1 GCF_002902755.1 Mammaliicoccus lentus | reverse complement strand
AGATAATCATATTGATCTTAAAATGAAAAAATACTTTTTAGCAATTTAACTTATATAGTAAGATTTATGAACGAACCGAAAAAGGTTCAGATGTATTACTAAATTTTTTATGAAGTTATTTAAATAATTGTATTGATAAAAATCAGAGCATTAAAATGTTAATACATTTTTAAAGAAATTATAGAAGATAATCATGTTGATCTTAAAGTTAAAAAACACTTTTTTAGCAATTTAACTTATATAGTATTAGCTATGGACCCAAAAATGTCCATAACTAGTACTATATTTTTTGATTAAAAACATTTAAATAAGCGTTTGTAATCAATTTAATTTAGACATATTAGTTATGGATATAAAAATGTCCTTAACTAATACCAAATTTTTTGTGAAGTTATTTAAATAATTGTATTGATAAAATCAAGACATTAAAATGTTAATACATTTTTAAAGAAATTATAGAAGATAATCATATTGATTTTAAAGTGAAAAAACATTTTTTTAGTACTTCAACTTATCCTACTAATTGAACTAAATAAAAAACTTTAATAAGCTAATGTATTAATCAATCACTGTGTTACGGATATCTTAAAAAGTATTGTTATAAAAATTATGAAAGCGTATACTAAAAATATAATGTGAATATAGATATTAGTTATTAGATAAGATAGGAGTTTTCACATGACTGAACAAATATCAATTGGTAAGTATGCTACATTATTAACTCTTACTGATGAGCAAACTGCGAAACAATTGAATCCAGACTGCGATCAAATGCAATTTATAGTTGGTAAGATTGGAACGATGTCGCTTAATAAGATTATCTCTTCAATAGAGACAGCAGCTAGAAGACAGAACCTTATATCTGAAACGCAGTATAGAGAAACACACGCTTTGTATCATGCAATATTAGAAGCAGTAAATGGTATTACGAGAGGTGAATTATCTATAGGTGAAATTATGAGAACTGTTGGTTTAAAATTTTCTGTTGTGAGAGGATATCCATATTCTGATAAACAAGAAGGAGAATGGATAGCCGTTAGTCTATACGGCACAATAGGAGCTCCTATTAAAGGAAAAGAACATGAAACAATCGGTTTAGGTATCAATCATATATAGACATAAGAACACCTATTAGACATTAGATAAGAGAAAGGTGCAACAAATAAATTTTTGTTGTATTTTTTTGTGTCCAAAGGAGTGTTATTTGTGACTTTAATATTAAAAGGTAAAGATTTAACGATTCAAGATATTAAAACATTTTTAGAAGAAGATAGGCAAATATCTATTTCAGAGGAAGCTTTAATTAATGTTAGAAAAAGTAGAGAAACAGTTGAACGAATCATAAATAATAAAGAAACTGTATACGGTATAACAACTGGATTTGGATTGTTCAGTGATGTATTGATTGAGCAAGAAAAATACAATGACTTACAAATTAATTTAATTCGTTCACATTCTTGTGGCGTAGGAAAAGCCTTTCCAGACAATGTTTCATTAGTCATGATGATTTTAAGATTAAATACAATGTTAAAAGGCCACTCAGGTGTAACAGAAGACTTAGTAAACTTGTTAGTCGAATTTATTAACAGAAGAATTATACCGGTTATACCAGAGCAAGGATCTTTAGGAGCTTCAGGTGATTTAGCTCCATTATCACACCTAGCATTAGCTTTAATTGGGGAAGGCGATGTGCATTATAAAGGTGAAACACTAAACGCTAAAGCAGTCTTGCACAAACTGGAATTAGAGCCTCATTCATTACAAGCTAAAGAAGGTTTAGCATTAATAAATGGAACTCAAGCAATGACAGCTCAAGGCGTTATTGCGTATATAGAAGCGGAAAATATTGCTTATAATTCAGAGTGGATTGCTTCATTAACACATCAAGCTTTAAATGGAATTGTGGATGCATATGATGAGCATGTGCATATCGTAAGAAACTTTAATGAACAAATTGAAGTGGCTGAAAGAATGCGTAATTGGTTAGACGGTTCAAAACTTACAACACGTCAAGGGGAAGTACGTGTGCAAGATGCATATACATTAAGATGTATCCCACAAATTCATGGAGCAAGTTTTCAAGTGCTAAATTATGTGAAAGAAAAATTAGAATTAGAAATGAATGCTGCAAACGATAATCCATTAATATTTGATAAAGATGATGAAACACTCGTTATATCAGGTGGAAACTTCCATGGACAACCAATAGCATTTGCTGTGGATTTCTTGAAAATCGGAGTTGCAGAATTAGCGAATGTTTCTGAACGTCGATTAGAAAGGTTAGTTAATCCACAATTAAATGGTGGATTACCAGCATTTTTAAGTCCTGAACCAGGTTTACAAAGTGGAGCAATGATTATGCAATATGCTGCCGCTTCGCTTGTATCAGAAAATAAGACTTTAGCACATCCTGCTAGCGTCGATTCAATACCTTCTTCAGCTAACCAAGAAGATCATGTTTCGATGGGTACGATTGGAGCAAGACATGCTTATCAAATTATCCAAAATGTAAGAAGAGTATTATCGATAGAATGTATCATCGCTCTACAAGCGGTAGAAATTAAAGGGGTAGAAAAGCTTTCACCTAGAACAAAAGAAAAATATATGGAGTTAAGAGAAGTTGTACCTTCGATAACTGAAGATAGAGTCTTTCATCACGATATAGAAAGGGTATGTGAATATTTAAGATAGTGAATTTTGAAACAAAGGGGTGTTGTGATGATTAATCAACAGTTTCAAGACAAAGGTAAAGATATGTGGAAATTCTATGTATTTAGCATTATAGGTATTATTTTATTCTTTATTCCTATACAAATAGGTAAAGATAATACGATACTTGTTGACCACATTCACTTAGGTATTCGGTCATTGTTAGGAGATTTAACTGCTTATTATGCATTAATTATCATTATAATAGGCGCTATTTTACCTGTTATCAGAATGGATTTTAAAAAATCTTTTACAGATTGTGTTCTTGTTATTTTTAAGCTACTTGGTGCAGTGATAGGCATTATGTACGTATTTAAGATAGGACCTAAATTATTATTTGATAAGGATTATGGACCGTTCTTATTTGATAAGTTGATGTTACCACTAAGTGTTTTAATTCCAGTAGGAGCGATTGCACTTTCCTTTTTAGTAGGTTATGGATTACTAGAATTTATTGGGGTATTGATGCAACCGATTATGAGACCCATATTTAAGACACCAGGTAAGTCTGCTGTTGATGCTGTGGCATCATTTGTAGGTAGCTACTCTTTAGGATTACTTATCACAAACAGAGTATATAAAGATGGCATGTATAACAAGAAAGAAGCGGTCATAATCGCAACAGGATTCTCAACAGTTTCTGCTACATTTATGGTTATTGTAGCGAGAACGTTAGACTTAATGGGTCACTGGAATTTATTCTTCTGGAGTACATTAATAATCACATTTGTTGTAACAGCAATTTCTGCTCATTTGCCACCGATCTCTAGAGAATCAGAGGCATATTACAATAATCAAGAAGGACAAAAAGAATCTAAAGTTAAAGGGAATTATATGAAAGCTGCTTATGATGAAGCAAAGAAACAATCATATCAATCATTAACATTATTTAAAAATATAGGCCTTAATCTTAAAGATGGCGTAGAGATGACGATGGCTATCTTACCATCTATATTATCGATTGGATTTTTAGGATTAATATTAGCTAATTTCACACCTATTATTGATTGGTTAAGCTATATTTTCTATCCATTTATTTATATTTTTCCTATTGATGATAAGCCTTTATTAGCAAAAGCATCCATGATATCAATCATAGAGATGTTCTTACCATCATTGTTAGTGGTGAAAGCAGCAATAGAAGTGAAATTTGTAGTAGCTATTACAAGTATTTCAGCAATTATATTCTTCTCAGCTTTAATACCTTGTATTTTAGCTACAGATATTAAAATTCCAATTTGGAAACTTGTGGTGATTTGGTTTATTCGTGTCGCACTTACATTATTAATAGCAATTCCATTAAGTTTACTAATCTTTTAATAAAGGGGAAATGAATTATGTCTAGAAATATTAAAGCGAAAAAAGGTTTAGAAATAGAATGTAAAGGTTGGGAGCAAGAAGCAGTTTTGAGAATGCTTTATAATAATCTCGATCCAGAAGTAGCAGAACATCCTGAAAAATTGGTTGTATATGGTGGTATTGGTAAAGCAGCACGTAACTGGGAAAGCTTTGATGCAATTGTAGAAACGCTAAGAAGATTAGAAAGCGATGAAACAATGCTCGTTCAATCTGGTAAACCAGTTGCAGTATTTAAAACGCATGAAGAAGCTCCACGTGTGCTTTTATCTAACTCAGTACTTGTACCTAAATGGGCAAATTGGGAACATTTCCATGAATTAGATAAAAAGGTCTCATGATGTATGGTCAAATGACTGCAGGTAGTTGGATATATATTGGTTCACAAGGTATTGTTCAAGGTACATTTGAAACCTTTGCAGAGCTGGCTAATCAACACTTTGGAGGTACGTTAAAAGGCACGATTACTTTAACTGCTGGATTAGGTGGAATGGGTGGCGCACAACCACTTGCCGTAACAATGAATGAAGGTGTTGTAATTGGTGTAGATGTAGACCCTTCAAGAATTGAGAAACGTATTGAAACACGCTATTGTGATATGATTACAGATTCTTTAGACGAAGCATTAGAAAAAGCAGAAGAAGCTAAAAATGCAGGAAAACCATTAGCTATTGGTTTAGTAGGTAACGCTGCAGAAGTTCATCACGAAATATTAAATAGAGGATTTAAAATTGATATCGTCACTGACCAAACATCAGCACATGATCCACTAAATGGCTATGTACCAGAAGGTTATTCTTTAGAAGAAGCTGATAAATTACGTGAAAATGATCCTAAAGAATATGTTAAATTGTCTTCTGCATCTATGAAAAAACATGTTGAAGCTATGTTAGCTTTTCAAGAAAAAGGTGCAATAGCATTTGATTATGGAAATAATATTAGACAAGTTGCTTTCGATGAAGGTTTAGAGAATGCCTTCAACTTCCCAGGCTTCGTGCCAGCTTACATTAGACCATTATTCTGTGAAGGTAAAGGACCATTCAGATTTGCGGCGCTCAGTGGGGACCCTAAAGATATCGAAAGAGCAGATCAATTAATGAGAGAGTTGTTCCCTGAAGATAAAAAATTAATGCGTTGGTTAGATATGGCAAGTGAAAAAATTGCATTCCAAGGATTACCTTCAAGAATTGCGTGGTTAGGTTACGGTGAACGTGCAAAAATGGGATTAGCATTAAACGAGTTGGTTAGAAATGGTGAAATATCTGCACCAATCGTAATCGGACGAGATCATTTAGACTCAGGTTCTGTAGCTTCACCAAATAGAGAAACTGAATCAATGAAAGATGGTTCTGATGCAGTAGGTGACTGGGCAATATTAAATGCTCTTGTTAATACAGCTGCAGGTGGTTCATGGATTTCAGTTCATCACGGTGGAGGCGTAGGTATGGGTTATTCATTACATGCTGGTATGGTTGTTGTAGCAGATGGTAGTGAGCGTGCTGATAGACGTTTAGGACGAGTACTTACGACAGATCCGGGTATGGGTGTAGTAAGACATGCAGACGCAGGTTATGAAACTGCGATAGACACAGCTAAAAATAAAAACGTAGATATTCCAATGTTAAAGGAGACAGAGAACAATGAATGATATTTTAATTCAAAACATAGGTGAATTAATTTTACCTAAGAAGACAGAAGGCCCACTAAAAGGCAAAGAATTGAATGATTTAAAAATTGTTAACAATGGAACAGTTGTCGTTAAAGATGGCAAAGTCGTATATGCAGGAGAACATACAGAAGAGTATGAAGCGAAAGAAGTAATAGACGCGACAAACCAAGTCGTGTCTCCTGGATTAGTAGACGCACATACACATCTAGTATTTGGTGGCTCTAGAGAACATGAAATGGCACTAAAACAACAAGGCGTAAGTTACTTAGACATACTTAAACAAGGTGGAGGAATCTTAAGTACAGTTGAGTCTACAAGAAACGCTTCAGAAGAAGAATTATATAATAAATCAAAAAAAGAAATTGTTAGGATGATTCAATTTGGAACTACAACAGTTGAAGCTAAAAGTGGTTACGGTTTAGATAAAGAGACTGAATTAAAGCAACTTGATGTTGCACATCGTTTAGAAGAAAATACACCAATTAGAATGAAACATACTTTCTTAGGACCTCATGCAGTACCTAAAGATGCAAAAGATAATGCTACTTTCTTACAAGAAATGATTGATTTATTAGATGATGTGAAAGACAAAGCTGATTTTGCTGATATATTCTGTGAAACAGGTGTATTTACAGTAGAAGAGTCAAGACGTTATATGCAAGCAGCTAAAGATAAAGGATTAAAAGTTAAAATCCACGCTGATGAAATTGACCCATTAGGTGGACTAGGCTTAGCAATTGATGAAGGTGCGATTTCTGCAGATCATTTAGTTGCTTCAAGTGAAGAAGATAAACAATCATTAAATAATAGCCAAACAATCGCTGTGTTGCTACCTGGCACAACATTCTACTTAGGAAAAGACCAATACGCAGATGCAAGGGGTATGCTAGATAATAATGGTGCAATTGCTATTGCTACTGATTTCAACCCAGGTAGTTGTGTAACCGATAATTTACAACTTGTAATGAGCATCGCAGCACTAAAATTAAAATTAACACCAAACGAAATTTGGAATGCTGTTACAGTCAATGCTGCAAAAGCAATTGATGCTGAAGCGGGTACAATTGAAGCTGGTGATCAAGCTGATATAGTTGTATGGGATATTCCAAATCATGAATACTTACCATATCATTATGGCGTAAACCATGCTCAAACAGTTATTATTGATGGTAAAAAAGTCTATGAAAACACTGGACTTATTACTGAATCTTAATTATTCCTTGAAAAGGTCATAGCCATTTGGTATATTTAGGTTAATTTAATAACTATATTGTTTAGGAATAAGTAATTTAAGCGGGTATGTATAGAGAGCTTGTGGTTGGTGCAAACAAGACATGAAACTTAAATGAATCTATCCTTTTTAAGAAAAACAATCGGTTTAAACCGTTATAATGACTTAGAGTGCAGTCTATTACAGACTGTTAAATAGGGTGGCAACGCGTAAGCACCACGTCCCTTGTGTAATAACAAGGAACGTGGTGCTTTTTTTCTTAAACAATATAGAAAATAGGGAGGAAACGTTATGTTAGATATTAAAATGATTAGAACTGAACCTGAATATGTAAAAGAAAAAATCGCTAAAAGAGGCGACGATCCATCAGTAGTAGATGAAATATTAGAATTAGATAAAGAACGCCGTGAACTTATTGTAAAAACAGAAGAACTTAAATCACGACGTAATAAAGTAAGTGGAGAAATTGCTCAAAAGAAACGCAATAAAGAAAATGCTGACGACGTTATATTAGAAATGCGTCAAGTTGGAGATCAAATTAAAGAAATTGATCAATCATTAAACAAATTAAATGATGATGTAACTTACAAATTAGTAAGAATTCCTAATTTAATTAGTGATGAAACACCTGTCGGTAAAGACGAAGATGATAATGTTGAAGTACGTAAATGGGGCGAACCAAGAACATTTGATTTTGAATCTAAAGCGCATTGGGACTTAGTAGAAAATTTAAAAATGGCTGATTTTGATAGAGCAGCTAAAGTATCAGGTGCACGTTTTGTCTTCTTAACTGGTAAAGGAGCACAACTTGAAAGAGCATTAATGAACTTTATGGTTACAATGCATACGACACAACATGGTTATACAGAAATGATGGTTCCTCAATTAGTAAATGCTGATTCAATGTTTGGAACAGGTCAACTGCCTAAATTCGAAGAAGACTTATTTAAAGTTGAAAAAGAAGGACTTTATACAATTCCAACAGCAGAAGTTCCTTTAACGAATTTCTATCGTGATGAAGTGCTTCAAAATGAACAGTTCCCTATCAAATTCACAGGACAATCAGCTTGTTTTAGAAGTGAAGCGGGTTCTGCAGGTCGCGATACAAGAGGTCTCATTCGTCTACACCAATTTAATAAAGTAGAAATGGTGAGATACGAGCGTCCTGAAGATTCATACAATGCATTAGAAGAATTAACTAACCATGCTGAAAAAGTACTTCAAGCTCTAGAACTTCCTTATCGTACAGTTAACCTATGTACTGGAGATATCGGCTTTGGAAGTGCAAAAACATATGATATTGAAGTTTGGTTACCAAGCTACAATGATTATAAAGAAATTAGTTCATGTTCAAATATGACAGATTTCCAAGCAAGAAGATCAAATATTAGATTTAAACGTGATAAAGATTCTAAACCAGAATTTGTACACACTTTAAATGGTAGTGGGTTAGCAGTAGGACGTACATTTGCTGCTATTGTTGAGAACTATCAAAATGAAGATGGTACAATTACTGTTCCTGAAGTATTAGTACCATTTATGGGTGGTCAAACTGTAATAGAATTATAAATGTGTGAAATAGTATAAAAAGGGTAATCATATTAATGGTTACTCTTTTTTTAGATTTAACTTGAATATAATTTTTATATCTGGTATACTTAGTATACAAAATAAATAAAGGGAGTTATGACACATGACTAATTTCAATTTCGACAAAGTACACAGTAGTTTAGAATTTACAGTAAAACACTTAATGGTATCTCGAGTTAAAGGTACTTTTGATGATTATGATGTAGAAGTTACTGGTGACGTAAATGATTTATCATCATTAAAAGCTAAAGTAACAATTAAAGCACATTCAATTAATACTAATAACCCTGATCGTGACGCACACTTAAAATCAGCTGATTTCTTTAGTGCAGAAGAAAATCCAAATATTACTTTCGAATCTAAATCTATAAGTGAAGATTCAGTAACTGGCGATTTAACAATTGCTGGTACAACACATGAAGAAACATTCGATTTAGAATTTAATGGAGTAAGTAAAAACCCATTAAACGGAGAAACAGTTACAGGATTTGTAGTGGATGGTAAAATCGATCGTGAAAAATATGGCGTATCATTTAACCAAGCATTAGAAACTGGTGGCGTAATGATAGGTAAAGATGTTAAATTCGAAGCAAGTGCTGAATTTAGCTTAGGAGAATAATATAAATAAAGAATGGTAGCTCTTTGAGCTACCATTTTTTTTATTTATATAAGGATTATTAATTGTCTTAATATTTCGTCAAATTATATTGCTAAACTTAATTTGATATGATAAAACTAATACATATTAAAAACAAAAAAAGAGGTAAGTCACACTGAGGTTAGACAAACGTTAGACTAACCTTTGGAACTATCTCCTTGAGAATGGAGGTATTATAAGTGCAGGAATCTGCAAGCATACATAAATCCTTGTTTTTACAAGGTGTTAAAGATTGTATACCAACAATGCTCGGTTATTTTAGTGTTGCGATAGCTTTCGGAGTAGTTGGAGTGTCATCAGGTTTATCCATTTTAGAAATTGCATTGTTATCCATTTTTGTTTATGCAGGTGCTGCTCAATTTATCATTTGTGCGCTTGTAGCTATCCAATCTCCTATATCTGCTATTTTCTTAACAATATTCTTTGTGAATTCTCGTTTATTCTTACAAAGTTTAGCTTTAGTACCACCCTTCAAAAACAATAGTTTGTGGTCAAATATTGGAATTGGAACTCTTGTAACTGATGAATCATTTGGTGTAGCTATTACAAAGTATGCAAAAGAAAAATCTTTAAATGCTACATGGATGCACGGGCTTAACATTTCAGCATATATATTATGGGTTACAACTTCGATATTAGGTGGTTTAATAGGTAATCTAATTCCAAACCCAGAAACGTTCGGATTAGACTATGCATTGTCAGCAATGTTTATTTTTCTATTAGTTGCTCAATTCGAAACGATACAAAAAAATAAAATAATTTATCATTTGTGGCTCATATGTTTAACAATTTTTTGTATGTTGCTATTTACGTTATTTATGCCAACGTTTCTTTCTATTATATTAGCAACATTAGTCGCTTCAATTGCAGGGGTGGTGTTTGATAAATGACGATATCAATGTATTTACTACTCATTACAGCTGGGTGTTTCATTATGACATGGGTTATAAGAGTAGCGCCGTTTGTTTTATTATCAAGATTTGAATTACCGGCTGGAATCATTAAATGGTTACAATTTGTGCCGGTTTGTTTATTTACAGCACTTATTGTAGAAGGCATGTTAAATCAAGAAGGATCAACAGGATATCAACTTAACTTAGAAAGTGTTTTTGTTGCAGTACCAACTGTCGTTATTGCATTTGTCACGCGTAGTTTAACAATATCTGTTTTAGCAGGGATGTTGATTATGGCTATTGTAAGATTTGTCTTTTAATAACAAAGTATAAGTTATTGAAAGAGCATTGCTTTTCTAGTATTCTTAATATTAATTACATAGTAAAGCTTATTCAGAGAAGTTGAGGGATTTGGCCCGATGAAACTTCAGCAACCGGTCACCTTAGATACGGTGCTACGACCAACGAGTCTACTCGCATAATAAGAATGATGAGAACTTCTTACTTCTTTAACGAGTAAGAAGTTTTTCTATTATATAAGAGGGGGTTAGATAAGATGATTTCTCGTGAAACAGGTTCAGTAGAATTAGGTCGATTTGAAACAGAATCAGGAGAAGTGATTGACAACTTAAAGCTTCAATATGAGCATGTCGGTTATAAGGGGCAACCGCTTGTTGTTATCTGTCATGCATTAACAGGTAACCATTTAACGTATGGAGATGATGAGCATCCAGGTTGGTGGAGAGAAATTATCGATGGTGGTTATCTGTCTATAAATGATTATCAATTTATAACTTTTAACGTTATAGGTAGCCCATTTGGGTCGAGTTCAAAATTAAATACACCCCATTTTCCAGATACATTAACTATGAGAGATGTAACTAAAGCTAATATATTGGCTTTGAAACATTTTGGTTATGAAAAAATTGATGTTCTAATTGGTGGTTCATTAGGTGGCATGCAGTCTCTCGAAATTTTATATGACGGGTCAATTGAAGTTAAGAAAGCTGTTATTTTAGCGGCAACTGAAAAGACATCATCTTATAGCAGAGCTTTCAATGAAATTGCAAGACAAGTTATTCAAATGAATGGTCAAGACGGATTAAGTATTGCAAGACAATTAGGCTTTTTAACTTATCGTTCAAGTAAAGATTATGAAGCAAGATTCTCAGCAGATGATGTTGTCAGTTATCAAAAATATCAAGGTAATAAGTTTAAAAATAGCTTCAATAAAGATTGTTATCTCACTTTATTAGATGTATTAGATAGCCACGATATATTTAGAGGACGAAATGATGTTGAAGAACGCTTAAAACAAATAGATACAAAAGTATTAACACTAGGGTTCACTGATGACTTATTATATCCAGATGACCAAGTAAAATCACTCGGTCGATTCTTCAAGTATCATAGACATTTCTTCGTACCAGATAATGTTGGCCATGACGGATTTTTATTAAACTTTGGAGATTGGGCACCATATGTTTATCATTTCTTAAAATTACATAAATTTAAAGCACGTTAAGTCGTTAAAAAAAGTCACCTACATTGTTTTAAAGTATAAAAATCTGTAAAATAGAGAAAGATGTTTAAAATAGATTGGGAAGTGAAAATTTTGTCTTTTAAAGTCGATATAAAAGCGACAATTATTTCAATAGTTTTACTAATGTTAAGTATGGTTATTATTAACTTTTTACCACCTTTAGCATTTGTAATACTACCGTTCATTACAATACCTGGAACAATACTTTGGTATCGATCAAAACCGTCGTTTTTTGTGACAGTTGTAGTGGCATTATGCGCAACCGTATTACTTAGTAACGTATATTTATTAACTGTCATGACACTGATGATTTTTATGAGTGTATTTATTGGACAATTATTAATAGAACGTACATCTAAAGAACGTATATTATATTTAGTAACAGCATTTATGAGTGTATTAACAATTGCTGGTGTGTTAATCATGCAATTAACGGGAAAACTACCACTAACAAGTAATGTTTTTAATGAATATTATGATGTAATCGTGTCTTATTTTGAAATGAGTGGTAATTTCAGTACAGAAATTCAAGAATCTCTTCAAGCTTCAATTGATATATTACAAGCTAGTATTCCTGGGTATATTATATTATGGGTATTTTTATTAGTACTTGTTAATTTACTCGTGACTTTCCCTATATTGAGAAAGTACAAAATCGCAACACCGGTATTCAGACCATTATTTATGTGGCAAATTAAAAGTAGTGTCGCTTTCATTTTTGTAATCACAGTACTCGTTAGTTTATTCGTAACGAAAGACAATGTTGTGATGTATGGCATAGTCACTAACTTACAGTTTGTGTTAGAATGGGTTATATTTATCCAAGCATTATCCCTATTCCATTTATTTATAAAAGTAAAAAAATTACCTGTAATTGTAGCTGTAATTATTTTCGTTCTTGCTTTTATATTTAAACCAATTGCATACTTATTTGGCTTAATGGACATATGGTTTAATTTAAAACAACGCATAAAAAAGTAAATTGAGGTGAGTTTATGAACCGTCAATCAGTTAAAAAAGCCCTAATATTTCCTTATATTATTATGATGGTCTTGGCTTTAGCACTGCTCGTTTTAAGTTTTTTAAATTCAATATTTTGGGCGATTATTGCGACGGTTATTACTGTAGTCCTATTTGCAGCGAGTGTTTACTTTATTAGAACCAGCTTTGCAAAATTAGATTTATACATCGGGAGTCTAGCGGGTCGTATTACCAAAAGTAAAACGAGTGCTGTGAGTGATTTGCCAATTGGCGTAATATTACTCGATAAAAACTATAATATTGAATGGATTAATAATTTTATTAGTAGACGTTTAGAAAGAGATGTATTAAACGAACCAATAAATGAAATATTTCCAAATATATTAAAAAGATTAGAAAATACACAAGAAGTAGAAATTGAAGAAGGATCATACAAATATAAAGTCACTTACACTGAAAATGAAAAATCAATTTATTTATTTGATATAACAGAAACTTCACGTGTATATGAATTATATGAAAATGAAAAACCTATCATCGCTACGATATTTTTAGATAACTATGATGAAATTACACAAAACATGAATGACTCACAACGTTCAGAAGTGAATAGTCTTATTACTAATGTAATTAATGATTGGTCAACTCGTTATGAATTGTATGTTAAACGTTATAGTTCGGATCAATTTATTGGATTGTTAAACAATAGTATTTTAGAAGATATTGAAGCATCTAAATTCAATCTGTTAGATGATTTGAGAGATAAGACAAGAGAAATTGGGCATCCGCTTACTTTAAGTATAGGTATTGGTGAAGGCAGTGAGAACCTAATAGAACTTGGTGAACTATCTCAATCAAGTTTAGATTTAGCTCTTGGTCGAGGTGGAGACCAAGTTGCCATCAAGAACTTTAACGGTAACGTAAGATTCTATGGTGGTAAGACTGACCCAATGGAAAAACGCACAAGAGTACGTGCTCGTGTTATTTCTCATGCGTTAAGAGATATCTTAATCGAAGGTGACAAAGTCATTATCATGGGTCATAAATCACCAGATATGGATGCGATAGGTGCAGCTATTGGTGTTTCTCGTATTGCTAAAATGAATAATTTAGAGTCTTATATCGTATTAAATGATTCAGATATTGATGATACATTACAACGTGTTATGAGAGAAATTGATGAGAAACCAGACTTGAAAGAAAGGTTTATCACATCAGAAGAAGCATGGCATGAGATGACATCTCGTACGACATTGGTTGTCGTTGATACGCACAAACCAGAACTTGTAATAGATGAGAACTTATTAAATAAAGCAAATAGAAAAGTAGTCATAGATCACCATAGACGTGGGGAAAGTATTATTTCAAGTCCACTGCTTGTCTATATGGAACCTTATGCAAGTTCTACAGCAGAACTTGTAACAGAGTTGCTAGAATATCAACCGACAGAACATCGTTTAACAAGAATTGAATCGACAATTATGTTGGCAGGTATCATTGTAGATACACGTAACTTTACGTTAAGAACCGGTTCAAGAACATTCGATGCTGCGAGTTTCTTAAGAAGTCATGGTGCAGATACAATTCTTTGCCAGCACTTCTTGAAAGATGATATAGATACTTATATTAAGCGTTCAGATTTAATTAAGACAGTTAAACTATTCCGAGGTGGCGTAGCAATTGCACATGGTGATGAAGAACAAATTTATCATCCTGTTACAGTTGCACAAGCTGCAGATGAACTATTAGGATTAGAAGGTGTAGAAGCTTCATATGTTGTAGCTAAACGCTCAGAAGACACAGTTGGTATTTCAGCTCGTTCTTTAGGAGAAGTAAATGTACAACTAACAATGGAAGCTCTAGGTGGAGGCGGCCATTTATCAAACGCTGCTACACAAATTAAAGATTCAACAGTAGAAGAAGCAATCGAAAAACTTATTGAGGTTGTTGAAACAGATGAAGAAGGAGTGGAAGAATAATGAAAGTTATTTTCACACAAGATGTTAAAGGAAAAGGTAAAAAAGGAGAAGTTAAAGACGTGCCAGTAGGTTACGCTCAAAACTTTTTAATTAAACATAATTATGCTGTAGAAGCGACAGCAGGAAATATGAAACAATTAGAACAACAAAACAAACGACAAGAAGAAATCAAACAACAAGAAATCGATGATGCTAAAGCATTAGCAGATAAGTTAAAATCATTAGAAGTTGAAATTTCTGCTAAAACTGGTGAAGGCGGTAAGTTGTTCGGTTCTGTTAGTACAAAACAAATCACACAAGCTTTACAAAAACAACACGACATTAAAGTTGATAAACGTAAAATGGATTTACCGAACGGTATTCACAGTTTAGGTTACACAAACGTACCAATTAAACTTCATAATAAAGTTTCAGGTACATTAAAGGTACACGTTGTAGAAGAATAATAGATTATATAAAATAGGTCGGTATTTGATTTACCGACCTATTTTAATGCGTTATAATAAATAATATTAAAAATGGAAAGGAGTAATCAGTATGGATGGTATGGATAATATGATGAATCCACGACAAATGCCTCATAATATAGAGGCTGAACAATCTGTTATCGGTGCAATCTTAATTGATCCTGAACTGATTAACTCAACAGGTGAAACATTAATACCTGAAGCTTTCTATCGAGCTAATCATCAACATATATTTAGAGCTATGTTGATGTTAAATGAACAGAATAAGGAAATTGATTCAGTTACCCTGATGGATGAATTAGCAGCTGAGTCTTTGCTAGAAGAAGCTGGTGGACCAGCTTATTTAGCTGAATTAGCAAACAATGTACCAACAACTAGAAACGTTCATTTCTATATAGATATTGTGTTTAAACATGCTGTTAAGCGTCAGTTAATTCGTGTAGCAGATAGTATTGCTGAAGATGGGTATAATCCAGAGCTTGATTTAGAGTCACTATTAGGTGATGCAGAGAAGAGAATTTTAGAGATATCTGCTACTAGAGGGACAGAAGGTTTCAAAGATATTAAAGATGTTTTAGGTATTGTGTTCGATAATGCTGAACAGTTAGATCAAAATAGTGGTCAAACCCCGGGGATACCAACTGGATATCGTGATTTAGATCAGATGACAGCAGGTTTTAACCGCAACGATTTAATTATTATTGCTGCGAGACCTTCTGTAGGTAAGACTGCCTTCGCATTAAATATTGCCCAACAAGTTGCTACTCACGAGAACTTATTCTCAGTCGGTATATTCTCATTAGAGATGGGTGCAGACCAGCTAGCGACACGTATGATTTGTAGTACAGGTAACGTAGATTCTAATAGATTACGTACTGGTTCTATGACTGAAGAAGACTGGAGTAGGTTTACAGTAGCTGTTGGTAAATTATCACGTACTAAAATATTCATCGATGATACACCAGGTATCCGTATCACTGACATAAGAGCTAAGTGTAGAAGATTAAAACAAGAACATGGATTAGACATGATTGTAATCGACTATTTACAGTTGATTCAAGGTAGTGGTTCACGTAGTTCTGATAATAGACAACAAGAAGTATCAGAGATTTCACGTATGCTTAAAGCTATTGCGAGAGAATTAGAATGTCCTGTTATCGCATTGAGTCAGTTATCTCGTGGTGTTGAACAACGACAAGATAAAAGACCGATGATGAGTGACATTCGTGAATCAGGTTCTATCGAGCAAGATGCGGATATTGTGGCTTTCTTATACCGTGATGACTATTATTCTCGTGGTGGAGAAGATGAAGATGGCGAAGCGGTAGATGCAGGCGCACAAGATGAAAACGGTGAAATAGAAATTATTATCGCAAAACAACGTAACGGCCCGACAGGAACCGTTAAATTGCACTTCATGAAACAATATAACAAATTTACAGATATAGATTATCAACATGCCGGTATGGAATTCGGATAAAAAAAGTTTTTAACCCAAAAGACGTACATTTATTACAAAGTCATAATAAATGTACGTCTTTTGTTTCGTGAAATGACAGTTAATTATTGTTTCGTTTGTGTTTTGAAGCATATAATTTTCGGGATAAAACCTTGTAACTACCATGGTTAAAGCTTTCTTAATGCAAATTTTTAGAATATCAAAATGTAAATTAACACCATAAATTAATGTTCGTTTTTAGTTTGCATTTTAAGTATAGGACTGATAGAATACTTAATGGTTAATGAGAAAAAGCGGAGGTGCTCACATGTCATCAATCGTAGTAGTTGGGACGCAATGGGGAGACGAAGGTAAAGGTAAAATTACAGATTTCTTAGCTGAAGATGCAAATGTTATTGCGCGTTTTTCAGGTGGTAATAATGCAGGTCACACAATTAAATTTGACGGAGAAACTTATAAATTACACTTAGTACCATCAGGTATTTTTTATGAAGAAAAATCAAGTGTTATTGGTAACGGTGTAGTAGTAGATCCAGTAGCTTTATTGAAAGAATTAGACGCATTAAATGAACGCGGCGTAGCAACAAACAATTTAAGAATTTCTAACCGTGCTCAAGTTATCTTACCGTATCATTTGAAACAAGATGAATTAGAAGAAGAAAAACGTGGAGATAATAAAATTGGTACAACGAAAAAAGGTATTGGTCCAGCGTATGTAGATAAAGCACAACGTATCGGTATCCGTATGGCTGATTTATTAGATAAAGAAACATTTGAAAAACTTTTAAAACAAAATCTTGAATATAAAAATGAATTATTTGAAAAAATGTTTAACGCTGAAGGTTTCACGTTTGATGAAATCTTTGAAACATATTACCAAGCAGGTCAACGCTTGAAACAATATGTTACAGACACAGCTAAATTATTAGACGATGCTTTCGTTAATGATGAAAAAGTATTATTCGAAGGTGCTCAAGGTGTAATGTTAGACATTGACCACGGCACATACCCATTTGTTACATCAAGCAACCCGATTGCAGGTAACGTTACAGTTGGTGGCGGTGTTGGACCAACTTACGTATCTAAAGTAATCGGTGTATGTAAAGCATACACATCACGTGTAGGAGATGGCCCATTCCCAACAGAATTATTTGATGAAGATGGTCATCATATCCGTGAAGTAGGTCGTGAATACGGAACAACTACAGGACGTCCACGTCGTGTTGGTTGGTTTGACTCAGTTGTATTACGTCATTCACGTCGTGTAAGTGGTATTACAGATTTATCAATCAACTCAATCGACGTATTAACAGGCCTTAAAACAGTTAAGATCTGTACAGCATACGAAATTGATGGTGTAGAAATCACAGAATACCCAGCAAACTTAAATGAATTAGAACGTTGTAAACCAATCTTTGAAGAACTACCAGGTTGGGAAGAAGATATTACAGGATGTCGTTCATTAGAAGAATTACCAAAAAATGCTCGTCGTTATTTAGAGCGTATTTCTGAATTATGTAACGTTAAAATCTCTATCTTCTCAGTAGGACCAGATAGAAACCAAACAAACCTATTAGAAAACTTATGGGACTAATAAATTTTTAAATCGAAAACGCTGAGACAAATTAATTGTCTCAGCGTTTTTGTTTGAGTAAATAAGAGAGTGAATGTTGCAAGACGAGGTCCACGTGCAACATATTGCTTCCTTATTGACAAGACTATCGAGAAAAAGCAATAAGGCTACCGTTATTGACACGTTTGGCGAGAAAAGACAATAAGGCTACCGTTATTGACACGTTTAGTAAGAAAAGACAATAACTTGCCCGTTACAACCTAAAACTGAGAACCCTTAAAAAAAGGAGCCATACAACACCTGCTGTATGGCTTCTTTTTCTAATAACGACAATCAATATCGGATTGTCTTTCATTATTAATTAGTGTATTTCACGTTTTTTAAAGCGTCCACCTTTTACTTCACTTACATCCCCGATTGATAAGAAGGCTGTATTATCTATTTCTGTTACGATATCTTTTAGCTTAGATTCTTCTAATCTCGTTATTACACAGAATAATACTTTTTTATCTTCTCCTGTATAAGCTCCTTCACCGTTTAAATATGTAACGCCTCTGCCTAAACGGTCGTTTATAGCTTCTCCTATGTCTCGATATGTATCACTGATGATCCATACGGCTTTTGATTCGTCAAAACCTTGTACAGTAACGTCTATCATTTTAGAGGCAATAAAATAAGCTACTACTGAAAACATCGCTGATTCCCAATTAAAAACAAATCCTGCTGCAGCGAATATGAAAAAATTGATTAGCATAACAATTTCTCCAACTGAAAATGGCGCTTTACTACTAATAAGAATGGCACTGATTTCAGAACCATCTAATGATCCGCCGTACCTAATTACTAATCCAACACCTAAACCAATAATTGCACCACCAAAAATTGTAACCAAAAATGTTTCTCTAATAAAAGGTTCAAAATGATGTAAATAAGCTGTTGTAACGGAAAGGACTGTAATTGCATACACCGTTGATATCGTAAAAAGTCTTACCTATTTGTTTATATCCTAAAAAGAAAAATGGAATATTTAATAAGAATATAAAAAGACCAAGTTTCATATTAGTTAAGTGACTTAATATAATAGCTATGCCAACTATACCGCCATCTAATAATTTATTCGGCACTAAAAATAACTCTAAACCAATACCCATTAAGACACTGCCGATTGTTATAAAAATTAGTCTTTTTATAATCTCACCTTTACTTAATTTACGATGTCCCTTTTTTATTGTGAGCTTCTCTTCCATATCATCATCCCTTTATAATGTTCCTAAATATATTATATAAAAAAATTAAAATAAAATCTTGTCATTCTTTACAGACCATGCTATAATCAATTTTGTGCTTATGAAGGCCCCTTGGTCAAGCGGTTAAGACACCGCCCTTTCACGGCGGTAACACGGGTTCGAGTCCCGTAGGGGTCACCATTTCAATTTCATACATATTAGGTCCCGTGGTGTAGCGGTTAACATGCCTGCCTGTCACGCAGGAGATCGCGGGTTCGATTCCCGTCGGGACCGCTTTTAATGCTTATCGTAATAACGATAAGCATTTTTTATGTTATTCACCATTGAATAACGGCAAACAATAGAATTAATCATCAAATAGTGTTAAATTATAGTATAGGATATCATGCACAAATCTGTGCTCGAAGATACTTACTTTCAAAAAGAAATGAGGTTAGTGCTATGGCTAGAAAAATAGTAGTCGTTGATGATGAGAAACCAATTGCAGACATACTAGAATTTAATTTAAAAAAAGAAGGTTATGATGTTTATTGCGCATATGACGGTAATGACGCAGTAGACCTAATATATGAAGAAGAACCAGATATTGTCTTATTAGATATTATGTTACCAGGTAGAGATGGTATGGAAGTTTGTCGTGAAGTACGTAAAAAATTCGACATGCCTATTATTATGTTAACAGCTAAAGATTCGGAAATAGATAAAGTTTTAGGACTAGAACTAGGTGCTGATGACTATGTAACGAAACCTTTTTCAACACGAGAATTAATCGCACGTGTTAAAGCTAACTTACGTAGACATTATTCACAGCCTAGCCAAACAGAAGATGAAGAAACAAACGAAATAGTCATTAAAGATATTACAGTATATCCAGATGCATATTCAATTAAAAAACGTGGCGCAGATATTGAATTAACGCACCGTGAATTTGAATTATTCCATTACTTAGCGAAACATATCGGACAAGTCATGACACGTGAACATTTACTACAAACTGTATGGGGTTATGATTACTTTGGAGATGTAAGAACTGTAGACGTTACAATACGTCGTCTACGCGAGAAAATTGAAGATGATGCATCTCATCCAGAATACATTGTAACGCGTAGAGGCGTGGGTTACTTCCTGCAAACTCAAGAGTAGGATGATGCTATGAACTGGTTAAAAAAATTCCAATCCCTCCACATTAAACTTGTTGTAATATATGTTTTATTAATTATTATTGGTATGCAAATAATCGGATTATACTTTACGAACAGTCTAGAAAAAGAAATGACGCGTAACTTTAAGACGAATATCGAACAGCATGTTAAACAGATTAATTACAACATCAAGAAAGCATACAATTCGGAAGATCCAGACCGAAATTTCCAAAAAGAAATACAAGGCATTTTAGATGATTATGCAAATCGCACAGAAATTGATGAAATTCGATTTATCGATGAAGACCAAATTATTGTCGCGACATCTAAAGCCACAAATCAAAATACCGTCAACCAGAAAGTAAACGATAGCTCTGTTCAAAAGGCATTATCATTAGGGAAAGCTAACGACAAAATTGTCTTGAAAAATGATTCTGCAGATAAAAATAGAGTGTGGATTAAAAATATGCCCGTACATTATGACGATAAAGTTGTAGGGGATATTTATGTTGAATCAGATATTGATTCTGTTTACGAACAATTAAATAACATTAACCAAATCTTTATTATCGGTACAGCTATTTCATTATTAATCACAATCGTACTCGGTTTCTTTATTGCGCGAACAATTACGAAACCAATATCAGACATGCGTAATCAGACGTTAGAAATGTCTAAAGGTAACTATACACAGCGCGTAAAAATATACGGTAATGATGAAATCGGCGAACTAGCCCTTTCATTTAATAACTTATCTAAACGTGTACAAGAAGCACAAGCGAATACAGAAAGTGAAAAACGTCGACTAGACTCAGTTATTACACATATGAGCGATGGCGTTTTAGCTACTGACCGTCGAGGTCGTGTTCGTATTATTAATGAGATGGCGCTTAAGATGCTTGGTTTAGAACGTGGAGAAGTTGAATCTAAACATATATTAGATGTCTTAAACATTGATGAAGACTATTCATTGGATGATTTACAAGAAAATAATGATAGTTTTGTTATCGATATTAACGAAGAGGAAGGTCTAATCGTACGTGTTAACTTCAGTACAATTATTCAAGATACTGGGTTTATAAATGGTTACATTGCCGTCTTACATGACGTAACAGAACAACATATTCTTGAAAATGAACGACGTGAATTTGTTGCGAATGTTTCACACGAATTGCGTACACCTTTAACTTCTATGAGAAGTTATATTGAAGCTCTAGAAGAAGGCGCTTGGCGTGATCCAGAAGTTGCACCTACGTTCTTAAATGTTACTAGAGAAGAAACAGACCGTATGATTCGTCTAGTAAACGATTTACTTCAATTATCTAAAATGGATAATTCAGGCGAGCAAATTAATACAGAACTAATTGATTTCAACATGTTTATCAATAAAATTATAAATCGTCATGAAATGACACAAGGTAAAAATGTTACGTTTGTACGTGACATACCAGTTAAAGGACTATTTGTAGAAATTGATCCTGATAAGATGACACAAGTATTTGATAATGTCATAACAAATGCGATTAAGTACTCACAAGAATCTAAAAAACGTGTCGAGTTTCATGTGAAACAAAATACGTTATATAACAGAATGACAATACAAATTAAAGATAATGGTATTGGTATTCCTGTTAATAAAGTAGATAAAATATTCGATCGATTCTTCAGAGTCGATAAAGCAAGAACACGTAAAATGGGCGGTACTGGTTTAGGTCTCGCAATTACTAAGGAAATCGTAGAATCCCATAATGGTAGAATATGGGCAAACAGTAAAGAAGGCCAAGGTACATCGATTTATATCACATTACCGTGTGAAATAATGGAAGATGAGTTTGGTGATTGGGATGCGTAATAAAGAAGTCATTAAATCTGTTATACTCATCATATTCGTATTGTTCAGTGTTTTCATGACATATCGCGTATGGACTTTCACGCCCGAGTTAACTGACTTAGAATCCGATATGAACGCTGAAACACCTGCCATTGGACCTAAAATAAGTAAACCTATAGATAGTGTTATCATGCCTTTAAGAATTATTAATCGAAACGGCACGGATTTGAAAGGGACGTCTAACGTTGAAGAAATCAAGAAGATAACTGATGTTATGTTAGATAAAGATGTAAAGAAAGTAGATATCTTAACGAGTGAATCAGCTGTGCAGTTAGATGATTTATCAGAAAGATATACAGTTTTAGACTTCCCGGACAGTGTCCCGAGTGAAATGTATTTAAATCAAGTTTTAGGACTGAGCATGAGTAATTACCCTAAAATTAATTTTGATAGAATACTCGTGGATACGAAATCAACAGATCGAGCGATTGTATATTTATTAAGTGAAAACAAACAAAAAGCAATCAAGCTGCAAACGACGATTAAAAGTCATGAATTTGATAAAATAAACAAAGAAGCGGCATCTAAATTTAAGCCTTACACAAGTATTATTACAAATCAGAATACGACGAATGAGATCAATCAGATATATGCACCTGAAACAGCAGATAACATCAATATTTATAGATATGTATCGAACAAAATTTCGGTATCGGATTTAAATGATGTAATCTTGGGTGATTCGGTTATTGCTCGTAATAATGATAATCACGTTTCAACTTATAATAACAATACAGGTATAGCGACAGTAAACGAGAAGAAACAAACATACGGTTATACAAATTTATCTGAAGATGAAAACAACATAAAAGACCTTTCTAAATCGATATCTAATTCATTTAAATTTATTAACGAACATGCTGGGTTTACAGATGAGTTTCGCCTATTTGGTACAGACCCGAAACAAGGTAACGTCAATTATAAAATGTTCTTAAATAACTATCCTGTGTTTGATGAAGATAATCTTTCTTCAATTGAAGCATCTTGGGGTAGAGATACAATTACAGAATATAATAGAGGGCTCATTACTACTGGTGTGGCTGTACCTTCTAAGAAAGAATCAGATGAGATACCAACAGCAGAAGAAGTTCGTTTCAATTTAGCCTCAAATGCTGAAATAGATTTTAATAAAGTAACCAATTTTGCTATAGGTTATGATTTATCGTTACCAGTTGATGATATTGATAACCTACAAGATACAATAGAATTCACGCCTAAATGGTATGTAAAATATGATGGCGAATGGAAACAGTACGAGAATGGAGGGTTAAAATAATGGATTGGAAACATGCCAAAACACTCTTCATTATCGTATTTATTCTCATTGATATAGGACTGGTTCTTGTTTATTTTAATAAAGTGAATAACTCTATTGTCCAAGAATCAAATGATCAATCTGACGTGAACTTTACAAAAGAAGGTATTGATTTACCGAATTTACCAAGCTATAAAAATAAAGAAATGCAAGCTATCACAGCTGATAGTAAATCGTTCACTTCAAATGACCTAGAAGGGGTTTATACATTATCAGAAAAAGATACAAAAATTAGCAAAGATTTAGATGATGAAAATTTAACAAAAGACAGCAAAGAGCAGACATTTAAAACTCTAATTAATAAAGAAGCCTATAAAGGTAAAGAATATCATCAAAAAGAGAATAATAAAGATAAAAATAAAGTCATATACGAACAAAGCTATGATGATTTCCCTATATTGAATAATAGTAAAGGTGAAATTGTCTTTAACATCGAAAATGGAAAAGTTAAGAACTTTACTCAAACATATTTAGATAAGTTAAAACCTGGTACAGGTGATAACAATAGTAAACAAAAAGTAGTCGATGCAAGGACAGCTTTAGAAACCTTATATTACAACACATATTTAACAAAAGGCGATACAGTAGAATGAAGTGAACCCTGTCAAGTAGACAACTAAATAATAAAAATGTCTTTTTGGTCGAATTCATAGCTAAGCTATGGATTTGGCCATTTTTAATGTAAT
>NZ_PPRS01000046.1 GCF_002902755.1 Mammaliicoccus lentus | reverse complement strand
GAATCATTTTATGCTCTTTTAATTTTGCCTTGAAACTTCTAGAAGTATATTGAAACCCTCTATCGCTATGAAATATAATACCCTTGGTATTTTTTACTTTTTTAACAGCTTTATCAAGCGTGTTAAATACTAATTGGTTATTATTTGAACTACTCAATTCATAGCTTAAAATAGTTTTACTACCTAAATCATAAATCGCACTTAAGTATACTTTATTGCCATTTTTTAATTTAAATTCAGTCACATCAGTTAACCATTTCTTGTTTTTCTTAGTTTCATTAAAGGATCTATTTAAAATGTTTTGTGCAGTAACTTCAGGAGTAAAAGGCTTATAACGTTTGGTTTTACGACGTATAATTGCTTTTAATTTTAATTGTTTCATTAATCTATAAACACGCTTATGATTTACACGTTTATTTAATTTAAGACGGATATAGATATAAATACGTCTATAACCATAAATACCTTGATATTGGTGATAGATATCGTTGATATCTTCCATTAATGTATTATTTTCAATCTCTCTCTTAGAGGGTTTTCTATTTGTCCATTTATAATAACTTGATCTATTTATTCCTAAAACACTACATAACCATTTAATTGGATATTTATTTTTTAGCGCTTTAATCGTTTTGTATGACGCGATTTGTTTACTTTTTGATTCATCATCTCTCTTTCGAATTCTCTCCGCTTTTTTAAAACCTCATTCTCCATTTCTAAATATTTATTTCGTTCTTTTAA
>NZ_PPRS01000045.1 GCF_002902755.1 Mammaliicoccus lentus | reverse complement strand
TCTGCTAAAAATCAAACAGATTTATTTTGTTAATACATTCTAAAAAACCAATGGTTGATTACTTCTAAAGATATTACACATAAATATGGACTTGACTCGACATCAACGGCTAACGTGCAAGAAATTTCAAACAAGCTCGTTACATTTACTAACGAGCTAGTGGTAGTAAACAAGCCCGTTAGCGTGATATTTTCTACGAATTTGTAAAGTACTGACGCCTGAGGGAATAGTATGAGTGAGAGACTACAGGCTCGAACCATACCCTAGGCAAGCATGCACGAACAAAATCGTAGATTATATAAAAAAATAAGCATATCACTTACAAACTGAAATAATCAGTTAAGTGATATGCTTATTTATTTTGAGTTAAGATTTGTGTTTTTATTCATAAGTACTCTTCTTCTATATTTAATCGTTCTTCTTTAATGCCTTCTTTACTAAGTGGTTCTAGGTGACCATGAATATATGTTTGATAGTCATATTGTTCTACTGTTTTAATATAATGATAGTATTTTTCTTTGTCGTATCCACCGTCTAATAAGTAGAAATCACCGGTATCGGCATCTCCAGCGAACAATATTTTGTCTTCTTGAACATAAGCAACTACACCGTCTTCTGAATGGGGATTTACAATGCGTTGTACTTCTAGCGTTACATTACCTAAATCAAATGAACAATGATCTTCGAATGTCATATCTGCATTAACTACTTTAATTTCTGAAATATCATCATACTCGATTTTAATATGTGTATCACAGAATTCACATTCTTCACCAGAGTTTAAGCGTTTTGCCATTGCTTCGGGTGTCCATTGCCATTGTTTTAATTTAGTTAATGTTAAATCTGTTTCTTTTTCTGCAATTGTTATACCATTAAATGCATGCATAGCAAAAGTATGGTCCCAATGCCAATGCGTAATTAACGCTACTTTCGGTTGAGGTAAATTAAGTTTTTCTATTTCATTTAGCATTTCTGTTAAATGTGCAGGCGAATTACCTGTATCTATTAACATGCTATATTTTTCTCCATGTATATATCCTAAATTAGGTCTATCTCTATGACTATCAAAAGGTAATATATATACATTCTTACTGATTTGTTTAAGTTTCACAGTCATCTTCCCTTTCAATACAATAGTGATATTATATCATCAAAATTTAATATCGCACATTACAAAGTATATGTATCGAAAGTATTCAATGCTTCTATAGCTCTATCACGGTCATTATTTGATTTAAAACTGAGTCGCAATGCACCCATGATATCTTCTCTAATTTCTAAAATTCTAATGTTTGTAATGGAAATATGTTGTTGCCCTAAAATTCTCGTAACTTCACTGATCATACCTGGTTTATCTGGGATATCTACGTATAAATCAAAAGTAGAAGTCAAGGCACCTTGTTCTTTAACAGGCAAGTTGTCACGATATTCTTTTGCAGATTGGAAAAAGTCACGAATTAAACTTGGATTTCCTTCTTCGATAACTTCTTTCGTCTGTTCCATTTGTTCAATCCAATTATTCATTAACGTTACAAGATGGTCTTTATTTTCTAAAGTAATATCTCTCCACATATCCGCATTGCTACTCGCTATGCGAGTAATATCACGAAAACCTCCGGCAGCTAGCGTTTTTACATATTCTGAAACTTGTGTATTTTCTTCATTCATATGAATAAGGCTAGAAGCGATAATATGAGGGAAATGACTAACTACGCCGGTAACATAATCATGCTCTTTTGCAGACATCTTAATAAATTTTGCTTTAGTTGGTTCTAATAAATGTTTAACTTCACTATAAGCCGCTTCATTCTCAACTTGGTCATATATCAAGACATAATAAGCATTTTCAAATAGGTGTTTCTTAGCGTTTACAACACCAGATTTATGACTACCTGCCATAGGGTGTCCGCCAATTAAATGAACATCTTTATTTAATAATTTTGATTCAAGTGTACTTAAACCAAGTTTTGTACTGCCTGTATCTGTGACGATAAGGCCAGGTTTCGTATCAATGTTTAATAATCTTTTACTGTACTCTATTGATTGTTGAACGGGTGTTGCCAAAATAATTAAATCAGCTTCACTTGCAGCTGAATCAAAATCATGTGCAACTTCGTCAATGATGCCCATAGAGTAGGCAATCTCTGAAAATTTATCAAAACAGTCAAAACCTGTTATATGTATGTGTGGATGATGAAATTTAATATTTTGTATTAAACTTCCTCCAATTAAACCTAGTCCTACTATAAATATACGTTGCATAAAATCCCTCCAATACTTTAATAGTTTAAAGCAAGTTAGTGCATGAAAGCAAGTGTTATTGATTTATTTCTATAAAAGTTTAAAATATTAATTAATATGAAATAAGTAGGGAGTGGAGAAAATGACAATCAATGTAAATGATACAATCGTAACAATTAAAGAACTTGTTAATATTAATAGTCCATCAGGTTTTGCAGATCCAGCAATTGAATATTGCCAAAAATTCGCTGAAGCACTTAATTATGAAACAAGTTTAACACATAAAGGTGGATTATTAATTAATGTACCTGGTAAAAATGATGATAAACAACGTGTTATTACTGCACATGTTGATACACTCGGTGCGATTGTAAAAGATATAAAAGAAGACGGCCGATTAAAATTAGATTTAATAGGTGGATTTAGTTGGAATGCTATCGAAGGGGAATATTGTACAATTACGACACAAAGTGGATTAGAAATATCAGGCACAATATGTTTACATGAAACAAGCGTTCACGTTTATAAAAATAATACTGAAATCCCTCGAGATGCTGAACATATGGAAGTACGAATAGATGAAAAGGTATTTTCAGCAGATGACACTAGAAATTTAGGAATTGAGATTGGTGATTCTGTTAGCTTTGAACCTCGCTTTGAACATACTGCTTCAGGATTTGTTAAATCTAGACACCTTGATGACAAAGCAAGCGTTGCGATGATTATTCAATTTTTAAAATATTTAAAAGAAGAAAATGTCGAATTACCACATACGACTCAATTTTATATTTCAAATAACGAAGAAATAGGCTATGGTGCAAACTCAAATATTTCTGATAAAGTCGTTGAATTAATAGCATTTGATATGGGTGCTCTAGGAGATGGACAAGCTTCAGATGAATATACAGTATCCATTTGTGTAAAAGATGGTTCTGGGCCATATCATGTTGGATTAAGAAATCATTTTGTTGATTTATGCAAAGAAAATGATATTAAATATAAATTAGATATTTATCCATATTATGCATCAGATGCATCAGCAGCTTTACGTGCTGGAGCAGATATCCGTCACGGGTTATTTGGCCCTGGAATAGAGTCTTCTCACGCTTTAGAACGTACACACGAAGATTCTATTTTAGAAAGTGAAAAGTTATTAAGAGCTTATTGCTTATCTGAAATTAACAGTTAATTTAAATATTAAGGGTTGACTTTAAAAAAATTATCTCGTATAGTGTATTTAAATTAATCCGATAAGCAATTGTCGGAATTTGAAAGATAAGTATCTCGTGATGTTAGTAGCAATCAGAAAGCTAATGGTTGATGTAAATTAGCACTGCACACAGTGAGAGAATTGGGCTTTCAAATTATAAAATTTAATGTGATTTTTAAAGTGAACATGATAATGAATGTTAACTAAGGTGGCACCACGGTAACGCGTCCTTACAGAATGCGTTACCGTGGTGTCTTTTTTGTATAGAAAAATATCAGTGGTCATAAGTATAAATTTAAGAATGTAGTTAAAGAAAGTTAGTGGTTGATGGAAACTAACACACTTAAATTTAGAATTGGGGATCATGTAGTTAAAGCTAAATATAGAATGAGTGAATAAGTGTTAACTTATTAATGAAGGTGGTACCGCGCAAAAGCGTCCTGTTGTATAGGATGTTGTTGCGCGGTTTTTTTATTTAGGAGGTAAAGAGGATGAACATAAAATATAAAAGATTAAATGCTGATGTTACACCAGAAACATTAGGACAAATTGATAAGAAGAAAATGATATTAGAAAGTGCAAGTACGAATCAAATGAAAGGTAGATTTTCAATTGTAGCTTTTGATGCAATCGGTAAGGTGAACCTTTTTGATGAGTATTTTCAAATAAATATAAACGGACAAGAATCGGTTACACATGATGGACCTTATGAAGCATTAGAACAATTTATTAATGAAATGAAAGCAGATAATATTCCAGAACCACTTAAACATTTACCATTTGTTTCAGGAATGATCGGTTATTGTAGCTTCGACTTAATTAGATATCAAAATAAAATTTTAAAAAGTATAGAAGTTTTATCTGAATATCCAGACGCTTCATTTAACCTAGTTGAATCAGTATATGTATTTGATCATTTTAAAGAAGATTTATTTGTTATAACGAGTAATCTTTTCAGTAATAGAGATGAACAAGCATTGAATCAAGAATTAGACAACATGATAGAAGAGCTTAAAAATATTAAACTTTTTGAAAACAAAATTAATCATCATAAAAAAGGTGATTTAGAAACGAATATTTCTGAAGAAGCTTTTATGGCAGAAGTTTCATATTACAAAGATTTAATTAGTAAAGGCGATATGTTTCAAGTTGTTCCTTCTCGTATCTATAAATATAAACACTTTTTTGAAAATGAAAATAAAGACACTTTGAAATTACAGATGTATAAAAATTTAAAACGACAAAATCCAAGTCCTTATATGTATTACATCGATGATGAAGAAAGAACGATTATAGGTTCTTCACCAGAAAGTTTCATAAAAAAAGAAGGAAAAATTATCACAACAAATCCTATTGCAGGCACTAACAAAAGAGGAAAGACAGAAGAAGAAGATTTAGCAAATGAACAAGCTTTAATCAACGATGAAAAAGAATTATCAGAACACCGTATGCTTGTTGATTTAGGTAGAAATGATTTAAACATAATAGCAAAAACTGGTTCAGTCCATATGCCGAAACTTATGACGGTTGAAAAATTTGAGCATGTCATGCACATCGTGACAATAGTTGAAGGAGAAATTAAGCCGGAAGTAACACCGCTTCAAATGATTACAGCTTTACTGCCTGCTGGCACAGTTTCGGGTGCACCGAAGACACGAGCTATAACGCGTATATACGAAACGAGAAAACAAAAAAGAGGTATATACGCTGGCGGCGTTGGTTATATAAATTGTAATCATGATTTAGACTTTGCTTTAACAATTCGAACGATGGTTGTTGATTCAGAGTATATCAATGTAGAAGCAGGATGCGGTGTAGTTTATGATTCTGTACCACAAAAAGAATTACAAGAAACGAAAATAAAAGCTAAAAGTTTATTGGAGGTATCGCCATGATATTAGTAATAGATAATTATGATTCATTTACTTATAACTTAGTCAATTTAATAAAGCAATATGATGAAGTTATCATTCATCATCCGGATGAAGCACCATTAGATCTGGAAATAGACGGTGTAGTAATATCACCGGGTCCTGGTCATCCGTTAGATACAAATCATTTAAATAAAATTATTAAAGCATATCATGACGTACCAATACTAGGTATTTGTTTAGGCGCACAAGCATTAACTTGTTACTACGGTGGGGAAGTAATTGTAGGAGAAAAAGTAAAACATGGCAAAGTAGACCAAATTGATTTTGTAGAATCATCCAAACTGTATCAAGGATGTGAAACTGGTTTTAATATTATGAGATATCATTCGCTCATAAGTGATGAAAAATCTTTTCCTAATTGCTTAAAAATAACAGGGAGAACACCCGATGCAATACAGTCGTTTGAACATCAAATTAACCCGCATTTCGGAATACAATATCATCCAGAATCATTTGCATCAGATAATGGAGATAAAATAATTAATACATTTGTAAATATAACAAAGGAAGGTGCACAAAATGAACACATTAAAACAACTCATCCAATATCGTAATTTAGATCAACAAGAAATGAAATCATTTGTGCAATTAATGATGAATGAAACAGAAGATGTTTCATTGAAAGTTGCTCACTTAGTTGCGCTAAGCATGAAAGGAGAAACATCTGATGAATTATCTTATTTAACAGAAAACCTTATAGCGACAACTTATAAAAATAGACCATATATAGAAGATAGTATTTGTGTTTGTGGCACAGGTGGTGATCATTCAGGTAGTTTCAATATATCGACTACCGCTTCATTTGTTGTAGCTGCAGCTGGATTGAAAGTATTGAAGCACGGTAATAAAAGCATCACATCTAAAACGGGTAGCATTGATATATTATCTGCGTTAAATATTCAAACGACACCAATTAATGAAGCAACTAAAAGAGTTAATGATACAAACTTAGCTTTTTTAAGTGCTACTGAAACATATCCGATTATGAAAACTGTGCAACCAGTAAGAAAAACAATCACAACACCAACTACTTTTAATTTAATTGGTCCAATGATTCATCCTTACAAATTAGATTATCAAGTGATGGGTGTATATGATGAATCAAAATTATCTACTATTGCAGAAGCACTATATAAATTAGGTCGCAAACGTGCAATTGTACTACATGGTGCTGGTGGAATGGATGAAGCAACTTTATCTGGAGATAATATTATTTATGAAATTTCACAAGAAGAAGGCATCAAAAATTATACGATAAACGCAGAAGACTTTGGTTTACAAGCTGCATCAAACGATGCTTTAAAAGGTGGAACAGCTGAAGAAAATAAGCATATCACGTTAAATATCTTATCAGGTCAAGACAATGGTCCTAAAAGAGATGTAGTCGTATTAAACGCTGCACTTGCATTATATATTGGTGGAGTAGTTGAAACGATTGAAGAAGGTATAGAAAAATCTCAAAGTATTATCGATAACAAAGAAGCACTAGCTATACTAGATCAAGTAGGAGGACAAGTATATGACAATATTGGATGAAATCGTTGAATATAAAAAATCATTACTAGCTACAAATTATTATGAAACAAAGATGGAAGAATTAGAAAAAGTAGACGTACAACATAAAACAACATTTTTAAATCGTGTAAAAACAGACGATAGATTGAATATCATTGCAGAATTAAAAGCAAAAAGTCCAACAGTTTCAGACATACCTAAAAGAGATATGGCTACACAAATTAAATTGTATGAACAATATGGTGCTTCAGCAATTTCTATTTTGACAGATGAAAAGTACTTTGATGGCAGTTATGAACGTTTACAAAGCTTAACGACTAAAACAACATTACCAGTATTGTGTAAAGATTTTATAATCGATAAAAGACAAATAGACTTAGCTCATCAAGTAGGCGCTTCTATTATCTTACTAATCGTTAATATATTAACAGAAACACAATTGAAAGATTTATATGAATATGCGACACAAAAAGGTTTAGAAGTATTAGTAGAAGTACATGATAAAGAAGAATTAGCAATTGCTCATAAAACAAATGCCGAGTTAATCGGTGTGAACAATAGAGATTTAAAACGTTTTGTAACGGATGTTAAACATACAAATGAAATATTAACTACGAAGAAACAAGGTGTAACGTATATCTCTGAAAGTGGTATACGCACTGAAGAAGATATAGTAGAAATTACAAAGAGTGGTGTAGACGGCGCACTTATCGGCGAAACTTTAATGAAACATCCAGATTTAGAAACATTTCTACCAAGTATTCGAGTGTTAAAAAGGGGTGAACAGGATGTACATTAAATGTTGTGGCTTTAAAGAGAAATCGGACATCGAAATAGCTGTTAAATATCAAGCTGATGCAATAGGTTTTATCACTTTTCCTAAAAGTAAACGCTATGTAACGGTGGAAGAAATTAGCACTTTAAGTAAAGATATCGATGATAAAGTCGATAAAGTCGCAATTGTTGTAAATCCGACAATTAAAGATATAGAAGCATTAGTAGAAAGTACTTCCATAAACACAATACAATTTCATGGTGATGAAACAGTTGATTTCATTGAAAAAGTGAAAATAAAATATCCAAATATAAAAATTTTTAAAGCATTGCCAGCCAATGATTCTTTAGAAGACAATATTCAATTATTTAAAGGACAAGTTGATTTATTTTTAATTGATACACCTTCGAAAGATTATGGTGGGACAGGAAAATCTTATGATTGGTCTATATTGGAGCATATAGAAGATGTGCCATATTTAATAGCTGGTGGTTTAGATTTAGAAAAGATACAACAAATTGAAAAACGTGAATTATCTAATATAGGGTATGACATATCTAGCGGCATTGAAACAGAAGGTAAAAAAGACAACTCAAAAATTAAAACATTATTAACACAATTGAAGGGATGATAAAAATGGCTGATGAAATACAATTAGAAGCTGACGATTTAGGATTTTTTGGTGAATTTGGTGGGCAATATGTACCAGAAACACTAATGCCGGCAATTCAAGAATTAAATGAAACTTATCAAAAATTAAAAAATGATCCAGAATTTCATAAAACATTGAATGCTTATTTAAAAGATTATGTAGGTCGAGAAACACCTTTAACTTATGCAAAAAGATATACAGAAGCATTAGGTGGCGCAAAAATTTATTTAAAAAGAGAAGATTTAAACCATACTGGTGCTCATAAAATTAATAACGCATTAGGACAAGCTTTAATCGCTCAAAAAATGGGCAAAAGAAAATTAGTTGCAGAAACAGGTGCAGGACAACACGGTGTGGCAAGCGCCACAATCGCTGCTTTGTTTGACATGGAACTTATCGTATTTATGGGTGAAGAAGATATTGAACGCCAAGCGTTAAACGTATTTAGAATGGAACTACTAGGTGCTAAAGTGGTACCTGTTACTGATGGTCAAGGTACTTTATCAGATGCTGTTAACAAAGCTTTACAATATTGGGTTTCAAACGTTGAAGATACACATTATTTACTTGGCTCAGCATTAGGACCACATCCATTTCCTACTATAGTAAGAGACTTACAAAGCGTTATTGGTAAAGAGATTAAAACGCAAATTTTAGAGAAAGAATCTCGTTTACCTGATGCAGTTGTAGCTTGTATAGGGGGAGGTTCAAATGCAATTGGAACATTCTATCCGTTCGTTAATGACGAAAAAGTTAAATTGTATGGTGTAGAAGCTGCAGGTAAAGGTGTCGATACTAAGAAACACGCACTTGCAATCAACAAAGGTAAGCCTGGTGTACTACATGGCTCAAGAATGTATCTCGTACAAGATGAAAATGGACAAATAGAATTAGCGCACTCTATTTCAGCAGGGCTTGATTACCCTGGTGTAGGACCAGAGCACAGTTATTATAACAATATTGGTCGAGTAGAATATCCGAATGCAAGTGATAAAGAAGCAATGGATTCATTGATTAAATTTACTCAACTTGAAGGCATTATTCCAGCGATCGAAAGTGCTCACGCGTTAAGTTACGTGGAAAAACTAGCTCCAACTATGGATAAAGATGAAATTATTGTTGTCACAGTTTCAGGACGTGGTGATAAAGATATGGAAACGATTAGAAAATATATGCAAAATCAAGAGGGTGAACAAAATGAGTAAATTATTTATACCATATATAATGGCTAACAAAGATTTTATTGAAAATGTGAAACTAATGGATAAGTATGGTGCTAACTACATTGAAATCGGATTGCCATTTTCTGATCCTGTAGCAGATGGACCAACAATTATGAAAGCTGGCCAAGAGGCAATTAAACAAGGTATGAATGTAAATAAAATCATCGATGAATTAATCGAACATAAAAACGACATACATACACCATATCTATTTATGACTTATTATAATTTAATTGATGCTTATGGTGTAGAACGTTTCATCGAGCGTATAGATGAAGCTAATGTATATGGATTAATTATTCCAGATTTACCATTTGAATTGGGTCAACGATTCAAAGAAAAATTAGCAAAAACAAATGTGAAATTAATACCTTTAATTGCGATGACATCAAGTGATGAACGAATTAAACAAATTGCAGAACATGCAGAAGGTTTTATTTACACAGTTACGATGAACGCAACTACAGGTGATGGTAGAGGATTCCATGAATCACTTAAAGATAAAATAAAATTTATACAACAACATTCTCAAGTACCTGTTGTTTGTGGATTTGGTATTAAAACAGAGGAACATGTTAAAGAAATTAAATCGTTTAGCGATGGGGTTGTTATAGGTAGTGAAATCGTAAAAAGGTTAGAACAAGATCCAACTACGGATACAATCGAATATATAAAGTCTATTAGAAATGCTTTAGACGAAAAATAAAGTTTACAAACCCTTCAAACAAGAAATAGAAGTTAACATCATGTATAATCGAATGTAACAAAAGAAAAGGAGTGTTTCTAATGAGCAAAAAATTACTTATGGTTGTAACAAATACATCTCAATTTAAAGATGGTAAACCAACTGGATTATGGCTAGAAGAAGCAGCAATTCCTTACAAAGTTTTCATCAAAAATGGAATAGAAGTGGACATCGCATCAGTTAGTGGTGGTAGTGTGCCAATCGATCCAAATTCAACACAAAATGATGAAACGAAAGAATATCATGATGTTTTAGAAAAACTTCAACAAACTTACGGAATTAAAGATATCGTATTTGAAAATTATGATGGCATATTCTTACCAGGTGGTCACGGGACAGTATTTGATTTCCCTAACAATCCTGATTTAGAGAATATGTTAGCTTATTATAAAGAGAAAAATAAGGTGATTGGTTCAGTTTGTCATGGACCAAGCGCATTTATTGGTGCCAAACTACCTAGTGGCGATTATTTAGTTAATGACGTTAAATTAACATCGTTCACAGATAGTGAAGAACAATCAATGGGATTAGAAAAAGACGTTCCATTCTTGTTACAAACTGAATTAGAAAAACAAGGTGCAAGATTCGTTAAAGGTAGTGATTTCGACTCACACACAGTAGTAGATCGTAATTTTGTAACCGGACAAAATCCTAATTCAAGTGAAGAAGTAGCAGAAAAAATTGTAAATGTTTTAAAATAATAAAGTGATGGAAAAAGCAGGCTGGGACATACATAAATGTCTCAGCTCTGTTTGTTTTAGAAGATCTCTAACGTGTAAATGTATAAAGTTAAGTTCTATTCCTTTTTATTCATAACCAATTAGTTATACATTTGTGTCATAAAACTCTATAGTGCGAAGTAAAATAATGGTATAGTAATGAGTATTGTTTTAGAATAAAGGTAAAATAATGTATAATTGTATTAAATACATAAATATTAGATTGGGAGTATTGTATAAATGAAATTTACAAATTTAACGACTGGTGAATTTGAAACATTTACTAATAACATGCCATATGCTCATTTTACTCAGACAGTGGGTAACTATGAACTAAAGACATCAGAGGGCACTTCAACACATTTAGTTGGTGTAAAGAATGACCAAGATGAGGTGTTGGCTGCATGTTTGCTTACAAGTGTGCCAGTAATGAAAAAGTTTAATTATTTTTATTCGAATCGAGGGCCAGTAATGGACTTTGATAATAAAGAACTTGTTGACTTCTTTTTTAAAAAAATCGTACCGTATTTAAAAAAGAACAAAGCATTATTCTTTAGAATTGATCCTTATTTACCATATCAATTAAGAGATCATGACGGTAACGTTCTAAAGAGCTTTGAACGTGATAATTTAATTCAGCAATTTGAATCTTTAGGATATGAACATCAAGGTTTTACAACTGGTTTCCACCCAATACATCAAATTAGATGGCATTCTGTACTGGACTTAGAAGGTATGGACGAAAAGTCATTAATTAAAAACATGGATAACTTGAGAAAACGTAACACTAAAAAAGTTCAAAAAAATGGTGTTAAAGTTCGCTTTTTAACTAAAGATGAAATGCCTATATTTAGAAGATTTATGGAAGATACAACAGAGAAGAAAGATTTCGACGACCGTGGTGACGACTTCTACTACAACAGATTAAAATACTTTGATAATGTTAAAATACCGTTAGCATATATAGATTTCGAAACGTATATACCTCAATTAGAAAAAGACTTTGAGGAACATAATAAAGAAATTGAAAAAGCTGAAAAAGAATTAGAAAAGAAACCAGACAACCAAAAAGCAATCAATAAAATTAATAACTTAAAACAACAAAGAGAAGCTAACGAAGCTAAATTAGACGAAGCTAAACAATTACAGGCAGAGCACGGTGATACTTTACCAATCGCAGCAGGATTCTTCATCATTAATCCATTCGAAGTTGTTTACTATGCAGGCGGTTCATCAAATGAATATCGTCATTTTGCAGGAAGTTATGCAATACAATGGGAAATGATTAAATACGCATTAGAACACAATATTAATCGCTACAACTTCTATGGAATTAGTGGAGATTTCTCTGAAGATGCACCAGATGCTGGCGTTATTAAATTTAAAAAGGGTTATAATGCAGATGTTTATGAATACATTGGTGACTTTGTGAAACCAATTAATAAACCAGCATATACCGCTTATAAAGTGTTAAAAAAAGTATTAAAAAAATAAACGATTTTCAGTAAGAGAGGAATTTAGATAATATGAAATTTACAGAATTAACCGTTACTGAATACGACGATTTTGTATCTGATAGTCAATATGAAAGTCATTATTTCCAAGTGAAAGAAAATATCAAAACAAGAGAAAATGATGGCTTCCAAGTCGTATTATTAGGTGTTAAAGATGAGAGCAACCAAGTTGTTGCAGCAAGTTTGTTCTCTAAAATACCAACATTAGGCAGTTATGTTTATTATTCAAACCGTGGTCCAGTGATGGATTACAGTGATTTACAATTAGTAGAATACTATTTTAAATCGCTTGAAAAATATTTAAAACAACATCAATGTTTATATGTTAAAGTAGACCCTTACTGGATTTATAACATCTATGATAAAGACCTTAATCCAATAAAAGAAGATGGCCCGAACGACCAAATTGTCGACTTAATAAAATCATTAGGATATCAACACCATGGTTTTACTACACAATATGATCCATCAAGCCAAGTAAGATGGATGGGTGTACTAAACTTAAAAGACAAGACTTTAGCAGAAGTTAAAAAAGGGTTCGATAGCCAGAGAAAACGTAACGTTAATAAAGCTCATAACTACGGTGTGAAAGTTCGATTTCTAGAAGAAGACGAATTAGATATATTCTTCAAATTATATAGAGAGACTGAAGAAAGAGCAGGTTTTATATCTAAAACAGACGAATACTTTATGAACTTTATCAATACATACGGTTCTAAAGCATTAGTACCATTAGCGTATATAGATTTAAATGAATATATACAATCTACTCAAGAAAACTTAACTGAATTAGAAACGAAACGCGATCAAATGATGGCTAAAGAAAATAAATCAGAAAAGCAACTTAAGAAAATCGCTGAAACCGATAGACAGATTGACCATGCTCAAAAAGAATTACTAGAAACAAGTGAGTTAATGAAGACAGATGGAGAAGTATTAAATCTCTCTGCAGGTGTATTCTTTGAAAACGCATATGAAATCAACTATTTCTCAGGTGGTTCAAGCGAAAAATACAATCACTTCATGGGCCCATATATGATGCATTGGTATATGATTAACTATTGTTTCGATAATGGCTTCGATAGATATAACTTCTACGGTTTATCAGGAGACTTTACTGAAAACAGTGAAGACTACGGTGTATATCGATTCAAACGAGGATTTAATGTACAAATCGAAGAACTTATAGGTGATTTCTACAAACCAATCAATAAGAAAAAGTATTTCTTATACAATACATTACAAAAAGTGCGCTCAAAAATTAAAAGATAGAAAATATATAGAAGCTGGGACATAAATACATGTCTCAGCTTCTTTCTTTATAGGTGTAATGTCCTTATTGTCACAACTTGTAAAACGTGTCAACAAGGATAGTCATATTGTCACAACTTGTAATTTGTCTGAATGTTGCAAGACGAGGTGCACGTGCGACATTCATAGCCTAAATTATATAAAAAACAGGTTGAGACATTTATTTATGTCTCAACCTGTTTCAATTCTATTTAATAATGTCTATTAATTCTTTTTTCGATGCTGAGCGTGCTGGTATCCAACCGAATACTATTCCGATTAATGTTGATACGCCAACTGCTAAAATTACAGATCCTAGACTGACAACACTTTGTACCATATCAGGTGTTACTGCTTCTACTAGTTTTGATATTAATATACCGAGTATCAATCCTATAATTCCGCCTATGAGACATAATACAATACTTTCAACTAAGAATTGTACTTCTATATCTCTTCCTTTGGCACCAAATGCTCTTCTAATTGCGATTTCTTCTGTTCGTTCTGCTACTGAAATATACATCACATTCATTACACCGATACCTGCAATGAATAGGGAGATACCAGCTACTGCAGCTACGAAGTACGTAATGGCATCGAATACTTGTGTAATACTTTTCATAACTTCTTCTAAGTCTGTATATTCGTAATTGCCATCGCTACTACCAGAACCGCTTTTATTTAATTGTTTAGCAGCTTTATTCGCTATTTCTTTCTTTTCGCTATCATCGTTTACTTTAATCTCAAGTTCTGGAAACTTTTGATTTAAGTTACCCATGTATTTACTAAATGTTTGGCTAGGCATATGCACTGCTGAATCATTCATTTCATCATTAGCAATGCCGACTATTTTAAAGCCTTGATCATCAATGAATAATGTTTGTCCTATAGCGTCATTATTAAATACTTCTTTCGCTATTGTTTTATCTACCGTGACAACTTTTTCATTTAATTCATTATCTGTTTTCGAAAATCCATGACCTTCTGTTGTATTTGAAAACTGTTCTTTTTTAATAATATTAACGTTTTGTTGTTTTTGAGCATTTGTTAATTTCGCTGAATAACTTTGATTTTTGTCTTCTTTAATTTTCACGCTTTTAACGCCTTTAATTTGTCTTACCATATCCATATCTTCTTTATCAAAAGGATTTTTAGTGGCGTTATCTGGATTACTAGGCATATAGCTTATCACTGCTTGACCTTTACTTGCACCAGTATCTTCGAATTCTTCTGAAGCTGTCTTTTTAAAGCCATTACCTAATGACATGATTGTTATTACTGCAGCGATACCAATAATGATACCAATCATCGTGAAGATATTCCGACGTTTGTTTTTCATAATCGATTTAAGAGATATTGATATAATGTTAGGTAAGTTTTTCATTCAACCACCTCTTCTCGTTGAACACGACCATCTAAAATGTGTATGATGCGATCTGCTTGTTCTGCAACTTTGCGGTCATGTGTGACGATAATCATAGTTGTGTTTTTATCACGATTTAACCGTACGAATAAATCCATAATATCTTTAGATGTTTGAGAATCTAGTGCGCCGGTAGGTTCATCGGCAATAATAAATTTCGGTTGGTTTACAATCGAACGTGCTATAGCAACACGTTGTTGTTGTCCACCTGATAATTTACTAGGTACTAAATTCTTTTTATCTTCAATGCCAACTTCTCTTAAAACGGATTCTACATGACGCTTTCTTTCTTTTGTGGACATACCTGAATAAAGTAGGGGGATGCTCACATTTTCTAATATCGTATTATTTTGTATTAATTTAAAGTTTTGAAAGACAAATCCGACTGTTTTATTTCTTACAGCAGCAAGCTTATTATCCGAAACATTTTGGTAGTTTTCTTGATTAAATAAATATTCACCAGTATAGCCTCGATCTATAAAGCCTAAAATATTAATCAATGTACTTTTTCCTGAACCAGAAGGTCCCATTATTGCAATAAACTCACCAGTATCAATCGAAATATTAATATCTTTCAAAATATGGTTTGTTTCTTCGCCATTCTTAAAGTGTCGATTAACATTTACTAAATTAATCATGAGGATACCTCAACTTTATCACCATTATTTAATGATTTTTTAGGTGAAACAATCAGTTTTTCTCCTTTTTTAAGACCTTTTTTAACAAATATTTCACCATTTTGACGTTCGATATTAAGATGACGTTTTTCAACTTTATTATCTTTGTTTAATACGAAAACATCATTATTTCTAGTTAATACACTCTTAGGTAGTTTAATAGCATCTATAGGGATTTCTGCTTCCGTAGAAAAACCGCTGCGAATAGGTAAGTCGATTTTTCCTATTGTGACTTGGTATTTTGAGTTGTCCTTATTTAAAGTAGGGTTATTGGACACAGGATTTGAAGCCTGGGAACTTCCTTCTTCGCTATCGCCTTGACTCATACCAGCACCAGTAGCACCTTTTTCTTCATAGTTACTAGGTAGTTCAGATATTTTCGTGATTTTACCGTGACCTTTTTCGCCAGTACTATTAACCTTGATGTTAACTGAATCTCCGACTTTTATTTTGTTCACATCAAATTCAGAAACAGAAGATTTAATTTGAGTTTCATTTGCTATCAATTTTAATATAGATTCTCCGCTTGCAGCATCTGTATCATTGTCCATTTCAATTACACCGTCAAATGATGCATAAGTACTATCATTAATTTGTTTAGTATACTGAGATAGTTCTTTTTGTGCTTCATTCAATGCGTTTAAATCTTGATTTAACTTCTTTTGTAAATCGTTGTTGTTCGGTTGCTGATTAATATTTTGATAGTCTTGATTAACTACATTTTGCGCGTCGTTAACCTTACTTGATAAGTCCTGTCTTTTTTGATCGTTGATATTGTAGTTGATTAAAGTATCGCCTTCCTTTACTTTTTCTCCGTCTTCAACCAAAGTACTCACTAAATCACCTAACTGATCATTGTTATTATATGTTTTTATTTTAGATGGGGAAGCTTTCCCAGAAATGTTTAAAGGCGATTCTTCCTTAACTTGATATGTATCATAACCGTCACTTTTCTTGTCATTATCATTACTAGTCCTGTCTCTTATACACATCT
>NZ_PPRS01000044.1 GCF_002902755.1 Mammaliicoccus lentus | reverse complement strand
ATCTGCTAAAAATCAAACAGATTTATTTTGTTAATACATTCTAAAAAACCAAAGGTTGATTACTTCTAAAGATATTACACATAAATATGGACTTGACTATTAATTAAGTCAAAAATCCAATAAGAACGTGTTTAGTTGGATTAATTAAGTCAAAAATCCAATAAAGCGCATTTAGTTGGATTAATTAAGTCAAAAATCCAATAAGAACGTATTTAGTTGGATTAATTAAGCCGAAAATCCAATAAGATCCTACCAAACTCAAATCTATTTAATTATCATACACTTTGACAAAATCAGAAATAAATAACCTCACAACCTGAGATTTAACTCAAAGGTTGTGAGGTTTTATTTTAAGAAAAGTATTTATTTTGCGTCTTTTAAATCGTCTCTAACTGTTCGTTCTGTTGGTTTGACGCCCATATAATATGCGCTTCTTGTTACTAAGTGACCAGCTAATGGTCCAGTAATAAAGATGAATATAATTCCTAACAACAGTTGAACATTAAAGTGGCCTTCTTTACCGATAAAGTAAATAAGTACACCGGTTAATATTAACATGACACCTAAAGTAGAAGCTTTTCCTGATGCATGTGCTCGAGAGAATACATCTGGCAACCTTAGAATACCTAACGCAGCAAAGAAACTGAAACAAGCGCCTACGACCATCATAATAATTGAAATACTAATAATTATCGTCTCTATCATTTTCAATGATCTCTCCTTTGTCCATAAATTTCGCAAATGCTGCAGTACCTAAGAATGCTAAAATACCTATTAATAACAGAATAACGAATAAATATCTTGTATTCATCACTACGGAAAATAAAGCAATCATAGCCATTAAAGTAATACCTAATGCATCAAGAGCAATAACTCTGTCAGCTAAAGTAGGACCGATTATGACTCTGGTAAGTATGCCTATCATAGAAAGTGCGACGATGATGATTGCAATAATTACGAATATATTTATCATCGTACGCTCACCTCCTTGATTGCTTTTTCAAATGAATCTTTAATAGTACTAATTTCTGAATCAATATCAGAAAAATCTATTGAATGAATATATAGTGTTTTTTGATCATCTGAAATTGCAACTACGATTGTACCCGGCGTTAATGTTATTAGTTGAGAAAGTAATGTGATTTCCCAATCTTTTTTTAATTCTGTCGGATACGCAAAGAATGCGGGTTCATTTTTTATTTCTTTTTGGATGACAATTTTAATGACATCTATATTTGCTAATACTAATTCTTTCATGAATATACCGGCTAAAACTATCGTTTTCCAAACTGGTCTTAAATATAAATGTTTACCCGGTAGTAATGGTAAAGCAGCTAAAACGAATAAAATACCAAACAAATATCCAAATATAAATGCGCCAAATGTGTATGTTTCTGAAAGCATCATCCAAAGTGCAGCTAATAGAACATTAATGAGTACTTGTATAGCCATTAATAATCGCCTCCTAACGCATTTACATATGTTTCAGGATTGTAGAATGGTAAAGCAGCTTTTTCAATTAAAGGATATAACATGTCGGCACCAAGACCAAATAATATCGCGATTATTGTGATAGCAATACTTGATATCATTAATTTCTTCATTGGTAATTTTGGATTATACGTATAACCTTTTTCTTCTCCCCAAAATGCCATTAAGAAAATACGAACTACTGAATATAAAACAAATAAACTAGAAAGTAGTACGACGATACCACTTATATAATAACCATTATCAAAGGTCGACATGACAATCATGTATTTACCATAAAATCCGCTTAATGGTGGAATACCTGCTAATGAAAGTGCAGCAACGAAATAGAACCAACCTAATACCGGATAATTCTGTATAAGACCGCCGAATTTTCTTAAATCAGGTGTTCCAGTAATTTTTATAATAATACCAATTAATAAGAATAAAGCAGCTTTAATGATCATATCGTGAAGTAAGTAATAAATACTTCCTATCATACCTGTTTTGTCCATCATAGCTGCGCCAATTAAAATTACACCTATTGCAATCATAATATTATAAATAATAATTTTCTTAACATCATAATAAGCAATTGCACCAATACAACCCATAATAATTGTAAGGATGGACAATACAATTAAAGTGTTAGTAATAAATTCACTATTTGCTGAATAGAATAGGCTAAATGTACGCATAATTGCGTATACACCTACTTTTGTTAATAAAGCTCCGAATAAAGCGATGATAGGTATCGGTGGAGCATAATAAGCTCCAGGTAACCAGAAGTATAATGGGAACATACCTGCTTTTGTAGCAAATACAAATAAAAACATTATAAAAGTGATGACAACGATGTTTAAATCTGTGTTCGATAGTTCTGCTAATTTAACATGCAAGTCTCCCATATTTAAAGTTCCAGTTATGGAATACAACATACCGACTCCAGTTACAAAGAATGCAGAAGTTAACACATTAACAAGTATGTATTTAATACTTTCTTGTAACTGAATCTTTGTTCCTCCAATAACTAAGAGTAGGTAGGAAGACATTAAGAATACTTCAAAGAATACGAACAGGTTAAATAAGTCGCCTGTCATAAAGGCACCATTAACACCTGTTACCATCATTGATATACCGAAATAATAGAAATATTTTTCACGATGCAATCCGATAGATTGATGAGAATATAATATTACAATTAGTGTTATTAATAAGCTGACACTTACTAATAATGCGCTGAGCATATCAACGTAAATGACAATGCTGTAAGGGACAGGCCAACTACCTAAGTTTAATGTTTGTGTCCCGTACAAATAAATCATGTTGATATTATATAAACTAACTAGAAACGCTAATACAAATCCAACTAAAACGATTTTTCGTTTTAAATATGGTCTGTGACCAGCAAAAATCAATGTTACAGCAGTTAAAAAAGTAATGACAAGAGGTACAATAATCATGTTACTTATCATCTTTCGGTACCTCCTTCATTTCTTCAAGATTATCAGTTCCTAGTTCTTTATAACTTCTGAAGGCAAGAACTAAGAAGAATGCAGTAACAGCAAATGAAATAACAATTGCTGTTAAAATTAGCGCTTGAGGAAGCGGGTCTACATAGCTTTTTATACCTGATTCTTCAATAGGTAATGCGCCTTTTTTTAATCCACCCATAGTTAATAGCATTAAATGCACACCGTGGGAAAGTAGGGTAGTACCAATAATAATCCTAATTAAACTCTTAGAGAGAACTAGGTATACTGATACAGAAATGATAATACCTGCAACGAAAATCATTAATATTTCCATTATTCATTCTCTCCAATCGATAATATGATTGTTATCGCCGTACCGACAACAGCTAATAAGACACCTAAATCAAAAATCATAGCAGTATGCCAATGTACTTCACCAAAGATTGGTAAATGTAATTCACCGAACGCATGTGTGAAGAATGTCTTACCATATGTCCAACTTAGGATAGGTGTTAGAACACATAAAAACAATCCAGTAGCTGTTATAATTTTAAAATCAAACGGAAACATCTTTTTTAATGTTTTAGTATCAAATGCGATACCAATGATGATGACTGCTGAAGATAGTAATAAACCACCAACGAATCCACCACCTGGTGTGTAATGACCACCAAAGAAGATAGAAACAGCATACATCATAAGAATTAGAAAGATGATAATGGCGTTAAACTGAAAGAATACATCATTCGATTGTTTCTTCATGTTCTTCACCTCCATCTTTACCTTTATCTCTTAATTTAATTAATGTGTATATACCTAAACCAGCAATACCTAATACTGCAGATTCAAATAATGTATCAAAGCCACGGAAGTCAACTAGAATAACGTTTACCATATTTTTACCTGCAGCAAGGTCGTATACATTATCTTTATAATATTGTGAAATAGAATCAAAGTGTCTATTACCGTAAGCAATTAAGCCAAGAATAATTACTCCAATACCTACACAAATTGAAATAATGAAATTACCTAATTTAAATTTACGATCCTCATCATGCCTACTCATCTTAGGTAAGTGGTAGAAACATAATAAGAATAAAGCAGTTGATATCGTCTCAATCGATAATTGAGTTAACGCTAAATCTGGCGCTCCGAAAAATACAAAGAATAATGCAACAGAATAACCTACTGATGCAAGCATAATAATGCTGAATAATCTTGATTTTGCTAGTACGATACAAAAAGTACTAATAAGTATTAAAGCAATTAAAATAAGTTCATAAGGTCTAATACTGCTTATATTATCAAATACAAAACTAACAGGATGTGTAAATAGTGTTAGAGCCGTGATAATAATAAAGAATGCAAAAATGTACATAAGATAAGATCTAACAAAACCTGTCATATAACTTTGTGTGATTTTGTTTGATATATACGAACTAAGCTGAATACCTCTGTCGTAATAATAATTAAACGTTAAGTATTCAGGTTGTATATCATAAACACCAACCCATTTTTGAACATTTTTAAATAGTAAGAATCCTACAACAAACACAATAATCGTTCCGATTAGCGCTGGTGTAATACCATGCCAATATGAAATATGTACTTCAGGTTCACTTGCAAATGGAGCAATTGCTCTTACTGCTGGTGCAATAATAGAATTGCTTAAAATGTTTGGGAATAAACCAAATACAACAACTAGTAATGTCAATATACCTGTTGGTAAAAGCATTAAAATTGGTGCCTCATGAGCTTTTTTAGGTAAAGCTTCGGGTTTATATTCACCAAAGAAAATTTCATGAACATATTTGAACGAGTAAACGAATGTGAAAATACTTCCTACTATAGCAACAATCGGTAATAAATAACCAAGAGTTGAAAGTGAAAATACGTCTGCGCTATGTGCATCGAACATTGCTGTTAAAAATAGTTCTTTAGATAAAAAGCCATTAAATGGTGGCACGCCAGCCATGCTTAAAGCTGTAATAATCGTAAATGTGCATGAAATTGGCATAATGGTCATTAAACCACCTAATTTTTTTATATCACGTGTTCCAACTTCATGATCAATCGTACCTGTAACCATAAATAATGCGCCTTTAAATGTCGCATGATTAATAAGATGAAAGACTGCAGCAATTATACTCGCTAAAAATAATTGGCTTGATTCACCAGAATAGTGATAACTAACTGCACCAATACCTAGCATAGACATAATCATACCTAACTGTGAAACAGTAGAGAATGCAAGTATGCCTTTTAAGTCTTGCTGCTTTACAGCATTAAATGATGCCCAAAATAGTGTGATTAAACCTATTGCTGTAACAGTCCAAACAAATCCGCCACTAATGGCAAATATTGGTGTTGTTCTTGCAACTAAATAAATGCCGGCCTTAACCATTGTAGCTGAGTGTAAGTATGCACTTACAGGAGTAGGTGCTTCCATTGCATCTGGTAACCAGATGTGGAAAGGAAATTGGGCTGATTTTGTCATCGCTCCAATTAAAATAAGCACCATAGCTAAAATGAAGTAAGGTGACGATTGTATCGTGTCAGCATTCTGTATAAGTGAAGTAATACTCCACGAATTTCCTGCTAAATAAAGTGAGATAAACCCACCTAAAAGCATTAATCCTCCAAATACTGTTATTAATAATGATTTTTGCGCGCCATAAATGGATGATTGTTTATCTCTCCAATAACCAATTAATAAGAAACTTGAAATTGAAGTAAGTTCCCAGAATAAATAAAGCATGAGTAAATTGTCAGATAAAACAACGCCTAACATTGCACCCATAAACATTAATAAGTAACAATAGAAATTCCCTAAAGACTCACTTTTACTTAAATATGTAATAGAGTAGAGTACGACAAGGGCTCCAATACCAGTAATAAGTGATGCAAATAATAAACTAAGTCCATCTAGATGAACGGCAAAGTTCATTCCAATCCTGGGCATGAAATCCCAAATTACAATAAACGGTTTGTCCGAATCGGGTACATTTATGTATGACATGAAATAAATAAATATAATGACGGGAATCGGTAAAACAAACCAACCTAGATGAACGCCTTTGTAAAATCGATATATTATGGGTATAACGATTGCAAAGATTAAAGGTAATAAAATCATAATATGCATCAAACTCATTAAATAACCTCCCTTCGAAAATACCTAGTTATCATTATACACAATAATCTTAAAGCTTGAAAACACTACCGTTTCAATATTTCAGAATTTTTGTGTTATTTTTAAATATGAAGAAACACGTAAAAATATTTAAAAATTTCTTTTATAAAAAGTTTAAAAATCACTTTTATATTGTCGAGAATAATCTTTTTTTAATTGTTCGATACATTTTAAAGCTTGTTCACTATAAGCATTATTACGTTCTTTCATTTTTTCTTCTAATTCATATAAAGAATTTTTAAGAGATTCAATGTAAGAAGGAACATCTGCTTGATATTCTTTTAAAAATTGAGCTGTCGTATATCTTTTTTCGTATTGACTAAGCGCTTTTCTTTCATGGAAAAATACATTATCTACTTCATTTGGATTGTGTAAATCTCCTTGTCTAGGATGTTTGAGAACAGCAACGACTTTTACGAGCAGTTGATCTCCTTTTTCTTCAATAATTTCTACAACATATTTTCCGGTTTTGTGTGGGAATTGATATAACATGTATGTGTCCCCTTTCTATTAAATTATGTTATGATATCACTATTGTAATTATTTTAACATGAATGGAGAATTATAAATGACAAACTATCCTCAATTAACAAATGAAATACTTGAAGGTGAACGCGTAGTCGAAATGAAAACAACTAAAGGGAATATGACTTTTAAATTATTCCCAGAACTTGCACCTAAAACTGTTGAGAACTTTATTGGTTTAGCTGAGAAAAAATATTATGATGGCATTACTTTCCATAGAGTAATTAATGACTTCATGGTACAAGGTGGAGACCCAACAGGTACAGGAATGGGCGGAGAAAGCATCTTCGGAAGTGCTTTTGAAGATGAGTTTTCTTTACAAGCATTCAATCTATATGGTGCTTTATCAATGGCAAATGCAGGACCGAATACTAATGGATCACAATTCTTCATAGTACAAATGAATGAAGTCCCAGCAAATATGTTGTCACAACTTAAAGATGGTGGTTGGCCAGAAGAAATCATTGATAGATATGCAGAAAAAGGTGGCACACCATGGTTAGACCAAAAACATACTGTATTTGGGCAAATTGTTAAAGGCGAAGATGTATTAGAAGATATTGCAAATGTTAAAGTAGGCGCTAATGATAAGCCAGTTGAAGACGTTGTAATTGAATCAATAGATATTATTCAATAAATCGACATTCAATTGTCATAAAACATACGTTTTATTCGACTTAAACTTTGTTATAATCTAATTGCTAGGGGAGTGGTCGGATTATGATGGAATTTCTTTATTTTCCAGATAACAAATTAGAATATATTCCTGCTGTTGCTACGTTGTTATTGTTTATGGTTTTAGCTTTCATCGTATTTATGATGTTTCGCAAAAAATCAAAAAAAGACGAAGAAAAAATGAAGTCATTTGAAAAAGAAGTAATGAATCATTTAGAGCAAGAGGAGAAAAAAAGTAAAAAATAACAAAGTGAATATTGCATTGTATCAACTTCTCTCAGATTGGAATCCAATGGAATTTGAAAACCAATCACTTGAAGATAGTGAAGTTTATGATTGTATGCATGCAATCAATATATGAAATAGAAAATGTTACTGAACTCGCTCCAAAAACCAAGACATATATGCATTTTCTTTCAACACAACATTAGATAAAGATTCGTGCAAACAAATAGCCATCAAAACAACTGCATTACAAAGTAGCTGTGAAATGTAATATGATTAAGTATTAATTAGAAGATCTGTGAATTATTTTAATTGAAATAGTTCATAGGTCTTTTTGTGTGAAAAAATTAATGAATATTTTATGTATAATAATAAAAATTGATTAGATTACAAGTGTCAATTTACTTATCTATTATTTTCAGAATTATATATCAAATTAATGGTTTATTAAATTTAACTATGCTATGATATAAGAGTTAATAATAATAAGTACAAGGGGTTTTCTAAAAGTGAGAAAACATTATAAAGTCGGTCAATTTGTGAAAGTTAAAGTGACTGGCATTCAACCTTACGGTGCCTTTGTTGAAACCCCTGATCATGTGGAAGGTCTCATTCATATTTCTGAAGTGATGAATGATTATGTTCACAACCTTAACCAGTTTTTATCGGTCGGACAGATTGTAAAAGCTAAAGTAATCAAGGTGGAAAATGATGGTAAATTAAGTTTATCTCTTAAAGAAAATGAGTATTTCAAGCGACAAGAACGTAAGAAAGAAAAGCGTTCAGTATTAGATGAAATACGAGAGACAGAAAAATATGGGTTTCTACCTTTAAAAGAAAGGTTACCTAAGTGGATCAACCAATCAAATAAGCATTTAGAAGACGATTAAATGAACTTTTAATCGTCTTTTTGTATATTTATGTTTAATCTAAAAACCTGTCCTAATATTTGTAAAAAAATAACTTGAAGTAATCTATTAAAATGTGTCATTATAGGAATGTAAGGGGTTTCTTTTTCTGCCCCGTATAAATATAGGGAGGTTTACTTTAATGATTCCGTACAAACATGAACCATTTACTGATTTTACGAAAGAGGAGAATAAGGCTGCTTATTTAGAAGGTCTTAAAATTGTTGAAACATACTTAGGTAAAGAATATCCAATTATTGTTGGAGGAGAAAGAATTTTTACTGATGATAAAACACGTTCTTATAATCCTTCAAATATTGAAGAAACTGTAGGTTTAGTTTCTAAAGCGAGTAAAGAGCACGCTGAAAAAGCAATGGAAGCTGCTAAAGAAGCTTTCAAAACATGGAGAGAAACTGATCCAAGCGTTCGTGCAGATGTACTTTTTAGAGCAGCTGCGATTACAAGACGTCGTAAACATGAATTCTCTGCATTACTTTCTAAAGAAGGTGGTAAACCTTGGAAAGAAGCCGATGCTGATACAGCTGAAGCAATCGATTTTATGGAATACTATGCTCGTCAAATGCTAGAACTAAAAGATGGTAAAAAAGTCGAAAGCCGTCCCGGCGAATATAACAAATATAATTATTTACCAATTGGTGTTAGTGTTGTTATTTCACCATGGAACTTCGCATTTGCTATCATGGCTGGTACAACTGTAGCGCCAGTAGTTACTGGTAACACAGTATTATTAAAGCCATCTTCAAAAACACCTGTTATTGCATATAAATTTATGGAAGTTCTTGAAGAAGCTGGATTACCAAAAGGTGTAGTGAACTACATCCCTGGTTCATCAAGTGAAATTGGTGATTATTTGATCGATCATAAAGATACAAGTTTAATTTCATTTACAGGCTCAAGAGATGTAGGTGTTTCTATATATGAAAGAGCTGCAAAAGTTCAAAAAGGACAAACACACTTAAAACGTGTTATAGCTGAAATGGGTGGAAAAGACACTATTATCGTTGATTCTGAAGGAGATTTAGATTTAGCAGCAGATTCTATCGTTCAATCTGCATTTGGATTCTCAGGACAAAAATGTTCAGCTTGTTCTCGTGTAATAGCAGTAGAAGATATTTATGATGAGTTATTAGATAAAGTAGTGGAACGCACAAATAAATTAACTGTTGGCGATTCGACAGATCATGAAAATTATATGGGACCAGTTATTGATGAGAATTCATTAAATAAAATTAAAAAGTACATAGAAATCGGTAAAAAAGAAGGTCGCATTGTTGCTGGCGGAACTACTGATGGAGAAAAAGGTCATTTTGTACATCCTACCGTAATAGCTGACTTGAAACATGATGACAGAGTGATGCAAGAAGAAATTTTTGGGCCGGTTGTCGGATTTAGTAAAGCAAAAGATTACGATGAAGCAATTGAGTTTGCTAATGATACTGAATACGGATTAACAGGTGGCGTTATTACAAATAACAGAGATAAATTAGAACAAGCACGTCGTCAATTTTTAGTAGGTAACTTATACTTTAACAGAGGTTGTACAGGCGCAATTGTAGGCTACCAGCCATTTGGAGGATTTAAAATGTCTGGAACAGACTCTAAAGCAGGTGGTCCTGATTACTTAGTACTTCACTTACAAGGACGTACTACTTCAGAAATGTTATAATAATGATGGAAAAAAATATAAAGACAGTAGGGCGATTTTGCTCTACTGTTTTAATAGGAGGCGTTTTAATATGACAAAATCACAAGAAATTATTGAACAAACGAATACATTTGGTGCTCCAAACTATTTACCGTTACCAATTGTTATATCAGAAGCAGAAGGTATATGGGTGAAAGATCCAGAAGGAAATCGTTATTTAGATATGTTATCAGCATATTCTGCTGTAAACCAAGGTCATCGTCATCCTAAAATCATACAAGCATTAAAAGACCAAGCAGATAGAGTAACACTTACATCACGCGCATTCCATAGTGATCAATTAGGTCCATGGTATGAAAAGATATGTAAACTAGCAGGTAAAGAAATGGTATTACCAATGAACACAGGTGCTGAGGCTGTTGAAACAGCCATAAAAGCAGCAAGACGTTGGGCTTATGATGTGAAAGGGGTAGAAGATAATAAAGCAGAAATAATTGCGATGAATGGAAACTTCCATGGTCGTACTATGGCTGCAGTATCATTATCTTCAGAAAAAGAATATCAAAGAGGTTACGGTCCATTACTAGGTGGATTTAAACTTGTTGATTTTGGTGATATCGAACAAATCAAATCAGCAATTACACCTAATACTGCAGCCATCTTAGTTGAGCCTATACAAGGCGAAGCGGGTATTAACGTACCAGAAGATGGATACTTAAAACAAATTAGAGAAGTTTGTGATGAAAATAATGTATTATTCATAGCTGATGAAATCCAAGCAGGATTAGGTAGAACAGGTAAATTATTCGCTACAGATTGGGATAACGTTAAACCTGATGTATATATATTAGGAAAAGCCCTTGGTGGCGGTGTATTCCCAATTTCATGTATCCTTGGTGATAAAGAAGTATTAGAAGTATTTAACCCTGGTTCTCACGGTTCTACATTCGGAGGAAATCCATTGGCATGTGCTGTTTCAAATGCAGCCTTAGATGTTATCGTGGATGAAAATTTATCTGAACGCTCACTAGAATTAGGAAATTACTTTAAGTCAGAGTTAGAAAGTATAAATCATCCTGCCATTAAAGAAGTGAGAGGTAAAGGTCTATTTATCGGTATCGAATTAACTGAAGATGCAAGACCATATTGTGAAAAATTAAAAGATTTAGGTATACTATGTAAAGAAACACATGACACTGTTATTCGTTTTGCACCACCTTTAATCATTGATAAAGAAGATTTAGATTGGGCTATTGATCAAGTGAAATCTGTTTTTAAATAAAAAAACTGATAACGTTTACAAAAAACGGTTTAAGACCTTTTAAAAATAACCAATTATGTTACAATTATTTAGAGATTAAAAGTATTTAAAAAAGAGGCGAAGAGGATCATGAGCGAAAATTTAAATTTAGTTACATCGACACAAGAAATTGTTAGTGATGCCCTTAACAAATTAGGTTTTGACGAAGGCATGTATGATTTAATTAAGGAACCACTAAGATTATTAACAGTTCGTATACCAGTTAAAATGGATGACGGGTCTGTTAAGACATTTACTGGTTATCGTGCACAACATAATGATGCAGTTGGACCAACAAAAGGTGGGGTTCGTTTCCACCCAGATGTTGATGTTGAAGAAGTGACTGCCTTATCTATGTGGATGACTTTGAAATGTGGAATTGTAGATTTACCTTACGGCGGGGGTAAAGGTGGAATTGTTTGTGACCCAAGACAAATGAGTATTCACGAAGTTGAAAGATTATCACGTGGATATGTTCGTGCCATCTCACAAATAGTTGGACCAACAAAAGATATCCCAGCACCAGACGTATTTACAAACTCACAAATTATGGCTTGGATGATGGATGAATATAGTCAAATGGACGAATTCAACTCACCAGGTTTCATTACAGGTAAACCAATCGTATTAGGAGGATCACAAGGTCGCGATCGCTCTACTGCTCTTGGAGTGGTTATCGCAATTGAACAAGCTGCTAAAAAACGTGGTAAGACTATTGAAGACTCAAGATTTGTTATCCAAGGTTTCGGTAATGCTGGAAGTTTCTTAGCTAAATTCTTATACGATAAAGGTGCTAAAATTGTCGGTATTTCTGACGCATACGGTGCATTACATGATCCTGAAGGGTTAGATATTGATTACTTATTAGACCGTCGTGACAGTTTCGGTACAGTAACAAACTTATTTGAAGATACAATTACAAATAAAGAATTGTTTGAAATAGATTGTGATATTTTAGTACCAGCAGCGATTGCTAATCAAATCACTGAAGAAAATGCACATGATATCAAAGCTGACATTATTGTAGAAGCGGCTAACGGTCCAACTACAATGGGAGCTACTAAAATTTTAAGTGAACGTGGAATCTTACTTGTTCCTGATGTTTTAGCAAGTGCTGGTGGCGTAACAGTTTCTTACTTCGAATGGGTACAAAATAACCAAGGTTATTATTGGACAGAAGAAGAAGTAAACGAAAAATTACGTGAAAAACTAATTAAAGCATTTGATACAATTTATAATCTCTCTGAAAATAGAAAAATTGATATGCGTTTAGCTGCATATATTGTAGGAATTAAACGTACGGCAGAAGCTGCTAGATATAGAGGTTGGGCATAATATTTTATCCCACAATTTATTAGTAAATAAAAAGGCTGAGACATTTATTGGTGTCTCAGCCTTTTTTATATGCAGTGGATTAGGGAAGCTTGAAAGAGGCTAGTGTGCAAGAGTCCAGAAACAAGCCCGTTAGAGCAAAGAATATATGATTCCGCATTAATTGAGTACTCATTTATTTTACCATGCTGTATTAATAATAAATGATTTTATAAAAAATAAGCATATCACTGTGATTACTGAGAGATTCAGTAGAGTGATATGCTTATTTAATTTAAGCTTACGTCTTAGTCTTACTTTAAATCTATAAAAGCTGTTTAGCTACTTTAATTTGGTGATAGACTGCTTCTTGGCCTGTAGAACCATAACTTTTTCTACGATTCAAACAGTTTTCAGGTTTTAAGTAATCGTAGACGTTATTATCTATTTTGTCATTGTAAGATTTGTAGTGTTCTAGTGGTACATCTAATAAATATTTATTATTTTGAATACACCATAATACAATTTTACCTACTATTTCATGTGCTTCTCTAAATGGTATGTTTTGTTCTACTAGATAATCTGCTAACTCAGTTGCATTAGAAAAATCTTGATGTACTGTTTCATGTAATCTTTCTTCGTTAACAGTCATTGTTGAAATCATACCTTCGAAAATTCTAAGAGAACCTTTTATAGTGTGAACGGCATCAAATAAGCCTTCTTTATCTTCTTGCATATCTTTATTATAAGCAAGTGGTAAACCTTTTAAAGTCATTAACATACTCATTAAATGACCAGTTGTTCGCCCAACTTTACCTCTAATTAGTTCTGCCATATCTGGATTTTTCTTCTGTGGCATAATAGATGATCCTGTAGAGAAACTATCTGAAAGTGTAACGAAATTTGCTTCACTGCTAGACCAAAATATAATTTCTTCTGAGAATCTTGATAAATGTACCATCGTTAAAGAAATATTATGTAGTGTTTCTACGATGTAATCTCTATCGCTTACAGCATCTAAGCTGTTTTCGTATAGATTATCGAAGCCTAATAACTCTTGAGTACGATGTCTATCAATAGGATGTGTCGTGCCACTTAAAGCTGCTGCACCTAGTGGACTCATATCTATACGTTTAATACTATCGTTAAAACGAGATTTATCTCTTTCTAACATCCAAAAATACGTCATAACATGATGTGCAAATGAAATAGGTTGCGCTCTTTGTAAATGAGTATATCCGGGCATTATAGTATCTACATGTTCGTCAGCGATTTTTATAATAGCTTGTTGTAAAGATTCGACTAATTCAATAATTTCATGAACATGCTGTTTTGCATAAAGGTGCATATCTGTAGCGACTTGATCATTTCTGCTCCTGCCTGTATGCAATTTACCACCAACTTGACCGATTTTCTGAATAAGTGCATGTTCAATATTGAGGTGAATATCTTCTAGAGATTCTGATAGTTCAAGGTTATCGTTGTAATAATCTTGTTGAATTTCTTTTAATCCTTGAATAATTTGCTCAGCCTCGTGTTGGTTAATAATATTTTGTTCAGCAAGCATCGTAGCATGTGCAATGCTGCCTTGAATGTCTTGATCAATTAAATTTTTATCAAAATGGATAGATGCATTGAATGCATCTACCCATGATTCGGGATTAGATTCGAATCTTCCTCCCCAAGCTTTTTTTATCATTTTAAAACACCCTCTGTTTCTAATAATGCATTTACTTTAGTTGGTAAACCAAAGATTTCTATGAAGCCAACTGCAGCTTCTTGGTTAAATGCATCTTCTTTAGTATAAGTAGCAAGTTCTTCATTATATAAACTATAAGGTGATTTACGTCCATTGACGATAACATTTCCTTTAAATAATTTAACACGAACAGTACCTGTAACTTGAGTTTGAGTTGAATCAATAAATTGTTTCAAACTTTCTGTTAAAGGTGAGAACCATAAACCGTTATATATTTGTTCAGCTAATTGCTTTTCAATAACTGGTTTAAAGTGTGCAACATCTTTAGTTAAAGTAATTGTTTCTAAAGCTTTATGAGCTTCCATGATTACTTTTGCACCAGGTGTTTCATATACTTCACGAGATTTAATACCTACAAGACGATTTTCAACATGATCTATACGACCAATACCATGTAAACCAGCTATGTGATTTAATTTTAATATTAATTCATCTAATGGATATACTTGATTATTAATAGAAATTGGAAGACCATTTTCAAATACAATTTCCATTTCTTCAGCTGTATCTGGTGTATTTTCAATTGGGTTCGTTAAATCGTATGCATCTTCTGGTGGTGTAGCGAAAGGATCTTCTAAAATACCACATTCATTACTACGTCCCCATAAGTTTTGGTCTATAGAGTATGGTGAATCTAAATTAATTGGAATAGGTATGTTATGTTTTTTTGCATAATCAATTTCTTCTTCACGACTCCATGACCATTCACGAACAGGCGCTAAAACTTTAATGTGTGGCGCTAAAGCTTTAATAGCTACTTCAAAACGTACTTGGTCGTTACCTTTACCAGTACAACCATGTGCGATTGCCATTGCATCTTCTTTTAACGCAATTTCAACAAGTTTTTTTGAGATTAAAGGTCTACTTAAAGCAGATACGAGCGGATAACTGCCTTCATACATAGTATTACCTTTAATTGCATAACCAACGAAATCTTCACTGAATTCTTTAGTAGCATCAATCACATAAGATTGTTCAGCACCCATATCTAAAGCTTTTTGTTGAACAAGTGCTAGATCTTTACCTTCACCAACATCTAAGCAACATGCAACGATTGTATAACCTTTCTCGATTAACCACTTAACTGCAACACTTGTATCTAAACCACCTGAATAAGCTAAAACAACTTTTTTCGACATAATTGAAAACCTCTCTTTGTATTAATATTTAATATCTTGTATATTTAATCGTTGTGTATACACTACCACATAAAAAATGTATTTTCAATAGTAATATTAAATAATTATGCATAAATAAGTGTAGTGTTGCATTTCCATTGAAAGCGTATGAAAACTAGAGTAAAATAGAATTGTTGTTATTCATAAGACAAATAGGAGGATATTATGACACATATTCAATTTGATTATAAAAAAGCGTTAGCATTTTTCGGTGAACATGAACTTGAGCAAACGCACGAAGCAGTAAAAAATATACATCATGTTATACATGATAAAACTGGTGCAGGTAGTGACTTTTTAGGTTGGGTTGACTTACCAGTCGATTATGACAAAGAAGAATTTGATAGAATTCTTAAAGCTTCTAAACGTATTAAAGAGCAATCAGATGTATTGTTAGTCATTGGTATTGGCGGTTCGTATTTAGGTGCAAGAGCTGCTGTAGAAATGTTGAATTCTACATTTGCTAATTATGAAAAAGGTGAAAACCCACAAATAATTTTCGTTGGTCATCATTTATCATCTTCTTATGTACATGATTTAATTCAATACTTAGATGGAAAAGATTTCTCAGTAAATGTTATTTCTAAATCAGGTACAACGACTGAACCAGCTGTAGCATTTAGAATTTTCAAGAAGCTTCTTGAAGAGAAATACGGTAAAGATGAAGCTAAAGAACGCATCTTTGCAACAACTGATAAATCTAAAGGTGCATTGAAAGATTTAGCTACTGGTGAAGGTTACGAAACATTTGTTGTTCCTGACGATGTTGGCGGTAGATATTCTGTATTAACAGCTGTTGGTTTATTACCGATTGCTGCGAGTGGTATAGACATTCAAGAAATGATGAATGGCGCGAGTGCAGCTAGAGAAGACTTATCATCTTCTGATTTAAATGAAAACATTGCATATCAATACGCTGCTATACGAAATATTTTATATGCAAAAGGTTATACAACAGAAATGTTAATCAACTATGAACCTGCATTACAATACTTCAGCGAATGGTGGAAACAATTATTCGGCGAATCTGAAGGTAAAGATTTCAAAGGTATTTATCCTTCAAGTGCAAACTTCACTTCTGATTTACACTCTTTAGGACAATATGTTCAAGAAGGGCGTCGCTTCCTATTTGAAACTGTAGTAAAAGTAGATAAACCTAAACATGATATTACAATTGAAGAAGATAAAGACGACTTAGATGGTCTTAACTTCTTAGCTGGTGAAACAGTCGATTATGTTAATACTAAAGCTTTCCAAGGTACACTATTAGCACATACTGACGGTGGGGTACCTAACTTAGTCGTAAATGTTCCGCAATTAGATGCATATACATTCGGTTATGTTGTATACTTCTTCGAATTAGCATGTGCGATGAGCGGGTACTTATTAGGTGTTAATCCATTCAACCAACCAGGTGTTGAAGCATATAAACAAAATATGTTCGCTCTATTAGGAAAACCTGGATATGAAGATCTTAAAAAAGATTTAGAAGACAGATTATAATATGATGAAAAATCGTGAAAAAAGCCCCCGAATTTTGAAGTGAACCCTGTCAAGTAGACAACTAAATAATAAAAATGTCTTTTTGGTCGAATTCATAGCTAAGCTATGGATTTGGCCATTTTTAATGTA
>NZ_PPRS01000043.1 GCF_002902755.1 Mammaliicoccus lentus | reverse complement strand
CGCCATGCCACGAAATTAGCATCATGCTAGCAAGTTAAGCGAACACTGACATGATAAATTAGTGGTTAGCTATATTTTTTTACTTTGCAACAGAACCTTATTTAACATACCCCGTCAATGAAAAATAAAACAGCTTAGACTTCTGGCTGAAATGTATTTAATATTGCATAACAGTTTTCTATTAGAGGTGTTGAAAGTTGATGTTTTTTACTTTGTTCTAGCAAATAACCTTGAATATATTCAATTTCAAGTGATTTATGATTGATGACATCATAGTACATACTTGTACCCATATCATCTGGGTATCCTGCATAAATATTCATGATACTGTCAATTAATTGCTCGTTAAAATGAATACCTTCAGCAGAAGCAATTCGTCTTCCTTCTATTAAAAGGTTACGACAAAGATTTTCTATACCATCTGATTTGAGTACTTTTGCTGTTTGGCGAGTTATAGCTGTTACAGTGTTAATACCTAAATTGACGAGTAGCTTATACCAAACTTGTTCGTAGTAGTCTTCGATACATTCAATATTTAAAATGCTATCTTTAGTTAAACTCTTTAGTAACAAAGTATCATTATTGATAGGTAACTTTAATGTCCAATCTCTAAAATGGGTAACTTGTTGATCTGTTTTTTGACCACTAATGTAAACAACCGCTTGATATACATGAGAATGGTTAATCTGTTTAAGCTGACCATAACCGTTCTGAGTTAGTATAATAACTGTTTTATCATGTGTGATATTTGTTAAATGAGGTGTGATTTGATCGAGTTGAGTAGTCTTAACAGCTATAAATAAAATATCAAATGTTTCTGTTGAGGATTTAAGTGACGCTACGGGCAATGTATGAATTGCTTGCTCATTGTAATCTTGAAATCGAACTTCTGAATTTTCTCTGCCTAATAATGTAACATCAAGAGCGTTTTCTCGTAAGGCAAAAGCAATAGCTGTACCAACTGCACCTGGACCAATTATTCCAAACTTTTTCATTTATTATTTTCCTTTCGGTGTTATTATATATATATAATAACAAAAATTTAAGGGTGGTACGGGATGAAAACAATTAAAGAATTGTTAGCCATGAAAGAACAAACGGAAAAAATTTCAATGATTACTGCGTATGATTATCCAAGTGCTAAGCAAGCAGAATCAGCACAAATTGATACGATATTAGTCGGGGATTCATTAGGCATGGTTGTACTAGGATACGATAGTACAGTTGAAGTAACGATGGACGATATGATTCATCATGCTAAGGCAGTAAGAAGAGGTGCACCAAATACTTTTGTAGTAGTTGATGCTCCATTTGGCGCTATCGGAATAGACGATGCAACAGATATCAAAAATGCTATTGATTTATACAAAGAAACAAAAGGGAATGCAATCAAAATAGAAGGCATGCACACAAGTTTAATCGAACGTTGCACGCAAATCGGCGTACCAGTCGTTTCCCATTTAGGATTAACACCACAAAGTGTTGGCATAACAGGATATAAGTTACAAGCAAGTTCTAAAGAAGATGCAGAACAGTTAATTAAACATGCACAAGAAGTAGAAGCGGCAGGAGCAGTTATGCTTGTATTAGAAGCAATACCGAGTGACTTAGCAGAAGTCATTAGTGAAAAGCTGACTATCCCTGTGATCGGTATCGGAGCAGGTAAAGGAACAGATGGCCAAGTATTGGTATATCACGATTTATTAAACTACTGTTCAGAACATGTTGCTAAGTTCGTTAAACAATATGGAAACTTTTCAACTGGAGTAGATGCGTTGAATAATTATCATAAAGAAGTTAAGAGTGGCGCTTTCCCTTCAGAAGAATTTACGTATAAAAAGAAAGTGATGGGAGAGACAGGTAAGTGACTCAAGTAATTGAATATATAAAAGAAATGATGAATATTTCTTCAAAATATAAAGTACAAAATAAGACTATTGGACTTGTACCAACGATGGGTGCTTTACATGACGGTCATTTAAAAATGATGAAACAATCTATTCAAGAAAATGACATAACAGTCGTGAGTATATTCGTAAATCCATTACAATTTGGGCCAAACGAAGACTTTGACGATTATCCAAGACCTTTTGAAGAAGACTTAAATAAACTGAAACAAATAGGTGTAGATTATGTCTTTCATCCAACAGTAGAAGAGATGTATCCAGGAGAATTAAGTTTGTCTATTACAGTAGGATATTTAGCTACTGTGTTGGAAGGTAAGAAACGACCAGGACATTTTGACGGTGTAGTAACAGTTGTTAATAAATTATTTAATATAATAGAACCAACAAAAGCATACTTCGGGAAAAAAGATGCACAACAATTAGCCATTATCGAAAAAATGGTCCAAGACTTTAATCATAATATAGAAATTGTACCTATTGATATAGTCAGAGAAGAAGACGGTTTAGCCAAAAGCTCAAGAAATGTATATTTAACAGAAGAAGAAAGAACAGAAGCGGTACATTTATCTAAAAGCTTACAAAAAGCTAAAGAACTATATGAAGCAGGCGAAAGAAATAGCAAAGTGTTAATAGAAGCTATTACAACATATTTAGAAAAAAATGTGAGCGGAGAGATAGTAGAAGTCGCAGTATATAGCTATCCCGAACTCGTAGAACAACAAACCATTAAGGGACAAATCTTCATATCATTAGCCGTTAAATTCTCACAAGCACGATTGATAGATAATGTGATTATATAAAATCTTAGTGGAGATAAGTATATAGGAAAATGAAAAGCAGTAGAAAATCATGGTCAAAACCAGATTTCTACTGCTTTTTTGTATTTGCGGTTCGATAATTTAAGTTTATCGGCCTGTATTTCGCGTTTGCGGTTCGATAATTTAAGTTTACCGGCCTGTATTTTGCGTTTGTGGTTCGATAATTTAAGTTTATCGACCTGTATTTTGCGTTTGCGGTTCGATAATTTAAGTTTATCGACCTGTATTTTGCGTTTGCGGTTCGATAATTAATATTTATCGACCTATATTTCGCATATATGGAAATATAATGACGAAAATACAGCCTTATTTATCAATAGCATGACTCAAATACAAAAAAGCTACATCCAACAAATCAACATTAAAAGCGAACGTTATTGGAAAGAAAAAACTGCACAATATTTAGATCAACCAGTTGATTTAACACAAGATATTAAACAAACAAATGCTTGGAGACAAACACAAAAATTTAGAGACACCCGAATAAAACTTAAAGAACACCTATTTAACCTTGAGAAAAATTTACTTAAGATCTGCGCCAAAGTGTATAAATTTAAAAATAAAAAAGAAGTATGGTTAATAAGTGAAAGGATTAATAGTGCCTCTGATAATTCATACTATTTATACAAATATATCCAGGAAAATAGAACAGACTTAGATGCTTATTATTTAATAGATAAAAAAGCAACATCAGCAATTAAAAAATTAAGAAAGTATAAAAATTTGATATATCTTAAATCATTTAAACATAAAATATTAATGCTTGTAGCTGATAAATACATTACATCCTTTACCTTTGAAGAAACAATGGCACCATTTAATCAGAACCTCTATAAGAAAATATATAAAAAAGAACTACTGAATAAAAAAGTTATTTCGATCCAGCATGGTATGATTATTCACAATATATCGCCGTACTTAAGTAAAAACTGTTATAAAGTTGATTATATTACTGCAAATAGCAAATATGAGAAAGAAATTATAATGGAAACATTAGGATATAATGATGATGAAGTCCTTATAACAGGAATGGCACGTCATGATAATTTACTTGAAACTTCTAAAATGAGTAATGAAGTATTATTTATGCCTACTTGGCAAAGAGGATTACAAAATTTAAGTCAATCTCAATTTTTACAGACAGAATATTACAAGAAGTTAAATCACTTTATTAATCACCCGTTACTTTATAATTACTTAAAAGATAATAATTTAACATTAAATGTATTAATGCATCCTCAGTTTGAAAAATACTCAGAACAGCTAACAGGTAATGATGAAAATGTGAAATTTCAAAGTACAACTAAAGTAGAAATACCTGATTTAATTGCTAAGAGTAAATTTCTTATTACAGACTTTTCATCTGTAGCTGTGGACTTTCTGTTTCAAAAAAAGAATGTTGTGTTTTATCAGTACAATAAATATGCTTCTCATCATGTCCCTTCAAAACAAATTAGATATGAAGAAATAGGGGAAGTAGTGGCGAATTTAGAAGAATTATTTGCGACGCTAAACAAGTTTAAAGATAATCAATTTGCATTATTACCTGAATATGAAAATTCTTATGAAGGACTGTATGAAGTGAAACAAAATATAAGAGAAACTATTGTAAATAAGATTAAAGAAATATAAATTTATAGTCTAATATAAAAATGCTATTAAAAACATTCAATGCATAGTAGATATTAAAGACAAATATAATTGAAAAGGTTAGAATAGAGTTACTTACATAGTGTAGAAAGGCGGCGAGACTGTGAAACAAGCATGGGAAGATAAGCTTTCTGAGAGTTTAGTTGAATCGTTTCATAATGAACTCACTGAACAAGAAATAGATGAAGGATTTCAAGATACATTGGCATTCGGTACAGCCGGTATTAGAAGTACTTTCGGTATTGGGCCGGGCAGGTTAAATAAATTTACGATACAAAAATTTGCTTTAGGTTTCGCAAATTACTTAAAGGATATTTCAGATGAACCAACAGTGGTAATCCACTTTGATACAAGATACTTATCAAAGGAATTTTCAGAAGAAATCGCTAAAGTTCTCGGAACTCATGGTGTGAAAGTGGTATTACCTGATACTTATAAATCGACACCAGAATTATCATTTGCAGTTCGTCATTTAAATACAACCGCAGGTATTATGATAACAGCGAGTCATAATCCTAAAAACTATAATGGCATTAAAGTATACGGAGCCGACGGTGGACAATTATTAACAGAACCATCATTAAAGCTCAGTGAATATATTGATCAAGTAAATGACCCATTAAATATTAAAGTGAATGACTTAAAGACACTGAAAGAAAACAATATCGTTATACCATTTGAAAATGAGACGACAGAAGCTTATAAAAAAGCAGTATGCGATTTAGTCGGCGCATTCAAAACTCAAAACTTAAAAACTGTATTATCAAGTTTACATGGTACAAGCTTGCCAATACTTTCTGATATTTTACATGATTTATCTTATGATCATTTTGTAATTGAAACATCTCAATCAGAGCCAGACAGCGATTTTCCAACGGTTAATATTGCTAACCCAGAAATGGAAGATACATTTGATTTAGGGAAGGAATTAGCTGATAAAGAGAGTGCGAATTTAATCGTAGCTACGGATCCAGATGCAGATAGGTTAGGTATTGTAGAACGATATGAAAATGGCACAACCCGTTACTTTAATGGTAATGAAATTGGATTGTTACTTCTGAAATTAAGACATGATGAATTACAAAGTACAAAATCATATATGATTAAATCAGTTGTAACAAGTGCTTTAAGTGAGAAATTAGCGGAACATTTACATATAGATGTAATTAATGTCTTAACTGGATTTAAATATATATCAGAACAACTTAAAGCATTAGAAAATGATGAAGCTAAACTTGTATTAGCTTTCGAAGAAAGTCATGGCTATTTATTAAATGATTTTTCTAGAGATAAAGATGCCATCCAAACCGCGGCCTTATTAATTAAATATAAAGAACAGCTAACACAAGAGAATCAAACGTTTAAAGATGTATTAGAAACAATATATGAAACGCTTGGCTATTATCAAGATAAGACTTTATCACCAACCTTTAAGGGTATGGAAGGCAAAGCACAAATCAAACAAATAATGGACCACTTCAATAAGCTTACAACAATTGAAGTAGGAAATTTAAAGCCTTTAGTTATAGAGAACTATATTAAACAAAAAAGAACAAATATTGAAACAGGCGAACAAAGTAAAATCGATTTACCTCAAGCAGATTTAATTAAATTTATATTTGAAGAAGGATTCATCGCAGTCAGACCATCAGGGACAGAACCAAAAATGAAATTATATTTCTCGCTTGATGTAGAAGATTTTGATGGTATAGTTGAAGAGTTTTTACGAAATTACAATTTGAAAAATTAGTGTAACTGTCACTAACATAATAATTTGAATTTTAATGATTACATACTAAGTATGTAATCATTTTTTTATTTCTTTTTGAGTAGTTAAGTACAAATATGTAAGCTACTAACAATTAAATTACCACTGTAATAAATATTTAATAAAAGAATTTGTAATAAATATTTGTAAAGCCTATATTCATTACAAATATATTCTCTTAATTAGTTAATTTATATGCCAATAATAAACATGTTTTATATAGCTATAAAGTTTAAATATATATGAAAATATAATGAGGTGAAAATTGTGAAATTCTTAATTTTTTTATAAATAAGACATACTAATGGAAGATATAATTGCAAATGTCACTCTAAAGATTAAATACATTTATTTATATTATTGATTAGATAATTTTAACGAATTTATTATTGGACAATAGTAATATTCTTAAAGGATAAGATTCGATTTAACAGAATAAAAATGGTATATCATTTTTAAAAATATAATTGTGTTAAACTTTAAATAGAAATATAAAAATTCAATTTTACAAAGTTAACGTTTTGTAGTTTAATATTAATATTGGTAATAAATAAGGTAAAGAGAAAGAACTTTAAAATAAAATATATAAA
>NZ_PPRS01000042.1 GCF_002902755.1 Mammaliicoccus lentus | reverse complement strand
AATTAATCATAGTATGGATATTTACGTTGACATCATCAAAATTAAGCATAATATCTGATGTAAAAGCATCAAGTTTGTTTGCAGCGACAACATTTATCTAGGCGTGTTTGATTTCGGAATATTGATAGTTGGATATTTAATAGCAATCTTATTATATAAAACAAGCAGATTATCAGGAAAAGCATCAATAATTTGGAGTGTCGTAATGGTTGTAATTTCTATAATCATAAGTTAAATAATTGCATGAGTTAAATGAATGAGAATTGATAATATTAAGTATCGAGTTAAAACTATATAAAAACGCAATAAACACAGATATTCGTGTTAACTATATATTTTCTAGATATTAGTTTACATAATATATATTATAGGAAGTTGTGTGTATTTTGATTAGGGGACCCTTTTCTATTCGTTTAACGACATACTTATATGTTTAACGTTGTTATATTTATCTATGCTATATAAATCTGGATTTTTTAATGCTTTCCATTCTTCAAATCCAATCTCGTGATTAAAATGATTTAATAGCAATGTCATTATATTACCGTGTGTAACGATTAAGCTGTTATATGATTGATTAATGGATTCATATACGCTTAAAATTCTTTTTTGAGCTTCTGAACTTGATTCGCCATTATGTATACGATAATCAAAGTCTTTAAATGTGTATTTAAGCTCATTTAACCAATTATCTAATGATATGTCGCTTAATTGACGTTCATTGAGCCTTGAATCTGTAATAACATTTACTTGATATTTACTTATATATGGTTTGATTGTTTCATATGTACGCTTCATATTACTAATGTATATTTGATCAATATTAAGGTTTGCTAATACTTGTACTAATTGTTCTGCACAGAATTGGCCATCTTCAGTTAAATTTGCATGTTTATCTTGACCGATAGCTTTGCAATGTCTAAGTATGTATATCATTATGATTCTCCTTAAAATTTAATATTAAGCTACAATAACATAAACATAATATAAAACACCAATGAGTTTAAATCGTAATTATTCCGATTAAATCATTGGTGTTTCTCTTATTTATGATTTTCTACATATATATTAATAGCTTCATGCATAAATTGTGCTAATCCATCACCAAATCGGTTTATATTTTTAGTAAAACGTTCGTCAGCTACATACATTTCACCTAAACCTTTAAATATTTCTAATGAATACTCATAATTGATGTTATCATTTAAGAAATCATACCAATTTTGAATAAGTTGTTGTGCTTCTTTTGATGCTGGTGATTTTTCTTTATCATTAACTGAAGCTAGTTCTCTAAATATAGTGTTCATTTCATCTTCTTTTTCGAATCTTTCTTGCTTAGGCATATTTGCTAATTGTTCATTAGCTTTATCAACTGTCTTTTCGCCCCACTTTTCTTTAGCTTCTTGTTCATAAGGATTTTGACTAAAATCAAAACCTTCGAATCTTTCTTCTTTTGTCATATTAATCTCTCCTTTTAAATGTAGATTTGTTTTATCAATGGTTTCTATCATTTTGTCTATACGCAATCTTTTTTCTAAAAGCATTTCTTTGTGTAACCTTAATGCTTCTTTTGTATCGAATGATGGATCATTGAGAATTTCTTTTATTTTTTTGAGAGGAAAATCTAGTTCTTTAAAAAATAGAATTTGCTGTAATTTTTCGAGACTTTTATCGTTATATAACCTGTACCCAGCTTCAGTTGTATTATCTGGTTTTAATAAGTTTATTGAGTCGTAATGATGGAGCGTGCGCACGCTTATTCCTACTAAATCTGCAACTTCTTTTACAGTCATTTCCATTTCTCTGACCTCCTCCTACTTATTACTATAAAGTCTAACGTAACGTAAGGGTCAACAACAAATATTAAAAAATATTATTTTTGGTCATATAGATAATGTTATAGTTGATATACTATAGAAATAAGAAAAATTGAATCAGATAGGAGCATTATTATGAGTCACAACATAAAATTTGATTTAAAGCTAGAAACTGATCGTTTATTTTTACTAGCTGGAGAACGTGTTTATACATATAAAGATACTATTAAACAAGGCATGCTTAATTCAGTTGATCGCTTAAAAGAATGGGTTTCCTTTTTTAATCATAATTTTGACGATTTTAAAGTTACAGATTTTATTAATAAAACTACTGATATAAACTTAAATAAACAATTTTTAAGATATTTTATTTTCGATAAAGAAACTGAAACTTTCGTTGGATCAATCGTTTTACAAGATATTAATTTAAGATTACCCTCATGTGAAATTGGCTATTGGATGGTTAATTCTGGTTTAGGAAAAGGATTTGCTACCGAAGCTATAAAATATGTTACAAAATATTTAGTTGAAGAACATGGCTTTGTTAGAATTGAAGCTTATATAGATGTTCAAAACACTAAAAGTATAGAAACTATCGAGCGTTGTGGATATGAATTAGAAGGAACATTAAAGAATTCAGATTTAAGTTCAGATGGTAGTAAGCTAATAAATGAAGTATTATATGCTGTAGCTACACCAGTTTATTTTAAATAATAAAATAAAACATCGACTTGAAATGTAAATTCAGGTCGATGTTTTATTCTATATTATGTTGTTTATCATTATTTTTCTCGTCTTTTTAATTTTTCAAATTGATGCCCGCTATCTATACCTTCTTTTTCGCTTAACTTTTCTAGTCTTCTTTGTCTATTCTTTTTGACTAAATACCATGTTAAAAGACTGAAGCATAAACTAATAATGGCCATAAAGGCAGCGTAACCTAATAATGGTTCGTATGTAATATCATAAAAATTAGGTAAGATAAAAGCAATAATGCCTAATATTATAAATGTTAATATTGCGCTAATAACATATTTTTTTAATATTAATGAAGACAATATTGAGAAAACGACGACAATCACAAATGATATCCATAAGTAATTTGGGAAATCAAATATATTCAAACTATTACGCCTCCTTTACAACTATATCTAATATTATACCCGATTATTAATATATTAATTAAGTTTTGCAGTATTTTTATAAAAATAATTGAATTTAACAAATGTTTTATAACCTAGCAAATTTGTACTCTAAAATGATTAATATTATAATGAAAATGAGCAATTATGTGAACATTGCAAATATTTTAAAAAGGGATGAGACAATGGGACAAAAATTACGTAGTGAAATACCTATTAACGAAACATGGGACTTATCGAGTTTATACGAAAATAACAACGCTTTTTATTCAACGTTAACTGACTTAGTTCAAAGAGTGACTGATTTTAATGAAAAGTATCTCAATCAATTAAAGGATGTATCGACTATTGAATCAGCTTTACATGAACAAGCTGATCTTATTATTGATGTAATACATTTAAGTACATATGCAGAACTATTGTATTCTACTGATACGACTGACGCTGATAATCAAAAAGTAGCAGCACAATTTTCTACTACATACGGGAAGATTGCAGGTTTATTATCATTTTTAGAATCGGAAATCTTACAATTAGAAGAGGAAACATTTAATGCTTTAATTAAACAATCAGAATACCCTAAATATTTATCATTACTAAAACGACAAAAACCACATACGTTACATCCTGAAGTTGAAAAAACTTTAGCGACGTTCTCACCTACTTTTAGTGCACCGTTTGAATTGTATGGAATTACGAAAATGTTAGATATTGAGTTTGGTACGTTTGAAGCAAATAACGAAGAAATTGCATTAGATTATGTATCATTCGAAGGAGATTTTGAAGTTCACTCAAATACTGAAGTGAGAAGAAATGCGTTTAAGAAATTCAGCGAAGCATTGCGTCGCTATGAAAATACGACTGCTGCAACATACAACGCTCATGTTCAAAAAGAAAAAATAGAATCCGAACTTCGTGGATATGATTCTGTTATAGATTTCTTACTTGAACCTCAAGATGTTACGAGAGAAATGTACGATAGACAAATAGATGTGATTTCTGAAGAATTAGCACCACATATGAGACGTTATGCTAAATTGCTAAAGCGAACAAATAATTTAGATGAAATACGTTTTGAAGATTTAAGAATTCCGCTAGATCCAACTTATGAACCTGATGTATCGATTGAAGGATCAAAAGAATATATTAAAGACGCATTAAGTGTGCTTGGCGATGATTATATGCAAATGGTAAATGATAGTTATGACAAACGCTGGATTGATTTTCCTCAAAATAAAGGTAAACAAACAGGTGCTTATTGTGCGAGCCCATATGGCGTAAATCCATTTATATTCATTTCATGGACAAGTAAAATGACTGAAGTATTTGTATTAGCCCACGAATTAGGTCATGCTGGTCATTTTAATTTAGCGAATAAATATCAAAATGTATACCAAGCTGATTGTTCTATGTATTTTGTGGAAGCACCATCTACAATGAATGAAATGTTAATGGCAAATAGCTTATTAAAAAAATCAAATGATCCAAAATTCAAACGTTGGGTGATAAGTTCAATTATTTCAAGAACTTATTATCATAATATGGTTACGCACTTATTAGAAGCTAAGTACCAAAGAGAAGTTTATAGAAAAGTAGACGAAGGTGAAGCTTTAACTGCCCCACTGCTTAATGAAATTAAAAAGAAAGTTATTTCAGATTTTTGGGGTGACGAGGTCGAAATAACTGACGGTGCTGAATTAACTTGGATGCGCCAACCTCATTATTATATGGGATTATACCCATATACTTACTCTGCTGGATTAACAATTGGTACAGTAATGAGTCAAAGAATAGAAAATGAAGGACAACCTGCTGTTGATGATTGGTTAAATGTATTGAAATCAGGTGGTTCAAAATCTCCAGTTGAATTAGCAGAGTTAGCTGGAATTGATGTTACTACAGACGAGCCGTTAAAAGAAACAATAGCTTATATCGGTAGTTTGATTGACGAATTAGAAACATTAACAGATGAAATTGAATAATTAAATAAAGGTTCTTTTCGTCATGAATGGCGAAAAGAACCTTTATTGTTAGTGCTCTTAATGACTATTCTTATTAAACGTGTCAATAACGCTGGTCTTATTGACTATTCTTAGCAATCGTGTCAATATCGTTATCCTTGTTGACTATTCTTACCAAACGTGTCAATAACGCTACCCTTGTTGACTATTCTCATCAAACGTGTCAACAACGTTCGCTAATACAAATAATTTTCTTCAAAAAATAAAAGCCGTGTCCCAACTTTTGCGTTAGGTCACAGCTTGTATATGCTCAACTCATTTATAACAATATAAGAATTTATGCTTCGTCTTGTTTAACTTGAGCCCAGCCTTTTGTAGTAATCGCAATTTTACCTGTTTCAATAACGATAAGTTTTTGTTTATACAATCTACCTATTGCGCGTTTGAAACTTGCTTTACTCATATTAAATACTTCTTTGATTGCTTCTGGGTCAGATTTATCCCAGAAAGGTAGTTCTCCATCATATTCAACTAGTAAATCAAAAATAATTTGTCCGTCTTCATCAAGACGTTCATGTGCTAATGGTAAGAATGAACCATTTAACTCGCCATTTTCTTTAACGCCAATAATTCTAACGTCCATTTCTTCGCCTAACCTAGGTTCATGTCTACGTTCAGATTCATGTACGAATATTTTGTATCCATCTTCTGACAGTAAAAATGTTCCTACTCTTAACAGGCGGTATGGTCTAGCTGTAACATGTTGATGTAAAACTGTTTCTTCCGCAGCTTTATACATAGTATCAACAATTGTTTCAGTCGCTAATCTTGCGAACATTTGACTATTGCTATCTATTCTTAGCGTACAAAAAATCATGTCGCCATTTTGTGGCCAAAGTTCTTTAACTTTTGGAAGGTCTTCCCAAGGGATTAATACTTCTCTAGGTAGACCAACATCAACTGCTGCGCCATCTCTATCTACTCTTAAAACTTTTACCCAATCGTAACGGTCTTTTGTAATTGTTGGCATATTTTGTGTGGCAAATAATTCGCCAGAACGGCTTGGATATACAAAGAAACTATAATCTTCGCCTATTTCTAAATCGTCTTCATTATCTACTTCAGATGCATTCATTTTAATATGTTCGCTGTTAGGTCCAAGTAAATGGTACGTTGAACCTTCCAATCTATCCACTTTTAAAAAGTCTATTCGACCTACAAGTGTATCTTTTTCTTGTGCCATATCATTCTCCATTCTTATCTTATTAGTTTCTACATTATAACATGCATTTTGTTTCATGTAACGACAGTTCATTCTCTTGTCCTTTTTTGTTAGATATATGGTATAATTCATCGATAGAAGTATTAATGAAAAGGAGTCATTTAATGTTACAAGTCACTAATGTAAGTTTGCGATTTGGTGATCGTAAACTATTCGAAGATGTAAATATTAAGTTCACACCAGGCAACTGTTACGGACTTATTGGGGCTAATGGCGCTGGAAAATCAACATTTTTAAAAGTATTATCTGGAGAATTAGACTCACAATCAGGTAACGTTTCATTAGGTAAAGATGAACGTTTAGCTGTATTAAAGCAAGATCACTTTTCTCATGAAGATGAAAAAGTAATTGACGTGGTATTAAAAGGTCACGAAAAATTATGGAAAGTTATGAAAGAAAAAAATGACATTTACATGAAGCCAGACTTCTCTGATGAAGATGGTATGCGTGCTGCTGAACTTGAAGGCGAATTTGCTGAGATGAACGGTTGGAACGCTGAAGCGGATGCTTCTGTATTACTTTCAGGTTTAGGTATTAAAGACGACCTACATGATAAACAAATGTCTGAATTAGAAAATAACCAAAAAGTTAAAGTATTATTAGCTCAAAGTTTATTTGGTGAGCCAGATGTTCTATTACTGGACGAGCCTACAAACGGTTTAGATATTCAAGCAATCGCTTGGTTAGAAGAATTCTTAATAAACTTTGAAAATACAGTAATCGTTGTGTCTCATGATAGACACTTCTTAAACAACGTATGTACACACATCGCTGATTTAGATTACGGAAAAATTAAATTATTTGTTGGTAACTATGATTTCTGGTATCAATCAAGTCAACTAGCTGCACAAATGGCTCAAGATCAAAACAAGAAAAAAGAAGAACGCATTAAAGAATTACAAGACTTTATTGCTCGATTTAGTGCGAACGCATCTAAATCTAAACAAGCAACAAGTCGTAAGAAGATGTTAGATAAAATCGAGTTAGATGATATTCAACCTTCTTCAAGACGTTACCCATTTGTTAACTTTAATATTGGTCGTGAAATCGGTAACGACTTATTACAAGTTCAAGGTGTTTCAAAAACAATTGATGGTAATAAAGTTTTAAATAATGTTTCATTCACTATGAATCCTAATGATAAAGCTGTATTAATAGGAGAAAGTGAAATCGCTAAAACTACCCTACTTCGTATTTTAGCTGGTGAAATTGAACCAGATGAAGGTACAGTTAAATGGGGAGTTACAACTTCTCGTTCTTATTTACCTAAAGATAACTCAGAATTCTTCGATGGTGTAAATATGAACTTAGTTGATTGGTTAAGACAATATGCACCACCAGAAGAACAAACTGAAACATTCTTAAGAGGTTTCTTAGGACGTATGCTATTCAGTGGTGAAGAAGTTAAGAAAAAAGCAGACGTACTTTCAGGTGGAGAAAAAGTAAGATGTATGTTGAGTAAGATGATGTTATCAAATTCTAACGTACTATTATTAGACGAACCTACTAACCACTTAGACTTAGAAAGTATCACAGCTGTGAACGATGGTCTGAAGAACTTCAAAGGTTCATTAATCTTTACTTCATACGACTTTGAATTTATAAACACTATTGCTAATAGAGTTATTGATATTAAAGAAGATGGCGTAATTTCTAAAGAAATTAGCTATGAAGAATACCTAAGAGATCAAGGTGTATATAGCTAATTTATGCTGAACTTATATGAGCAGGCTGAGACATTTATATGTCCCAGCCTGTTTTTATTATATAAGCGAGAGTAGTTAATTGTTTATAATGAACAAGAAGAGGACGTGTCCCCTAACGAGCAAGAAATTTCAAACAAGCTCGTTAGCGCGATGTTCCCTACGATTTTGTAAAGTGCTGAAGCCTGAGGGAATATTATGAGTGAGAGACTACAGGCTCGAACCATACCCTAGTCAAGCATGCACGAACAAAATCGTAGATTATTTATTTTGAGTTATAATTTATCTCCCAACCCATTCTTTGTTTCTGCATTAATTTACCCATTTTATTCATTTTAAATTTGTTGAATTGTTGTGACTTTTTGAAATAATCTGTTTTCTCTCTTTACATAAATATTCTTTCTATGTATAATGAATGCATATCAATTGAATATGTTTTTGATGAGGCGCATCAATCATTAGTAACTCCCCTATAGGACTGCAATCTTCAAGGAGTGAAAGGGTGCGATGCCGAAACATAATATTTTTGCAGAACTATTATGTTGGACGTATAGGTTAACAGCTTATTGTCTGTCATTATCTTAATGATAAATGGAGTGCATCACTTGTATATATAAATTAAAACAAGTTCGGATGCCGAACTTGTTTTTTTATTTATATTACGGCGTTGACCTCCCGATTTTAATTGGAGGAATAATCTTGACACAAAGTGTATTGAAATTTGGCGGAACATCCGTAAGTGATTTTAACAAAATTAAAAATATAGCCTATATGTTAAAATCTCGCGTTGATAATGGCGAACAACTAGTAGTTGTTGTAAGTGCTATGGGCAAAACGACTGATACTTTAATGCAAAATATTGATACGTTAACATCGCAACCTAAAGATGAACATTTAGCAATGTTGCTAACTACAGGTGAACAACAAACAATATCTTACCTTTCAATGGTGTTGAATGATATAGGTGTTCAAACGAAGGCGATGACGGGGTATCAAGCTGGTATTAAAACAATTGGTCATCATTTAAAGAGTAAAATAGCTGAAATTGATGCTCCTAGGTTTGAAGAAGCTTTTAAAACAAACGATATTCTAGTAGTAGCTGGCTTCCAAGGTGTTAATGATGAAATGGAAATCACTACTTTAGGACGCGGTGGTTCAGATACAAGCGCTGTAGCAATAGCATCAAGTATAAATTCCACTTGTGAAATATACACTGATGTTGATGGTGTTTATGGAACAGATCCTAGAATTTATAAAGATGCAAAATTACTTTCTGAAGTTTCTTATGAAGAAATGATGGAAATGAGTGCTTTAGGAGCTGGTGTATTAGAATCAAGGAGTGTTGAAATAGCTAGAAATTACAACATACCTCTTTATTTAGGTAGAACATTATCAAACGTGAAAGGAACATGGATTATGCCACAAACAGAAATTTTAGAGAAAAAAGCAGTCACTGGAGTCGCGTTAGATACGCATATGATTCATGTAACATTAACGTATCCAATGCAAAACTTTAAATTACTGCAAAAAATGTTTGATTCTTTAGAACACGAGTCAATGAATGTAGATATGATTTCACAAATTGAAAATCAGAGAGGTCTACAATTGTCATTTACAATAAAAGATTCTGAAGTACAACAAATTGAAAGAATTATAGAAGATTTAATGCTAGATTACCCTCACCTTCGCTACATAATGAAAGAAAATTATGCAAAGCTATCCGTAATTGGAACTGGCATGAGAGACATGTCTGGTATTGCTTCTAAAGCATTCAGAACTTTAATTAGTAATGACATACCTTTTTATCAAACAACAACATCAGAAATTAGTATTTCTTATGTCGTTGATCGAGATTTAGGTGAAGAAGCAGTACGTATTTTGTGTGAAACATTTAATATATAATGAATGATGGAGTGAACAAAATGACAAAATTAGCAGTTGTAGGTGCAACAGGTTTAGTAGGAGAAAAAGTATTAGAAGTATTAGACAGAAAGAATATCCAATTTGATGAATTAGTATTATTTTCATCACCACGTTCAGCAGGTAAAGAAGTAGAATTCCAAGGTAAAACATACACTGTTGAAGCTTTAACAGACGATAAAACAGATGGACAATTTGATTATGTCATCATGAGTGCTGGTGGCAGCACGAGTGAACATTTCGCTCCACTTTTTGAAGAGAATGGCGCAATTGTTATAGATAATTCTAGTCACTGGAGAATGCACGAAGGTATCGATTTAATCGTTCCTGAAGTAAACGAACCAAAATTAAATCGAAAAATTATTGCAAATCCAAACTGTTCTACAATTCAATCTGTAGTTCCTTTGAAACCTTTACAAGATAAGTTCGGCCTTAAGCGTGTAGCTTATACTACTTATCAAGCTGTATCAGGTTCAGGTTTAGCTGGTAAAGAAGACTTATTAAAAGGAGAACAAGGTGAAGAACCAACTAACTACCCTCACCCAATCTATAATAACGTCTTACCACATATCGATTCATTTTTAGAAGATGGTTATACAAAAGAAGAACAAAAAATGATCGACGAAACACGTAAAATCTTAAACGATAACACTTTAAATGTTACAGCAACTTGTGTTCGTGTTCCTGTACAAGACAGCCACAGCGTTCATATGAACGTAACATTAGATAAAGAAGCTACAGTTGAAGATATTAAAAAATTATTCGATGAAGATGACAGAGTTGTACTCGTTGATAATGTAGAAAATAATGAATATCCATTAGCAATTCATTCTACGGGTAAAGATGAAGTATTCGTAGGAAGAATTAGAAAGGATGAATCATTAGATAACACATTCCATATTTGGTGTACTTCTGATAATTTATTAAAAGGCGCAAGTTTAAATGCAGTACAAGTTTTAGAACAAGTTATGAATTTAAATAAATAAAAAAATTGAGGAGTGTTAAGTATGTCACATATATTTACAGGTGTAGGTGTTGCGTTAACGACACCATTCACAGATGAGAATGTAGACTACGAAGCATTTGAAAACCATATAGAATTTTTAATTGAAAACGGTGTACAAAGTATCGTGATTAACGGTACTACTGCAGAAAATCCAACTTTAACAAACGATGAAAAAAATCAATTATTAGAAATAGGTATAAAAAAAGTAAATGGTCGTGTTCCAGTTATAGCAGGTACAGGTACTAACAACACACAAGCTTCTATTGAAGCATCATTGAAAGCAAAAGAATTAGGTGCAGATGCAATTATGCTTATCACACCATATTATAATAAAACAAGCCAACGTGGTTTAATCGCCCACTTTACTAAAATTGCAAACACAGTTGAATTACCAGTAGTTCTATATAATGTACCTTCTAGAACAAATATGACAATTGACGTAGAAACAATGATTAAATTAAGTGAAAATCCGTATATTGTAGCATTAAAAGATGCTACTGGAGATTTAGAATATGCACAAACATTAAAAGAGAAATTACCTTCTGATTTTGCTTTATACAGTGGTAATGACGATAATATGTATGACTATTACAAGCTTGGTGGAGAAGGATTAATTTCAGTTGTGGCAAATGCAATACCACAAGAAACTCAAAAATTATTCGACCTTGTTCAAAAAGATGATACGAAAACTGCTGAAAACTTAAGAGATCAAATTCTAAGTTTACTTAATGATTTAGGTGTAGATGTTAACCCTATTCCTATTAAGTTATTAACAAGTGAACTAGGTTTTGGTCAGTATGAAGTAAGGTTACCTTTAGTAACATTAAATGAACAAGAACAACAAACATTAAGCAAAGCATTTGCTAACTTTAAAGATGGTGTAAAACAATGAAAATTTTATTAATTGGTTATGGCGCAATGAACGAACGTGTAGCAAGACTAGCAGAAGAAAATAATAATGAAATTGTAGGCGTGGTTGTTAAAGATCCTTCTAAACAATATCCCTACCCTGCCTTTGATACAATTTCATCGGCACCTGAAGCGGATGTAGCAATCGATTTTTCTAACCCAGAATTATTAATTCCGCTATTAGAAGAAGACTTTAAACTACCATTAGTTATTGCGACTACAGGTGAAAAAGAAATAATCATTGAAAAGTTAAAAGAAAAATCTAAAGATATGCCGGTATTCTTCAGTGCAAACATGAGTTATGGCGTGCATATTCTAAAAGAAATTATTCAATATGCTGTACCATTACTTGAAGACTTTGATATTGAGATGTTGGAAAAACATCATAATAAAAAAGTAGATGCACCAAGTGGTACGTTAGTACAACTATATGATGCTATTAAAGAAAAGCGTGAAGAAACTGTTCCGGTTTACAATAGACATGAAACTAACACGAAGCGTGAACCTTCTGAAATTGGAATTAGTTCTCAACGTGGTGGTACAATAGTTGGAGAGCACCAAGTATTGTTTGCAGGACATGATGAAACGATTGAAATTACGCATCGTGCACAGTCTAAGGATATATTTGCCAACGGTGCTCTAAGTGTGGCAAATATATTAGTAAATAAAGAAAACGGATATTACACATACAATAATTTAAATGAGGAGAGAATTTAACATGGTTAAAGATTTTACTGCAGAAGAGATTATACAATATATTAGTGAGGCTGAGAAGGTAACACCTTTAAAAGTCTACGTTAATGGTCAATTTGAAAATGTTGAGTTCCCTGAGTCATTTAAAGTTTTTGGTTCAGAAACATCTAAAACAATTTTCTGTGATGCTAAAGATTGGAAAGCATTTAATGAAAAATATGCAGATCAATTTACAGATGTCGAAATAGAAATGGATCGTCGCAATTCAGCGATACCATTAAAAGATTTAACAAATACAAACGCTCGTATTGAGCCTGGTGCTTTCATTAGAGAACATGCAGTTATTGAAGATGGCGCTGTTGTAATGATGGGCGCTACAATTAACATTGGCGCTGTAGTTGGCGAAGGTACAATGGTTGATATGAACGCTTCACTTGGAGGTCGTGCTACTACAGGTAAAAATGTGCACGTTGGCGCAGGTGCAGTATTAGCGGGCGTTATTGAGCCACCTAGTGCTTCTCCAGTAGTTGTTGAAGACGATGTACTAATCGGAGCTAATGCAGTAATACTTGAAGGTGTTCGCATTGGTAAAGGTGCTATCGTTGCTGCTGGTGCAATTGTAACGAAAGATGTTCCAGAAGGAGCAGTTGTTGCTGGTACCCCTGCTAAAGTTATTAAACAATCAGCAGATGTACAAGATGGTAAAAAAGAAATCGTATCTGCTTTACGTAACTTAAACCAATAACTCATCATATAAAAGATTAGGCTGAGACATAAATAAATGCCTCAGCCTAAATTATTAGATTGGCAATATATATCTAGTTTGAAATAGATTATATTAAAATTTTCAATGCTATTTATATTTGCTTGGGTGGGACAATGAAATCTTATTAAAAAAATTGGAATGATGTCCCACTCTCTTTCTATACATACTATAAAGGGACTGATTTTTAAATGTCTGAATTAAATTTTGTTAAAGAAACAAGAAGATATTTGCATCAACATCCAGAATTAAGCATGCAAGAATTTGAAACAACAACATATATTGAAAATTTTCTTAAATCATTGGAAATACCATATGAACGCCCTATTACTACAGGGATTATTGGTTATTTAGAAGGCAATTCAAATAGGACAATTGCTTATAGAGCAGATATTGATGCCTTACCTATTCATGAAGAAAATGAAGTACCTTATAAAAGTAAAAATGACAATGTGATGCATGCTTGTGGACACGATGGTCATACGACAGCGCTAATGTTATTTACAAAAAGGTGTAAAGCATTATACGACAAAGGCGAATTACCACATAACGTTGTATTCATTTTTCAACCTTCAGAAGAAACGGAAGCGGGCGCAAATCAACTTATAAAATCTAAAGTATTTGATCAATTTCAAATAGAAGAAATTTATGGCGTACATATCATGCCTTTTGAAGATTTAGGTACAGTAGCATTTAAAAATGATGAAATAACTGCAAGTGCTACAGAGTATCGTTTCTATTTAAATGGCTTATCTAGTCATGTAGCGAGTAAAGAAGAAGGAAAAGCTGCATCAGAAGCATTAATGCATGTATTAAGCCAAGTGAGTCAAATTCAACAATTTCATTTAAATGGTCTTAATAGAAACATTGTACACATAGGTCAATTTAATGTTGGAGAAGCAATTAACACGGTCCCACAAAATGGCTATTTAGAAGGTACAATTCGAACTTATGATGTACAAGATTTAGAAACCGTGAAACAACAAATGATAAAAATTGCTCAAAGTGTTGAATTGTTATTTGATGTTGAATGTCGTGTTGATTTTGCTGAGGGATACCCACCTACTACAAATGATTCGACACTATACGAAAATGTAAAGTCAGCATTAAATACAACTGGTGTCGAATTACATGAACTAGAAAAACCATATTTATTCGGCGAAGATTTTAGTTTCTATGGACAATTGGCGCCAAGTTATTTTGTATTTTTCGGAACTAAAAATATTGAAAAAGACTTTGTGTATGGTCTACATACAAACAAATTAAATTTTGATGAAGAAGTGCTTATTTTAATAGCTGATTATTATATGGCATTGTTAAATCAAGGAAGGGATAAATAATGGTTGCACGTATCACAATATATGAACAAGACTTTATAAATAACGCTAAACAGTTTACAGATGGACAAGAAGTTATGGCTGTTGTGAAAAATGATGCTTATCATTTTGGTTTAGAATTTGCAGTGCAATCATTTATCGCTGCTGGTATACAGACATTTAGTACGACATCTTTACATGAAGCTGTGAGAATTAGAAATTTAAACAGTGATGTAAATATCTTTTTAATGAATCCATCTACAGAGTTTGAAACTTTAAAACAATATAATATCGCAATGACTTTACCCTCTTTAGAATTTTATTATGAATTTAAAGACGATTTAAGTGGTATTAAGTTACATTTAGAATTAGAAAACTTGCTACACCGTTCAGGATTGAAAAATGCTCAAGAAATGCAAGAAGTATTAAAATTCAATACTAACCTACCCCATGATGAACAAGCTAAAATAGAAGGAATATGGACGCATTTCGGATACGCAGATGAATTTGGTGGAGATGAGTATGAAATAGAACGAGCAGCTTGGTTAAGTTGTTTAGACGAAATCTTAAGTTTAGGTTATACGTTTAAATTTATTCATGCTCAGAATAGTGCGAGTTTTGTAAGAGAAGATGGCTTGCTTGATCAACATACACATGCGCGATTAGGTATTATTCTATATGGTTCAAGACCTTATAGTAGTCTCGCTACTTCAACTACTCATCAAAATTTTACTGTTACTGCGAATGTGATTCAAGTACGCCCTATTAAACAAGGCGAAACTTGTGGTTATAGTTTCCAATATACAGCAGATAAAGATTGTAACCTTGCAGTAGTTGATATCGGTTATGGAGACGGTATACTTAAAACACGTGCTAAACATGATGCGCTAATCAATGGTAAAAGGTATCCTATACGTGGATTAATGATGAGTCATATGTTTGTAGAAGTGGATGAATCAGTAAAACGTGGAGATATGGTAACAATGTATAGCAATGACATAAGAATAGACGAATTTACATTTAAAGGTGTAGGTGCTAATTCAGAACAAATTAGTGCACTAAACCATCATTCATTAATAAAGGAGATTAAATCATGACTGTTAAATATAATGATCAAGGCGTATTAACGATGGGGAATATCTCATTAAAGACAATTGCAGCTAGTTATGGTACCCCTACTATTGTTTATGATGAAGAACAAATCAGATCACAGTGTAGAAGATTTCATGAAGCATTTAGTAACAGTGGTCTAAAATATAATATTTCATACGCATCTAAAGCCTTTAGTAGCATTCAATTATTTAAACTAATGGCAGAGGAAAATATGGGCTTAGACGTAGTATCTGAAGGAGAACTATTTACAGCTTTAGCGAGTGATTTTGATCCGAGTAAAATACACTTTCACGGTAACAACAAGACGAATGATGAAATAGAATATGCAATTGAAAGTGGCGTTGAGTATTTCGTTATTGATTCATTAGATGAAATTACACGTATTAACCGAATTGCATCTAAACCAATCAAAGCAGTTTTAAGAGTTAATCCAGGTGTTGAAGCACATACACATGAATTTATACAAACAGGACAAGAAGATAGTAAGTTTGGATTATCGATAAAACATGGTACTGCTTTAGAAGGTGTACGAGCACTACAAGCATCAGACAAAATAGACTTTAAAGGTATCCACTTCCATATTGGGTCACAAATTTTTGAAGCGGATGGTACGATTAATACGATACAAATTGTATTTGAATGGTTAAAAGAAAATAATATCGATATTGAAATTCTCAATTTGGGTGGCGGTTTCAGTATTAAATATACAAACGAAGATAAGAGCTATCCAATTGAAGAAAGTATTAAGCGCATTACTGATGCTATTAAAGAAAATAGTGAAAAATATAGCATGGATATACCTGAGATATCTATAGAGCCAGGACGCTCTATCGTAGGAGAAGCGGGTGTAACTTTATATAGAGTTGGCACTATTAAAGAAATACCTAATGTTAATACTTACGTTTCAATTGATGGTGGTATGAGTGATCATATTAGAACAGCTTTATATAATGCGAAATATGAGGCACTATTAGTAGATAGACAAGAAGATGATTTACAAGAAGTAACAATAGCAGGTAAATTATGTGAATCAGGTGATTTAATCGGTAAAGATATGAAATTACCTAAATCAACAAAAATTGGTGATTATATAGCTGTATTATCGACAGGAGCGTATCACTACTCTATGAGTTCTAACTATAACCAAATGCCAAAACCGGCAGTGTTATTTGTCAGAGATGGAAAAGCAAGAGAAGTTATTAAGAGGCAAACATTAAAACAACTCATTTTGAACGATGTGAAATAAATAATTATTTATTTTTTTGAATAAAAAAGCGCTACCCAATCAGATAGAAATCTGCGGGTAGCGCTTTTAAATAATTAAAGATATCGTTATATAAACTTAAACTTTATTATTATTTAATAGTATTATAGTTTTGCAGAAAGAAACCCTAACATTGTTAGGGTTTCTTTCTAGTCTTTCAAATTCATATATTTTATAGTTTTACAACGTTTGCAGCTTGTGGGCCGCGGTCGCCTTCAACTACTTCGAATTCTACTGCTTGACCTTCTTCTAAAGATTTGTAACCTTCTTGGTTAATTGCTGAGAAATGTACGAATACGTCATTTTCTCCTTCGATTTCGATAAAACCAAATCCTTTTTCTGCATTAAACCATTTTACTGTACCTTGTTTCATAATTGAGAAACCTCCAAGACTAAAATTCAATATGCGATATTCGCATATTACAAAAAACACCAAATATATAATGTCATTTGCAATATGGAATAACGATATTGCTATTACTTATTATACGTCACTAAATATTCAAATGCAATACCAATTCAGATATTTTCAGAATTTATTAATTTGGTAAAGGTGTATAAATAGAATTGTCATTTAATATAAGAATACTATAAAAAATTTGTAAATCTTCTTCACAATCTTCACAAAAAGCAATATCGCAATTATTATAAAAAGCATGAATATTATATTTACCAACTATCTCATTTGCATATTTTTCTTGGTACGATTTCAGTAAGTCATTATAAGTTATTAGCATCTCATCAAAATCATTGCAAATGATTTCATGAATAATATGATCTGTCCAATCATCGAATAGCCACCAGCCCTCATAATCTGCCCGCATAGTAACAACTTTCCACATTTATAACGCCCCTATTCAGAATATTACCTTAAAACAAATTTAAATCTATTTGAAGATGAAATCAAGAAAAGCGCTTAGTATTTATGTTTCTAATTATTAGTTTTTTTGTAAGAAACCCTTTATAATGGATATATGAGGTGATTAATATGAACGGAAAACACATTAAAGTTTATGGACGCGTACAAGGCGTTGGTTTTAGATTTTTCACAGCACAACTGGCTAAGAAATATAATATAGTTGGCTCAGTTGAAAATGTTAACGATTATGTTGAAGTTTATGCTAGCGGGAAAACAGATGACTTAGAAAGTTTTACTAAAGGAGTAATTGAAGGCGTTGCACCTGCTTCTCAAGTAGATGATTACAACATAGAAGATGTAACATTAGATGAAAATACAAAGCATTTCAAAACGTTATAATTTAGGAAGATGAAAATGAAATATAATTTATCGTATATATTAGGTGCACTATTAGCTGTACCAATATCGTCTGTTGTTTTTTTATTTAGTGTATTTCAATTGGATTTACATTTCATGTTAGATACTGGTATGTTTATCGGATCATATATATTGAGTTTTATTCCTATTCAATGGTATAGCTCTAGACGTTTTTTAAAGGAAATGGGATTAACTCGTAGAGAATATCATTTCATTAGAAAACAATTAAATGATGCGAGCCCAAAACTTAAACGGTTATATAAAAATTATATGCGTGTACGTTCATATAATGAATTTAAAAATTTAAATGAAGTTGCTAAATTAACAAGAACAATTTACAACACTGTTAAACAATCTCCAGAAAAGTTTTATACAGTCGAAAGCTTTTTCTATTCGCATTTAGATAATACAGTTAATTTAATTGATAACTACACTCTATTACAACGCATGCCGAATAAAACTAAAGAAGAAAAAGCTAAATTGAAACAAACTAAACTTACGATTGATGAGAATAAAAGGACTTTAGTTGCTGATTTAAAGCAGTTGAATGTATCGAATTATAATCAATTGGATATTGAGATGGAATTAGCTGACATGGCTAAAAACAGAAAAGATTTTACTAAAGAAATACCTGAAACAACTAAAGAAAAAGTAAATTTGAAGACTAATCAAGAAAAATACGAATATGAAACGGAGCGTAATTATGACAGAAACTAATAAAAATTTATTTGATGACTTAATTGATGATCCGTTTAAGGATTCATCGAATGAAATTGCACCACAGGAAGCTCAAGAAAATGAGCAATCTGGTCAATCAGATGTAACTTCAACTTATGAAAAGAATTTCTCAGATGAAGATCAACAAAAAATAAACGAAATAGCTAAACAGATTAAACCATTAGATAATGATGGTCTGTTACTGTATGGTCAACAAGCTCAAAACAAATTATCACAGTTTTCTCATCAAATGCTCAACCAAGTTCAATCTAAAGATGTCGGGCCAATCGGTTCTTCACTTAGAAACTTGATGAACAAATTAAAAGAAGTAAATCCTGATGAATTACAAAAACAAAATCAATCGCGTTTAAAACGTATTTTTAAGCGTGCTGAGCGCTCAGTTAATGAAGTGTTTAGCAAATACCAATCAGTTGGTGCGCAAGTCGACCGCATATCTGTAGAGCTGCAAAAATCACAAAATATGCTGATGAAAGATGTTGGTCTATTAGATCAATTGTATGAAGAAAATAAAGCGTATTTTGATGCTTTAAATATTTATATCGCAGCAGCTGAACAAAAGCGTGATGAACTTAAACAAAATGATTTAGTGGAGCTTGAGAAAAAAGTTAAAGCATCTAATAACCAAATGGATGTACAAGATTTGGCTGATTTACAACAATATATAAACAGATTAGAAAAGCGAATCTATGATTTACAATTATCTCGCCAAATTACTTTACAATCAGCACCACAAATTAGAATGATACAAAATATTAACCAAACATTGGCTGAAAAGATTCAAAGCTCGATTTTAACGAGTATTCCATTATGGAAGAACCAAATGGCTATCGCGTTAACTTTATTGAGGCAACAAGGTGCTTCAGAAGCACAGAAGAAAGTTACAGATACGACAAATGAACTGTTGCTTAAAAACTCAGAAATGTTGAAACAAAATGCGATAAGAACAGCAGAAGAAAATGAACGTGGTATTGTTGATATTGAGACACTTAAGACGACACAAACAAATATCGTGGATACAATTCAAGAAACATTAAGAATACAAGAAGACGGTACACGTAAACGTCAACAAGCTGAACAAGAACTACAATCTTTAGAACAAGATTTAAAAACTAAACTATTACAACTTAAAGATGAACAACAACAACTTAGAAATACATTTAAATCATAAATAAAAAGCACTATCCCCTATTTTAATGATATGCTCCCTGTTAAGTAAACACTTAAATAGTGAAAACTTAGCAGGGAGTTTTATTATGACTAGAAATATTAAAATAGATATCAATACTTTAT
>NZ_PPRS01000041.1 GCF_002902755.1 Mammaliicoccus lentus | reverse complement strand
GTCCTATGTTTAATAGGTATAGGACTAGGGTACATTAAAGACTGTACTCAGCAGTTTTTAAATTTCTTAAACCGAATAAGTTAAACTGCATTATTAAATAAATAAAGAAACTATAAATTAAATTAAACTATTTTAAGGGAGAGATTCTATTATGGCAAATTTAGACAACAATAAAGCAAAAAGTAGTTACAATGAACAAACTGGTGTAAATGATCAAGTACGTGAAAACCAACAACAACAGCAAGAACAAGTTCAAGAACAACAATTTTCAAATACATTATCATTCTCTGATGAAGTAATAGAGAAAATTGCTGGTATTGCTGCTAGAGAGGTAAGAGGTATTTTAGATATGAAAGGCGGCTTTGCTTCTAGTTTAACTGACCGTTTCACATCTGGAAACAATGTAACACAAGGTGTTTCTGTAGAAGTAGGAGAAAAACAAGCTGCTGTAGATTTAAAAGTTATTTTAGAATATGGTGAATCAGCTCCGAAAATTTTCAAAAAAGTTGCTGACTTAGTAAAAGAACAAGTTAAACATATGACTGGTCTTGAAGTTGTTGAAGTAAACATGCATGTAGATGATGTTATGAGTAAGAAAGAATATGAACAAAAAAATTCTTCGAATGAAGATGGTCAATCACAAGGTAATAACAAAGAATTACAATAATGAATAAAAAACAGGCTGGGACATATCAATGTCTCAGCCTGTGTCATGTTTGTCAGGGGCGAGACTATGAAATCTTTTTTTGTAAATAAGATTTCTGTCTTCCTCCCTTTTTTTATACTATTTTTGGTTGTTTTTTAATTGTTAAACATATCAATAAAGCGATAAAGCTAAGCGCTCCAGCTACATATAAACTTGAAACTACATTAAAGTAAGTTACAAAAATACCACCTAATAATGAGCCAGCTCCGATACCAGCGTTCAAGCTAGACATATTCCAACTCATCGCTGCACTAGTATCTCCTTCTATTTGAGAAATAATACCTATTTGAACTGGTGGGTTAGAACCCCATTGTACGATATTCCAAACGAATACACCTATTAGAGTGATGATTAATATAGGTAAGAAAGATTGGAATATAAACATAAGTACTGTATATGTACTTAATGATATGATTAACCAGTTTTTACTACCTATAGCATCAGTAATATAACCGCCCAAAGATGTACCTAAAATTGCTCCGATTCCTGCGACTAATAGTACAAGAGAAACAATATTTAAGTCATAACCATATATAGATAATAATGGGCTAATATATGTGATAACAACATAGTTTGCAGCAAGTATTAGAAATGTAATGCTTAAATATTTGACTACTTCTAAAGGCTGTAAGATCTTATAACTATGATTTTGAGGTGTAGGCTCATCAGCATTATTTATTTTGTCACTAGAAATATTAATAGAAATTAGAATAAATGCTACTACGCCAACTAAACAAATAAATAGAAATGTCATTCTCCAACCAACAAGGTCTCCGATCTTAGTACCTAAAGGAACACCTAAAACGTTTGAAGCGCTAAAACCTGTATAAACAAGACCTATCATTTTCCCACGTTGACTTGGTTTTGAATAAATAACAGTTAAAGCTAAAATTTTAACAACAATGATTGCAGCAGCGGCAGATGATAATACTCTCCCAATCACTAAAATTGTAAAATTAGGTGAAAATGCGATAATCCCGTTACCGATAATAAATAAAATCATGCTAATCATTAATACTAATTTAGGTGAAAAATTCTTTGTAAGCTTAACAAGTATCGGACCACTAATAGCGAATGTTAATGCATAAACAGTTACAAGTTGTCCTACAATTGCTTCTGATATATTCATATCTGCACTCATCAGTGTTAAAATACCAGCAATCATCAATTCAACCATTCCTACTACAAAAACACTCAACATAAATGTGACTAATCGTGATTTTGACATTTTATTACTCCTTCTTTTTTACATATAAACATGATTATAACAGTGTGATATGCAAAAATACAGACAAAATTTAATAACCGGACGATTGAGAATTTAACTCATAATATATGTATAAAAATATAGTAGAACATGATTAAACAAGGGTTAATATACGTGAAATATACAAATTATTGAATGATTAAAATATATTAGTAACTTGAAATAAGACTATTTAATTATAAATAGTCTTATTTATTATATATTCTCCCGATTTTTAATGACAGCGCTTACAAAAAAATATATAATAAAAATAGGAAAGAATAGGATTGAATATTTATAAAATATTGTGTATAGTTAATCTTGCGTAAAGGAGCATACATATGAAAGAAACAAGTGTTTTAGTTGGTAGATTAAAATTTATAATATTATCGTTACTAGGAATTTATTTATTTTTAATACCTGTCTCAGTAACAGATGAGGACGGGAAGACTTCAACAAGTCTGCCAGTAGCGTTTTTAGCTAATAAAACTTTAGAGTTTTTAGGCAATTCATCAGGATTAATTATCATGTTATTAATATCAGTATCTGCGATATTAACGATTATTTATTCTACAGTATTCAAGACTTCTACAAAACGTACTATCACGAATGAACTTTTTAATGTTAATTGGATTTGGGTAGTTATTAGAATTTTAGGAGCACTGTTTGCAATCTCGGTATATTTTAATGTCGGTCCCGGGGTTGTGCTTAATGAAAATACTGGGGTAATGGTTTATAACGACTTATTACCAACATTATTAGCGGTATTTTTCTTTGCTGGATTGTTTCTACCATTATTAATGGATTTTGGTTTATTAGAATTTCTAGGCCCAATGTTTGCGCCAGTTATGAGACCATTATTTAAATTACCAGGTAGATCAACAGTTGATAATTTAGCTTCATTTATTGGAGATGGAACAGTAGGGGTTATGATTACGAGTCAACAATATGAACAAGGATTTTATACAAGACGTGAAGCGACAGTTATTGCAACAACATTTTCAGTTGTGTCAATTACATTTGCTATTGTTATTGCTCAAACGATAGGGCTTGTAGACCACTTCTTTAAATTCTATTTATCTGTAATTATAGCTTGTGTTGTAGCCGCATTTATTATGCCAAGAATATGGCCACTTAAACAAATACCGGATCAATATTCAAATGGTAGTACTGAAAAATTAAATGAAACGATTCCTAAGACACACAATCCATTAACATGGGGTTTTCAACAAGCCACTGATAAAGCAGTTGTGTCTCCAGGATTAAAACAATTTTTCATTAATGGTATAAAAACTGTATTAGATATGTGGTTGGCTGTATTGCCAGTCGTTATGGCTATCGGTACATTGGCTACAATTGTAGCAGAATATACACCGTTATTTAGTATATTAGGTGCACCGTTTGTACCATTATTAGAATTAATGCAAATACCTTATGCACATGAAGCTTCAGAAACTTTATTAATAGGGTTTGCTGATATGTTCTTACCATCATTATTAATTAGTGATGTGCCTAGTGATATGACAAGATTCATCGTCGGAGCATTGAGCATCTCGCAATTAATCTACTTATCAGAAGTAGGGGGCGTTATTTTAGGATCTAAAATACCAGTCAGTTTAGGTAAGTTATTTATGATTTATATTATACGTACAATCATTGCATTACCTATTATTGTTATCATGGCTCATATATTCTTTTAATTAAAAGAGAGTGCTGAGAAATCTCATTTTGGTAAAAAGATTTTGTATGCCCACCTCAGCAAGGATGCCTATATAAATAAAAAGTCCGAGACATTTATAAATGTCTCGGACTTTTTATTATGAATGCTTATGCTTTATTGTGCATATAAGGCTAATTATTTTTATTTAGGGTCTAGTGATGTTTCAACTTTAGCAATTGCGAGTTCAGAACCTAGCATTGGTGAATCGCTTTGTTCATTCTCGGATTTATCATCTTCTGGTTTATCATCACGATTATGTGCTTGTTTAAAAGCATCACTTGTCTTCCAAGCTTCGAAGTCTTCTAAAGTTTCCCACCACATATTTACATGTAATAAATCATGTTCTTCTATATCTTGCATATTCCAAGTTTCAACTTTAATGAAACCTTTCATTTCTTGTAATGCGCCACCTTTAGTAAACATTGGTGCTAATTTTTCTGCATAGCCTTTTTTCATTTTAATTCTATTCGTTACAACATACATCTAAATCACTCCTATTGTTTTGGTGTTGGGTTTGTAGCCCAAATTTGTGCTGTTTTCATGAAAGTTCTAGGTTGAAGTTTTAACTGAGATACAACGACATCTGCCACGTCTTCTGCATGTGTCATCGTTTCTTCTTGTAACTTAGGTTCTCCAATTAAATCTGTGAGAACAGCTGAAGGTGTTAAATAAGAAACTCTAATATTATGTTTTCTCATTTCTTGCATAATTCCTTCAGTCATTCCAATGACTGCATATTTTGTAGCAGCGTAAATACTGCTTGTAGCATTAGCTTTAAGTCCTGACATTGAAGCGATATTTATAACATCTCCGCTTTTTTGTTTAACTAAATAAGGGAGAGATTCTTGTAGTACATAGTATATTCCTTTGACGTTAGTATCAAAAAGTTGGTCAAACTCTTCTTCATCTACTTCTAAAAAAGGATTGTTTTTCATAACGCCTGCATTATTAATAACAATATCGATAGAACCGAGTGCATGGTGAGCATCTTCTATAAATTTTTGTACATCATTTTTGCGAGCAATATTAGCGTCTTTATAAAATATATTTACATCAAAATCTTTTAGTTCATCAGCAGTTTCTTTTAGAGTATCAAGATTCCTACTTGTGATTGCAATATTAACACCTTCACGTGCTAAAGCAATTGCGATAGATTTACCGATTCCTCTAGAACCGCCTGTGATAATGGCGTTTAAGCCTGATAAACTTCTTAACATAATTGGCATCACTCCTTAACTCTATGTTAGCACGCTATGAAAAAGTAGCATAATATTTTAACTACTTAAAAAGGAGAGATACAGAAATTTTATTTGAAAAAGATTTCGTCGCACCCCCCCAGTCATCTACTGCTATTACAATAAATTAGGCTGAGACAAAAATATGTCTCAGCCTGTTTATTATTTCTAAGTATTATTTAGTTAATTCGTTATAAATTTTCTTATCGGCATGTGTATATATAATGTATTCTTTATCGTCTGTATTAATAATGACACGATTTGTTTTACCAAAAGTTGAACCAATTCTTACAACGTGATCTTGGTCTTCATTAGACAATGCATGAATGTCTTGATCTTCCTTAACCTCTTTGATTTCGTCATTTGGAATAGTAATGTCAGCTACTCTCCAGTGAATATGAACTTGATTATTATCCTTTGATACTCTCATTGCCATATCTAACACATCCTTTTGTTTGATAGCTATATCATAACGTATTATGAATTCGTTTTCAATAGAAAACAGTAAAAATGTGTTACCTTTTTAAAACAATGTGTCATACTAATAAAATAAGTATTTTTATGCAATATACTGTATAACTATTTACATTGTGCAAAAAGTATTATATGATGTTATTTATAAATAAAAAGGAGTTGGTTTCATTGGGACGAAGTTATCAAAGTTAAAAGATTTATATCAGACAAGTTTTTTAAAAGAGGTTGATTTTTCTAAAGATGAGTTAGAACAACTTATTGAATTAGCTGAAGAATTAAAATTCAAGGAGAAACATCACATACCTCAACGTTTTTTAAATGGTAAACATATTGCTTTATTGTTTGAACAACAATCAACTCGTACACGCGCAGCATTTACTGTAGCAGCTACTAAAATGGGGGCACATGTATCTTATCTCGGTAAAGAAGATTTACAACTTGGCAGAAAGGAATCAATTGAAGATACTGCAATTGTATTAGGGTCTATGTTTGATGGGATAGCCTTTAGAGGTTTTGAACAACATACTGTTGAAGATTTAGCTAAATTTTCTAACGTACCAGTTTGGAACGGTTTAACAAATGAATGGCATCCTACTCAAATGTTAGCTGATTTCTTAACTATCAAAGAATATTTTGGTACTTATGAGAATAAGACAGTTACGTTTGTAGGCGATGGACGTAATAATGTTGCTCATTCACTATTAGTTACAAGTGCAATATTAGGCGTTAATATTCATATCGTAGCGCCGGTAGAATTACAACCAGAAGAAAGCGTACAACAACAAGCGATAGAATTAAGTGAGTTATCTGGAAGTGAAATATTGATAACAGATAACATTCAAGAGGGTGTATATGGCAGTGATGTAATTTATACAGATGTATGGTGTTCGATGGGTGAAGAAAATCAATTAGAAGCTCGTTATGAATTGTTAAAAGATTACCAAGTAAACCAACGATTAATTAATTTAACAGAACAGCCAAATACTTTATTTTTACATTGTCTACCTGCTATACACGACTTAAACACAGAAATGGGCGAACTTTGTTTTAATAAATTTGGTGTAACAAATATGGAAGTAACTGACGATGTATTCAGATCAAGTTATTCAAGAGTATTTGAACAAGCCGAAAATAGAATGCATACTATAAAAGCTCTCTTAGCAGCAACATGTGGAGAATTGTATTAATAATTAAGTTTAAATAATCGATAGTATGGTTAAATAAAAAATCGTTTCGCTATTTCTAACGAAACGATTTTTCTATTTGTTTTTTATTAGTTTTCTTCATTTCCATGTATTTCGAGTAACTATATATGATGATACTAATCCATATAAAAATGAAAGTAATAAATTGATTAATATCAAAATGTTCATTTAAAAGGAATATACCTAAGAAGAACATAATGGTCGGTGCAATATATTGTAAAAATCCTGTTAAAGATAATGGGATTTTTCTTGCGCCAGCACTAAACAGTACAAGTGGAGTAGCTGTTACTACACCAGCTAATAATAACCAAGCGCTAGAAGTATTCATACCAAATGTAATATTATTCGTTTCAGATAAATAATAGATATAAATCAATGCAGCAGGTAAAGTTACAATACATTCTATTGTAATACTACTGAAAGCATCAATATCTACTACTTTTTTAATTAATCCATATAGCGCAAATGAGACAGCTAACAAGATGGATACTGTTGGAAATTCTCCAACTTGAAACGTCATAAATAGTACACCTATGAAAGCAAGTATAATCGCAATCCATTGTGCAATAGAAAATCGCTCGCCTAAAAATATAAAAGCAAATAATATACTGACTAATGGATTTATATAATAACCTAAACTAGCTTGTAGCACATGATGGTTATTAACAGCCCATATAAACGTACCCCAATTTAATGTAATAATATATCCGGCTGCTATGATAGCGATTAGCATTTTTTTGTTTTTGAATAACTTTGTTGTCGCATTTTTAAACATATTTAACTGTCTGGTTACTGTCAATAGTATAAGCATAAATACTACTGACCAAAGAACGCGGTGTGCAAGTATTTCAAATGGACCGATCTCGTCAACGAGATTCCAATATAAAGGCAGCACACCCCATATAGTATAGGCTAACCCAGCTAATAGTATGCCTTTTTTATTTTCTGACATAAATTAAGACTCCCAATGTGACTGAACTACTTCAGCTTGGTCGTGATAAATGTTCGATGCAATATTAGCTAAAAGTCTAGCTGTGCGATTATCTATATCGAATCTAGGTGATAATTCTGCTATGCTTATACTCGTACTTTTATTTGAATTCGTAACTAATTGTAGAATAGTTTGTACAATTTGAGGTTGTAATCCCATAATGCAAGGAGCGCTTACAGCAGGGGCATAACTTACATCAATTGAATCTGTACACAATGTAATCATAATTTCATCATATTCTTCTATAAAAGAGCTTATAGAGGTGATTGTCTCAATTGAAAGATGACTTCTTAATTCGTCTTCAAGAATATATCGAACGCCGTATTCATCAGCTCTTTCAAAAAGAGCTTTTGTATTACCATTTTTCTGAATGCCTAGAACAAAGTAGCCTACTTGATCATCTTGGTCCAATATTTGTTTAAACATTGTTCCTGAAGATGGTTGTTTATCATAATCTCTCATATCAAAATGAGCATCAATATTTATTATGCCTATTTTTTTGTCCTTATTTGCTTTTCTAACACCTAAATAGTGACCATATAGGATTTCGTGACCACCGCCTACAAGTACAGTGTAATGGTTATATGGAAGAATTTGAGATAATTTGTCTCCAAGTTCAGCTTGAGCTTCCTCGAGTTTAGTTTTATGACAAACGACATTACCGTAATCTGTTAAGTGTAAATATTCGTTATGAATAGGCAAGGGACTTAATGCTTTTCTAAAATGTTTCGGTCCATCGACCGCTCCTGTTCTTCCATTATTACGAGCGACACCTTCGTCACATTCAAAACCAATGAGAGCCATATTAATTTGATCGTCAAACTCTTTTATTGGTTCAATTGCTTCTTGCTCTAAGTTAACTGTGTCTATAATTTGATGATATCTAAAAGCAGAACGTAAAGTTTCGCTATCTGTTCTACCAGTCCATTCATCTTTGTTGACAGCTTTATACATAACAAATACCTCCTTGGGATGATACAATTATTTTTACTAATATTAGTTTATCATGTATGATATTCTTATGTTTTAATTAATGCTCAATTATTTTATAAGAAAGAAGTGTCTTTTATGAGTAGCAAGGAAAATAAAGCAAAAAGGCCCAGGAGTGATTCTATGAAATGGATATATGGTCTCTTAGCAGTTTGCTTAATGTTTCTAGTAGCATGTGATAATGAAACTTCTACGAATACAAATAAATCAAACCAAGACGAAAAAACTTCAGAAACGAACGCAAATAAGAAAAAAACAACGGAAGAAAAGACGACTGAGAAAAATAGTAGTCAAGAAACAGAAACGAACGAAAATACAAATCAGAATAATAATGAAGCTATTAATAACGAAAATGAATCATCGGAAGAAATTCCGATTGAAGAAAATGTTAATGGTGTTAAACCGAATCGTAATTCAGGGGAAAGTGAATTTGATACTGAGACTTATTCAAAAGCAAGAAATTGTTTATTGAATCAAGGTGATTTTCAAGCGGAGTGTGATGAAGTTGAAAACACAATTGAATTTACTCGAGCTTGGCAAAATTTAAGTCATGATGGGTATTTATGTAATGATGAGGGCTGTCAATTACCTGAAGAAAATCAGGACACTAATGAAAACAATCAACAACAGTCTCCTAACGAACAGAGTAATCAATCGAGAGATAATACTCCAAGTCAGGAAATACCTTCTTCAGAAGATGACTCTAATAAACAATCTCATGAAGATTTGAATAGACAAAACAGCAATAATGACTCAGAGCAAGAACCCAAACAGTCTAATCTGCAAAATAATCAACAAAATGAAAATAAAGCAGCAAGTTAATGATTAACCAAAAAGCGCTCGTCAATTTTGACGAGCGCTTTTTGGTGTGAAATAAGGGGGTTATTTCAACAATGGTATAGGGTTATGTTTAATATGACTTACACTGTTATTGTACCAAGTGTTATATAGAAATCAATGAATATGTGATTTAATTCACATAATTGTCAATAAATCTTTTCTACCGTGATTTAAATCACAACAAAGTCACAAAGTGTTCGTATACTTGTTCGCTTTATTATGTTAAAATTAATAAAGAAATTTATAGAAACGAGGAAAACTAATATGACGGGAAAAACACATCTAGCTTGCGGTATATTCATCGGGTCATCATTAAGTATTTATTATGGAGAGGATATCTTTACGTCTTTTACAATTGTCAGTTTATGTGGAGTGGCTAGTTTAGTACCAGATATTTGTCATTTTAAAAGCAATATAGGTAGAAAGCTTTTTCCTTTAAGTTTAATTATACGCACAATTTTTGGACATAGGACTTTTACACATTCATTACTATTTCTATTTTTAATATTTTGGGGGTTAAAGGCAATTGAAGCTCCTGAGCCATATTTAGTATCTATTATAATGGGGATGCTATCACATATTATTTTAGATATGCTTACACCTAGAGGCGTAAAATTATTCTATCCAATTAATATATCTGTAAAAATGCCCTTTGTATTTAGGACAGGCGGAGTAGTTGATTTAAGTCTTTCAACAGCATTTACCGCTATTACAGTGGTATTATGGTGGAAAGATATTTATAGATTATTTTTATAAAAATAAATATTTAAAAGTGAAGGGAGTGGGGTGGGAATCTCCTTTTAGTAAAAATATTTCATAGTCACCCTTGCCTATATTAAAGAAACAGTCCGAGACATTTATATATGCCTCGGACTGTTTTATAATACTTATGTTATTTACTGAATTTGTCTTTAAGATCTTTACCTTTGTCTTTGGCAAAATCTTTACCTTTTTCAGTATACTCGTCTTTGTTTTTGTCTACCTGTTCTTTACCTTTGTCAACTGCTTGATCTTTTGCGTCGTTAAATTTGTCTCCTAAACTCATAATAAAATCCTCCTTGACCTATTAGATATAGGATTATTTGTGTTATAGAATCTACACATTATATATCATACCCATATTTTACTTCTGTAATCATTTAAATTTTAATTATTTTATGATATTTTTAGACAAATCATTCTAAAGTCGTATAATGATAATGAGTCAAATTTTGGAGGTATTATAAATGCTAGATGAAACAATCTTAAAGCAACACGGGCAAGGTCACATTTTAGAATATTGTAAAATGATGAGCCAAAGCGAAAAAGAACAGCTACACATAGATATGGACAGAATAGATCTAGATGAAGTAGATAAATTATATGAAGATGTTTATGTAAATAGAAAAATGATTGAAATAGCAGATGATGTAGAACAAATTAATTATGACATTAAAGAAAACTTACCTGAAGAAAAATTAGCAGAGTACCGCTCATTAGGTTTAAGTGCAATTAAAGAAGGTAAATTTGCAGTTTTACTTATGGCTGGTGGCCAAGGCACGCGTTTAGGTCATAAAGCACCTAAGGGCACTTTCTCATTTAATGATAAAAGTTTATTTGAAAGACAAGCAGAACAGTTAAATAAATTATTCGAAGAAACTGGAACACCTATTCATTGGTACATCATGACGAGTGATATTAATCATAAAGATACACTATCTTTCTTTTTAGAAAATAATTATTTTGGTTATGATGAATCTTATATCCACTTTTTCAAACAAGACCATGTTGTAGCCCTATCAACAGAGGGGGAACTTGTATTAGATAAAGATAAACATATTATGCGTACCCCGAATGGAAACGGTGGCGTTTTTAAATCATTAGAAAAAGCTAATTTATTAAATGAAATGAAAGACAATGGTGTAGAATACTTATTCTTAAATAATATTGATAATGTGCTAGTTAAAGTATTAGATCCAGAATTTGCCGGTTTTATAAAAGAAAAGGATTGTGACATTACAACTAAATCAGTACAAGCATATCCAGACGAAAAAGTAGGTCGTATAGTATCTATTGATGATAAAAAACAAGTCCTTGAGTATTCAGAATTACCTGAAGGTGAGGTAAATAAATTAGAAAACGCTAATATTGGAATTCATGCCTTTAAATTAGATTTCTTAATTGAAGCGGCTTCTAAACCACTTCCTTATCACTTAGCGATTAAAAACCTTAAGCAAATAGATGAAGATTTTAGTGTAATAGAAAAAGAAACTTTAAAATTCGAGTTATTTTATTTTGATATTTTCCAATATGCAAATTCATTTGCTACACTACAAGTAGATAGAAAAGAAGAATTTAGTCCATTAAAAAATAAAGAAGGAAAAGATAGTATAGAAACAGCACAACAAGATCTAGAAGCAAATCAATTATTGTAAAAGAGGTAAGTGAATGGAACAGTCTAGTAATGCAAAATCTCATCACAAAAAAGAAGGAAAAGTGAAAGAGGCCTTTAAAGATATTATGCCTCTTTCCTTTGGAGAAGAAGTGGGAAATGCAGTATCACATGGAGTACCAGCTTTTATACTGTTATTCTTTTTACCATATGCAGCAGTTGCAAGTTATATACAAGATGGTGCACTAAAATCAACAAGTGTGTCTATTTATATTATTAGTATCATGCTTATGTTCTTATCATCAGCAGTTTATCATTCTATGTCTACTTCGTCTCCGCAGAAATATATTATGCGAATTATAGATCATAGTATGATTTACATTGCAATATGTGGAACATATACACCTATCGCATTGTCTCTAGTAGGCGGATGGTTAGGTTGGGTCATAATGGGTGTCCAATGGGGCATAACAATATGGGGCATAGTTTATAAATCTACTGCTAAAAATGTTAATCATAAATTGAGTTTATCAATGTATTTAATAATGGGATGGATGGGTGTTCTTATGCTACCGTCTATTATTAATAAAACATCTCTTCTATTTATGTTATTTATACTTTTCGGTGGTATTAGTTACACAATTGGTGCATGGTTCTATGCACAAAAAGATAAAAAGTATTTCCATATGATTTGGCATTTCTTTATATTGATTGCATCCATATTTCATTTCATTGCAATAATGTACTTTATGTAGGAGGTAAGTCATGAATTACCGTTTGTATTATATTGTTTTGACAATTATTATAATGATTCAATGCTATTTCTTTTATTACTTTGTATTTAGTGATGGTAGAGCAAGCGGTTTACAATTCATGGGTGTCATTTCCCTTATATTTGGTCTTTGTTTACTTTATGTCATGATTTTATTGATCAAACATCAAAAAAGAAATAACCAACAAAAATTTAATGAACATATAAAAACCGATGAAGATAGACGATTAAAATAAAATATAAAATATTAATGAAAAGGTCTGAGACATAAAAATTGTCTCAGACTCTTTTGTTATATTGGCAGTAGCTGACTGGAAAATGCGCTTATATTAAACTTTTCAAACCTAGTCATCCTTGCCGGAGCGGGACTACGGAATCTTTTTAAAAAATAAGGATTCTGTCCTGCTCTCCTTTCTTATTTTTCATTAACTTTTTAAAAAATGGGTAAAACATATATATATAAGCTATTTTTGAAATAGAAGGGGGCTTTAAAGATGACAAAAGAAAGAAAATATGAAGCGTTCCATCGAGAGGTACTTAATGAAAATGAAGAAAAACAAGGCGAGCAAGTAGAAGAAAGATTTGGTCACGAGAATATCGATCAGGCGGATGATAAATATGTAGATATGTCTCAAGATGAAATTCAAAGCAAAAATGAGATAGAAAATGACTTGTTTAAACAACTGGATGAAATTATTGATAATGGAGCTACTTTAGAAAGACAGCAAAAAGCAACAGAATTACACAAAGAATGGTTAACATATAGCTGGCCGACTTATACAGAAGAAAGACATCTTGAAATGGTGGAGATGTATGATGAAGATGCAAGATTTAGAGAGTATTTCGGGGAAGAAAGATCAAGAGTGCTTATCACAGCTGTTAGGCATGTACTAGAAAATTAAACAAATTTAAACCAATTAATAAACTTGATTACTTGGTGTTCAGCTTTTAAAAAGCTTTTAACTATGCTGAACGCCAAGAATGATTGTTATTTTAATTGGTTTTATTATTTTTATCGTTGTATTTTTTTTGGTTTAATATGTAGAATTAGCGTAAGAGCAATTTTACAAGGAGATGGATATGATGAAAAAGCTTTTCAAAAATGGCACAATCTATACAATGATAAATCCTGATGATACATATAAAGGCGTAATTGTTAATCAGAACAAGGTTGAAAAAGTTTTGGACCAAGATGATTTAAATCGAATAAATGAAAAAGAATACGAAGTTATTGATTTAAAAGGCGAAACAATGTTTCCAGGGTTTGTGGAAACGCATATCCATGTGATGGGAACTGGTGTATGGTTGTCTTCCGTAATTTTAAATGGAGAAACGAATATTGAGGAAATTAAAAATAAAATCAAATTAAAAGCTGAAAAATTATCTGAAGGTGAATGGCTTGTTGCTGAAGGCTATGATGAAAATTTACTTGATGGTATACGTTTGAATAAACATGATTTAGATGAACTATGTAAAGAGAATCCTGTTATCGTAAAACGTGTATGTAGACATGCTGCTTTTGTTAATTCTAAAGCTTTAGAATTATTAAATATTGATCATCATATTCAAAATCCTGAAGGTGGATCATATGAAAAAGTAAACGGCGAGTTAACAGGGTGGATATACGATACTGCAATGGAACCTTTTGAAGAACTTTCCATGACTGAAGATGAAAAATCTTTAACTAGACATTTAACAAATGCTGTTGATTATTTATATCAATTTGGCGTGACTGGCGCACATACTGAAGATTTAGGTTATTATAATGATTATAAAGATGTATTAAACGCATATAAAACAGTTATAGGAGATAAACAACATCAAAAACCATTTAAAGTTAGACTGTTAAGACATTTTAGTGTGTATGAACAAATGATACAAGACGGTGCTACATTTGTAGAAAATTGGCTAGAGCCAGACGCGATGAAGTTTTACGCTGATGGGGCATTCGGTGGGAGTACAGCATTAATGAAAGAACCTTACTCGAATGATCCGAGCGGGGAAAATTATGGTCTAGCTATTTATACACCGGAAGCTCTAGATGAGAAAGTAAAACTTGCAAGAAAGCATAATGGTGCTATAGCTGTTCACATGATAGGAGATAGGGCTTGCGAAATGGTATTGGATGCGATAGAAAACAATCCAGTTCCAAACGGCTTAAGAGACCGTTTAATCCATATTAGTACGTTAAATGAAGAATTATTAGAACGTGTTTCAAAATCACCTGTTATATGTGACGTTCAACCACAATTTATAACAAGCGATTTTCCATGGGTTGAAGACAAAGTAGGTTCAGAAAGAGCGAGGTATTTATATCCATTTAAATCAATGTTGGAACGTAATATTATAATAGGTGGAGGTTCAGATGCTCCGATAGAAATACCTAATCCAATTTTAGGGATTCATGCTGCTGTTAATAGACAATCATATGGACAAGATGGTGCATATTTTATTGAGGAGGCTTTACCTGTTTTTGATGCAATTGGTCTTTATACAACTCAGGCGAGTAAGATAGCTCAAACTACTGAGAAAACTGGGTTGATTAAAGCAGGTTATGAAGCGGACTTCACAGTATTAAATAAAAATCCATTTGAAATTGATAAAAAAGAATTAGCTACAATTCAGGCAACAAAAACAGTTGTAAATGGGGAAATTGTATATGAAAGAGAGTAAATTATGACTAAAAATAAAGGCATTGTATTAGCGCTTGTATTAATCATGTTTATGAGCGCTATTGAAACATCTATTGTTTCTTTGGCTACACCAACGATGCAAAAAGATTTTGGTATTGGTACAGAAGTAGCATTGATATTTACTGTTTATTTAATGGCAGTTGTATTCATGACACCAATAGTTGGTGAGTTAGTAAAGAGAATAAATATTAAGTATGTTGTTTTACTAGGTATCTCCACCTTTATTATAGGTAGTATACTTTGTGGACTTACAGAAATAACGCAAAGTTTTACACTTTTAGTTTTTTCTAGAATTATTCAAGGTATGGGAGCAGGTGTGATGATGACACTTGGCCAAGTCGTTCCTAAACTTGCTTTCCCTATACCTAGAAGATATAAAGTGATGGGAATAGTAGGAAGTGTTTGGGGTATTTCTAGTATTGTAGGACCATTACTTGGTGGCGCAATATTAGAATCCTTAAACTGGAGTTTCTTATTCTATATCAATATTCCAATCGCTCTTATTTCAATGTGGCTTGTTATTAAGTATTTTAATTTTGAACAAGATACAATTGAAAAAACGAGATTGGATTATAAAGGCCTAATTGTATTCTATGGAGCTGTTGCTAGTTTCTTGTGTATTGTTTCTGAACAAGTTCCTTCCATAGTAAGAATACTAAGTATTGTTACTTTAATTGTTTTTATATTTTTACTATTTAAAGTTGAGAAGAAAGTTAAAAATCCATTTGTTCCGATAGCATCTATTAATAAGAAAATAATACTCGTATTATTTACAGATTTGATTTATTCAACAATGCTGATGGGATACACTATATTTATGCCTATATACCTACAAAATGAACAAGACTTTACGCCATTGCAAAGTGGACTACTCATTTTCCCTATGTCTGTAGGTTGGCTAATTATTACTTTTGTTTTAGGTAAATTAGATAAGTTGGCTTTGAAATTTATTTATATGTTAGCTTTCTTAGCAATGTTTGTAGGGGCGTTTGCCATCCTAACAGGTGTTGAAATGATTGCTATTATACCTTTTGCTGTATTTGTAATGGGAACTTCATTTGGAACGGTATATACAAAAGATGTCGTAATTGTTCAAGAAGAGTCACCACCTCAACATTTAGGTTCAATGATGTCTATTTATACATTGTTCAAAACAATTGGAAGTACAACAGGTTCATTAATTGTTGCATCTATATTTGCATTAAACGTCCCATTTTTAGTATATGGTATTCAAAATATTATGTTATACATCATGTTAATTGTAGTGATATTAACATTTGTATGGGCGATTATTTTTAAAGAAGTTAAAAGTTAGATTTAATTTGTATGTAAACATATTTAAAAGGAGTAGCGCTTTATGAGAAGAAAAAACAAACGCTTTGATATTTTTCATTTGCTAGCGATACTAGCTATCGTAGGTATATTTACTATATCTGGTGCTATATTTATCGTGCTACTTTCCTTTGGTATGTTTGGATTAAGCAGAATACTTATATATTATGGTTTAGCAGAGTTTAACTATAATAAAAGCATGATTGACAATTTAATTTATTACGGCAGTTATATACTATTCGGATATTTCACTTTAGTAGCCATTGAATTGTTGCTAGATAGGTTTAAAACCAAATTAAATGATAACCCTTATTTTAAAGGTATGACATTTCACTTATTAACGATATCGGTGAGCACCGTTATGTTTTATTTTTGCGTTCATATTTACTATTCTCAAATTAAAATTGATTTTTGGGTGATTTTGATCATAATCACGATTCTGTACATCTGTACTGAAATATTCTATCCAGAAAGTAAAAATTTAAATAAATAGAACGTTTATTTTGATTTCCGAAATAAATTAGTGCATAATAGCCAAGGTATATTTAGAAGGAGATGAAACCATGGACGTTCAGGATATTTCAAAAGGTAAAAGAAATTTAGTTGTCGCTGTCATGTTAGTCAGTGCTTTCGTGGCTATTTTAAACCAAACTTTATTAAACACAGCGATACCTGAAATCATGGTGCATTTAAATATTGATGCTAACCAAGGGCAATGGTTAATGACAGGATTCATGCTAGTCAATGGTGTTATGATACCTGCCACTGCATTTTTAATGGACAAATTTAATACGAGACCGCTTTATTTACTGGCGATGCTATCGTTTACGGTAGGTACTGTAGTTGCTGCTTTAGCACCTACTTTTAGTGTTTTAATGTTAGCAAGAGTACTTCAAGCGATGGGCGCAGGTGTTATGATGCCACTTATGCAATTCGTACTATTTAATTTATTCCCTAAAGAAAAACGTGGTTTTGCAATGGGAATGGCAGGTCTTGTTATATCATTCGCACCTGCAATAGGACCAACTTTATCAGGTTACTTAGTTGATAATTTTAGTTGGAGAAGTCCGTTTTATTCAATCATTCCATTTGCAGTAGTAGCATTGAGTTTTGGAGCGAAATATTTAACTAATATTTCTAAACCAAAAGATGTTCATTTAGATGTACCATCAATTATATTATCAACAGTAGGGTTTGGTGCCCTCTTATATGGATTTAGTAGTGCAGGATCGATGGGCTTTTCATCACTAACTGTTATTGTTTCATTAATAATAGGTATAGTGACAATCGTAATATTCCTAACAAGACAATTAAAATTAACAAATCCATTATTAAATATCAGAGTGTTTAAATATAAAACATTCGCTTTAACTACAGTTATTAGTGTATTTACTATGATATCTTTAATAGGACCATCTTTATTAATGCCAATGTATATGCAAGATGCTAGAGGATATTCAGCGCTCATTTCCGGTTTATTATTATTACCTGGGGCAATTATTACTGGTGTAATGTCACTTGTAACAGGTAGATTATTTGATAAATATGGTGCTAAATGGTTAGCGATAACAGGTTTTACAATTATAACGATTACAACGTTTATGCTGGCATTTATGAGTACAGACACTTCATTAGTATATTTAATTGTAGTATATACTATTAGAATGTTCGGCGTATCGATGATAATGATGCCTGTAAATACAGCTGGTTTAAATGCAATACCAAACGACTTATTATCACATGGTACTGCTATGATGAATACATTACGTACAATTTCTGGTTCGATCGGTACAGGTATATTAGTAACAATTATGTCAATTGGTGCTAAAAACTTTAACCCATCAAAAGAACAATTTGAAGCGGCAAGTGCAGGAAATAAAGCTGAGATATTGCAATCTCAAGCAATGATACACGGTATTAATACTGCATTCCTAGTATTAACTGTAATTGTATTTTTTGGTATAGTACTTTCTATGTTTATAAAAACAGAGAACAAACACCAAAATACAAGAATTCCAAATCATTCAAATTAAATTTAAAAGAAGCAGGCTGAGACATTTAATTAATGTCTCGCCTGCTTTTTTTGAACAATAAACTAACAATTAATCTATATTTTTTGTTACACTGAATATGATACGAATAGATTAACAAGAAGAAGGGAAGTAGTAGCATTGTTATCTGTAGAACAGGTTAAAGAATTAGTTGGGGAGTTACACGACCCGATAGTAGATGTACCAATTAAAGAAACTGGTGGAATTGTAGAAGTTAGCGTTAAAGAAGAAAAAGAACACATTAGTGTTAAAATAGCGATTGCCAAGATGGGTGGACAACCGCAACTTGATTTACAAATGGAAATTGTAGACCTATTAAAAGACAACGGTGCTAAAACTGTTGGAATACGTTTCGATGAATTATCTGAAGAAACATTAGAAAAATTCAAAGGAATAATGGAAGAACAAACAATAGAAGGATTATTATCTAAAGATAATCCGGTTGAATTTATAGCAGTAGCTTCTGGTAAAGGTGGAGTTGGTAAATCAACTATTGCCGTAAACTTAGCAGTATCATTAGCAAGACAAGGAAAAAAAGTTGGTCTTGTAGACGCAGACATTTATGGTTTTAGTGTACCTGATATGATGGGTATTCAGGAAAAACCTGAAGTAGAAGGGGAGCATATCATACCTGTAGAAAGAGAAGGCGTTAAAGTTATTTCTATGGCTTTCTTTGTTGAAGAAAACGCACCTGTAATTTGGAGAGGTCCAATGCTAGGTAAAATGATTACTAGTTTCTTCACAGAAGTTAAATGGGGAGAATTAGATTATTTAATCTTAGATTTACCTCCAGGCACAGGCGATGTGGCACTCGACGTGCATACGATGTTACCTTCTAGTAAGGAAATAATAGTGACAACACCTCATCCAACCGCAGCATTTGTTGCAGCAAGAGCTGGAGCTATGGCTAAACATACCGAACATACAATACTAGGTGTCATAGAAAATATGTCATATTTCCAAAGTAAAGAAACTGGAAATAAGGAATATGTGTTTGGTAAAGGTGGCGGTGCTAAATTAGCACAAGAGTTACAAACGCCATTATTAGGAGAATTACCGTTGAGTCAACCAGAATGGAATGAAGAGAATTTCTCTCCTTCTATTTATGGTTCTCATGAACCACTAGGCAAAATTTATGATCAAATAGCTGAAAATGTTATTGATATTACAACGGAATCATAATACGGAGGTAAGTTAGTGACTCTTAAATATTTAATACAATTTTATAGGAATACTCTTTTAATCGGTGTAATTGTTACATATATATCTTCATTGATATTTGGATATGATAAAGTAACTAAATATTTAGTCGCTGGAGAAGTTGGCGAATTTGTAGCAGCATCGATATGGTTTGTTGTTGTAGGCTTACTGGTTGCAACAATAAGTCAGCTAGCATATTTTATTTATTTGTTTATCAATCAGTTAGGTATAGGCATATTTGGTAAGATATGGCCACATGTACAAATCGTTGTAACTGTATTTGCGATTTTTGACCTCGTTTATTTTAGATTTTTAAGATTTGGTGGCACGGATCAAATTATTTCATTCATATGGTTACCTATTGTTGTAATTATTTTTGCAATTATTACAAGTAATATCAAAAACAAACAATCTAAAAAGAACTTATGGATTCCTTCTATGTTCTTTATGATAGTTATGACAACTGTAGAATTAATCCCATTTTTAAGAGTTGAGGATACTAGTTGGATTTATTTAACGATATTTGGACTTTTATTATGTAATTCATATCAATTAATAATGTTACCCAAATATAATGAACTATCTTTGGAAGAAAGAAAAAAGAAAGAAAAAATTAAAGGTACAAGTAGCAAAAAGATGAAATAGAGAAGAAAAACACAAATTTATGGATGATTTACAATCCGAATTTGTGTTTTTTAATTTTTTGTAAAAATTTTAAAGAATATCGTTGACTTTTTATTGGCCACTTGATATTATATAAAAGTCGCCGAAAACGACAGGCGAAACACACAAAACAATAAATAAAGTTTTTATTGAAAGTGTAAAATTGACTCTTGTTAAGACGTTGTAAATGCGATATATTTATAAACGTGTTAAAAAATAGTTAAGAAAAATAAGTTGAAAACAATCTTTGTTTTTAGTACAATATTGTTTGAACATTTATTTAAATGAACATTGAAAACTGAATGACAATATGTCAACGTTAATTCCAATAATTGAGTACTGAAAGTACTTCAAAGAGTGATTGGCTTAACCAATCAACA
>NZ_PPRS01000040.1 GCF_002902755.1 Mammaliicoccus lentus | reverse complement strand
GGTTCTGTTGCAAAGTAAAAAAATATAGCTAACCACTAATTTATCATGTCAGTGTTCGCTTAACTTGCTAGCATGATGCTAATTTCGTGGCATGGCGAAAATCCGTAGATCTGAAGAGACCTGCGGTTCTTTTTATATAGAGCGTAAATACATTCAATACCTTTTAAAGTATTCTTTGCTGTATTGATACTTTGATACCTTGTCTTTCTTACTTTAATATGACGGTGATCTTGCTCAATGAGGTTATTCAGATATTTCGATGTACAATGACAGTCAGGTTTAAGTTTAAAAGCTTTAATTACTTTAGCCATTGCTACCTTCGTTGAAGGTGCCTGATCTGTAATTACCTTTTGAGGTTTACCAAATTGTTTAATGAGACGTTTGATAAACGCATATGCTGAATGATTATCTCGTT
>NZ_PPRS01000004.1 GCF_002902755.1 Mammaliicoccus lentus | reverse complement strand
GTTCCCTTAATATTTCAGATATATCACGATAACTCAATGCATATCTTAGATAGTAGCCAACGGCTACAGTGATAACATCCTTGTTAAATTGTTTATATATGAAATAGTTCATACAGAAGACTCCTTTTTGTTAAAATTATACTATAAATTCAACTTTGCAACAGAACCGAAACTTTTAAGGAGGTACTATATATGTGCACAAGTATAGCTGTCGTAGATAAATTTCTTTTCATCGAAATAAATAAGAGTGAAAGGAGTTAAAAATATGGGTGTTTTTTCAATTTTTGTTATTAATAAAGTTCATTATAAACCAAACCTAAATTACTGGTCATGATGAACTTTGTAATCTGTTCATTATGATTCATAAGGAGCAGAATATAATGAATAACAAAAATCCCAAAGATACGCAGAACTTTATAACCTCTAAGAAATGTATAAATGAAATATTAAAAAATATTATTATTACAGCAGATGATAACATTGTTGAAATTGGAACTGGGAAAGGTCATTTTACGAAAGCTTTATCAAAAGTAGTTAAGTCTGTAATTGGCGTAGAAATCGATAAGTCTTTATATTATAACTTGAAAAAGGATAGTAAACTACAAGATAATATACAACTTATTAATCAAGATATATTAAATTTTCAATTCCCTGATAATAAAGATTATAAAATTTTTGGTAGTATTCCTTATAATATTAGTACTGAAATTATTAAAAAAATACTGTATGAGAGTAAAGCAGAATACAATTATTTAATTGTAGAATTAGGATTTGCTAAACGGATTCAAGATAAAAATAAAGCGTTAAGCCTACTATTATTGCCTAAAATGGATGTTGAAATCTTGAAAGTAATTCCTAACAAATATTTTCATCCCAAACCTAAAGTAGAATCGGCATTAATATTATTAAAAAAACATAAACCTTTAATTTCGGCAAAAGACGAAAAAATTTATCAATTCTTTGTATATAAATGGGTAAACAAAGAATATAAGAAATTGTTTACAAAAAACCAGTTTAAGAAAGCATTAAAAAATGCAAATGTACAAAACTTAAATAAAATATCGAAACAACAATTTATCTCTATTTTTTATAGTTATAAATTATTTAATTAAACTCACATTAGAATATAAATTCTTAACACCAGATTGGTGGGATATTGATGCCACACAATATGGTTTATTAAAAAAATGGTCTGTTAATAAAAACGGCAGCTTTATTGATAATATTAAAATTTCATCTGTAACTATTGAAGATTTAAAAATGTCACAAAAACCTTTTATTAGTTTTAAATTAGGTGTAAAAAAAGATGCTGAATATAAAGGTGGACTTAATATATTCGGAAAAAAATTTGGTAATTATGATAAAAATATAATAATGAAGGTAATTATATAATTACTCTCGAAGTAGAAATTCAATTTCAAACATGAATTTCTACTTCTTTTTATTCGACAGAATTCCTTCATTGATTCTATATTAAATGCTTATATCCAGATCAATCTAGAATGATATTTTAAAGTAGAATTAGTAATATAAATTTTTGATGAGTTAATTATCATAGTTATGATAAAATAGCCTATTTTAGACAATCCTTAGTGTATATCTGTATATCACTTTATGTTTACAGCATTTTAATACCGACTTAATACGTAATCAATAGTTCCTTTGTAAAATTAAATAGTAATATATAATTTTAAAATATTATAAGTAAATTATGTTATTACAAATTTATTGTGGGTACATTGTTTTTAACAACTACGGAAAACAAGGAGACGTATATGAGTTTTAATTATCTAGATTATCCTGAAGATCAAGCTAAACTTAGTAAGTTTCAGCGTAAGGTAAAAATTGTTTCTGCTGGAGGAACGTTCCTTGATGGATTTGATTTAACAATTATAGCTGTCGCTATGCCATTGATTATTAAACAATGGAGTGTTAGTCCAATTGAGGAAAGTTTATTAACAGCTTCAGCCATTATCGGTTCCTTCATTGGTGCTGCATGGCTCGGTAAATTAACGGATACATTAGGAAGAAAGGCTATGATTACCGTTGATTTAATAGCCTTTGTATTATTTGCTGTTTTAACAGCAATAGCACCTAATGCATTATATTTAATTATATTTCGTTTCTTTCTTGGTATAGGTATAGGTGCGGACTATCCTATTTCTTCCACTTTAGTGTCAGAATTTAGTTCCTCGAATAATCGAGGGCGACAAGGAACCTTTTTAGGTATGATGTGGTTTGTTGGTGCAGTTTTCGCTTATATTACTGGAATGCTTTTAGTACCATTAGGCGATGATGCATGGCGTTATATGTTTTTAGTAGGTGGATTACTTGCTGTAATCATCTTTATTTTTAGAATAGGACTGCCAGAATCACCACGTTGGTTAGCATCTAAAGGCCGTGAAGAAGAAGCACAGAATATTATTTATCAGCTTACTGGTAATAAGGTGAAAGTAGAACCTGTAGTCAATAAAAAGGTAAAAGTAAAAGAATTATTTACTGAAAAATTTAGAAAGAGAACTATTTTCGTATGTGGTTTTTGGTTTTGTTATGCTACAGCATATTATGGCATTTCCATGTATACGCCAACTATTTTAGCTTCAGTTACTGAAGGAACATTAAATCAAACATACATAGCTTCATCTATTGTAAGTATTTTAGGTTTAATCGGCGCGCTTATCGGTTCATATTTAGTTGATAGATGGGGACGAAGACCACTTCTGATAACATCATTCTTTGGATTAACAGTAGGTTTAACTATATTGACGTTAAACCCCAATCCTACTTTAATGTACTTAGTAATTTTATTTAGTGTAGCAGTTTTATTTTCAAATATGGGTGGAGGTATTTTAAATTTTGTATATCCAACAGAGTTATTCCCAACAAATATACGTGGAACTGCATCAGGATTTGCTACATCGGTTAGCCGTATAGGATCTATTTTAGGTGTGCTTGTTTTCCCAAACTTTGTTGCATTATGGGGCAATCAAGTAGCATTAGGCTTCTTTTCTTTAATAGGTTTGGCTGGTTTCCTAATTACAATTTTTCTAGCTCCTGAAACAAAAGGTAAGAGATTAGAAGAAATCAATGATGAAAATTAATAGAAAAATGTCACGTACAAAGGAGATTATTCAAGTGGAAAAATGGATTAGTTTATGGTCTATTGGACAAGAGTATAGTTTAGAAGACATAAAGCAAATTAAAGAACATGGCTTTAACGGTGTTGAAATTTGGGCAGAACATCATTTAGCAGAGCAAGCTTTCAAGTATGCAAATGAATGTGATTTACAAATTGGCTTACATCTACCTTTTCATGATTTAAATTTAGCTACACAATATGATGAGATAGCAGCGTATACGCTAGCATTAACAAAAAAATGGATGAAGAAACTAGCATATTATAATGGAAGTCATGCTGTTATTCATGGAGGTCAAGCAATGGCCTCTGAAGATTTGGATAAAGTCTATCCGAAAATGATTGAACGATTAAAAGAATTGAGCGACTTTTCTCTAGCCAATAATGTTGAATTACTTTTCGAGAACCAAATACCTGATGGGCTAAACTATATGCATATATTACCTTCTAATATTGAAGAATGGCTAGATGTGTTAAATAAAACAAACACTAAAGCTTGTTTAGATGTTGGGCATTTAGCTATTCAAGGTGACGAATTTAAAGACACAGTAAACAGATTAGGTGGATTACTTAAATCAATTCATTTATCCGATAATGATGGAAAATCAGATTTACATTTACTACCTAACGATGGAACAGTTATACAAAATAATATAATAAATGTTTTAAGTAAACAAAATTATCAAGGACCAGTTGTTTTTGAAATAAACCCTTATAAATATTCATTAAAAGATATTTTAGAGCATCCATCTGTTAAAGAATTTAATATTTAATTAACCGCCCTTTCACTTACCATTATTTTACAATTAAGTTATTTTAAATAATGGTTATTAATGTTATTATATTGATAAATATTATTTGAAAGGAAGGTTATACATATATGGAAAATTCTAATGCAAATCAAACAAGTGCAAAAACATCAGACTTACCTCTTTTAAATCACTTTAGTAAGTTAAGAGAAAACCCTAAATGGATTGTAAAATTAATTATATTCACTATTTTGTCATTTATATCTTTACTTTTGACGAATTATATAACTGATAATACTGAGATACTTAAAAAAGCTGGTTTGGATTCATCTCAAATTGAACAACAAAATGAAATGGATATAGGGACTTTAATTGGCCAAACTGTTGGTGGTGTCATTTTTGGCTTATTAATTATCTTTTTAATATTCTTAATTGTTTCAAAAATTATGAAATCTGATGCACGCGCAATTCATATTTTTTCAGCTTCTATTTCATATTTAATTATTACTACTGCTTTTTCAATAATTGTTTATGGTATACAAGCATTATTTGGACTAACGTTACCTGATACACAGATTGACAGTCTAAATGTTTTTGATAAAGGAAATCAATATTTGTCAGTTTTTAATTTATCAGGTTTATTATCAGCATATTTAATCTTTGCTGTGTATTATGGGACAAGTAAGTTATCTAAAAAAGCTTCTATTATTTGGGCAATTGTTGCTTTAATCGTAACTATTGGCTTTGGATTAATCAGTGCATCATTTATTAATGCGATTCAAGGTTTAGTCTAGTATGTGTTAGCCTTTCACAATTTATTTTGTAACAATACTTTTTAGAGCGGGATAGAAACCTTTTACGAAAATAAAACTTCTAACCCACTCTTTTATTTAATTTAATATATTTAACTTCCTATTTAATACTTCTTCCATTAACGACCAACCTTCACGATCATCTCCAGTTGGATCATAAGGTTCAAATCCATAGTTTAAGTACATATTTATCGCTTGATAACTTGTCGTTTGCGTTGTTAAATACACTTTATTATGGTTTTCTTTTATTAATGTATTCAATGCTGCGGTTAACAAAGGTTTAGATAATTTCTTCCCTTGATATTCTGGTTTTATTGCAACAAAATGTATTCGTCCTTTTTGTTCACCAGTTCCATCTAAGTCTCCGAACCAAGCTGATGTTGTTCCAATTGCTTCTCCATCTTCATTCTCTATGAAAAGACATCTATGTTTCATTTCTTCTATATTAGAGCCGAATTCTTTATCGAATCTTTTGAGTGCATCCTCGACTGTTTTAAATTCTTCAGCAGCAGTTTCTATTTTTGCCCACTCTATTTCATCGCCTTCTCTAAATTTTCTGATTGAATAGCCTTCAGGTAAATCAAATTGTGGGATATTTTCTAAATTATCTCTGAACATCTTCAACTTAATTCTTTTCATTTTGTAACCTCCAGTTTTATAATTCACTAAAAATTATATCTAATATATACAATTAAACCAAAATATCTACTGTCATATGGCATTCATTTTTTTAATACGATTGAAATAAAAGACATTTGCTTTTTATTTCGTTGTAACCTATGAGATGAAAATTGATGTTAAAGTGTATTAAGTAATTACGAAAGAGATAAAAAATAATCGATTGCATATGGAGGAATATTTTACTATGAAAAAATTATTAATCGCATCAACTGCAGCAGCAAGTATTATTACAGCTGGATTTAGCGCTAACGCTGATGCAAGTGAATATACAACAACTCAAGCAACAGAAGCAGCATCTACTAACGAAGTATATAAAGAATTTATCGCAGCTGGTGGAACAAAAGCATTATGGGATAACATTGTAATGCCAGAATCAAGTGGTAATCCAAATGCTGTAAACGAACTTGGATACAGAGGCCTTGGTCAAACTAAAGAATCTTGGGGCACTGGAAGTGTTACTGAGCAAACTAAAGGTATGATCAATTACGCTAAGGAACGTTATGGCTCTGTAGAAGCAGCAATTGCATTCCGTCAAGCAAATAACTGGTGGTAAAATTTAAATCATAAGCATTTTCAAATATAAATAATAAAAACTCCCAATCTAGATGTGAAATCTAACAGATTGGGAGTTTTTTAATGCCTATCGCATTTTAAAAGTTTTATTTTTGACATTTTCAGATGATAGTTCTATACTCAACTTGTATCTAAAATAAATACAAGTGAGGTTATTAATATGAAAATAGGTATCGTAGCAGCTAATGGAAAAGCAGGACAACTTATTACTAAAGAAGCTATTAATAGAGGTTTAGACGTTACAGCTATAGTACGTAACAAAAATAAAACTGTTGCTGAAAAATCTATTATTAAAGATTTGTTTGATTTAACGTCAGAAGATTTAAAGCCATTCGATGTTATAATTGATGCTTTTGGTGAAGTACGTGAAGATAAATTACATTTACATCAAGATTCTGTTCACCATTTAAATAAATTACTATCAAATACTGATACAAGATTAATTATTATAGGCGGTGCTGGTAGTTTGTATGTGGATGATAAATTAGAAACACAACTATATAACACCCCTGATTTCCCTGAATCATATAAACCACTTTCTATAGCTCAAGGTAAAGTGTTAGATGACTTGCGTAAAAGAAATGACGTACGCTGGACATTTGTTAGCCCCGCTGCTGAATTTATTGCGGACGGAGAAAGAACTGGAACATATATTTTAGCTGGAGAAAAATTTACTTTAAATGATAATGGTGAAAGTAAAATTAGTTACGCAGATTTTGCTATCGCAATGGTAGATGAAGCTGTTAAAGGCGACCATATTCAAGAAAGAATTTCAGTTTTATCAAAATAAATGCCTCAGCCCTCTCGCTTTTATTAAGCCTCATAGTTATAATGAATATGAATCTAAGAGGTGATAAAGCGTGAACACTCAAATTTCAGTTGGTATTCATATACTGTCTTTGCTATCTATTAATGAAGAGCCCCTTTCAAGTAAATATTTAGCAAGTAGCATAAATAGTAATCCAACACTTGTAAGAAAAATATGCAAATATTTGAGAAACGGTAAACTGATTGAAAGCCAACAAGGTAAGTCAGGTTATCAATTATCTAAACCAGCAAATAAAATAACTTTAGGTGATGTATACCAACTTATACAAGAAGAAGAACATTTCCTAAAAATACATCAAGATACAAACACTAAATGTGTCGTCGGTAAAAACATTCAATCTACTTTAGATAATATATACAGTGAAGTGGATTCAAAAATTATTAAAGAACTCGATCAAACAACTATAGATGACTTATCCAAACAAATATTAAGTCGATAAAAAAGCTCCTTTCAAAGTTTACACATATAGTGTCTAATTTGAAAGGAGCTTTATATATGAGTAAAGAGAAGAATAGTCTCAAGTTCTAACGGGCCAGTTAATTTTATCTAGCTCGTTACATTTTCTAACAGGCTAGACTTTTCAAACAAGCACGTTAGCTCTGTATTTTCCAAACTTAAAATTGACCTCCACTACTATCACTACCACCTTTAAAGTATTTTCTTTCTTCTTTATTAAATACTTGATCTGGGTCCATATATGGCTTTAATTTATATTTTCCTTTTGATAAATTCAAACCATCTATTGCAATTCTATCTTGTGTAACGGCATGGGGTGTTAACTGTTCATATGCTTGTGGTCCAACTGATGCTATCAGTTTAAAACCTTCTTTTTCTGATAAATACTTAAATGCTGGAGAACCAATTTCTACTCTTGCTCCGAAAGGATAAATGAATAAATCAGTCTTACCTATAATCGGTTCTACTTCTTTCTTCCATCTCTTAGTATCTTGAACAATTTGATTATAACTACTATTTGTAAAGTTTATATGGCCATAAGAATGACTGCCAAATTGCCACCCGTCACGCTTCATGACTTTCACTATTTCTTTAGCGTCTTGCTTTCTTTCTTCATAGTCTTTACTGTCTAATTCATTTGTACGATAACCCAGTACGCCCTCGTAGCCTGTTAATGCAACAACACCTTTAGCGCCTTTATAAGAGAAATCTTTATGCTCTTTAACATACTCATTTAAAATTGGTACAATTGCTTCTTGTGAAGATTTAACGGTCTTCCCGTGATCATCTGTTGATTCTGAAATCACTTCTTTATTTTCATTTAATACGAGTCGATTAACATTACCATTTTTACGCATATAGTCATAATAGTTCATATCATCAATTGACAAAATTAAAGGTTTTTTCCCTTTTGGTAACTTTAACTCTTTCTTCTTAACTTTATCTCCTGAAAAATCATAAGCATCATGAGGATCTATTAAAATATAATTATTCTTATGCAGTTCTTTAATCGCAGCTTCAAATTCATGTGTTGTTAACATCCAATCAAAATATCCTTTTGCTTGTTCTCCTGTAAACGCACGTTTAGGATAAGGTACATTAGGATGGACAAACAAGTGATGGATAACGCCATTATATGGTTCCAAACTTTTTTCGTCTTCTTTATCTTGTTTAGCATCATATTTTTGCGAAACTTTATTTTCAGTAGCCTTCTTTGGTGCTTTATTCGTTTTCTGTTCATCTTGTTGACAACCGGAAAGTACTGTTACGATAACTATTAAATATATAATACTGTTTAGTATTTTTTTCAAGAAGTCCCCATCTCCTTTTTGAATATATTTATAGTTATAATACTAGTGTTATTTCCAATTAATGTAAAGCGAGATAAATAATAATTTAATTATAAAATAATATAAAGATTAAAATATGTAGAAGATTATTGAATGCGTGGCATAATATGGCAAGTTCAAAACGCTTAGTCAAAATATAAATTGCGCCAAATACTAAACCTAACCCACAATAAATTAAAAATTCCCCGACGTTTAAAGGTCCATGTATCAAGCCAAATAGAACACTAGACACTATATATCCAACTAATAAATGATCTCTAAAAATACCTTTCATAATAAGCATCCTAAAGATGAGCTCTTCAAAAATCGGTCCTAAAATTACGAAAATTATAATGGATATCATGATAGGTAAATATTTTAAATCTTGATAAACCTCTAATTGATTATGTGGCTGACCAATTATTAATGAAATTGACCAGTAAATAACAAGACCAATTAAAGTAGCACATAACATATATAACAAATGTGTACGTTTAATTGGCTTTACTTCAAAAATATTTAATTTAAACTTTTCTATAAGATATAGTGACAACCCAAATAACACAACGCCTAAAAGCAATATCCATAAATTTTGAGCCAGACCAATAGAAGTGTACGCTCCAGTTAGCATGATAATGAGTAATATAGATTGCCAAAATACATATTTATATCTTTTTGTAGATATTAGATTCGTATCATTTAAAACTCTGTTTAAGTTCATTTTATTCTTCCCCATTTTTAATAAAGCCATCCCTAATTTATATCAATTCTTTTATATTATTATACCAATAATCTTAGTTAAACACTTTTATTTCATAGGAATTTTTAAAATAAATGAAGATCCAATATTAATTTTACTTTCAACTTCTAAAACACCATCCATTTGATGTGCTAAATTTCTCGCAATATACAAACCTAACCCAGACCCGCCGGTAGTCTTGTTTCTAGATTCTTCAACTCTATACGTTCTATCAAAAATACGGTTTAAATGTTCGCTCGCTATACCCGGCCCATCGTCAGACACAGTTATAACAAGAATATTCCCCGCTTCTTGATTCACTTTTAACTCTATTCTTGAACCAGGGCTTGTAAATTTTATCGCATTATCAATGATATTCAATAAAATACGTTCTAATGGAACCCGATATTGTTTAAAGGATTGCACCTCATCACATAAATTAACATCAATCGTTCTCGATTCGCACGCGGCTTGTTGTTCATAAGTTTGTAATATAGAAACGAACAACTTATCTATATAAATCGTTTCAAGTTCATAATTGTTCCTTGAAACAGTATTCAAACTCATAACACTCGTTAATTCATCAAACATAGTAGCTATTCTTTGCGATTGCTTAATTAATACATCGTAAGCTTTATTTTGCTCCTCTTCTGTTGAAATAACACCATCTTTGAGACCTTCCGCATATGAGGTAATGCTTGCTAAAGGTGTTTTTAAATCATGTGATAAATTTTGTACCATTTCTGATTTTTCCTGTTGTTCATGCTTCACTTGTTCAATTTGTGTTTCAATATTTCGTGCCATCGTATTAAATGAATGACTAAGTTCTCTCATCTCTTTCGGACTATCAATATTAAGTTCTGTTTCATTATAATGACCTTGGGCTACACGTTTTGTCTGCAAATTCATTAAACGAATCCGTCTGACGAGCGGATTAATAAATAAAATACAAATAGCCGTTGTTAAACAACTTGCGATAATAGCGCTTATAGTTAGTAACAACGTTGTATGAGCATCGAACCACATCCATTTATATGCAACCGTTAAGATGGCTGTCGTTAACACAATGCTACTTATAAATGCAATTAATATTTGAGTTCTGATTGTTAACATTTATTTCGCCCTCTCGAATTTATATCCCAATCCCCAAACTGTTGTAATAACATAATCGTGGAAATCTTGTCGTTCTAACTTTTCTCTAATTCTACGTATGTGTACATTCACTGTATTCGCATCTTCGTAATAGTCATATCCCCAAACTTTCTCTAATAATTCAGATTTAGAAATAACTGTTTTTTCACGTTCAGCTAAATACCATAATAAATCAAATTCTCTTACACGTAGTGGAATCTCTTCATCGTTTATTTTCAATACTTTCTCTTGTTTGCATAATGTCATGGAATCGAATGTTAAATAATCTTGTTTATTAAATTTTCTACTACGATTTAATAAATTATGTGATCTTAAAATTAATTCTCTAGGACTGAAAGGTTTCTTTATATAGTCATCTGCCCCTAAAGTTAAAGCATAAATTGTGTCATTTTCTTGTGTCTTTGCTGTTAAATAAATGGAATATCAAGACTTTGTTCTCTCATCTTCTTAACCACTTCATAGCCATTTACCTCAGGCATCATAATATCCAATATCATCAAGTCAATAGAATCATCTATTTGCTCAATTGCTTCTTGTCCATTTGTTCCTGTAATTACTTGATGCCCTTCATATTCAAAATACGTTTTACAGATATCCAGAATATCTTGTTCATCGTCTACGATTAGTATTTTTGCCATGTTGTCATCCTGCTTCCTTCTTATTAAACTTATTGATAAATGTTTTTACAGATGTTGAATTAATACATTCTTTATTAAGCGCAATAAATATAAATCCAGATAATTGTACAGGGTATGTAAAAATCATATCTGCTAGAATGTTATTAATCATAATAAATATACCAAATAGAGCTGCAGAATACTCTAGGAAACCTATGATGAGAGCCAAACCAATCATTATTTCACCAATAGGAATAATCCATTCCCAATAAGAAGTGTAAGGTTCAATAATAATTTTAAAGAAATGTTTATACCATTTTGGAGAGTCTTGGTTTTGTGCAATGACTTTAGTAAGACCACCTAAACTGAAACCACCTGTTAACTTTTCATAACCTTGTCTTAAAATGTATATACCACTTACAATGCGTATGATTAAAAATATAATTTGATATAATTTTTTCATGATGTTTTCTCCTTTATATAACATGATAGGGAAAAACGGTTTACCCGAATTCCCCTAATAGAAGTAATTTTTTATTTTAATTTGGCACTACCGAATGTTACATGCGCTTTATTACAATATATTGTTACTTCGTTATATTTTGAAACATCCATATCTTTTAAATCAAAAGTTTGTTCCATTTTGTCATAATCTACTTTATCAATTTGCATACCGTTCTCAACATCGCCATCTTTTGTTAAATAAACATGTAAGTCTGGACCTTTAGAAGATTTATAATCAGTAAGCATTAATTTATGATCTTTAATAGTTGCTTTACCTTCAACCATTTCACCATTCATAGACTTAAACATACCAGACATCATCATATCGTCTTTTTTCATATCTTTATCTTTCATGTCCATGTCTTTGTCTTTCATCTCTTTGTCCTTCATATCCATGTCTTTGTCCATTTCTTTATCTTTCATTTCACTTTTTGTTTCCATTTTTTCGTCTTTTTTCATATCGTCATTACCACATGCACCTAATAAAATCGTAGTTGAAAGTGCAAGTGCTCCTATAGCTGTAGTTGAAAATTTCATTTAACACATCTCCTTTTAATTTGATATGTTAATTGTATAAAGTACAGCTCTATTAAACCATTAACTGTTTATTAACTACTATAAAGTAATTCTTAAATATTTATTTCCTTAATTTCATTTGTTGCACTTCGACTTACGAGTACTTTTTTAGTCATGTTAATAAACAATCCTGTTTCTACAACTCCAACTATAGATTTAAGTGCATGATTTAACTGCTCAGGGTGATGAATTTCTGAAAAATCACAATCAAGAATATAATTTTGATTATCAGTAACAAAAATCTCTTCTTCTTTTTTTCTTAAAATTGCTTTACATCCTAACGACTCTATAGATTGCGCTGTAATTTTCCATCCAAATGGTATGACCTCTATCGGCAACTTAAACTTACCAAGTGTTTTGACTACTTTTGATTCATCTACAATAACGATAAATTTTTTAGCTGCATCAGCAACTATTTTCTCCCTTAATAGCGCACCGCCGCCACCTTTAATCAATTGTAAATTCTCATCCACTTCATCTGCACCATCAATTGCGATATCTAAACTTCTTATTTCTGAAAAATCACTAAGAGGAATTTCAAATTTTTTAGCCCATTCTGCTGTTTTTTCAGATGTAGGTACACAAACAATATTTAATCCTTCTTTAACCCGCTCACCTAAATGTTTAATAGCATAATACATCGTAGACCCAGTACCTAGACCTACTTTCATATCATCTTCTATATATTGAATAGCCTCTATCGCTACACTTTCCTTTAACTCATCTTGATTCATTATGGACACCTCAATCTATATTTATATGTTTAAAATTCAACTTAACATCATTATAAATATACATAGTGCAAACATCCTAACGTATTGATTGAGAATACTTTGATATTTCATAAAAAATCACCCATAAAAATTAGAATTGTATCTAAATTTTATGGGTGACTATCATTTTATATTTATTTTGTAGGGTATCTATGTGAAAACATACAAATTATTATTTTGTATTTGAAGGTTCTTCATCTGTTCTTGGTAACGGGTAAAAACCGGCATTAAATTGTTTCCATAATGGTTCTGTTAATTCATGTTTGTCTGTTCTTTCAGGATCGAACATAGATACAATTTCATCTTCTTTACCTTGTTTAATTTTGCTAATGAATTCGTAATCTAATAGCAATTCTCTACCTAAAGCGATAAGAGGTGCACCAGTTTCAAGAGCAGCAATAGCATCATCAGCTGTAAATATAGAGCCAATACCTATTAATGGTACACGACCATTTATCCAATCTAATAATAATTTAACACGTTGTTGCCCTTTATATTCACCTTCTCTTGTTTCAGAGTGAATATCCATTAGAGATACGTGTAAATAATCTATCGGTTTTTCAGATAATGTTTTGACAAGTTGTTCAGTTAATTCCATAGAAATACCTGGAGATTCTACTTCTTCTGGAGAGAAGCGATAACCTACTATAAAGTCTGGTGTAGCATGTTCATTTACAACTTTTGTTACTGCATCTACAACTGCTAGAGGGTAACGTAAATGTTCGCCCCACTCATCATCTCTTCTATTATAGTAAGGTGAGAAGAATTGATGGATTAGATAGTGGTTGGCACCATGAATTTCAACGCCATCAAATCCCGCTTCAATTGCGATACGTGTTGCTCTTGCAAATGATTCAATAGAATGTTCAATTTCTTCTACAGTTAAAGGTCTAGCTTTATGTGTCTCTTTTTGACCGAACCCTCTAACTTCTACTTCACTCGGTGCAGCAACGTCGCCATCAGGTGTTAAACCAGGTAGTGACATTGCACCGCCGTGATGAATTTGAATTAATGCTTTAGCACCATTTTTCTTCATAACTTCAGCTTGCTTAGATAATCCACTTATATCCGCTTCTTTAGAAACAGAAGCTTGTCCAGGAAATGCTTGCCCAAGCGGTTCAACATAACTTGCTGCAGTCAAAGCAATCCCAACATCTTGAGATCGTTTTTCTATATATGGTAATTCAATATCAGAAATACTGCCATCATCATTAGAAGACACATGTGTTAAAGGTGCTAACACAAATCTATTTCTTAATACTTCACCATTCGGTAATTTTAGTTCTTTAAATAAAGGTTCATATTTCGCATTCATTTTTTAAGTCCTCCTTATGAAATAACACTATAACATCATTATTTTAGAAGTTACTAATTTAATGCTTATAGCTATGGTAGGAATTTTATAAAAAATTTAATTCCATTCTAATTCAATACAAAAAGGGAGTGGGACAGAAATCTCATTTTAATAAATAGATTTCGTAGTCCCACCCCGGAAAGGATGACTAGGATTGGAAAAAGCTTGATATAAGCGCATTTTCAATCCAGTCAGCTACTGCCATTATAATAAATGAGGCTGAGACATGTATTTATGTCCCAGCCTCTATGATATATCAAATAAAGCGATATATTTATGATTTTTCTTCAGACAGTTTATTATTAGCTCGTCTTTGCAATAGTACACCTAATAAACCAATGATAATTACTAATGCAATAACGCCAGCAATGCCTAAGAACTTAGTAATATATCCGACTACAATTCCTACTGCTAAGAAATCAGTATCTGAGAATGTTGTGGAAGCTGCTCCTAGATCTCCCATAAATGGTATGAATAGCAATGGTAAAAATGTAATTAAAATACCATTCAATGCTGACCCTGCAACTGCTCCTTTTATACCTCCTCTTGCGTTACCAAATACACCTGCTGTAGCTCCTAAGAAGAAATGTGGTACAACTCCTGGCAGTATAACTACTCCACCGATTAAGAACATAATAAGCATTCCGATTACACCAGTTATAAAACTAACGAAAAATCCTATCAACACAGCGTTTTGAGCATATGGAAATACGATAGGACAATCTAATGCTGGTTTAGTATTTGGCACTAATTTCTCTGATATACCTTTGAAAGCAGGTACAATTTCAGCCAAAATCAAACGTACACCTGTTAAGATAATAAATACACCTGCAGCAAAAGTTACACCTTGAATAACCGAGAACACAATAAAGTTTTGACCGTCACTTAGTTCAGCGTGTACATATTGTGGACCTGCAAATAGCGCTGCAATAATATATAAGACAATCATCGTTAATGAAATACTAATTGTACTTTCTCTAAGAAAACTTAAACCTTTTGGAAATTTAATATCTTCAGTTGATTTAGATTTCCCAGAAAATAATTTACCTATTTCTCCAGCTGCCCAGTAACTCACCGTTCCAAAGTGACCGATAGCGACTTGATCAGATTTAGTATTTTTTTTCATTGTAGATTGGCCAAGTGCTGGAAGTATTGCCATGATTAATCCTAATATAATAGAACCCATAACAACTGTTAAAGTACCTGTAATATTACCTACTGTTAATAATATTGCTAAAAATGCAGCCATATAAAATGTATGGTGACCTGTTAAGAAAATATATTTTAAGTTTGTGAACCTTGCTATAAGTATATTTACGACCATACCGAACATCATGATTAAAGCGGCTGTAGTCCCGTAATCTTTTAATGCTATAGATATAATCGCTTCATTATTTGGCACCACCCCTTGAACGCCAAATGCTTCTTGGAACATCTTACCGAATGGTTCTAATGATTGAGTTACAACGTCTGCCCCTGCACTTAATACTAAAAAGCCTAATATCGTTTTAATTGTTCCAGATGTAATATCTGCTCCTGATTTTTTCTGAACAATCAAACCTATGAACGCTATAAGCGCTACTAGAATAGCGGGCTGACTCAAAACATCTACAATAAATCCTAATATTGAATTCATAATGCCCTCACCCCTTTATAGTTAAATAATATTCATTTCAGTTAATTTTTCGCTTAATTTATTTTGTAATTCTTCTTTATCTAATATGTTATCTAATACAACAACTTCACCTAATCTTTGCGCGTTTTCTTCTAAATCTCTTCCGCATATAAATAAATCTGCCATATCAGGACTAGCTGTCATAATATCGCTGTGCTCTACCTCTACATCTGATGGTGCTTGTAAATTTCTCAGAGCTTCTTGTGCATTCATTTCAACCATAAAACTACTTCCTAAACCGTGTCCACATACTACTAAAATTTTCATATTAATCATTCTCCTTAAATATATTTATTATTTCTTCAGAATTTTTTGCTTCTATTAATCTATTTATTCTTTTTTTATCACTTAGTTTAGTTGCTAATTGTCTTAAAATATCAAGATGGGCTTCATTATCAACAGCGCTCAAGACAAATATTAGTGATGCATAATGTCCATCTTCAGAAAAATTAATGTGTTCGTCTAATTTCAATAGACTTAGACCTACTTTTTCAACATTGTCGCCCGGTCTTGAGTGCGCAATAGCTACTTCAGGAGCTATAACAATATAAGGCCCCATTTCATGCACGCTATCTATCATAGACTCTACATATTTTTGAGTGAAATACCCTTCATCTAACAAAGGTTTAGAAGCTAGTTGTATACTTTCTTCCCAACTGTTAACCTTCTGTCTTAAAAGGATATGTTCTTCCTTAATAAAATCTGTCACGTTTATATTTCCTCCTTACTATGACTAACAGAATGAATGAGCTCTATAATTTTTTCTTTATTTCCATTTAGTAGTTCTTTTCTTTTTTCTTCATCCATTATTAAATGACTAAGTTGCCCTAATGCATTTAAATGTATTTGCGCTTGACTAGTTGCTAAAATAATAATAATTTTAACTGGATCATATCTATCGTGACCAAAAGTAACACCATTTTTAAAATGCATTATAGACATACTTACAGGGACATTTACATTTTCAAAGTTCGAATGTAGTAACGCAATATTAGGGCCAATGACCATGTAAGGACCAAATTTATCTAAATGCTTTATAATGTCACCTGCATAAGCTGCATTTACATGCCCTTCATCTATTAATACTTTTACACTCTCTTTTATAGCGTCATCTCTGCTTTTACCTATGACATTAGTTTGAATATGATTGAAAGGAAGTACATCTTCTAAAGTTGGACCTATAATTTTATAGCTTGAAACGTACCTTTCCCTAAAGTCATTAATCAGTTGATTTAATCGCTCTCTATCTTCTCTGTTAAGAAAAGGAGATACTTCTATCGTCGGAACAGAGAAATCTTCGACAGGTACAGTAGACAGAATATAATCCACACCACGGGACTGTAGAATTTTTTCAGTAATCTCATAGATAGAAAAAGCGTCTAAAATTTCAAATTCAGGATAAATATTTTTTATACGACTTTTTAATAATTGTGAAGTGCCAACACCTGAACCACATAATAATATGACCTTAATTTGTGTTGTTTGTTCACTAGATAACCGTTCAATAGAAGAAGCAAAATGTAATACAAGATAAGCTACTTCATCATCGCTAAATTCTATATGAAAAGGATTCTCTAATACGTATATTTGTTGTTTTACCGCGTGAAATAATTCTTGATATTCATCAATGATTTCCCCTTTTAAAGGATTAGAATGTGCCATGTTAAATGTCATTCTATGAATTGCGGGTTGTAAATGTGTGATTAAACCAGTCATTAGCTTATGATCATGAATTAGGGGTATACCTATTTGTGCACTTACTTTTTGGATGAATAATTTTGAGATTTGAGTTATATTTTTGTGTTCTTGATACTCATGGTAAGAAGTAACACGAGCGCCTAATAAATGTAATGTAATAAAAGCTGCTTCACTTTTAGGAAACTTAATTGGGAATATTTCTTCTAATTGCTGAGTAATTTTGATCGCAATTTCAAATACATCAGTTTGTCTCAAACGTTCGTATTCTTCATCTGGTATTTCAAACATATACTGTTCCTTAGCCCGATGAATAGCTATTATTATGTGATATATCAATCCATCGATTCCTACTTGTACAAGATGAAAATCTTCTTCATTTAAAATATTGATTACAGTCCGTCTTATTTTTTCTAAATCTTCTTTAGAAAAGTTTTTCATACCGATGTGAGGCGTAGCTTTTCTAAAATACTCGCTTACGATATTTGCGTATGCTTCTCTCAAGTTTTTTTCATTACCTTCGATTATAAAACCTTTATTTTTCTTATATTCTAGAAGTAATGAATATTTACCTAGCCATTCCTGTACAGATTTCAAATCTTCTACTACTGTTCTTCTAGATACGTTTAAAATATCCGCGAATGTTTGAGAATTAATAGGTTTAGAAGATTCAAACAACCTCAATATGATTTGTTCTTTTCGTTCAATTTTAGAAAAATGTACATCCATTTCTACGTTAGACTCAGATAAAAAACTAGTTTCGTCTTGAGATGTAATTTTTACACCTAAACTCTTACTGCGTTCGATTTTAATTTTTAATTGGTCTGCAAAAGATTCAATATATTCCAAATCATATTGAATTGTGCGTTCTGAAACTTGGAATAAAGATGCTAATTCAGTAATCGTTATAAAATCTTTAACGGGTGATAAATGAGATACGATATTTCTTTGACGTTCACTCAACAATCAAATGACCTCCCTAGTTATATTGTAAGCGTTTACCGATACTTTTAGATGTGTAAACTTCTTCGTTTAATAATCCGAAACATTTCACATCAAAGCAAGTAAAAATATTAAACGTAATTTAGATATTTGTAATAATTAAACAAAAAACCTGCCGACAAAGTTTATACTTTATCGACAGGCTGGAATATATTATTCGATTTCAATTATTATACATGTTTAGTTTTAAAACGACGTGTATACTCTCTAAATGTAATAAAACATTTATTTTTTTCGTCGTATAATTTATATTTCAAAGATTCTAGACTATCTTTAATCGTGATTGTCGTCGCGTGTTGTAATGGTGGTGTCTTCTCGTGTGCTTGTTCTAATTGATAGTTTGGTATTCTTGGGCTTAAATGATGGACATGATGGTAACCAATATTACCTGTCATCCATTGAAAGACTTTAGGTAATTTATAGAATGAACTACCTTCAATCGCTGCTTTAACATAATCCCATTCAGATGATTCTTCAAAATATGCATCTTCAAATGTATGTTGAATGTAAAATAACCAAATACCCATCATACCTGCAATAAATAACATTGGTAATAAAACGAGCATAAATGGAACTGCTCCAACTAAGAAGAACATTCCAACGTAGAATAAAAGCAATACAATATTATGCATCCAAGTATTGCGCTTTTCCTTAGGTTTAGCATCTTTAGCATTCATTCTATTTGAAATAAGCATCAAGAATATTGGTCCTAATATAAACATTACAAACGGATGTCTATACATACGATATTTAAATTGAGTAAATTTAGAAGCATCACGATATTCTTCAATTGTCATTACCCAAATATCACCAATACCACGTTTTTCTAAATTACCACTGCTTGTATGGTGAATGATATGTTCTCTACGCCATTTTTCATAAGGGAAAAATGTCATAAGACCAGTTATATTCCCTAATAAATCGTTGTTCTTTTTCTTACTTAAGAACGATCCATGACAGCAATCATGGAAAATTATAAATGTTCTAATTAAAAATCCTGAAGCTAACACACCACATAATATCGATAACGACCAATGTAATTGATAACTTAAAAATCCGCCAGTTACCAATAATACAAGTGGTATTATTGTATTTATAATTTGAATAGTACTTTTCTTTAGATTGTTGTTTTCAAACGGTTTGACCATTTTGCGAAGCAACTTCTTCTTTTCTTTTTCGATATTTTTCCACGTCCCTTTATTCAATAAATATAAGAATAGGAACTACTTTAAAGAGCTAAGCACTTCCATCTCTAGTTCTTATAATAAATCATAATATCAAGGTTTACAAACAATAGCCATTTAAAATTAAAAAAATATTAATACAAAAAATTGTTTTATTTTAATAATAATTTAGCACTTAGTCATAATAGTAGATGTAGAAGCTGTTGTTAAAGGATTTCGGTTATAAATAAAAAGGATTTCTCACTAGTTTTACTACTAATGATGAAATCCTTTTATGTTAAAAGTCATTATTTATTTTTTGTTCTGTTACCACATGATATCTTTTACAGTATCGTCATTTAATGCTTTAACAATTTCTGCAACAAGCTTCACAGCATTTAAGTAATCTTCTTTATGAAGTACAGAAACGTTAGAGTGCATATAACGTAATGGTACACCAATTGAGATAGTTGGTGTGCCTTCGTTTGCAACATGGATACTACCTGCGTCTGTTCCTCCGCCAGTAATGTTATCCCATTGTACGTCTATATTTTTCTCTTTAGCTACATTTTTAATGAATTTTCTAAAGCCAACATGACCGATATTTGAACCATCCATTAATAATACAAGTGGTCCATTACCTAACTTCGTATCATGATCTTGACCCTTCATTCCAGGTGTATCGTAAGCAATACCTACGTCTACTGCGATTGATAAGTCTGGTTTAATTTTGTTAGCTGCTACTTTTGCTCCACGTAAACCTACTTCTTCTTGTACAGTTGCACCTGAAACAAGGTTAATACCTAATTCATCATTTTTTAGTTCATTTAATACATCAACACTTAAAGCACATCCAAAACGGTTATCAAATGCTTTTGCTGTTAAATAGTTTCCATCACCTAGCTCTTCAAATTCTGAATAAGGCGTTACCATATTACCTATTTCAACGCCTAATTTTTCAACCGCTTCTTTATCACCTACGCCTAAGTCGATGAACATATCTTTAATTTCTACTGGCTTTTTGCGTTCTTCGGGACTTAATACGTGAGGTGGTTTAGATCCAATAATACCTCTTAATTCTTTACCATCATCTGTAGTGACAGTCACTTTTTGAGATAACATAACTTGGTTCCACCAACCACCGATTGGTGTAAACTTAATATAACCATCGTCATCGATACGTGTTACCATAAATCCAATTTCGTCTAAATGACCTGCGATTAAAATTGTTTTAGATCCATCTTTAGCTTTCTTCTTCCCGAAAATACCACCTAAATTATCTTCTACAATTTCATCACTAAGCGGTTCTAAATACTCGCGCATTTTAGATTTAACATTGTATTCATATCCAGAAATGCCATTAATGTCTGTTAATGTTTTTAATAATTTTACTGAATCAGCCATTTTACTTCCCCCTTAATATTTTTTCAACATTTCTATTTTATCATTCTCTTTAACAAAAGTGTTATGAGAAGGATTGATTTGATTGATTTTTCAGTTTTTTTAACAAATTATTTTCTGAATAATAAAATACACCCCAATGTTAAATTTCTCATCTAACTTTGAGGTGTATTAATCCATATAATTATTCTGTTTCAATAAATGTACTCTTATAAATTTCATTGTTCATTTCTTGCATTTTTCTTTCGACATTAGTAATTTCAGCTGAACATTCTTTTAGTTTGTCTTGGTATTGTTCTGTTGAAATATGTGTGTTTTTGTATCTAAGCTTATGTTCTAAACTTGCCCACATATCCATACCGATAGTTCTAATTTGAATTTCCACTGGCGTCACTTCTACCCTTTCAGCTAAAAATACTGGTATAGAAACTACTAAATGCAAACTTTTATAACCATTTGGCTTAGGATTATTAATGTAATCTTTTCTTTTTAATAATTTAATATCTTCTTGTCTTAGTAGCAACTGTTCAATCGTATAAACATCTTCTAAATAATTGCACACTACACGAATACCCGCTATATCTTGTAAATTATCGCGAGCTGACTTTGCGTTCAATGGAAAACCTTTTCTCTTTAACTTTTTGACTACACTTGGGAATTCTTTAACCCTTTTTTCCATATGATGGATAGGATTATGTTTGTAAGCTACCTGAAATTCATCATCTAAAATTTTGAGCTTTGTACCAATTTCTTCTAAAGCCGAAGCGTAAGTATGTTGCAATTCCACAAAATTAAATAACTCTTCCATCGCTTGTTCCGTCGTTTGAGGCCTCTCAATTTCATTCAAATGATTTGTGAACTCTTTTTTCAACTCAGTTAAATTAATTGATGGTTTTCTTTCTATATACATAGATATTCTCCTTATATTTTTAAATAAAAATATATTTTCTTACTATTAATTATATCATTTAAAAATTTTACATCAAAGAATGAGAGGCTGAGTTTAGGTAATAATGCGTAGGACAACAGCCAGACTAAGAAAGCCAAGATGGAAAATGACGAAGAAGGATTCTCTATGACTCTAACAGGCTAGATATTTTACTCTTGCACGTTACATTTTCTAACAGGCTTGTGAGTTTAAACAAGCACGTTAGCACGACATAATTCATGATTTCAATGTAATTTTATCCTAAACAAATATGAAAAAGTGCTCTAACGTGCAAGAAACTATAGACAAGCTCGTTAGCGCGATATAATTCATGATTTCAATGTAATTTTACCCTAAAACAAATATGAAAAAGTGCTCTAACGTGCAAGAAACTATAGACAAGCTCGTTACATTTTCTAACGGGTTTGTGAGTTTAAACAAGCTCGTTAGACCAGGATTCTTCTTGATTTGAAAGTTCTGACGCCCGGCGAATTGTATGTGTGAGAGACTACACTACAGGCTCGAGCCATACCCCAGGCAAGCATGCACTTTCAAAAGACACAGATATACTCACTCCTAAAACGATTGCTTTTTTAATCATTTCATACTTATTTTATAATTTTCGAAGTGATGTTTTTTTATCCTTAATCTAATTGCAAATGGGATTAAGTAATATTTGCTAGTATACATTTTCAAATCTCTTGATTCATCAAGGAATCAGTACTAAAAACTTTAGTTGGTCAGCTGCAACATATTATTTATTATATGAAAACAATATATTAGATAAAGATACAACTACTCATAATAGTCAGTAATAAATTTTAATTAACCAAAAACCCTCCAACCCACTTCTATTTCCAGCGGGTTGGAGGATTTATTTTAAATCAAATTTGTACCTACTCTATTCTATTTCAAATCTGGCCAATATCCTTTGTTTGCTTCTATTAGATCATCTAATATATCTTTAGCAACTTTAGCGCTTGGTATTGTTCGCGATAAAGTAAGTGCTTGCCATAATTTTTGATAAGATTGTTCTTCGTATGCTTCTACTGTAAGTTTTTCTACGCCTACTTGTTGTTCCATTAAACTTTTCTGGAATCTAGGAATCTCACCTACTGATAATGGTTCTGGTCCTTCGCTACCCACTAAACATGGTATTTCAACCATTGCTGTAGGTTCAAAGTTTGATATTGCGCCTTTATTCTCAACAATCATTAACATTCTTTCTTTCGTATTGAATGCGATTGCTCTAGCTAAATCAACGATGTAAGACGCATGTTCATCTATCGTTAATTCTGTTCCTTCTGCTGTACCTTTATTGATGATATTTTCACATTCTGTAAATACAAATTTTTCTCTTCCTGCCATCACTTCATTTGCTCTTGTATATTCTTTATTTGAATGTGCTACTTCGTAATCTGGGTATAAATAATATTTTAAGTAAGTATTTGGCAATGTATCTTTATCTATTGCTTGTACGTCTCGTGCTTTTTTAAATGTATCACTCCAACTTGCTTCTTTTTCCATATCGCTACCTGTATCAGTTGCATAACCGTGTTGTTCTACATGTTTAATAATTTTAGGCATCAAGTCTTTACCTGATGTATCTCTTATATCTGTCCACCAACCAAAATGATTTAAACCATAATATTTTACGACCATTTCTTTTCTTGAAGATAATCCTATATTACTAGCCATTAACTCTTCAATTCCGATAGGCATATCACATATATTTAATATTTTAGAGTTAGGTCGTAATTTACGTGTTGCTTCAGCAACAATTGCAGCGGGATTTGAATAGTTAAGCATCCATGCATCTGGTGAATATTTTTCCATATAGTCGATAATTTCTAAGACGCCTGTTATTGAGCGCATACCATAAGCTATTCCGCCCGGCCCACAAGTTTCTTGTCCTACTACGCCATGTCTTAATGGAATCTTTTCATCTTGCTCTCTCATCGCATACTTACCTACACGTATATGTGCCATTACAAAATCAACGTTCTCAAAAGCTACTTTTGGATCTGTGCTCGCTAATAATTTTACTTCTGCAGCGCGTTCTTTAAGTAGTATTTCACAGGCATCTGCTATCGTTTGTTGTCTTTCCCCATCATTATCATATAATTTGATTGTATCAATTGGAAAATCCTCTAAATGATCTAACAACATAAGTATGATTCCAGGCGTAAATGTACTACCGCCACCTGCTATTGATATATTAAACTTTTTCATCATAACAACCTCCATTTATTTTTATATCATTGTTTCAAATGAATCTCTGATTTGAGGAACGCTTAAACCGACAATTACTTGTACGTTAGTACCGCTCTTAGCTACGCCGTGAGCCATTTGGTTATGTGTGAAATAATCATTATCTTTCACAAGACTTGGATCATTAACAGTCACCCTTAACCTTGTGGCACAATTCGTAACATCTTTAATGTTATCTTTTCCACCTAAACCTTCTAAATAATAAATTGCTTTTGTATCATATTCTGATGCGTCACTAGGAACATTATCACCATTTCCTTGTTTCGCTTTATAATCTTCTTTCGTATATAATTTAGCATCTCCATCTTCCGGAACACGTCCAGGTAATGGTACGTTGAATTTTTCAATAATAAACTTAAATACGAAGAAGTAAATGACTACAAAAATAATACCAATTATAAATTGGGCAATATACGTATTGCCGTGACTTGAGAATAACGGTATCCAGTTTATGGCCGCGATTTCAATAGCACCTCCGCCTTGAATACCAACTACACCAAATAAATACATGATTGTTACCATTGTTGCACCTAACAATGCATGAATTAAGAATAAGTACGGTGCAATAAATAAGAATGTGAACTCTAGTGGTTCAGTTATACCTGCAAATACAGCTGTTAATCCTGCTGGTAATACTAATGCTAAAACTTTTTTCTTGTTTTCTTTTGGTGTCGAAGCATACATCGCTAATGCAATACCTAAACAACCGAACATTTTAATGTTTCCTTGTAATAAGAAGCCGTATGGATAAGCTTCTTTTAACGATTTTGCTGAGCTAGAGAAGTCAGATAAATGCTTTATCCAATAAGGTTTTAATCCCCCATCTACTACAGCTGGGCCGTATTCAAATGGTGTATAAATAAAATGATGTAGGCCTGTAGGTATTAAAATTCTTTCTAAGAAATGGAACAACCATACACCTACAAATCCTGATTTCACCATGACGCCTTGTAATGAAGCAATACCGTCTTGAACAGTTGGCCAAACAGTACAAACAATAAATGCTAGTGGAATCATAACGAAGAATCCTATCATTACAACAAAAGGTAACCCTTGGAATATACCGACCATTTCCGGTAATTTTTTATCGTAAAAACGGTTATGTATCCAAATAACAATTGCTGAAATAAAAATTGCTCCGATAATACTTGTATCTAAAGTTGGTATTCCAGCTATTTCTTTAACACCTGTTAAATTCTCAACGCCTTTAGATAAATCGACACCGAATGTCTTTGGCCATAACGTTAAAATCGCATTAATGTAATTATTGAATACTAAGTAAATCATTAAAGCTGCTAGCGTCGCTCTACCTTGCGCCTTTTTCGCTAGTGAAATCGGTAGCCCAATTACAAATGCAAGTTCCATATGATCAAATATAGTCCAACCGCCTGCTTCAATTAAACTCCATATTTTAAACCACATCGTACTTTCGTCTGCTATAGAGCCCATTATATCTGGATTTTTAAATAAAGTTGCTAACCCTACAACTATCCCGAAAAACGCAAATAGTAATACAGGTACTATCATCGCACTACCAAATCGTTTGATTGCGTTCATACCAACACCCCTTTTGTATCATTGATTACCTTTAGACTATAGGAAGCGCTTACAATTTCCAATAGGTTTGACGTAAATAGAAATCACATAGTAAACTTAGATTATATTTTCATGTATTGAAAATTTTTTCACACTAACTGGAGGTTGCATTATGATTTTGGATAAACTCGTCAATAAATACTATCAACAATTAAATGATAATGACATACACATCATACAAACGATGAATCAAAACATTAATCTTATACATCGTTTGAAAATCCAGGAATTAGCTGATATTTCACATACTTCTATTTCCTCTATTCATAGACTGTCACGTAAACTCGGTTTTGATGGTTACAGTGATTTCAAGGCATATATTAAACTGAACAGAGAATTCACAACAGTTTCAACTGATATAATAGATAGTTTAGAACAAGATTTACAACAAACATTTAAACACTTGAAGATGATTGATTATGATTTTATAAGTGAGCAAATTGATAAGGCGCCTTTCATCTATATATATGGTACTGGTATTGCACAATTAAATGCTGCAAGAGAAGCTCAACGTCATTTTCTATCTATTAATAAACGAGTAATGGTCATCAATGATGAAAATGAATTAAAAATAGCGATGGATCAAATGGATGAGAACGACCTACTGTTTATCATTTCTTTATCTGGTGATACAGCGCACCTTAAACAAAACATTGAGATTATGCATACACGAAACATACAGTATATTTCTATTACAACATTAAAAGATAACTTCTTAGCGCAAAATGCTAAATACAATATTTATGTTAATAGTTCTCCAATACAATTGTTTAACCAAATATCATATTCAAGCTTTCTTCCTTACCATATAGCTTTTGAAATAATTGTTCGAAAGTATAGTGAATGGAAACAGCTACATCAGGGTATAGACTAATATATGATATATTAGATATGGATAGATTTTTAGGAGGTAAAATATTATGGCAAAAGTTTTTATAACAGGGGAAATACCTACTGAAGGTTTAAATTTATTAAAAGAACATTTCGAAGTGTCTGTTTTCAAAGGTGAAAAATTAATTACTAAAGAAGAATTACTTGAAAATGTAAAAGATGCTGATGCAATTATCAGTCCACTTTCTACTAATATAGATAAAGAAGTAATTGATCAAGCTGAGAACTTAAAATTCATTGCTAATTACGGAGCTGGCTTTAACAATATCGATGTGAAATATGCAAGAGAAAAAGGTATTGATGTTACAAATACTCCAAAAGCTTCAACAAATGCAACTGCTGATTTAACGATTGGTATTTTACTTGCAGCTTCGAGAAGAATTGTAGAAGGAGATAAACTTTGTCGCACAACAGGCTTTAATGGTTGGGCGCCTTTATTCTTTAGAGGTCGAGAAGTCTCCGGTAAGACTATCGGTATAGTTGGCCTAGGAGAAATAGGTTCAGCTGTAGCTAGACGTGCCAAGGGATTTGACATGAACATTATATATACTGGACCAAACAGAAAACCAGAACAAGAGGAAGCTCTAGGGGCGTCTTATGTTAGTCTAGATGAACTATTAGAACAATCCGATTTCATCACATTGAACGCAGCATATTCTGATGATTTACATCATTTATTTAATAAAGAAACGTTCAAAAAAATGAAAGAAAAAGCGTATCTTATCAACGCATCACGTGGCCCAATAGTAGATGAAAAAGCTTTAGTAGATGCATTAAATAATAAAGAAATTGAAGGTGCTGCATTAGACGTATATGAATTCGAGCCTGAAATCACAGACGAACTTAAATCTATGGACAATGTTGTGTTAACACCACACATTGGTAACGCAACTTTCGAAGCCAGAGATATGATGGCAGAAATCGTCGCAAACAATACAATCAAAAAATTAAATGGCGAAGAGCCTGATTATATTGTGAACTAAAAACCAATAAAAAACAGCCATTCGTTGATTAAACGAATGGCTGTTTTTATATTTATCTATCCTCTTGTTCCATTTGCATCAGTTCATCTGCTGTAAATTGTACATCTGTACCTATAATGATTTGTATATTCTTATCACTGATTATTTTATTGCCTAATGCACCAGATTTTTTAATTTTTTCTTGATCTACGATTCCTGTATCATTTAACGTCAATCTTAATCTTGTTGCACAGTGGTCAATAGCTTCAATGTTATCTTTACCACCAATTGCTTCATAAATTAATTTTGTTTTATTAGATACATTCAAGTCGCCATCTTTGCCTAGTAAACCTTCCCCGTTTTCTGCTAAGCTTGGATCTTGTTTAACCGCTTCTTCCATCAGACCGTCTCTACCTGGCGTTTTTAAGTTGAATATTCTTATCGCAAAATCAAATACTAAGAAGTATATAACTCCCATAACAAGTCCTAATACTAACAACATGATTGGTTTATTTGCTATTGGAATACTTAAACTTAACAAGTAATCAATCAATCCTGCACTAAATGTAAATCCTGCTGTCCATTGGAATGTTGCTGCGATAAATAGTGAAATACCTGTTAGTACTGCATGAATACCGAATAATAACGGCGCTGCAACTAAGAATGAAAATTCAAGTGGTTCTGTAATACCCGTTATAAATGAAGCAAGCCCTGCTGCTAACATTAATGAACCTACTACTTTTTTATTTCTTTTTTCAGCATTTTTCCAAATTGCTAATGCTGCTGCCGGTAAACCGAACATCATAATTGGGAATAGGCCTGCTTGATAACGCCCAGTAATACCTTGTTCTCCATTACTTGACCAGAAGTTGGCAATATCATTAATACCTGCTATATCAAACCAGAACACTTGGTTTAAAGCATGGTGTAAACCAAACGGTAATAATAAGCGGTTAAAGAACCCATATAACCCTGCTCCTGTTGGTCCTAATTTAGAAATAAATTCACCGAACATAATAAGTGAATTATATACTGGTGGCCATATAAACATTAACGCTACTGAGATAACCAACATCGTTGCTGCAGATAAAATTGGTACTAAACGTTTACCACTAAAGAACGCGAATGCTGTTGGTAATTTAGTATCTTTAAATCTATTGTATATAGCTGCTGTAACTAAACCACAAATAATACCGACAAACACATTACTTATATCTCCGAAAGCTAAATCTACTTTTCCTTCGGCTATATGTAACGTCTTAGCCATCGATTCCGTACTTAAAACATTTGTCACGACTAAAAATGATACAAGCCCACTTAATGCAGCTGCCCCGTTTTTATCTTTTGACATCCCGAAAGCTAAACCGACTGCAAATAGAATCGGTAAACTATCAATAACTGCTAATCCTCCACTTGCTAAGAAGTTAGCAACGCTGTTTCCTTCCCCATTAATTGCACCAGAATCAATAAATGATGCTATACCTAGTAACAGACCTGCTACAGGTAATATTGAAATTGGTAACATGAGGGACTGTGCAAATTTTTGCATATAAGCCTTCATACTTTTCTCCCCTTAATAAAGCTATTTTTTTCTCGTACTACTATACCATATGTACCACAATTTTAATTATATGTACATAAAAAAATTGTTGTATAAATACTTTTAAAAAATAATTTTTTATTATTAATTCGAAACATTAAAGGTTATTATTATTTTAAATTTATAGTTCATTTGAATAATCTGTATTTAGCACATCTAACAATTTTATAAATAAAAAAACCAGTCTGGAACATATATAAATGTCCTCGGACTGGTTCTTCATATAGATAGTAGATTTTTAAATTTTAATTAGCTAACATTTACTTTTCATCTTTCAATTTGAGAGATAGTACAAATGCTAAGCCTGTAATAATAACAGCAACTACAAAGGATATATTAACGCCGTGTATCAACCCTGATATGCCTTCGCTAGGTATTGCAAATAATGTCATTATTGTTATAAATAAAGCCGTTCCTATTGAGCCTGCCATTTGTCTGAATGTATTGTTCATTGCAGTTCCATGAGGTATAAGGTGCTTAGGTAACTGGTTGATTGATAAAGTTGTCATAGGCATCATAACCATTGCGATTGTTAACATACGGAACATGTTAACAACTGACAAGAATGTAAAGCTAGTGTCTGAAGTTAATTGTGTAAATGGCAATGTCGTTAAAATTAATAAGAATAGTCCAATACGAGCAAGCCATTTCCCTCCAAACTTATCAAATAAATATCCAGTAACTGGGTTCATCGCCCCCATTAATATAGCGCCAGGTAATAAAACGAGTCCTGATTGTAACGCTGAAAAGTGCAACATATTCTGCATATATAACGGTAATATGATATTTGTAGCTATCATTGCCGCAAAAACAAACATACTTAAAACTGTTCCAAGTGTAAAAACAGGATAAGAAAAGACTCTAAATTCTAATAAAGGTCTTTCTAGTTTTAATTGTCTTCTTACAAAAATAAACATCGTTATTGCACTTAAGATAAGTATAATAATGAAAGTAGCGTTCGCCCATCCTATTTCACTTACAATACTAAACGCATATAATAAACCACCGAATCCTAAGTTAGATAAAATGACTGATAGTTTATCTAACTTAGGTTTAGTTAATTCGGTTACGTTAACTAATAAAAAGTAAGCAAAAATAATATTAAATACTGCGATTGGTAAGATTACATAAAACACGCTTCTCCAAGGGAAGTGTTCTATTAATACACCTGATAAAGTAGATCCTATAGCAGGTGCAAATGCAATTACTAAGCCAAATAGCCCCATTGCTGTACCTCTTTTTTCAGTAGGGAATAATAGGAATAAAATTGTCTGCATCAATGGCATCATAATCCCCGCACCAGATGCCTGTAATACACGCCCTATTAATAACACAGCAAAGTTAGGTCCTACCGCATATATAAGCGTCCCTAATGTGAACAAACTCATTGCTGTTAGAAATAGTTGTCTAGAAGTATAACGTTCAATTAAAAAAGCAGTGATAGGAATCATTATCCGTTAACTAACATAAAAATTGATTGCAACCACTGCACAGTACTTTCATTGATTTGTAAATCCTTCATAATGGAGGGCAACGCGGTTCCCAACAAAGTTTGATTTAAAATCGTAATAAAAGCTCCCGATAAAAGCACAATAAATAAAGGGAGATTCTTAATAAATATTGAATTTTCGCCTTTAGCCATATAATTTTCTCCTTCTTTTAAAATCATTTCTTTATTTCATCTAAAAGATTTTGATCGTATAAGTAACGATTTATCGAATAATATAATCTTAACATTTATAAGCAAATTTAATAAGACGGATGCCTATTATACTTTTCTATAAAAAATACTCCCTTTAAAGCTTTCACATTTTAGTGTCTGCTTTAAGGGAGTACATGTTTTATAATTTATTTATTATTTATTTATTATTTATTTACTTTTTTAACAACTGAAGACTTCAGTCCAATTTGGCCAAAGCCTGGTATTTTACAATCAATATCATGGCCATCTTCAGGTTCAACTAACTTAATACCTTTGACTTTTGTACCTTGTTTAATTGCAGTTGAAGAACCTTTGACTTTTAAATCTTTTACTACTGTAACAGTGTCTCCATCATTCAGTACAACACCATTAACATCTTTAATTACATTTTCTTCTTCATTTGTGTTCTCATCATTAGCTGTCCACTCAAAGTTACACATCGGGCAAATGTAAAGCCCTCTATCTTCATAAGTATATTCTGATTCACACTCAGGACAATTAGGTAAAATCGCTTCCATCTATAAACCTCCGAAAATTTGATAATTCATCTATAATTTACCACATTCCTAATAATAAAGCTCTTAATTTTACGGTTTCATCACAATATATGAAGTAATAGTGTTTATCCGTGCATCTTTTTTATGATTTTCGAAAGTGTACATATCAGCAAAGTATACTTTCTCTCCCGTTGTGTTAATTATCGTCCCATGCGTAGAACCTTCTTTTCCATGTGAAAGCATCGTCTTAACTTCTAAACTCGAAACTTTTTGTAAATGCTTTTTTATTTCTTGTATAAAATTGTCTTTTCCGTATAAATCGAATTCACCAGGAACATGCCAGATAAAATCATCAGTTAGTAACTCGTTAATTGTACTTTCATCCCCTACAGTAGTAGCAATCAATAAATCTCTCATAATTTTCCTTTTAGGAGCATTATCACATTTCAAATCACCAATTACGGTAAATTTTAATTTTCTTAAATCTTCATCTATATTGCTAAAAGACATGCCTTTATCTTTCAATGCATCTTTTAAAATATTAATTGCCTTAGGTCCAACACCATGAAGTTTTGATAAATTTAGTTCATCTAATTTTGAAACTTGTTCCAACGTTGAAATATTAATCTCATTCAATGCTCTTGAGGCAGGCTTACCTATTTGAGGTAAAGTTGTCATAGTTAACATCCCCTTTAAGAAATATCTTTTCTTCTAAAGCCAATCAAACCGACAATAATCATAATGATAGAAATAACTATTAATACACTTATACCCATATAATCCATTTTATCTACAGGAATTTCTGGTATATGTTGAAATGGTGTTAAATTTTTCAACCATTCTTTAACATCTAATAATTGTCCAAGATATACTACAAAGAATGTATAACCTAAATATAAATAAACAATGAAATGCCCTTTATTTAACCATCCTATTAGAAGTACACCTATACCTACAAATGTGATAATTGCAGGTATATAAACAATGCCTGACTTAATCATTGTCCAAAAAGTAAATGGATTATCTAAGACAGATGCTTGAGCAATATACATACCTAATGATGCCAAGAAAATCATCATAACAGCATTTATTAAGCTTATAACTATAAAACCCGAAAAATAATACGTTCTTGAAACAGGTTTTGCAAATATATTTTCAATTCTTTGCGTATTGATCTCGTTTTTAATTTTATAAAGGCTCATAATAGCCGGTATTGTAGCAACAATTGCCATAATAACCATTAATGTAGGTAAAAATGACTCAATATAGTTATCTCCACTACCCGCTAGCATTTTCTTAAGCATTTCATTATCACTAATAAAGTCGTCCATTTCACCAAAGACCGAGCCGTATGAGGCACCAAATATAAACATACCAATTGCCCAGGAAATAATTCCGACTTTATATAATTTGATTTGCATGCTAATTGGCGATAACCAATATTTTTTAGCATATTTATTACCTGGTTTAGATGGCAACAATCCAGATTCTAAATCTCTATTAAGGTATAGATACATTGAAATCATAATTAATATTATACCGACAATAAACATGAGCACTAACGGCCACCAATTGTTTTCTGAAAAGGCAAATGTACGCGTTAGCCATCCTAAAGGCGAGATCATCGAAATACTATCGTTTAATACATCTCCTATTGCACGTATTAAATAACTTAATAGTAATACTGAGATGCTTAGTCCTGTTACATTACTAGTTGTTTCAACAAGTTGAGCAAACAATGTTGCTATCAAACCAAAAAGTATACCAATCATACTTAGCGATAAACCGTACAACAATGAACTTTTCACATCGATACTTTCAATATTTAATAGCGGTAGTGTTATCGTTATTAATATTCCTATCGCTAAGTTCACAATAATCATGTTCATCATTGAGCTAATTAAAGGTGACATCTTACCTATTGGAAGTGCTCTAATCATTTCAATTCTACCAGTAGATTCATCTCCTCTTGTATCTTTTGCGACAAGTAATATACTCATAATCGCTACAAGTATGCCTGTAAATAAAAGCATTTCATGAGTAAATAACACACCTACTGATACATGTTCAAACTTACCTGGACCTAACATAGCTTCCATCGCAGGGTTTTGAGAAGTTTCTACAATTGGTTGCATATCAGATTTATTAGGATACATACTTTCAAAAGTCGGAGGTATAATAAGCGTTAATGCAACTATACCAATTACCCAAAATAATATTTTCCATTTATTTGTCTTTAAATAAAATGCTGTTAATTTCCCTAAACCATTAAAGAGATTATGCATGATTACTCACCTCTTTCAATATCTTCGCCATAATGTCTCATAAATAAATCTTCTAATGTTGGAGGCATGCTTTCTAATTTCAACAATTCAAATTGGCTTAAATATTTAATTACTTCAGAAACACATTCTGAGTCAACTTGAAAATGGTATACACCATCTTCAATCACTACATCGTGAATACCTCTTTGTTCTTTCAATCCATCCAATCGCTCTTTAGATTGAACAACAAAGTGCATTCTTGTTAAATGTCTTAAATCGTCTAATGTGCCCATTTCTACAATTTCGCCTTTTCTAATGATACCTACGCGATCACATAATTGTTCTACTTCACTCAATATATGACTGGAAAGTAACACACTTTTACCTTCTTTTTTCTTTTCTAATACACATTCTTGAAAGACTTGTTCCATAAGTGGATCTAGCCCTGAAGTTGGTTCATCTAAAATAAGTAATTTAGCATCTGTAGTAAAAGCTGAAATAAGCGCGACTTTTTGACGATTACCTTTAGAATAAGAACCGCATTTTTTCGTAGGGTCTAAATCAAATTTTTTAATCAATTCATCCCTTTTCTTCACATCATATGTGCCACTCAATTTTAAAAATAAATCTATGACTTCACCACCTGTTAAATTAGGCCATAAGTTCACGTCACCAGGTACATAAGCGATATCACTATGAATCGTTACGGCATCTTTCCAAGCGTCCTTACCAAATACCTCTATAGAACCGGAGTTTGTCTTTAGCATACCTAAAATGGCTTTAATTGTCGTAGATTTCCCTGAACCATTTGGACCGATAAAACCAAATATTTCTCCTTCTTCAACTGTAAAATCAACGCCTTTTAATGCTTGAAACTTACCAAATGATTTTGTAATATTATTTATCTTTAACAAAGTCATAACTATTCACGATCCTTTATAGAATATTTTTCTCATTTCATTTATATACGCATCAAATTCTTCGTAAAAAATACTGTAGTCATTCGAATTAATCATTTCATCCGTTACCCTAGCCATAATAGATTCAGATAAACCTGCAATTGAAAATTGAATTATTTTAACAGATTGATTAACATCCAAGTCATCTCTAAATAATGATGTATCTATATCATCAAATAATTGAGACTGAACCTTGTTCTGTAAATTTACGATATACTCTTTTTGTCCTTCCGTGATGTGTTGAAAATTATCTTTATCAATAACTACTTTTGATAAAAATTGAGACATGCTAGGATGCATTGTAAATAAATCCGACTTTATCCTCGTTTGGTGTACTAAGCGTTTAAATATATCCTTCTCATCCATATCTATTTGTTCAAAATAATAACGCTCAATAAACTCTAAACAATAATCGACTAAAAACTTAAATAATCCAGCCTTATTCTCAAAATAATAAAAGAGCATACCTTTACCAATGCCCGCTTCTTGAACAATACGATTTGTTGAACTACGACTAAAACCATGACTAGCAAACTCTAAAAGGCTAGCATTTATGATTTTCTGCCTTTTTGCTTTATCTAAATTATAAAAAGTATCACTCATATAAACACCTTCTCAATTTCATTAGACCACTTCGGTCGACTACATCATACAACTTTCGACCAGAGTGGTCAAATTTTAAGTAAAAAATGAGAGCAAGACTATGAAACCTTTTAACAAAACAAGATTTCTGTCCCACTCCAAAAATAATTCTTATAATCCTTTAATTAATACATTAAAAAGAAAAGTACTTCCAAAATTCTTTGTCATTATTGGATTCAAGCAATTTAAGCACACTACTATAATCATTGATAATATCTGTTAAGTTTTGGTAGACCTTCTCCAAATTAATAGTCGTATTCTTTTTTAATCCTAGGCAAAATATAATTTGTACTTCTTTATCATCCCATGCTATTGGCTTTTTCATTGTCATCATAAATACAAATGATTGTTTAGCTAATGGCATTACTGGATGAGGAATTGCTACTAAATTTCCATAAGCAGTAGAAGCATATTTTTCTCTTTCAATAATACTTTGTAAAAACCCTTCTTCTATTAAATTTTGATCTGTTAAATACTCATTCAAATAATTCAAAACGTCTTCTTTGTTATTGAAATCTTTATTTAATTCTAGCATTTTTATTAATTGTTCTTTATTATCTAAAGGTTTTAAATCAATGTAACGTTGAATCATATTGATATTATTTTGTGAAAGAATGGGGCTAACATACAAAATCGGTATATTAATATCATAGTTGATAGGCACAGTTGAAATAATGATATCAGCTTTATTAATGTTAGCCTTTTCGATATTATATAATTCAATGATTTCAGTGATTTGAATCTGATTACCAAAATTCTGTATCAATTTATATTTAATGAGTTGTGAACTCGTTAACCCAGAATTACATACAAGTATGATATTTAATTTCTTCTCGTCTATGTTATTTCTATTTAAAGCCATTTCAAAATGTAATGCTAAGTAACCTATCTCACTTTCAGAAACTTGGACTTTCAAATCTTTTTCAATCATTTTACTTGCTACAACTCCAATATCAAATGCAAAAGGATAATTTTGTTTAATTTCTTCTAACATAGGATTTCTTATATTCATCTTATATTTATATCTGTTTATAGATGTTAATAGGTGGAGGTATATATTTTCTTTTAAAGCTTCATCTGATTGCAAATCTAAATAGAAAACACGTTGTACATTATCAAGCATGTGTTGAATCATTTTATCTACTTCTTCATTTCTTGGAATATTCGAAACTTCATTCATTATTCCAGTAGAAACAAAATGAATATATAAATACTCTATTTCTTTTTTGGGTAGTATTAAATTAAAACGTTCTTCAATAAAATGAACCATATCATCAAAGAAATGTTTTAATTCAGTAGATAAAGGTTGTTCTTCTATTTGAAATTTCTGTTCGATCATTGAATTATTTCTCATTCTCACGACTGCAATATTAATATGTGTCACTAAATTATCTAATTTCACTTCAGGAATTTCTATGTTATAAATTTTTAATAGTTTAACAAGCTGGTTTTTGACACTAGATGTATCTTGTTCTGAAAAACCAATATCACTTTGCTGATTATTTAATAGAAATTCTGCTATTGCATACCTTATTTGAAATTCTTTGCCTATAATTTTCATACCATAGTTTGGACGGCTGACAATTTCAATTTCATATTTGTTTAATATTTGCCTAATTTCATTCATATCATTTTTAAGTGTTCCCGTACTTACAAACATATTTTCACTTAAAGATTCTATTTTTGTATAATCATTAGAGAGCAATAGTTTTCTCATAATAAATCGTATTCTACTATCTTGATTGTTAAAATTTAAGTTTTCATCTTTTAAATATCTTTCATTTAAGAAATAATTAAATAAACCCTCATCTATAATAAAAAGATTATAGCCTTTGGACTTCTTAGTTTGAATAAGAAATCCAAAAGCTTCACTTTCTTCATTTATTTCTTTTATTTGGGTTCTAATTGTTTTTGAAGACAAACCTAATAATTTAGCGATTGCATTGCTCGTAATATATTCCTTTTGATGTTGATACAATATTTTCACGATGTTGAGATGTCTGATTTGCATCATATTCTCTCCTAATATACTCTATTTTTACCTCATATTAGTCAATTATTTCATTACTTGAAGCTAATTCCTTAAACCATTTCCCACTTTGTTTGATTGTTCTTTCACCATTTTCTATATTTACTGATACAAAGCCATATCTATTTTTATAGGCATTCATCCAAGACCAATTATCCATGAATGTCCACATGTGATATCCCGTACAATTTGCACCCTCTTGTATTGCTTTATTTAACCATATCAAATGTGATTTTACAAAGTCGATTCTATATACATCATTGATTTCACCATTTTCGATGAAGCGTTTTTCATTCTCAACACCCATGCCATTTTCAGATATAAAGCTTTCAATATTGTTATAGTTTTCTTTAAGGTTAACCATAATATCGTATATACCTTTAGGGTAAATCTCCCATCCTCTGTAAGGGTTCATTTTTCGGCCAGGCATTTCATAATTATCGAAATAATATTCTGGTAAAAATGGTGCTTCAAAATTAGGCATTGTATCTCTAGCTTTTACTCTTCTAGGCTGATAATAGTTAACACCTAACAAGTCGATTGTATACTGCTCTATTAATGCTAAGTCTTCTTGTTGATAATGAGGAACTAAATCATGTTCCTTTAATATATCGATTAATTCTGCTGGGTATTTCCCTTTTGTTACAGGATCTAAGAAACTCTTATTAAAGAATAAATCAGCAATTTTAGCTGCTTTTAAATCCGCTTCATTTTGACTTCTTGGATAAGAAGGCGTTAAGTTTAAAATAATGCCGATTTTACCTTGAAAATCATTTTCTTTGAAAGCTTTTATTACTTTAGCATTAGCTAGAACCGTATTAAATGCTACTTGGAAACCTCGTTTGGCATCTACAATATTAGGATAATGGAAATCGTATAAATATCCCCCTTCTACTGGAACGATTGGTTCATTGAATGTGAACCAATATTTAACGCGATCACCAAACAATTCAAAACATTTCACAGCGTAATTCACGTAATCATTAACGACATTTAATGATTCAAATCCACCTTGTTCTTGCTTTTTATAAGGCATATCAAAATGATATAAGTTAACAAATGGTTCGATATTATAAGCTTTCAATTCATTAATCACATCATTATAGAATTGAACAGCAGCATCATTTACTTCGTTAGTATCTTGGTTGATTAATCTAGTCCATGAAATTGAAAGTCTAAATGAATTATGTCCCGTTTCTTTCATTAACTTAATATCTTCTTTATATCTGTTATAAAAGTCTGAAGTTGTATTAGGACCTACATTGTTAAAAAAGCGATTTGGTTCTTCTTCATACCACTTATCCCAAATTGTTTTATCCTTAATTGAATCTGTTCCTTCTGTTTGAGTTGCGCTTGCTGCACTACCCCACCAAAAATCATTTGGAAATATATATTTTGTCATGATTTCATCTCCTTATATAAATCTACCATTTCATTTGCTAAATCTTTTACTGTTATAGCGTTCATTAAGTGATCTTGAGAATGGATAAGCAATAAATTCAACTCACTACTTTCACCATTAGCTTCATCTTGTAATAATTCTGTTTGAAATTTATGAGCTTTATTTATTTCTTTTTCAGCCTCTGAAATACGCATTTCTGCTTCTTTAAAGTTTCTTTCTTTAGCACATTGGATAGCTTCCATTGCACTTGAGCGACCATTCCCACCATATAATATTATTTGAAATGCCTTTTCGTTAATTGAAACTGTCATAAATTTTCCTCCATATTTTAATTTTCTTTTTCTTGTCTTAAATAGTTTTTATCTAATAATTTTAAGAATGGCCACCAGATAACAAATGTTATGACTAAATTCACTAGCTGTAACATCGCACCTTGCCACGAGTTACCTGTAGCTAAATAACCACTAATAAATATTGGTGTAGTCCATGGTACGATTACACCGGATGGTTTCGGTACTAGTCCTAAGTACATTGATGTATAACTTACAATCGTTATGATAACTGGTGATAAAATCCAAGGTAAAATAACTAAAGGGTTCATAATGATAGGTAAACCAAATAAAATCGGTTCATTTACGTTAAATATAGAAGCTGGCGTACCTAATTTAGCTATTTCTTTATTTTGTTTACTTCTACAAAGTAGATAAATACCAAGTACGACTGCTAAAGTTCCACCAGTACCTCCCATGCCTACTAAAAATGTATCAATAAACTGTTTAGTAATGATGTTCGGTAGTTCTACACCTTGTTTAAATGCTGCAAGGTTCTCATTATTTAATGAATACCAAATTGGATCGAAAACTGTATTTACAATAATTTGTCCATGTAAACCGAAGAACCAGAATACTTGAATGAATAGTACTGCTACAATTGTTGCTGGTAACCCTCTTCCTAAAGCAGTTAATGGTTCTTGCACTATTGTATAAATTAAATTTTGTAACGTTTCGAACGGTGTTAAAGCTACTACAATTTTAAGTACTACGAATATCGTTAAAGTAAAGGCAACAGGTAATAATGCACTAAACGATTTCGCTACTTGATCCGGCACACCGTTCGGCATTTTTATTGTTATATCTTTTTTAGTGAAGTAACTATACAGTTCGGCACTAATAATCGAAACAATTATACCTAGGAACATACCTTTAGCTCCTAGTATTTCTGTAGGTATAACTCCTTCTGTTTTACCTACAACTTGTGGTGTTAGTATTAAAACAGCACTTAAAGCTGTTACTGCTCCATAAATACCTTCTAACTCATTCCGCTGGGTTAATTTATAACCTATTCCTATAATCACGAATAATCCCATAATCGAGAGCGTCGCGTCCGAAGCTGGACTTATAGCATTTTGCCAAGCTGTAAACTGGCTTTCTGAAAGTATTTTATCTAAAAATGGAAAGTTTGCTATTACAATAAATATAGACCCGAATATAATCAATGGCAGTGCTACCATAAAGCCATCTCTTAATGATGCTAAGTATTTATTGTTGTTTAATTTGTCTGCTATTGGCAATAAGACATCTTCCAATTTCTCCATAAATGTATTTTGCATATTTATCACCTACTCTTCCAGTAATGATAAAGCTTGTTTTAATACGCCTTCACCATCTATTCTTCCATAACTAACGGAATCAATTGCTTCAATTGGTAAATTAAGACCTTTGTCTTCAGCTGCTTTTAAAAATTTCTTTCTCATAAATCTCATTTGTGGACCTATTAATAACACATCATAATCTTCAAGTGAGTGGAAAGCATTGTCACTAGACATCGCTTTTATATTTACATTTATATCTTGCTTTTCAGCCGCTTCTTCCATCTTAGTTACTAAAAGACTTGTAGACATTCCTGCTGAACATGCTAATAAAATATTTTTCATTTTTTCTTCCCCCTTTGATTTGTAATTCAATTGTATATTGTATACGCTTTCATATCGATACAACTATTTTCCACTAATAGAGGAAGCGTCGTTATATTTTGAAAATTCCTTATTCTTCCTATATAAATGTTTCTTAATATTTTTAACGGGAATAACATTAATATCATATATTTAGGGGGGCTTAGAGTTGAGTAACAAAAAGAAAGAACAAATTGATGAAGTAACTAAAAGCAATGACGGTAAGGCAATGACGACAAATAATGGCGTTAAAGTGAGTGAAGATGAAAACACGTTAACAGTTGGTGAACGTGGTCCTAGTTTACTAGAGGACTTTCATTTTAGAGAAAAATCATGCACTTTGACCATGAACGTATTCCAGAACGTATTGTACATGCTAGGGGTTTCGGTGCCCACGGTGAATTCCAAGTTTATAAAGACTTGTCACAATATACTTCAGCCGACTTTCTAACTCATCCTGAGAAAACGACACCCGTATTTGTAAGATTTTCAACAGTTCAAGGTTCTAAAGGTTCACCAGACACTGTAAGAGACGTGCGCGGATTTGCGACAAAATTCTATACTGATGAAGGTATTTTCGATTTAGTAGGTAACGATATTCCTGTATTCTTTATTCAAGATGCTATAAAATTCCCTGACTTAATTCATGCAGTTAAACCTGAACCTCATAATGAGATGCCACAAGGTGGTACTGCACATGACACATTTTGGGACTTCTTTGCGCAAAATCCAGAAAGTACGCATACTACAGTTTGGGCTATGAGTGACCGTGGTATTCCTAAAAACTTTAGACAAATCGAAGGTTTTGGTATACACACGTTCCGCCTTGTTAACAGTGAAGGACAATCTTACTTCGTGAAATTCCATTGGAAACCATTACACGGATTAGAATCATTAGTTTGGGACGAAGCACAAATCCTTCACGGTAAAGACGTAGACTTCCACCGTAAAGATCTTTATGAATCTATTGAAAAAGGTGACTATCCTGAATGGGAATTAGCGCTACAAGTTATTAAACCAGAGCAAGAATTCGACTTTGACTTTGATATTTTAGACCCTACAAAAATTTGGCCAGAAGACCAAGTACCAATTGAAGTTGTAGGTAAAATGACGCTTAATAGTAACGTTTCAAACGTATTCGATGAAACAGAACAAGCAGCATTCCATCCAGGTCATATTGTTCCAGGTATCGACTTTTCAAATGACCCATTATTACAAGGTCGTTTATTCTCATACACAGATACGCAAATTTCAAGATTAGGTGGACCAAACTTTAATCAAATACCAATTAATAGACCTGTAAATGAAGTTCATAACAACCAAAGAGATGCAATGCATCAAATGAATATCAACTCTGGACAAGTTGCTTATCATAAAAATGCATTAAACAATAACGACCCACATCCTACTCCGAAAGAAGAAGGCGGTTATGAACACTATCAAGAAAAAGTTGAAGGTCATAAAATACGAAAACGAAGCGAAAGCTTTAAAGATTATTATAGCCAAGCAAAACTTTATTTAAACAGTTTAAGCCAAGCAGAATATGACCATACTGTTGATGGTTTCTCATTCGAAATTGGTATGTGTAATTCTATAATGGTTAAACAAAACGCTGTAAACCAATTAAATAAAGTCGATCGCACATTAGCAGAACGAGTTGCGAAAAACGTTGGCGTTGAAGTTCCTGAAGAAAATGAAGAAGTTCAATCTGATGCGAAAGATAGCCAATTAACAATGGAAAAATATGATATTCCAATTGCAGCACATTCAGTTGCAGTATTAGTAAATGGAAATATCGATGTAGACACATTAAAATCTTACGCGAAAACATTTGCTGAAAACGACTTAAACTATGCATTTGTAGGTCAATATCCTGAGAACTTAAGCGAAGACTTTGGTATTACTGAGACATTTGACACTGCACATTCAACATTATTCGATAGTACAATCGTATTATCAGACGGCAGTGACATTAAGCCTCAAGTAGAAGAATTCGTTGAGCTCACTTACAAACACAATAAACCATTGATTGTAAACAAAGCAGCATCCCAAGGATTAGGAAATGCAAAATTAAAAATTGATGCTCCTGGTGTATTTGTATCTGACGAACCAGAAACAATCGTAAAAGCATTTGATCGCGCAAGATATTGGGACAGAAAATAATATACTGGTTAAGCTGAGGCATACATTTTATGCCTCAGCTTTTTTATTTGCGGTTCGATATTTTTATTTATCGGACCGTATTTCGCGTTTGCGGTTCGATATTTTTATTTTATCGGACCGTATTTTGCCTTTGCGGTTCGATATTTTTATTTTATCGGACTGTATTTTGCGTTTGCGGTTCGATATTTTTATTTTATCGGACTGTATTTCATTTTTGTATAGTATCTATGTAGAAGTAAGCTATTTTAAATATTGGGTTTATGTCTCTGATTTTTCAATATTAAAATAGATATTTTCATGATTATCCTAGTAATATTTATGTACATTTAATGTTATTTATACGTTGTCTATCACAATTGATTAAAAATTACTATATTAAACGCTTACATTGACATGGTTCTAATCCTTAAAAATATTGTAAACAATGTATAAATATAATTTCTTCTGTTTTTTTCTAAATTTCGTAGTATAATGCTTTTTATATTGAAATTTGTTATACAAATTTTCACATGTGTTTTTTTAAGATTAAGGAGAGCTGAAATAAATGGATAATCATGAGTTACAACGGAGTATGTCCAGTCGACATATTCAGTTGATTGCAATTGGTGGCGCAATTGGTACTGGCCTGTTTCTTGGAGCTGGTAAAAGTATTTCATTAGCCGGTCCATCAATTTTATTAGTATATATTATTATAGGATTTTTCCTATTTGTAATGATGAGAGCATTAGGAGAGTTACTATTATCTAACAGTGAATATAATTCGTTCACAGATATAGCCGAACATTATATAGGACATTTATTTGGATTTTTAACTGGTTGGACTTATTGGTTCTGTTGGGTAGCAACAGGTATTGCAGATATTACCGCAGTAGCAAAATACATACAATTTTGGTATCCAAGTATACCCTCTTACGTTTCTGCTATCGCAACTGTAGTCATCTTATTAGGTTTAAACTTATTAACAGTTAAATTATTTGGCGAAATCGAATTTTGGTTCGCATTAATTAAAGTAATCGCTATTGTGTTATTAATAGTGATTGGATTCTGGTTAATATTTACTGGTTTCAAATCAACTACTGGTATTCAATCTGGGTTCCATAACTTATACACACACGGTGGTTTCTTCCCGAATGGTCCGATGGGATTCTTACTCGCCTTTCAAATGGCGGTGTTCAGCTTTGTAGGTATTGAACTTGTAGGTGTAACAGCTAGAGAAACGAAAGATCCTGAAAAGAATTTACCTAAAGCTGTGAATTCAATAGGTATCCGTATATTAATTTTCTACGTATTAAGTTTGCTCATTATTATGAGTATTACACCTTGGAATAAAGTTTCTGCAACAGAAAGCCCGTTCGTTAATTTATTCGTATTAGCAGGTATACCAGCAGCTGCAGGTATTGTAAACTTTGTTGTATTAACATCAGCAGCAAGTGCAGCAAACAGCGGATTATTTAGTAATAGCCGTATGGTCTATGGACTTGGTCAAACAGGACATGCACCAGAAGGCTTAAGCAAAACAAACAAACGCGGTGTACCATATCCTGCTCTGATTTTCTCAGGCGTAGTATTATTCTTCGCTGCAATATTAAATTACTTTATTCCAGACGATGTATTTACACTCGTCACAACACTTGCAACAATATTCTTCATCTTTATTTGGTCAGTAATTTTAATTTGTTATATAAAATATAGAAGAGAAGATGCAGCATTACACAAAAAATCAAAATTCAAGAACCCATTTGGTGTTATCGGATCATACTTGTCATTAATCTTCTTCGCATTTGTACTCGTCGTTTTATTCTTAGCAGAAGATACAAGAACAGCTTTGATGTATTCACCATTATGGATTATCTTATTAGTAAGCGTATATTACATTAATAAAAACAGAAAAACTGCTAAACATTAATAGTTTATAGAATAAACAGGTGAGCCCTTCATGTTATATGGGTTCGCCTGTTTTTGTATGTATAAAAGGTTTGGTTGACACGTTTGCGAAGAATTGACAATAAGGGCATCTTCATCTACAAATTTTTCTAACTAAGCATCCTCACTCGCTCTATTCTCATTCATAATATTACTATTTCTATTCTTTATAAATATGAAATCAAATTATAAGTGTAATATTTATCTATATATTCTAAATATTTAGAATATACTATTAACTAATGTATTCTTATGTGCTAAAATCGATTTCATTATAAAGAAAAGGAAGTGAAGGTTATGGTGAGCGAACCACTAATTTCAGCAACTATTTTATTTGCACTAATTGTTTTAGGAGAAATCATCTCTTATTTAACTAAAGCGCGTGTTCCAATGTTATTAACAGCAATGGTCAGTTATTTGTTATTAACATGGGCCGGAGTATTACCTGAGAAAATTTTAGATAACGCCATATTACCTTCGCTTGGTGCGCTTGTTATTGGACCAGTTATTATGCATATGGGGACAATGATGCCGTTACACATTCTAAAATCACAATGGAAAGCTGTTGTTATTTCTGTATTCGGTATTATCGGTTCTACAACATTAATTCTTGTTTTTGTAACGTTAATGTTCGATTTTCGTACTGCAGCTTCTGGTGTAGGACCTATTGCAGGCGGTATTGTAGCTCTACTTATTACAGTTGAAAAGTTACAAGACTTAGGTTTAGCTAATTTAATTGTATTACCTGCAATTGTTCAGGCATTACAAGGCGTAATTGGTATGCCTCTAAGTGCTATATTAATGAAACGATATTCACGTTATTATCTTAAGAATCGTGAACATGATAAAAATGTCGCAACAATTTCTGATAAAGATAAAACTAAAAAAGAAAATATTTTTAACAAAAATCCTTTGTTACAAAATAACGTCATTAGATTATTTATTATGTTCTTCTTGGCAAGTCTTGCTTTCATTATTGGTGGTGTTACAGGTATCCACTATACACTTCTTAGCCTACTATTCGGGGTTATAGGTTTAAAAGTTGGCTTGTTCGAAGAAAAAGAAATGCAACATAACCAATCGTTCACTATTATGATGGTTACAATTATTTTAATTGTTATCGGTTCAATGGGTGGTATCAAACCTCAAGATCTTTGGGCGTACCTACCTGCTATCCTTTCTATTCTTATCATCGGTACAATCGGTATTTTAATCGGGGGTTATGTAGGAGCGAAATTAATCGGTTGGAGACCGACTAAAGCGTTACCTGTTGCTTTAACAGCACTTTATGGTTTCCCGGGAGATTTTATTTTATGTGAAGAAGTAAGTCGCTCAGTTACAGACGATAAGGATGAACGTGAAGATGTATTTAACGAGTTACTGAGTCCAATGATTATCGGCGGATTCACGACGGTAACAGTAGCTTCTGTTATTCTGACATCTATTCTTATGAACTTTATTTAACAACATAGGAGGAAAAAACATGATTGTAAAAAATATAAATTTAATTGATGGTACAGGGAATGAAGTTCAACAAAATGTTGATATCAAAGTCGAAAATGGTGTAATCACTAAAATTGGTCAAAATTTAAGTGGTGAAGATACGTTAGATGGTAAAGGACAATATTTATTGCCTGGTATGATAGATAGCCACGTACATGTGATGCTAGAAATGGAACCACTTGAAAACCGTTTATCTACTCCATTTTCATATAATTTCTATAAAGCAATGGATCATTTAAAACGCACAGTTGATGCTGGTGTAACAACAGTTCGAGATGCATTAGGTGCGGATTTAGGCGTAAAAGAAGCTGTCAATGACGGGTTAGTGTTAGGACCTCGCTTACAAATTAGTGTGAACGCATTAACTATTACAGGAGGTCATGGTGATAGCTATACTAAATCTGGCATCCAACTACCAATTTTACAAGATGGATATCCAGGTATGCCAAATGGAATTTGTGACGGTGTACAGGAAGTACGTAAAAAAGCTCGTGAAATGTTAAGAGCTGGAGCAGATGTGCTTAAAGTACATGCAACAGGTGGCGTAACAAGTGCTACCGATCATCCAGACTACACACAATTTTCATTAGAAGAATTAAAAGTTATTGTAGAAGAAGCACAATTTAGAAATAATCGTAAAGTAATGGCGCACGCTCAAGGTTTAGAAGGCGTTAAACAATGTATTGAAGCGGGTATCCATTCAATTGAACATGGTATTTATTTAGACGATGAAGCTGTTAAACTCATGAAAGAAAAAGATATGTATCTTGTTCCAACACTACTCGCTCCACTTTCAGTTATTGAATTCGCAACTGAATTAGGTATGAGTGAAAACTCAATCAATAAATCAAAACAAGTTATGCAAGATCATATCGACAGTTTCAAAAAAGCACATCAAGCAGGTGTTAAAATCGCGATGGGCACAGATGCAGGTGTATTCAAACACGGTACAAACCTTAGAGAGTTAGAGCTTATGGTTGAGCACGGTATGACTGAAATGGAAGCAATCGTATCATCCACTAAAGTTGCTGCAGAATGTTTAGGATACGATGATGAACTCGGTACAATCGAAGAAGGTAAAAAAGCCGACTTTATTTTACTAGAACAAAACCCATTAGAGGATATCGCAGTATTGAGAGATCCAAACAAGATTAAAGTCGTAGCTATAGACGGTAAAATTGTAAAAGATGTTAGAGCATAATTAGAACATAAAAAAACTGACCTCAAATTGAGTATGAGGTCAGTTTTTTTATGTTGGTATGTTATTTAAATTTACTAGATTACATTCACCTTATAACTTGTCTCGCTTTTATACGTTTTTCCTTTTCTTAATATAGATGGTGCTTTTTCACCATATAAATGGATGTCATCAGGAATGGATTGGGCTTCTAATGTAAAGCCTCCGTGTTCGACTATACTATTTTTACTGTCATTCCAGTCTACGTCGTTTAATGTAAATAGAACAACGACGTCATTATCTGTCGTCATACTAACTTCCATTTCTCCATTTGTTACTGTGAATGTATCCTCATTTATTTTGATTGGATGGTCTATTCCATTATATTTCTCTATTTGATTCAAACCACTTTCGAATATATCTTTAAAAGATAAATATTTTTTATCAATCGTTTCATTAAGATTTACTGTTTCTTCATTTTTAACAATTTGTTTGTCATTCAATGTGTACATTTGAAGATTTTCATTTTTAATTTCGTGATTATCAATTCTTTGTTCAATTTTATTTAAATTAAAGTATACATGACTCATTGGATTAAATAATGTATCCTCTGTACTAGTAGCTTCGTAATTAATCGTCCACTCCATTTTTGATAAATCGTAACGATGGAAGACTTTAATTTGAATATCACCTGGGAAATGATCATTTTTTGATAACAGTTCAGCATTATATATGATAGTGACCGCTTCATCATCATTTATAATTTCATAATCACAAATTTGAGTATGTAATCCGTTAGAACCACCGTGTAAATTATGCTCAGAGTCATTTTGTTCTAATTCATACATTTGATCGTTTAACTCAAACTTTCCACCATCAATTCTGCCACCGTATCTACCTATAGTAGCACCAAAAAAATATGGATTTTCTTCATAATATTGAATTAAGTCATCTTGTGCATCCGGCCCTAAAACAATAGATCTACCATTAACTTTCCAATCGACTATTCTCATACCAAAGTTCGTGAATTTTATTTCTGAATAATCATCATAAATTGTTATTAAATCAATATTTTTATCTTTATCTAAAGTTTCAATATTAAAAGCCATTACCTTACCCCTATTCTTTATATGATAACGTTTACTTACTATAAATTTTAACACAACATATAAAACAAATCTGGTTTAAGTTATACTTCTTAATAAAGAAAAAATAATTTAATTACTCAATGCAAAATCAATATATTCATAAGGGAGAAAATTTTCATGTCTAAAAACTTTAGTCTTCTTAGCCTTATATGGTATGCGTTATTAGCTTCATTATTACTTTCTCTTTCAAGTATTATCGGTAATTTCTTTCATGAACAAAATTTATTATCTTGGAATATGACTGTAATAGTACAAGGTGTTGTCTTTTCATTAGCAACATTAATAACATTATTCATTATTTCAAGAAAAAATAAAGATATATTAAAATCTTTATCATTAACTCAATTTAAAGTTACTAAATATACATTAGTAGCTATTTTAACGCCTTTTATATTAGTTGTTTTAGGGTTATTATCTGCTTATCAGCTTGGATTAATTAGAGACATTCAGTTCAATTTATCTTCTGGAGTTATCTCAGCTATATTATTAAATATTGTTACTGCTTTTTTATATGAAGCATTTCCTGAAGAGGTTTTTATACGTGGTTTAGTATTAAACGAGTTAAGTAAAAAATTCCGTTTTATCGTTACAATATTTCTTCAACCAATATTATTTGTTTGTATAGCAACGTTCTCAACAACAGTGACGAGCTTCGTCCTAAATAAATCTCTAGATATAAATATATCTTACGTTATTCTTATATTTACATTTGGTATTGCATTACAGTTATACAAATACTGTAGTGGCTCACTTTGGGTTAACATACTATTTCACCTTGTTTACTTAGGCGTTACAAGGTATATAGCTTCAAATGGAACGAACCCAAAATACCCTAACCTCATCTCTTTTAAAGAAGATATTCCTGGAATTATGGTTATCTATTTATCCTTTGGCTGGGTTATTATTGGTAGTATATTAATATTATCAATCCTCGCTTTAGTTAAGAGAAAGAGTTCCAAAATCTAATTATTTAGCGTTACAAATAAATTAGGCTGAGACATTAATAAATGTCTCAGCCTGAATTTTTTAAAAAAGTTCTCATACCTAACTCATTTTATTCATAACGTATATAAGTTACTGTCGTATTTAAATATTCTTCAAATCCGTTAATACCATCTGCGCCACCTAATCCTGATTGACGCCATCCTGCATGATAACCTACAATTGCTTCTTCTGCTTCACAATTAACATATACTTCTCCGAATTTTAATCTTTCACTTGCTAACATTGCTTCTTTTAGGTTTTCAGTAAATATATAAGAAGAAAGACCATATTCAGTATTGTTCGCTTCATCTATGGCTTCGTCGAAAGCGTCATAACTAACAATCGGTAATACTGGTCCAAAGATTTCTTCTTTCATCGCTACAGAATCTTTAGATAAATTCGTTAACACTGTTGGTTCATAGAAGAATCCTTTACGATCTATTATATTACCACCTAATTCTACTTTCGCACCTTCCTTAATGGCAGTTTGTACCTTGTCATCTACTGCTGATAATTGTTTTTGGTTAATCATCGATCCCATCGTTGTTTCTTTATCATTAGGATCTCCAGGGCGAACGTCTTTCATTTTACGCTTAACGATTTCTAAAAAGTCATTGAATACGTCTTTTTCAACATATATACGCTCAGGACATGTACATACTTGACCACTATTATTAATTCTTGCTTGTACAATGTATTCAGCAGCTTTTTCTAAATCTGCATTTTTCGTTACAATCGCTGGTGCTTTACCACCAAGTTCTAAGTTTACACCTTTAACATTACTAGCTGCATTCTCCATAACAGATTTTCCAGCACCGATACTGCCCGTAATAGAAATAAAATCTACATTTTTACTTTGAGATAGATAATTGCCGACATCTGAGCCAGTACCCGTTAAAATTTGAACAAGGCCATCTGGTATATCTGTTTCTTGGATATATTCAGCTATTTTGAAAGTTCCGAAAGGTGTTTCTTCACTTGGTTTTACAACAATAGAACAACCTGTAACAAGAGCCGGAATAAGCTTTCTCATTAATACAAATATTGGTGCGTTCCATGGAATAATACCGACAGTTGTCCCTACAGGTTTTTTAGTAAGAATAACAGTTTCATTTTCAACCTCACTTTGAAGAACCTCACCGTTATTCTTTCTAGCTAAGCTACACATATATTTAATATATTCAATAGACTTATCAATTTCTCCAATAGCAGAACTATATATTTTACCTTGCTCTTCTACATAAATTTTAGCAAGTTCATCTTTGTTTTTCTCAAGTTTTTCAGCCAATGCCTCAACTATTTTTGCACGTTTAATAATATTAACCTTTTCCCATTCCAACTGAGCAGCATTAGAACCTTTAATAGCCTTCTCAGCATCATCTTCATTCGCTAAAGTCACTGTATCGATAACCTCTTCAGTCGCAGGGTTAATAACATCTAAATCTTCAGTAGATTTACTTTCAACAAACTGACCATTAATAAATAACTTATTCACAAAATGACCTCCCTTTTTATTAAATAATTCCCTTGAAAAGAATTAAGTAAACAAATATAGAGGATAGAATGTGAATGTACATTCTAATCAAAGAATATGTTAAATGATTGAATAATAATTCCTAAAACTACAAATAAAACAGCACCGTAAATTAAAGTATTTTCAATCTTCAAATGTTAAATTAATTGGTTTATCTAAAAGTACACGGTCCAAATTCATGTTAGTTGAAGGAGTATTTTTATCTACACTCGTAAAACGTATACCATCAATCCAAGCCTTACCTGATCCTTGTAATAATAATCCAAAAGATATTATTTCACTACTATCTGGTACATCAAGAACAATCGAATATATATTCCAATTATTTGTACCAACAATTGGGCGATCACTCATATTGTCAAATTGTAATATGTCTTCTGACTTATTATCTATTCTCATCCACAACCCAACAGTTTCTTGAACATTATCAGTTTTAATAAAAGCTGATAATTTCATTCGGTTATTTTTATATGATTTGGCACTAAACTGTTGCATCATTGTGGCAAAACCATTTGGCTTTCTACCATTTTTTGATTTTAAAAAACCTGATGCTTTACCTTGATATACATTTGTATGATCTATTCCCATTTCATAATCAAAAGGATCACTGCCACTAATAAACCAACCTTTAATTTCATTATTCATTATAAAATCCTCCTTTTTTCTATTTACATTAGTCATCAACTTTCTGTATCGTCCAGGTGGTAAACCATAATATTTTCTAAAAGCTCTCGTAAAAGATTCTTGTGATTCAAATTGATAATAAAATGCTATGTCTATTATCTTCTCTTCAGTATTAATTAATAAATTAGCAGCATTTGTGAGTCTTCGTATTCTGATATAATTAGCAAAAGACATACCGGTAAATGACAAAAACACTCTATGAAAATGATATTTTGAAAATCCTGCAACGCTTGATATATCAGTAGAAGAAATATCTTCGTGTAAGTTATTTTCAATCCAATTAATTGTTTTTTGAATGATAGTATCATATTTCAAAGTAATCACCTCCTCTAGATATTATATTAGCTATTTAAATTCATTAAATCTTGACTTTATTTGCTATTTTTAAAATGGTATCATTCGATATGTATCCTTATTTTATAAATAGAGTATATTGAGGTAACAGTTATGAAACTATCTTGGGTTTTATGGTGGATTGTTAGTATTTTTGAACTGGCTTCTTTCACTGCTATTTCATTATTTTTATGGTTTAGAGATCAAGATGCTGGAGGTGTCACTCAAACCATAGAATTAAAATGGGTTAATATTGGTATATTATTTCTAGCATTCATTTTCCCATTTTTACTACAATTAATATGGTTAATTTTTAATATTGTTGTTTCTAAAAGACAAAGCACATAATAAAAGGGCTTTGAAATGATTTACGATATCACAATGTTGCACGTGGAGCCCGTCTTGCAACATTCTAACACTCTATATTGCACGTGGTACTTGTCTTGCAACATCCTAACCCTTTATATTGCACGTGGCACTCGTCTTGCAACATCCGCTCCCAAATCTTCCACCATCAAAAAACTCTCTTCATTGTTTCCACTTTTCAGTGTCTACATTGAAGAGAGCCCTCATTTTATTCATTATCTATTTTATACATTTGATTCCGCTGGTTCATTCATACGGTCATCTAAGTATAATTCGATTTCTTCTAGTGTTTTTCCTTTTGTTTCATATAATACATATTTAGAGAATAAGAAACCTATCACACATATACCCGCAAACATAAAGAATATATTACTTAATCCAATGCTTTGCATAAGTACAGGGAAGAATAATGCGACTACGATATTTCCTAACCAGTTAACCATTGACGCTATTCCTGTCGCCATCCCTCTTGCTTCACTTGGGAACAGTTCTCCTACTACAATCCAAGTAACTGCTGCCCAAGAATATGCATAAAATATGACATATACGCATATAAAAATAAATACGAGTGATATTGCCCACATATGTCCGTCATTTGTATATGGATAAATAATACCTACTAATAATAAGCATAGTCCCATTCCTATTGATCCGGACATAAATAATGTTTTTCTATTAAACTTATCTACAAATATCAATGTCACAATTGTTGCTAGCACGAAGACAACACCGACACCCACTGTTGAAATTACACCACTGATTGTTGATCCAAACACATCCCCAAGTATTTGTGATGAGTAGTAGAAAATTGTATTTGCACCTTGTATTTGTTGTAAAAATGTTACACAACAACCGACAAACACTGAAAATGTAACAGCTTTTGTAAGTTTGAATTTCTTCTGTTCTTTACTGATTGCTTCATTAATTTGTAATATTTCTCTATATTCTCTTTCTGCTTCACGTTCTGTTCTAATTTTCTTCAAATTACTTAATGCTAAATCTGTAAGTCCTTTTTTAATTAGGTATCTAGGTGATTCTGGTAAAATAAATGCGCCTATGAAGAGTACAATTGCTGGTACAACTGCGCCTCCTAGCATCCATCTCCAACCTTCAAAGACACCTATAAATGCATAGTTCACACCATAAGATATAAGCATACCGATTGTTATCATCAATTGGTTCAAACCAGATATTTTACCTCTAATGACTGGTGGAGATATTTCTCCCATGTACATTGGTACGAGAGCCGAAGCCGAACCAACTGAAATACCTAGTATAAATCTAGAAACAATTAATATTTCTGGATTCCCTGAAAAACCACAAGCTAATGATCCAACAGCGAAGATAATTGCTGTAATTAGAATCATCATTTTTCTGCCCCATTTATCAGCTAATGGCGCCATTGAAACTGCACCAATCATTGCACCTAAAAATAGTATTGAAGTAATTGTTCCTTCTAATAATGGACTGATTTCCCATGTTTCTTTAATTCCTGGTAAAGCTCCGTTTATAATACCGATATCATATCCAAATAAAAATCCTCCGAAAGCACCAAATGCATATATTAAACCTGTCTTTGGCTTTTTATCTCCCATTTTCATTCCCCTTTGTTATTGAGATTTGAATTAAATTATCGAATTTGCCTAGTTAATTAACTTATATTCCAGGTTAAACAATGTTGCTAAAGTTACGATTTGTTCTTTTGTTAAGCTTAAAGATATGACTGTATGGTGACCGCCACCTTGAGTGATCCATTCTTTTATACCTTCATGAAAACCTGGTTTTACTTTCCAAATCACACGTGCAACTGGTAAATGAGGAGCCGCTTCTTCTGGAACAAAAGCTTCTACTTCATTGATTAACATTCTAAAATGAGTTCCCATATCTGAAATAGATACAATTACGCCCTCTCCAGCTTCTCCGTCAAATACTAATCTAGCTGGGTCATTTTTGCCTCCAATACCAAGTGGGTTTACAACAATTTTTGGTTTTGTTTTTGCTAAAGTAGGATCTACTTCTAACATATGTGAACCAAGTATTGCTTCACGTCCTGATCTCATTTCATATGTGTAATCTTCCATGAAACCTGTTTGCGTATTGTGAGACATCACTTTTAATAACCTATCTAAAGCTGCAGTTTTCCAATCTCCTTCTCCAGCAAAGCCATATCCCTGTTCATTCAATCTTTGAACTGCTAAGCCTGGTAATTGTTCCATGCCATATAAATCTTCAAAGTTAGTAGTAAATGCTGTATAACCACCTGTATCTAAAAATCGTTTAATGGCAATTTCATATTTGATTTGTTCTTTAACTGAATTTTCCCATTCGCTCACTTCATAGTCACCATAATCAAAGTCGTATAACGTTTTATATTCATCGAATAAGTTATTTACTTCTTGTTCAGAAACTTCATTAACAATTGATGTTAAGTCACCAATTCCGAAATAATCTACTGTCCAACCTAATTGAATTTGAGCTTCTATCTTATCGCCTTCTGTCACAGCAACATTTCTCATATTGTCTCCGAATCTCGCAACTTTGATATTGAAGCTTTCGTTATATGCATATGCTACATTCATCCAACGACTAATTTGTTCTTGTACTTCAGCTTCTTGCCAATGACCAACGATTACTTCATTATTTTTCTTTAATCTTTCATTTATGTAACCATATTCTCTATCACCATGTGCTGATTGGTGTAAGTTCATGTAATCCATATCAATTGTGTCCCATGGAATATGATTATTAAATTGAGTAACAAAGTGTAGAAGCGGTTTTTGTAAAATTCGTGTACCTCTAATCCACATTTTTGCTGGAGAGAATGTATGCATCCATGTGATAACACCTTGTACTTCATCTTTGTAGTTAGCTTCTTTCATAACTGATGTAATTACATCTTGTGATATTGCTAACTCTTCTTTTAATTTAATTGGATAAGGTAAGTTTCCTTCTTTATTTAAAGTGTCTACAATTGTTTGAGCATTGGCTTTCACTTGATTTAATGCTTCGTCCCCATATAACTCTTGTGATCCTACAAAAAACCAAAATTCTTTTTGATTACTCATTTTTATTTTCCTCCTTTAGATTATTGTCCGTAATATGAATTTTCTCCATGTTTTCTTTCATAATGTTTATTCAAGATTCTATTTGGTAAGTGTTCGCTTTCTTGATTTAATTGAAGTGTAAATAAATTCATCTTACATACTTCTTCTAGTACTACCGCATTCATTACAGCTTTCTCTGCATTTTCTGCCCAAACAAATGGTGCGTGACCATGTAAGAGTACTCCTGGAACTTCATTTGGATTTATATTTCTTTCTTCAAAAGTTTCAACAATGACGTTTCCTGTTTCATGTTCATAATTTTTATTAATCTCTTCTTCTGTTAAATGCCTTGCACATGGAACTGGTCCAAAGAATGTATCAGCATGTGTCGTTCCATAAACAGGTACATCTAATCCGGCTTGTGACCAAATCGTTGCCCAAGTAGAATGTGTATGAACTATGCTGCCAATATCTTTGAATGATTTATATAACACCGCGTGTGTAGGCATGTCTGAAGAGGGATTTAATTCACCTTCGATTACTTCGCCATCTAAATTACAAACGACCATGTCATCTGCAGTTATTACATCGTAATCGACGCCACTTGGTTTAATGACGAATAAATTACTTTCTCTGTCGATTGCACTGACATTACCCCATGTATATTTAATGAGTTCTCTTCTTGGTAATTCGAGGTTTGCTTCAAACACTTCTTTTTTTAATTTTTCTAACATGTTTACACTCCTAACGAATAAATTGAGATGCTTTTCTTTCTATTTCTAAACCTTTTTTATATTCAGTTATAAATTGTTCATATTCTTCTACATCTTTTTCAGATGGTTGAATAACACTACCTTCTTGTTGTCCGAATATGTTCTCTTCTAAATATTGATTTAATGGTAATAGGCTATCGTTGTTGACCATATATCTTGCAAGTATAGCCATCCCCCATGCGCCACCGTCATTAGCCGTCTTTAACACTTCAACTGAACTATTTAAAGCTGCGCCTAATATACGTTGTGCAATTTCTTCTGTCTTAAAAATGCCTCCATGAACAACAAATGAATCGATAAGTACTTTCTCTTCTTCTTTAAGAATATCTACGCCGATTTTCAATGTGCTAAACGCTGACATAATATGCGTCTTCATAAAGTTTGCTAAATTGAATTGGCTATCTGTTGGTCTCAAGAAAATAGGTATGCCTTTGTTTATTTTTGTAATGTTTTCACCTGATATATATCCATAAGATAATAAGTTCCCATTTTGCTCATCTGCATGTTGCGTATGATTAAATAGTCGTTCATAAAGTTGGTTTTTATCGACTTCCACACCCATTACTTCAAAAGTCTCTTCAAACAAATTCACCCAAGCATTAATGTCTGAAGTACAATTGTTTGTATGAACCATTGCGACTAAATCCCCAGATGGTGTTGTCACAATATCTATTTCTGGATGTACTTTGCTTAAAGGTTGGTCTAATACAAGCATTGCAAATGCACTCGTACCAGCCGATATATTGCCTTTTTTCTTTTCAACACTATTAGTAGCGACCATACCAGTACCTGCGTCACCTTCAGGAGGGCAAAGTGGCACACCTGGTTCTAAATTATTTGTAGGGTCTAATAACTTAGCGCCTTGTTCTGTTAAACAACCTGCATTTGTACCTGCTGTTAGAACTTTTGGTAAGACTGATTCAATATCCCATTCAAATTGTTTATCTTTGATAAGTTCATCAAACTGATTCAATTTTTCTTGGTCATATTTTTTAGTATTTTGATCAATTGGAAACATACCTGAAGCATCGCCTACACCTAATACTTTCTGTTCTGTTAAATACCAGTGAATGTATCCAGCTAAAGTTGTTATAAATTGAATGTCTTTGACGTGTTGTTCCTCATTTAAAATAGCTTGGTATAAATGCGCTATACTCCAACGTTCAGGTATATTAAACTGAAAATAATCTCTTAATTTATTTGCTGCTTCTTCAGTATATGAATTTCTCCAAGTTCTAAACGGCACAAGCAAGTCATCGTTTTTATCAAATGCTAAATATCCATGCATCATTCCGCTTATCCCTAGAGATTTCACTTTTTTAATCGTCACATTATATTTTGATTCAATGTCATCTGTCATTGATTTATAACTTTTTTGTAAACCTATCCAGACATCATTAATTGAATAAGTCCAATACCCATCTTTGAATTCATTTTCCCATTCAAAATATCCAGATCCTATCGTTTCAAAGTTAGTATCGATGGCCACTGTCTTAATCCTAGTTGAACCCAATTCGATACCGATAGATATCTCACCGTTCGATATTTCTGAATGAATTTTACCTTGATTCAAAATACCGCCTCCCTCTTGCAATCGTTTTCAAAAAGAAATATACCATCACTTGACCGTACATGTCAAATATAATTTTTATTTGTCCATATATGTAATAAACGCAAAAAAAATACTTAAGTACAAAACTTAAGCATTTCTCTTTTTAACACTATTTCTTATTATAATTTCTGTATCCATAATAGTCGTTTCTCCAATTTGACCAGAATTTATAGCCTTTATCATCCATCGTGCTGCTTCTACTCCAAGGTTTTCTTGAGGGTGAGAAGTAGTTGTAAGTGATATATCTTCGAGTTGACTTAAAATAGAGTTGTCTTCCCCAACTACGGAGTAATCATCAGGTACACATTTTCCATTTTCTTTTAAACGCTTTATAAATGAATAAGCAATATCATCGTTATAACAAACAAAGGCACTCGGATTGATTTCATGATTTAATAACTCTTTTATGATTAAATCTAGAACTTTATCTTTTGTCTCAGTTGTATAAGTAAAGATATTTTCACCTTTAAATATCGCACCTTTATCCTCAAAAGCTTCTATATACCCTTTCATACGAAACTTACCTTGCATATCATCTATTTTAGTTATTAGAACAATGTCATCATGACCTTCATCTAATAAATAAGAAGTCGCAAGAAATCCAGATTTTGTGTCATCAATACTTATATAAGGAATGTTTAACTCTTCATAGCAAGCATTAATCATTAGCACAGGTATTTCTTTACTTTTTAATAACGAATAAAAAGATAAATTAGGGTTAAACACATTACTCTTCGTCGGTTCAACAATCAAACCTTGAACACCTTGTTCTATCATCATCTCAAGACAACGTCGCTCACCAGCATGTGTATTATTCGTACTCGCTAATATAAGAGAATAACCATTAGCACCTAATATTTTTTCGATTCCTCTAATTATACTTGGGAAAATATAATCAGAAAGATATGTAACGATTACACCGATTTTTTTGGTAGAAGTATCATGATTTGTTTTTTTCAAATAGTTATCACTAACAATTGAGCCTAGACCTTTTTTCTTTATGATATAACCATCTTGTACTAATAAATCTATAGCTTGTCTTATTGTATAGCGACTAACATTGTATTGTTCTTGAAGCTTTTTCTCAGAAGGGATCGTTTTACCATACTCATATTCATTATTTATAATTTTATCTTTTAATTGGAAAGCAATTAATTTATATTTAGGTTCAGCCATAAACTATCTCCATTCCTTGTAACTAAGTTATTTCAATTATATAAATTATAACATAACAAATATTATAATTATAAATAGCTATTATACACATTTTAAATATACAATTACTCTTTAACTTTTACATTTTATGTTATTATATACATAGATTATAAATATTAAAACATTGAGTTTTATAGGAGTGATTTCATGAAAATTAAAGATGTTTTAAAGAAAAGTTTCAATGATTTACTAGACCTTGAGCTTAACTGGTACAATGCTGCAGTGCTAATAGTATGTGTACTCGTATTAAGCGCAATTTTCACACCACTTTTAGGTATACCAGTAGGTCTCCTAGCAGGCGCATATTACTTGAAAAATTATAAAAAATAGATTGAAAAAACTTCTAAAACAACTTTTTCACAAAATAAACCTTCTAATTAGTTGATTTAATCTTCTTATAGAAGGTTTATTTATATTCTATTCCTTTTACATAATAGTATTTAATAAATCATTATACTTTGTGTGTTATATACCAAAATAAAAACATACCCTTCTATTGACAACGCTTACAATAACTTTTAACATTTAAATATACCATAATATAATATAATGTTCCATATTATGATATAAACTGTAAATTTAAGGGGATGAGCATTTGTATACAGTCAATTATCAAGATTTATTTGATTATACTATGAAAGTTTTCCAAAAGTACGATGTTCCAGAAGAACATGCTAAAGTTATTGCTGATGTTTTAGTACATGCAAATTTAAGAGGAGTAGATTCTCATGGTGTACTTAGGTTAGAACATTATATTAAAAGAATTTCATCTGGAGGGATAAACACTAATCCAAAAGTCCAATTTGAAACTACATCAAAGTCTACTGGAATTATGGACGGGGATAATGGATTTGGTCATTATATATCTAATCAAGCAGTAGAAAAAGGTGTCGAATTATGCTTAGACAATGGTATTTCTGCAGTAGCTGTTAAAAACAGCAGTCACTGTGGTGCTTTATCTTATTTTGTCGATAAAATTGCAAACAAGAAACTTATTGGTATTGCTATGACTCATACTGATAGTAGTGTAATACCATTTGGTGGAAAAGAGCCTTATTTTGGTACAAATCCTATAGCATTTGGTTTTCCTATGTCTAAAGATGATAATGTCATTTTAGATTTCGCAACTAGTACTGTCGCTCTAGGTAAAATTTTAAACTCACAGAATAACAATAAAACTATTCCGGATGGTTGGGGTGTAGATTCTGAAGGAAATACAACAAATGACCCTGATAAAGTAGCATATTTAACTCCATTTGGTGGACCTAAAGGTTACGGTTTAGCTATGGTTGTCGAAATCTTTTCTTCTTTATTAAGTGGATCTGCATTTGGTCCACACATAACAAAAATGTATGGAGATTATAATAAAAACAGAGAATTAGGTCATTTCTTTATATTAATTGACCCTTCAAAATTTGTATCTATAGATGATTTTACAAATAGATTGATACAAATGACTCAAGAAATAAAACAAGTAAAACCATCTAATGGTATTAAAGAAGTTTTAGTCCCAGGCGATATTGAAAAAATAAATGAAAAAAATAATAAAATACATGGGATTCAACTTTCTGAAAATGTTTATGAATTTATTAAAAATGAAATAAATATTTAATAAAGCTAAGAATATCTAAAATATAAACCGCCTATTCATATTCAAAACCTCACTCTATTGATTTTTCAACAGGTGAGGTTTTCTATTTAAAATCGTTTGATATTCACTTATTAAGTAGTGACCTTTCTAGCAACTTTATATTTCTATAACAGTCTTGTTTGTTTTAAAAACACCTTGTTCAAAGAAGTCTAGAGTATTTTCAAATCCTAGTTCTTTTGTGAAATAACTTTCCTGTATTTTTCCATCTCTTATTTGATTTATAACAAAATCAAAATCTGCCAAAGTAGCGTTTCTACTAGCCATTAAAGTAATCTCTTTTGCATGGAAATCAGGATCTACAAATTGTATATTATCTTTAACTAATCCTGCATATACAATTCTACCGCCATGGTTTACATAATTGAATGCTTGTTCCATTGAATTTTTGTTACCAGTTGCATCAAATACGACTGTTGGTAATTCATCGTCATTTATTGTCTTAATATCCTCTATGATATTTTCATTTGATTTTATGACTTCATCACATTCAGACCATTCCTGACAAAATTCCAACCTTTCTTCACTCAAATCCACAACTATTACTTTTGCGCCTTGTAGCTTAGAAAACCTTGCAACACCTAAACCTATTGGTCCAGCACCAACTACTAATACAGTTTCTTCTTGCTGAATATTCGCTCTTCTGACACCATGTGCACCAATGCTCAATGGCTCAATCATAGCCCCCATTTTCAAAGGTAAATCATTTATTTTTATAACATTTTGCTGAGGTACAGCTAAATATCCAGTCATCCCCCCATCTCTATGGACCCCTATTACTTCGATGTTTTCACAACAATTAGGTTTGTCATTTACACATGACAGACAATATCCACAAGATACATAGGGAATAATTGTGACTTTATCTCCATGTTGAAAATCTTTCACTAATTCGCCTATTTTTTCCACTTCTCCTGATAATTCATGTCCTAAAATTCTAGGGTATTCGAAGAATGGCTGATTCCCTCCGTATGCATGAATATCAGTACCACATATTCCTATATATTTTATTTTAATCAGAACATGATCATCGGGAATGTCTTCATTTAATTGTTCATTTTTAATAACCATTTTCCCTGGTTCTTCACAAATTATTGACTTCATAATATTCACTTTCTTTCTCTATTATTTAGAAATTATATTTAATAATTCTAGATGATGACCGATATGTTTATTTAATAATTGATAATATTCGTCTTCATATTTTTCTAAAACATTATATATATCTTTTTTGAATAAATATTCATGTTTTTCATTTTTAGCAGTTAATAATAATCCATAAGAAACATGTAAAACTTGTCGAGCATTATCATCTTCTAAGTATGTTCGATATTCTGCTTCTTCTAAATCTTTTATCGGTGTAATATTATCAATATCAGGGGTAATGTGATAATACTTTTGAGTTTCAGGGAAATAATCAAAAGAATATTCATGTAGTTCTTTATATAATTCTGGTTTATATATTGATATTAATCTTATAGCTTCTAACCAATTAGTTCCTGCAGTTTTAAGGTGAAATAGCTCCTTAGTTTTTTCATTTATTAAAGGAAATACTGAAAATTTGTCACTACCAGAATGTATACTTAATTTATATTGAAAGTGATTAGCAATTAGTGCATGAATTTTTAAATCTTTTTCAAATTGTTTTATGTCACCTATATAATCAATACCTTTTTGAAATTCTCCACAAAATCTCGGAGCTAAACTTGTTACCTCAACACCTTGGTCATATAATTCTTGTGCGACAAAGAAATGATCAAATGGAGATGTAATTGTCTTCGTTTCATCTATAGAGATTTCGAAATCGATATCTCTGTCTAAAGTTTTAATATAAGTTTTATAAACATGAACCATATATTCTAGTGCTTTAGTATAAACTACAACAACTTTCATAAGGTCTGGTTTAGTAAAATCAAGTGACTCATTATTAACTTTGAAAGTTTTGTCTAGATATTTATTTTCATAGTATTTTCTAGTCTCGTCATCTAATCGATTATATGCACTTTCAATATCGGATTCATCATCTAAGTTTATATCTTTTCTTATATAATCCGAACAATCCAAAGTAAGCATAGAAATTCCTAATTTTAATTCATGTTCAATATCCTTTTCTTTCTTTAAATGATCTCCATCTGCTCCATAACCGCCATCATATCCTTCTTGAATAGCTCCGAATGCTGCTTTATCTATAACATCTTCCATTGACCGGTTTGTTAAATCTAATTCTCTAATACTTTGTTGAGCAAAAATAGGTTTTGCATCAGTTTTATTCATTGCCAAGACGTGGCCTGGGGTTGCTACCCCTAATCTATCTCCCAGACCTATCGTTGTTTGTTTTCTACCAAAAGCTTGAGGTTTCGTAAACTCAAAATAATCATTTAAAACTAATCTGTTCTCATGACTTAAGTCACATAATTTTGCGTCATTTCTAATTAATTCACCTGTTAAATCATTAAATAGAGAGCCTTCTCCGACAGCTATTATATATTTAATTCCATCATATTTAACCATAATGAAATTTGTTTCTTCATAGTTGTGCAAAGAACTTTTGTATATCTTTATTTCATTTGAAATTGGTATTTTTTTATTTTTCAATGGTTCAATTATTTCTAATAAATTATCCATTAAATATTCCCCTTTTTAAAATATGCTTATGCTTCTTCTGGCTTTGCTATTGGTTTCACAAAGAAAATAACTGCAATTGAGGCTACTACTGCTAACCCACCTGCCAATAAAAATGCCGCTGTATAAGTTCCAGTAGTTTGAATAATATAACCTGTTACAGTAGGACCAATAATACCTGCTGTGTTAGCTAATAAATGCATGAAACCACCAACTGAACCTACATTATTACTATCTACAACATCCTGTACAATCGCCCAATATATTGCGCCAGTTAAATACAAGAATAGTACTGATAACGCAACTAAAGTTACTGCTCCAACCGTAGTGGTAACAATACCTGATATTCCTATACAAACTGCAGAGATAAATAAACAAACTACAAGAACAACTTTTCTTGAGAATAAAACACCTTTTTGAACTGTGTGTTTATAAACAAAATCTGATACGATACCACTTAAAGCTAGACCTAAGAAACCAAGTAACCATGGTATTACTGTAATTAAACTCATATTTTCTACACTTAAATTTCTAGCGTTTACTAAATAACTAGGAAACCAAGTTAAGAAGAAGAATAAAATATAGTTATAAGCAAAAAATGCAAATGCCGTGAAAAGTACAGTCGGATTTTTTAAGTAAAATCCTAATTTAAATGTTACAACTGGAGCTATTTCTGCTTTTTTATCTATTGTTGTTTCTTCTATACGATCAGGTTTTTCTTTCGCAAAGAACCACCAAGAGATTGCCCAAACAATACCAATAATCATGATAGCTACGAAAGATACCCTCCATCCTAAATGTAATGCTATAAATCCTACTATTGGTCCAGATATTGCGCCACCTAATGGCGTACCACTATTAGCTAAACCAACTGCAGTAGCTCTTTTAGAAGGTGGATACCAATTATTCACCATTTTGTTGATAGTGGCACTTAATGGGCCTTCTCCCATACCAAAAAGAACCCTGACTATAAATAAGCTCACAAAACCTACTACTAAGACAATTGCTCCACTAAATAATGACCAAACTATCATCGCAACAAATAATGTTATTTTGGCTCCGAATTTATCTGAAGCTATGCCCCCAACGAAATTAAACACTGCATACCCAATGGAAAAACTACTAAAAATTATTCCCATTTGACCTGGAGTCAAATGTAAATCAGATTGTATAAATGGTGCTGCTACTGAAAGAGCAGATCTATCTAGATAATTAATCACACCTGCTAGAAAAAGAAATACTAAAATTATTTTTCCATCTTTGTTTATTTTCCCCATATTTTCATCCCCTTAATTAAACACCAGAATAAGCCATAAATCCGCCATCAACAGGTACAGTTATACCATTTACAAAAGAAGAGTATTCTTTATCTAATAACCATAAAGTTGTACCAATTAATGCTTCTGGTTCTCCGAATTGGCCTAGTGGTGTTTGGCTTATAATTTTATTTGAACGCTCGGTTAGACTACCATCTTCGTTTAAAAGTAAATCTTTATTTTGTTCTGTTAAGAAAAATCCTGGTGCTATTGCGTTGACTCGTATATCTTCTTCTGCAAAATAAACTGCTAACCACTGAGTGAAATTATTAATAGCTGCTTTAGCTGCACTATAAGCTGGTACTTTAGTCATTGGTGAATAGGCACTCATAGATGAAAAATTGATTATGCCTGCATGTTCTGACTTCAATAATTCTTCTCCAAACACTTTTGCTGCAACAAATGAACCAATAAAATTATTATTAAACACTTGTTCAAACCCACTTTTTTCTAAACTAAAAAAGTTTTTCTTATCTTTTGAATCATATGCTTCACCTTCAGTTATAGCATCTGGATGATTTCCGCCCGCTCCGTTTATTAAATAGTCAATTTGTCCATAATCAGTTAAGATTGCTTCTTTTGCTTTAACTAAATCTTCTTCACTTGTAACATCTGCTGAGTAATTATTTGCTGTTCCGCCTTCTTGTTCGATTTCTTTAACAATTTGCGCGCCTTTTTCAAAGGTACGGTTCAAAATTGCAATTTTCATATCTTGTTTTGCTAATGCCTTTGCTATTGTGCGACAAAGCACTCCACTTCCACCGGTAATTACAATAACTTTACCTTTTAAGTTTTCGTGTTTACTAAACATTTCTTTCACCCTCTTTTTCAAGTTGATATGCATCCCAAAGCCCATTAAGGTACATAATACCTAATGCTCTGTCATATAAACCGTATCCTGGACGACATTCTTCTTTCCACAAGTGTCTTCCGTGGTCTGGTCGAATATAACCTTTATAATCAGAATTTGATAAATGTTTCATAATTTGTTTGATATCTATATCACCATCTTCTGTATAATGAGAAGTCTCAACAAAACTACCATCATCTGAAATGTGAACATTCCTAATATGCATAAATGGAGCATGCTTATGGTATTTTTCTGCTATTTCAGCCATATCATTCTTCTTAGAAGCTCCCATCGAACCAGTACATAAAGTTATCGCATTATTAGGACTATCATTGATTTCAAACATTCTTTCATAACTTTCTGCTCCTGTGATAATACGTGGCAAATTAAATATAGAATATGGAGGATCATCTGGGTGTATCGCCATTTTTATACCGCAACGTTCAGCAGTTGGTATGATAGCGTTTATGAAGTAACTAAAGTTTTCCCAAAGTTTTTCTTCATCCACACTCTTATAAGCTTCAAATAATTCAGAAATTTGGTCGAGCTTTTCTTTTTCCCAACCCGGCATCGTTAAATTATTACTAGAACTCGAAACTGTTTCAATCAACTCTCTAGGGTCTAAACTTTTCACTTTTTCATAATCAAAATATAAAGCTGTAGAACCATCTTCAAGTGGATGGAACATATCTGTTCTTGTCCAATCAAATATTGGCATAAAGTTGTAACAGATTACTTCTACACCATATTCAGCTAAATTCTCTATAGTTTTTTTATAATTCTCAATAAGTTCGTCACGTTCACTGTTACCTAATTTTATTGATTCATGAACGTTAACGCTTTCTACAACTTTAGCGTTAAATCCATGTGATTCTATAAATTCAACTTCTTCTTTAATTTCTTCTTTCTCCCATACAGCACCAACTGGTTTCTCATGCAAAGCCCACACTATCCCAGTTGTATTAGGTATTTGTTTAATATCTTCTAACGAAATTGTATCGTTATTTCTTCCATACCAACGAAAAGTCATTTCCATTGTCATCATCTCCCCTGTTTAATTGAAATTGATAATTGCTTTTTTAACTTGATCCGGATGTTCATCTATAAATTGGAATGCTTCTTTCACTTGATTCAAATCATACTGATGAGTAACTAAATCAAAATCATCAAATTTATGTTGTTCCATATTTTCAATTACATCTTTAAATTTATAAGTTTGTAATCTTGAACCCACAATTGTTAATTCATTTTTAGTAATTGGCATTTGTGTAATATTGGCCGGTTTTTCATCAAACCCTAGAACAACAACCCTACCCGCAGCCGAAGCAACATCAATACTTAACTCAAAAGTTTTTGGCATACAAACTGCATCGATTGATACATTAACGCCTTCACCGTCTGTTAATTTATTAATTTCTTTGATTAAATCTAAGTTTTGTACGTTTATCGCAACATCAGCACCTTGTTTTTTAGCATAATCTAATCTTGATTGATCTAAATCAGAAATATATACCGTTACATCTTTCAACTTAGCGTATTTTAGAATGCACAATCCTATCGGGCCTGCACCTTGAATTAGTACTGTATCTCCATCTTGTAAATCTCCTCTACTCGTGGCTTGTGCACCTATAGTTAGTGGCTCAATTAAAACACTTTTTTCAAACGGAACATCTTGATGAACTTTATGTAATTGTTTCTCATTAGCAATAAAGAATTCTCTCATCCCTCCGTCTTCATGAACACCAAACACTACTAAGTTTTGACATACATTTGGTCTGTCTTTTTTACATGCATAACATTCACCACATGGTGTTATAGGTTCAACAACTACATGGTCTCCCACATTTAGTTCAGACTTTCCATAAACTTCTTCTACTACACCCACTACTTCGTGACCTACTACTCGTGGTATCGTAGCTAATGGATTAGTTCCGTGTAAAATATGTCTATCTGAACCACATATACCAACTTTTTTAGTTCTAACTAATATATTCTTGCTTTCATCTGGTACAGGCTTATCAATTTCTTCTATAACAATTTCATTTTTATCTATCACTCTAGCTGCTTTCATTTTTCACCCTTCTTTTATCTCAAGATTAGTTTTTCATCATTTAAAAAATTCTCAACTTGTTCTAGATATGGTAGACCTTCATTATCTCCTAATACTTCAGTCACCATGCCACCAACAGCATTTGCAAAAACCACTCTTTTTTCAGCATCATAGCCTCTACTCATTGCATACAAATACCCACTAGCAAATCCATCTCCAGCTCCTACTGTATCAATCGGGTTAACCTTAAATACTTCTTTATCAAATTGTTTATCCTTACTTACATACTGCGTTGATAAATGGCCACGTTTTACAATGATTTCATCCAAATGACATTCTTCTAATAATGATTTTATGTCTTTAAATGGCGTAGCTATTTTTAATACTTCAAGTTCATCATCACTAGTGAGTAAGATATCTGCATAAGGAAGTAATTCTCCTAAGAAACTACTTGCCGTTTCTTTATCCCATGTTTTAAGCCGGATGTTCGGATCTAAGCTGATTTTGACATCATGTGCACGTGCTTTTTTCATTAATGATTTAATTAAATCAATTTTATGATGTAACAATGCAACAAATACGCCACTAACATGAAAGTAATCAAAATTTCCAAAGTCTACACTTTCAAGATCTTTTTGAGTAATTCCCTTAATCGGGGCAGTGTCTCGGTAATAAAATGAAGCACCGCTTCCATCTGCATTAATTTGTTTAAAATATACTGAAGTCGATTTTTCTTTAACTTGTTCGATTATTTCAGTATCAATTCCTTCGCCTCTTAATACATTGATAATATGTTGGCCAAATTCATCTTTTCCTACTTTTGAATAAAATGTAGTATCAAGTCCCAATCTACTAGCACCAATTGCTACATTTAATTCTGCACCACCAATTGTCCTTTCAAATGTATGATTGAATCTTAAAGGACCTTTGTTTTTAGGGTTCATAGCAATCATCGAATCCCCTATTGTGAATAATTTCATCAATCCCACTCACTTTCGTCTATTTCTATAAGCGTCAACATAAGCTTTTGCTTTTTCTGATATTACTTCATAATTATTTCCATTGAATCTTTTTGTTAAATCACTTCCAATGCCTACTGCAAATGAACCTTTTTCAATCCATTCTGAAATATTTTCTAAATTAACTCCCCCTGAAGGCATTAATTCAACATTTGGAATAGGTCCTTTAATATCTTTAATGAAACTTGCACCCAAATGTCCACCAGGGAATAGCTTTACTAAATCTGATCCATAACGTAATGCTTCAATAATTTCGGATGCACTACTACACCCTGGTAAATAAGGTATTGAGTAAATGTTACAAACCTTAGATATTTCAGTATCTAAATGAGGACTTACAATATACTGAGCACCTTTACTTATTGCTATTCGAGCTGTAGTAGCATCTAACACTGTTCCTGCACCTAAAACGATGTCACTTCCATACTCTTTATTGACTCTTTCAATAACAGATTCTGCATTTGGCACAGTAAATGTAATCTCTATATTTTTAAATCCACCTCTAATTATTTCGTCAATAATCTTTTTCGTTTCGTCTTCGTTACTGCCTCTTACTACTGCTACTAAATAATGTTCATGCAGCTGATTCAATATTTTATATTTTTTCAAAATTTACCTCCGTTCCACATTATGATACAATGTATTGTATAGCGATATTTAGTATTATTATAACGCTTATGTAAACGTTGTCAATTGTTTATGTAATTATAAAAAACTACTATATATGACAATATATGTGATATATTTTTAATAAAGAGGTGATAAATATGGCTTCAAACGTGCAATCTATTGATCGTGCTTTAAATATTTTAGAAATTATTTCAGAGCAAGAACAAATATCTTTGAAAGATTTAGTAGAAGCGACAGAATTATCAAAAGCAACAGTCCACCGTCTTGTAAATTCATTAATTACTAACGGATATGTACAACAAGATCCTTTAACTAACCAATATCAAATTACTTTTAAAATGTTCCAATTAGGAAACAAACGTGTACAAAATATTGATTTCTTAAATGTTGCTAAAAGCATGATTAGTCAATTGATGACGACTGTAGGTGAAACTTGTCATTTAGTTGTAGAGGATAATAATGAGGTTGTCTATATTGATAAATTTATTCCAAGTGATAACAACCGTTCAATGGCGTCTAAAATTGGGAAACGTGCGCCAATGTATTGTACGGCGGTAGGTAAATCTATTCTTTCAACTTATGAAAATGAAATGATACAAGAAATCTGGAATCAATCTGATATCGTTAAACTGACTGATAATACTATAACTGACTACAATCAGTTTATAGATGAGATAGCCACAATACGTGAACAAGGTTATTCTGTAGATAATGAGGAAAATGAAAAAGGTATATATTGTGTGAGTACATATTTCGTTAACTATCGTAATGAAGTGCAAGGTGCGATTAGTTTATCTTTCCCTACAACTGAACTACACAGAAAAGAATTTTTTATAGAAGAATTACAAACATGTGCAATAAAAATTTCTAGATTACTTGGTTACCATTAAAAAGACCCCAAATCATGTTCGTAAGAACTAGATTTGGGGCTTTATTATTTAAAACCATATTTTTTTATCTCATCGACAATAGTATTATATTTATTCGTTTTATATCTTGAGTTATTTGATACTATAAAGAAGTTTCTATATAAGTCTACTTCGCTTGTTTCTATATATTTTCTATCGGTTGATTTGATAGAGAAATTAGAGAGTATTGTATAGCCCATATTTTGTTTTACTAATTCTAGTATAAGTTGATTGTCATTAATGACGACTTTGCGTGACGGCAAATTCAGTTGTTGTAATAGTTTGTCTTGGTAATATCTAATTCCTGACCCTGTTTCTCTTACATAACACCTTAATTCATTTAAAGGTTTTTTATTTTGCTTATTTTTTATGATTAATAATCTATCTTCTGTTAATACTTCACTGTTAATTTTATCGTCGATTACAGGTTTTTCTATTATTCCTAAGTCAATCGTATAATCTTTCAAATGCGTAATAATATCTGCAGAATTGTAAATATAAATATGTATGTTCAGATTTGGATATTTTGTTTGTAAGTATAGCGTAAGATCTAATAGTTTAGATTGTCCGAATGTATGGCTTGTACCTATAACAAATTTACCTTTTACTTCTTCTTTATTTGCGTTTATTCTCGTGTGTAATTGTTCATCTAATAACGCCAATTGACAGGCATAGTTATACAGTTCTTGCCCCTCTTCTGTCAATATGATTTCTTTTCGTGTATTTTCAAAAATTTTAATTTGGTATTTTTGTTCTAAATTTTTAATATCTCGACTTATGGATGGTTGTGATTTGTATAATTTATTTGCTGCATTAGTAAATCCGTCTTCTTCTACGATTGCTTTTAATATATTGAGTTTATCTTCCACAAAAGCACCTCCATAACATTTTTGTTATATTATATATTTAAAAATGGCATTTCACAAATAATCGTTCTCATCATAGAATGTATGTGAGGTGAAGACAGTGAGTATTAAATTAAATAAAGCATTTTTCCTAGGTGTCGGTTTTACGCTAGTTGTTGCAATTGCCAGCATATTATTATCAAATTTACCAATTTTAAATAAAGTTGGCGCACTTGCGATAGCTATCATCATTGCGATTTTGTACAGACATTTCCTAGGATATCCAACAAGATACGTAACAGGTATCGAATTTTCTTCTAAAAAACTACTACGTTTAGCTATAATTTTGTACGGGTTAAAATTGAACTTGTCTACAATTATTAATGAAGGCGGGACATTATTATTACTAGATGTCGGTGTAGTTGCTTTTTCAATATTCTTTATTATTTTCTTAAATAAAATTATTAAAGGAGATAAAAACTTAATTCTATTATTAGGCGTTGGTACAGGGGTATGTGGTGCTGCAGCGATAGCAGCTATTTCTCCTATTTTGAAATCTAAAGAAAGTGACGTTGGCATAAGTGTTGGATTAGTAGCAATAATGGGAACGATATTCTCATTAACATATACACTTCTATATGCTTTATTCCCTATGGATCCTGAACTTTATGGTATATGGTCTGGTGCTAGTTTACATGAAATAGCACATGTTGTATTAGCGGCAGATGCAGGTGGTAGTGAATCTCTAGCTATTGGTTTATTAGCTAAATTAGGCCGAGTATTTCTATTAATTCCTTTAAGTATTATTTTCTTAATAATCGTTAATAGAAAAAGAACAAATAAAGTTTCTCAAAAAATTGATTTTCCATACTTTTTACTTGGATTTTTAATTATGAGTGCGGTAAACACATTTGTAGCTATTCCAGAAGGTGTATTAAGTGTAATCAGTACAATTACTAACGTCATACTTATTATGGCAATGGTAGGATTAGGATTAAATGTTTCATTTAATGACTTAAAAACAAAAGCATTTAAGCCAATGGTTGCAATGGCAATAACTTCAGTAGTACTTTCAGTTATTGTATTTTTTGTCGCTACGATTTTATAAGATGATTAATGGGTATAACAAAGATATCATTTAATTTCGAGAAAGATTGTGATTAAACTATGTTATATCTTAAATTATATTTAGTGCTTCTCATGTCATTGTTTAATTATATCTTTATTCCTCATGATGAGCCTATAACTTATAAAGATACATTCAATAAAGCAACACATTCAGACTATAATGATGCTTTTAAAATAGGTTCACAAATACCGAACGATTTATTAACGCTTAAACTATACAACACACATAGTAAAAACCACATTGAAGCAGTAGGTAAAATATCATCAGATGAAACTGGTAAATCAGGTAACGGAGCAACTGCCTTTGTTATAGATGATTATACAATTATTACCGCTTCACATGTAGCAAGTGATAAAGTTGGTAATAAAGAAACAAAGCAATTTTATTTCTATCCTTCAAAAGCAGATCAACGTGTACCTATTAAATTCAAAGTTAAAAATTTTCATAAGTCATCTGAAAGAGATGTGGCTGTACTCATCACTCAACAACGTTTGTCGACAAAGATTAAGCCATTAAAAATTGCATCAGAACAAGAAATAAAGGATTTGAAACCTAAAGAACCGCTTTATATGTTAGGTTATCCAAATAAAAAACCATATAACGGACAATTCATGTATCAATCAAATGGATATTACCTTAAATCAACTAAAGATTACATTGAATATATCGGACATTTACACAGAACAACTGGGTTTTCAGGATCTCCAGTATTAAATGAACACAATCACGTGGTTGGTTTGCATGCTCACGGTATAAGTCCTGAAATTAATACAAAGCATCAATCCACACGAGACATATATACAGGCGGTCCATTAATAACAGGAAAAACACGTGATTTTATCAATCAGCATCGAGAGTAATACTATATTAGTATTTTCAGAACACTTATTCGTTGTAAATAAGAACTAAATAGCATTTCTAACTCATAATAAAAACTTCGGGAATCAGGCGAAATCTTGATTCTCGGAGTTTTTTATTTAGATATATAAGTACTCGTTTCTCTTTATTTGTAATTTATTATATGTTCCCTTACAATAAACGGAGAGGTATCCGTTTGTTAAATTTAAAGTCCCTTCAGAGGTGAAACAATTGAGGAAAGATGCAATAGAAAATCGATTAAGAATTGAAAATACAGCTAAAGAATTATTTGAAATATATGGCGTTGAAAATACGAGCATGAATCGTATATCTAAAGAGCTAGGTATTGGAATGGGCACCTTATACCGTCATTTTGAAGATAAAAGTGCTCTTTGTTATAAATTAATCGAAAATGATTTTGATAGACTTTTCAAAGAGATGGATTATGCAGAACAAAATAACCAAATAACGAATTATGAAAAATTTGGAATTTACTTAGAACTCTTTATTGATTTTAAATCGAAACATTTAGACACTTTAAATTGTGTAGAGAAAAAAGAGTTTCATGGCGACTTTAGAGATACGCCAACATTTCAGAAATTATCCAAGAAATTTTGGAACACTTTCGATAATGAAGAAAGTCCTGAATGGAAGACATTTAAAACTGATATGTTATTGAATGCTTTGTCCACTAAATCTTATCAATATCAAGTGGATAAGAGAGGATTAAACAATGAACAGTTAAAACAATTTTTACAGAACTTGTTTAATATGACTGAGGATTTTTAATAAAAGTGTTCGAAAACTGAAGCGATGCCTCAATAAAACTTAATATATTTATTTATATAATATTTAATTTTTATACAAAATTCTATTAATAAATCGAAGGTTTTATCATGAATAATATTAAAACAATTTTAGTAATCGGCGCATCAGGAAACCAAGGTAATGCAGTAGCTACAAATTTACTGTCTGATGGTTGGGCAGTACGTGCTATGACACGTAATCCGGAACAACCCTCTATACAAGCACTTAAAGAAAAAGGCGCTACTGTGGTTAAAGCGGATATGGATGATGAACAATCACTTTCAGATGTAATGAAAGGTGTTTACGGTGTGTATAGTGTACAATCATTCGATAATAATGATCCTGAAAAAGAAATACGACAAGGAAAAAGAGTTGCAGACTTAGCTAAAAAAGCTAGCGTTTCTCATTTTGTATATAGTTCAGCAGCAGGTGCAGAAAGATATGATGGAGCTCAAAACTTTGCAACAAAATGGCAAATAGAAGAGCACATCCGTTCTTTAGATTTACCTTCTACAATTTTAAGACCAACATTTTTCATGGATAATTTTGAAGGATTTGCAAAACGACAAGATGGAAAGATCGTCATCCAAGGGTTTATGGATCCTGAAATCAAATTACAAATGATAGCTGTACAAGATATCGGTGCTTTTGCTAATATCGCTTTTAAAAATCCAGAACAGCTTATAGGAGAATCTATCGAAATAGCTGGTGAAGAAAAAACATTAACTGAGATATCTGAAAAAATAAGTAAAACATTTGATGCTCCTTGCGAAATTGTAGATTCACGAGAAAAGTTCCAAAAAATGATGAAGATGTTTGAATGGTTTGAATTCGGAGGTTATGAAGCCAACATCTCTAAATTACGTGAGATAAACCCCCAGCTTCTTGATTTTGATGCTTGGGTTAAACACTCTGGATGGAATCCCCTAAAATAATTTAAATGATTAAATATAATTTTTTAAATTTTTAATTAATATTTTTACCATTGCTAATTTAACAATATAATCTAGAATTGGTTATGTACTTATTTTAATGGATTAAGGAGGAATGGCATTGGACGAATATATTAACGAGCGCCTAACTCAATTACTAGAGCGCAACGAAGTCAGTGATTTTAGAGAAGGATTTTTACACTTGCACGCCTATGAGCAAAGTGAGTACTTCGATTCGCTTTCTACAGAAGAACAGAAAAAGGTTTTCGAACTTCTATCTCCTGATGAAGTAGCAAACTTCTGGAGTTACTTAGAATTAAGTCAAAAAGAAGAAAAATCAATGTTCGATGAAATGAATGCAAACTATGCAAGTGAAGTTCTTCAAAACATGTCAGATGACGATGCTGTTGACGTACTTAATCTATTAAGTAAAACGCAGCGCGTTAGCTTGTTAACGATTATGGATAAACATAAATCTGAATCATTAAAATCATTACTTAATTACGAGGAAGATACTGCCGGCGGTATCATGACTACTGAATATGTTTCGTTAACGCCTGAAATGAGTGTAAGAGAAGCACTTATGCACGTTAAAGAGAAATCATCTTCAGCTCAAACAATTTATGCACTTTACGTTGTTAATGATCAAAAAAAATTAATAGCCGTTATGTCATTACGTGATTTAATTAACGCCGATATGGACGACCATGTTAAAAACGTAATGAACGAAAACTTTGTGAGCACAGACGTTGCAGAAGACCAAGAAATTGTTGCTCAAACAATTCAAGACTATGACATCATCGCCATTCCAGTTGTAGATTATCAACATCATTTACTAGGTATCATTACCGTTGATGATATCTTAGACGTAATGGAAGAAGAAGCTAGCGAAGACTACTCAAAATTAGCTGGTATTAATGATGTAAAAGAGACAAAAGAATCTGTTTTACAAACTGCAAAAAAACGTTTACCGTGGCTTATCTTACTTACATTCTTAGGTATGATAACTGCTACAATATTAGGTTCATTTGAAGACACACTTGAACAAGTCGCCCTACTTGCAGCATTTATCCCTATTATTAGTGGTATGTCAGGTAATACAGGAACACAATCATTAGCCGTTTCCGTACGAAGTATTTCTACTGGTGATATGGAAAAAGAAAATAAAGTCAGACACGCATTACACGAGTCCGCGAGTGGTTTTATTTCTGGTTTAGTATGTAGTCTTATACTGTTTTCTATCATTGTAATACTATATGGCCAACCATTATTAGCAACTATCGTTGGGATAAGCTTAACGACAGCTATGACAGTTGGTACAACAATCGGATCACTTATCCCATTGTTTATGAACAAAATAGGCATTGATCCAGCAGTAGCAAGCGGTCCATTTATTACTACAATAAACGATATTGTCAGCATGTTAATCTACTTTAGCCTAGCAACTTCATTTATGAGTTATTTAACATAAATATTGTGATGAGCAAGCATGCACTTTTAAAATCAATTATATAAATAAAACTCCCAATTCCGACATTCAAAGTCTAACGAATTGGGAGTTTTTTCAAAATGGAGATTGATACCTAGTACTATTTTTTATTTTGAGGTTTATCTTGTTGCTTCACTTTGGTATAGTCAGAGATTAACTATATTAAACTTTAAAATTAAAATTATAGTATTGAAGGAATGGTTTTATGAATTTATCGGAAATAAACATTGAACTATTTAGAATGTTTAATGATTTAGGAAAAGAAATAATATTTTTAAATCCAATAATGATATTTTTTGCTAAGTATATGAAATACTTTTTACTTTTCGGGATCATCATGTATTGGTTTACTAGAAAACGGGAAAATAGGATTATGATTATTAGCAGTATGTTTGCTTTTGTGATCGCGGAAGTATTTGGAGCTATAGCGGGAGCGATTCATTCCAACAATCAGCCATTTGTTGAGTTAAACAATGTTAATCAACTTATTGGTCATGCGATTGATAACTCATTTCCGAGTGACCATGCAATAGAATTTTTCTCGATATGTATTACCTTTTTACTTTTCAAAAAGAATTTAAGATACGTATGGTTAGCAATAGCTATTCTAGTAAGTTTTTCACGCATCTGGGTAGGCGTTCATTATCCTGCAGATATATTAGTCGGAGCAATATTAGGTATAATAGGCGCTGCACTTTGTTATTGGATCATCCCTCAATTAAATGTCATTAAAAAGCTAATAGACATCTATGAACAAGGCGAAGATTACGTCCTCTCCAAAGTATCCAAGTAGTTAAATTCTATATGAGAGTTACCATTGTTTCATTTTTCTATAAAGTGGTATTGATATGTATAGATATTATGAAAGGATGAATTGTATATGCCTTGGACGATGGACGATTATCCGCAAAGTTGGAAAAACTTCGAAAAATTAAAACGAAAAAAAGCAATTGATATCGGTAACGCTATGCTTAAAGATGGTTATAAAGAAGAAGATACAATTCCTATCGCAACCGAACAAGCGGAATCATGGTATAAAGATGCATCTAAAAAAGAACTCGATGAACTCAAAAACAAAAAAATTACTAAGCACGAAGAAGACGAGTCATCAAACCCTGAATTAAATGATCGAGATGTCCACGTTTATTATGAAGATGATAAATGGAAGATTAAAACAGACGGCGCTAAGCAAGCCAGTGACTCCTTTGATAAAAAAGAAGATGCACTGAAAAGAGCAAGAAACATCACATCTAACCGTGGAACACAGATTATAGAACATAAAAAGAATGAAAATTAAACACAAAAAGAGGCTGGGACATAAATACATGTCTCAGCCTCTTTTATTATAATGGCAGTAGCTGACTGGTATGAATATGCCCTTATAATAAGCTTTTTTCATACCTAGTCATCTACTGCCAATAATTACTCATATAGTTTTAAATCATCCCAAATTGCAAAATAATTAGAATTAGGATTATTTAATACTGAACATTTTGTGTTAATAATATACGTCGATTGAGTATCATTTGTATATTTCGGCCATTTTAAAGGTAATCCTCCATTAGGGTTACCACTAATTGCAAAGTTTACAAATGAACCATGTAATACATTTCTAACTTTTTTTAAACCTCTGTTCTTAACAGTATTAAGAATACGATTTTTATTACTAATTTGTGTATTTAAAGCTGGACTTACATCTGCGCCGTGATGTGCACCTAGACCAATCATTTCTTTTAGAGGATTTGAATAATCAAAACGATACATATAAACATCATTGTAATTGCTTTGAGCTATAGCACATTTAATTGTGTTCGCCCAAAACAAACGGTCTCTCCCTATTTCAAACATTGCTTTTTTCTCAGATTGATTCCCATACAATTCTTTAAAATATGGATATTTATCTAATCGATTATTCCTAGATAACATCGTACTTACTTCGCTCCAACTTTTAGGGATTGCGTGCATAGAATAAAAAAGTGTCCCCTCATCACGACATGTACCAAACATACATTTAACATCTTTATTTATACCTTCATTCAAAGCATCCCATGGTTTTTTAGGTATTAAATCATCTATGACTGGACCTGTCACAAAAATACCTGGATTTACAGAGCAACTTTCTTCAAACACAGCTTTGGATGGATTAATCATATTTTCAACTGGCATTTCCTTTAATTTATAAATATCTTGCGAATCTAATCCTAATTTATCAAAGAATATTTCATTATTTAAATCATGCGTTTTTTGAGTTGTAATATTACCAGATAGTCCGCTCATTGCTATAGCTTTCTGAAAAGTTCCTTTAGCTTTAGGTGCTGCTAGTAATGAATAAACAGCTGTACCTCCGGCAGACTCACCTGCAATAGTTATATTATTAGAATCTCCACCAAAGTTTTCAATGTTATTTTTAATCCACTGCATCGCCAATATCATATCCGACACCGCACAGTTTGAATCAAAACTACTATCTAATTTCGAAAAATTGTAAAATCCTAGAGGACCAAGACGATAGTTAAATGAAACACCAATAACACCTTGTTCAGCAAAACTTTCTAATGAATAAGCTGGTGAAGATGCTTCTCCAATATGATTACCTCCACCATAAATCCATACAAAAACTGGCGCTTTTTTAGTACTTTTAGGCGCCCATATATTTAAATTTAAACAATCTTCACTTGAACGAATATTTTCATTGGCTAGACCCATCTTTTTCAAAATTTTTTCATCAGTAAATTGATATGGACGATTACCCATCTTTGTACACTCTTTAGTTCCTTGCCAAGGTTCAGGGGATTGAGCTCTTTTAAATCTCAATTCGTGAATCGGTGGTTTAGCGAAAGGAATACCATACCATTTATTTATATTATTTTCTTGAAATCCTTGTACCTTGCCATATTTAGTATTAATTAAAAGATTATTATTCAAACATATCACTTCCGAATCATATAATAACATTCCTAATCTACCTATTATTATAGGATTACCCACTTTTTAATAGTTACCATTAAGTCGCTCTTTTTTTATATTCATTCAATTTTTGGAACCTTTAAAACAATCATCACTCAATTATTTAAGTGAAAAAATAAAAGAAATATAACAAGCATCCAAATAACAATGCGACACTAACAAAATAAATAATCATCTTCTTTTTTTCAGAAAGATTTTTCTCTTCTTTAGATAACATCGAGTACACATCGCTATCTTTTCCCATAAGAATCGCTAAGGAATATAGAAGCATCAAGAAGGTCAAAATAATTAATATTATAAATGCTATAAACATATTTGATCTCCTTTCTTCATATATGAGACCTGTTATAGTTTCAATATAGCCAATATAAAGGTGCCAATTTATGATATATTTTAAACTTTATCAACGATCACTTTTCTGTTTTCATCTAACAATGGTGTAATTGAGTTTCCTGCGTTAGCAAACTGTAAATAATTCACGCCTGTTTCACTGTCAACTAACACAATTACTTTACCTAACGTACCTAAATTTTCATTAGATTTTATGTAAAATCTTTTATCCTTTTTGGGATTATTTGTTTTACCAAACATATTTTCCACTCCTTATCATATATCATGTTACAATACTTGTTATTATAATCAAATCAGAAGGTGATAATATGGAAATCATTCAAAATTTCGATGAATTCAACACTATCATTCATTCGAATGATTTTGTATTAATTTATGTATCAAGTGAAAACTGCTCTGTATGTAAAGCAGACCACCCTATCGTTCAAGATATAGTAAATGAATATAATATACCCGCTTATGAAATTGTGGCAAATGACGTACCAGAAGCAGTAGGACAATTGAATTTGTTCACGTCTCCTGTTGTTATGCTTTTTTATAACGAAAAAGAAGTTCATAGACAAGCACGTATTTTAGACTTTAATGAACTACGTTATCGCATAGAACAAGTAGTAGGATAAAACATAAGTTTTTAGTGTTCTAAACTGCACCATCATATCTTTTTAAATATTGGTATGAAAAAGCTATTGCTATGCTTAATAACGTCGTAAGCAAGAATGATATTAAATAAAAATAATTATGAATATCAAATAATATACCCGATATTAAAATTCCTGCAGGCATCATAATTTGAGACATTGTTTGATGCAAAGCAAGATATTTTCCTTTAATATTTTCGGGTACATTTTTTTGAACATAAATATTGATTGGGATATTACTCAATATGATTCCTATACCCATAATAAACATGCTTACAAAATAAATAATGACTACAAACTGGCTAGTTAAACCTATTGTTAAAGGCGTACATAATATAAGAAGACCTAAAGCTAGTATTATCATTGCGCATTGCATATTAAATATTAATGATCCTTTATTTTTAATTCGAGGATACACAACTCCAAATATAATTCCTGCTATTGGCATAGCAGTCTCAATTAACCCTAGTTGTTTAGAATTCATATTAAATAAAGTAACAAAACTCCCGGGTATGCCAACTGTTATAAACCCAAACATAAAATTAATAATAGCCCCTGATAAAATAATTATAAATAAATCTTTTTTCATCTTTAAAAAATTAAAAACTGTCTTATAACTATTAAAAAATGTATCTTTCATTTCTTCTATTTCATTTTCAACATTTAGTTTATTAAAGCTAATAAATAATACGAACAATAAAGAAATTAATTCAGTTATCAGCATAATAATCGTAAAAGTTTTTATATCAAAATATGCATAAATAATACCGCCTAATACTGGTGCGCCAATTTGTATAATATTTTGTATGACATTTCTATACGAAACGGTCTTATCTAAATATTCTTCACTTACTAAAGTTAGAAGTCCACTATTAAAAGCCAAAGTTACCGCTATATCTGTGATTGTAAGTATGGTAACAATGATATATATGTATATAAGTTGATTAAGACTATTAGGAATTATATATATTCCAATAATTGAGATTACTGAAATACACTGCATTGATATAATAAAAAGTTTTTTATTAATTTTATCTATGTAATAACCCATAAGTGTACTACCCAATATAAAAACAACAGAATAAATAATGATGATATTCGAGAAACTTTGAACACTTCCAGTAATATTTAAGACGTGAAAAGATAAAGCGAAAGTAAATAATTTACTTCCTATAATACTGAAAAAAGTAAATAAAATTATGAATAAGAAGTTTTTCTTCAAGAAAAATCACCACTTTAAGTTTTTATACATTATACACATAATACACTAAAGGTGCTATATTATATCTTCGTTTTATATTTATAAAAAGTTAGAATACTTGTGAATAAAATAAGCCCTATTAATAGAATTAGCCACACGACATCAAATTCCCCTGTTGTGAATTTTGTATATAAATTGTATATCACTAGCACAATTAAAAAATATGCTGTTGTCCATTTTGAAGCGATATAAAAATGCTGTTTCTCCATTTCGTCTTGCTTTTTCAATTTGATTCCTCCTAAAGCTATTTATGAAAACAATTCATCTACTGTTACATTAAATTCTTTAGCCAATTTGAATGCCAAAGCTAATGTAGGATCGTATTTATCGTTTTCTATCGCATTTATTGTTTGTCTTGTTACTTTTACATTTTTACTTAATGTATCCTGTGAAATCCCTAATTTTTTACGATATTCCCTAATTCTATTTTTCATTATTTTCCCGCTTTCAATTGTACTTTTTATTTACCATTATTACATTTATACAATAGTTAACAAGTAATACAACTAAAAATACTATTTCAAGATTTTCCGTAAATACATTATTACCATCACCTTTAAGCCCTGATATTTTTAAGGCAATGTAGGACATAATGATAAGAAACATGAATCCAAATGTTCTTGATAATACTTCTAATCTCATTCTTAGTGCTCGTTCGTCTAATCTTTTTTCTCTACTAAATTCTTTAGTATCAATCGTAATAAATTTAAAATAAAATTGCCACATCACAAATGTGATAATAATAAAAGCTATCCACTTCAGTACATTCATAAATTACTACTCCTTAATGTCAAAAGTATTTTACATTTTTATGATAACATTTCAGAGATAAATGTCAAATACTTTTGACATTTATAATTTAAAAAAGCCTATCTCAAATTGAGATAGGCTTTTGCTATATGAGAGGTTTTGCTAATTATCCTAATACTTCTTTTGCTTTGTCATCTTTGACAATTAGAAATACTTTACCTTCGTCCATTTTTTCTTCGTTTTCTTCCGCTTGTTCTTTTGATAATCCAAGCTCTTGTAATTTAGCTCTTAATTCGTCACCTTGCTTGTCGAATTTTTGACCTAAGTCTTTGTTATTGTAGTCAATACCAGAATAATCTGTGTGTTCTACAATACGTGCCGTACGATCATCATCGTGTGATAATACAAAAACATTTGACGGATCAATATTCACATCTTTTAGTTTGTTAATGTCGTTCTGTAACGCTTCGTCATTATTATAAGTTTTTACTACTGTCATGAATAAAGCATCCATTTCTATATTATATTATTAGTATTCCCACTGAAGAATTGTTCAAACATCATTTTGGCATATATTTCCTATTCAACGATTTTTTGTTGTTAAAATTCAAAAGTAAATAAAACTTCTTGTATATATTTTATGACTTTATTTATTCTTATTAAATTTCGACATTGTATCTATTCATCTTTTTACTAAAAAAACTTTATTTGATAAGGTTAATTTAATATTTTAATTATTCTTATAATACTACTCTATTTTTCCACCTTTTAATCCCGAATATACTTATCAGAATTGCGTTGACACTAGCTTATTTAAAGTGGTAATCTTTAATGCATATTAAAACTATCGGATTAGAATGTTTAGGAGGATATTATGACTAAGAATACACACATCAAACTTGGACTTTTTTTAGCGGGGTATGGTCATCATGTGGCAAGTTGGCGCCACGAAAATGTTAATGAACAAGGACCTATGGATTTAAATCATTTAATTCGTACGGCTCAACTAGCAGAGAAAGGCTTATTTGATTTAGTTTTTCTTGCTGATAGCTTATTTGTCTCTGAGAGTTCACATCCAAATATCTTGAGTCGCTTTGAACCTCTAACTTTATTATCAGTATTATCAACACATACCACTAATATAGGATTAGCTGCTACAGCTTCTACTACATATAGCGAACCTTTTCATATCGCACGTCAATTTAGTTCTTTAGATCACATAAGTAATGGGAGAGCAGCATGGAATATCGTCACTTCTTCCATTCCATCTACCGCAGAAAATTTCAATGGAACTAAGTTAATGGAGCATGAATTACGATATGAACGTGCCAACGAATTTGTTGATGTAACAAATAAACTTTGGAATTCATGGGAAAAAGATACACTTATTAGAAATAAAGAAACAGGAGAATTTATTGATGGTAAAAAACTGCACACTATTAACTATGTAGGTAAACATTTTAAAGTAAGAGGACCATTAAATATTGAACGTTCACCTCAAGGAAGACCATTATTAATTCAGGCAGGATCATCACCTACTGGAACTGATTTAGCAGCAAAAGTAGCTGATGTTATATTCACTGCACAAAGCCAATTAACCGATGCAAAAGACTTTTACCAAAAGTTGAAAAATAAAGCGATTAATGAAAACAGAAATCCAAATGACATTTTTATCATGCCTGGTTTGTTCCCGATTTTAGGTGAAACAGTCGAAGAAGCTGAACAAAATTATCAAGAAATTCAAGACTTAATTTTGCCTCACGTAGGATTAAATATATTATCACCTTATGTAGGGAATATTGATTTATCTCAATACCCGTTAGACAAAAAATTTAGTGAATTAGATTTAACAGTTGGTGATGGTGTACAAAGTCGTTTTGAAGTCATTCATAAAGAAGCAATTGCTAAAGACTTAACGCTAGAAGAAGTTTATAAAAAAGTTGCTGGTTCTAGAGGTCACCATATATTTGTGGGAACACCTAATCAACTAGCCGATAAGATGGAGAAATGGTTTAACTCATCTGGAGCAGATGGTTTCAATATTATGCCTCCTATATTACCCTCTCAATTTGAGTTATTTATTGAAAAAGTTATACCAATTTTGCAAAAAAGAGGATTATACAAAACATCTTATAACAAGGGAACTTTAAGAGAAAAACTGGGATTGAATAATGAATAGAGGTGCAATATGGAACAAACTATTAGAAGAGCAAACAAAAAAGATACTAAGGCATTAAAAGAACTTATGTTTCTTGCATATGAACCTATACGCACTTTAGGTATTAATTTTCAATCTGCAAATCCTACAATAGAATCTATAACTAAAAATTTAGAAGAAAACTTATGTTATGTATTAGAAATAAACAATGAAATAGTGAGTACGATTTCATTACGCATGCCATGGAGTAATAATCCTGGACCTTATTACTTTCCACACATTTGGTGGTTTGCTACTTCACCTAAATATAAAAACAAACATTTTGGCTCAAAATTATTAACATATGTAGAACAAAACATTTTACTCAACGAATTAAACTCACCTGCTGTAACTTTAGGTACAGCTTCTAACCATCCTTGGCTAAGTAATATGTATTTAAATAAAGGTTATCAAAAATTCGGGAAACAGGATTTAAAAAAAGGGCACATTACACAATATTTTATAAAAATATTAAATAAACAGAAATTCAAAGGTGAACAAGAATTAAAGAAAAAGTTTACTCAAGTCAAATTTGAAGAAGGTGAAACAATTGAACTTTGACCCAATATATTTTTTTGAAACATTTCCAAAGCTTATGCCTTACTTACCTATAACTTTAATGTTAGCTATTGTTTCATTAATTCTATCTATAATTGGCGGTTTAATCATTGCGCTAATATTACGCGCAAAAATTCCTGTATTGAAAGAAATAGCCATTGTGTATATATCATTCTTTAGATCTATACCAAGTTTAGTACAACTATTTTTAATTTATTATGGATTACCACAACTTATACCCGGGATGCGTGTAATTGATGCTTTAACTGCCGCAATAATTGGCCTTAGTATTAAAAATGCTGCTTATTTAGCTGAAATCTTTAGAGCTGCAATTACTTCAGTTGATAAAGGACAATTCGAAGCCGCTCATTCAATTGGCCTTAGTAAAACACAAACTTATATAAAAATTGTATTACCTCAAGCTACACGAAACGCTATACCAGCATCAGGTAACATTTTTATTGGCTTAATTAAAGAAACATCACTCGTATTTACACTAGGAGTAACTGAAATTTTTGCGAAAAGTAAATTATTATCGTCCGCTTCGTATAAATATTTAGAAACATTCTTAGCGGTTGCTATTGTTTATTGGTTGATTACTATTATATATACGTATCTACAAAGTCTATTAGAGAAAAAATTAAACAAACCATATGAAAGTTAGGTGAAGGTTCTATGATTAAAATCGAAGGAATCAAGAAATCTTTCAACAAAACAACTGTTTTAAAAGGTATAGATATTGAGTTAAACAAAGGGGAAGTTTTGGCAATTATCGGACCTTCTGGATCAGGAAAGTCAACTTTATTACGATGTCTTAATTGGTTAGAAACACCAGATGCAGGTACTATATCAATTGACGATGTTTCAATAAATGCTGAAAGTTATAAGAAAAAACAAATACAACAACTCATTCAAAAATCAACAATGGTGTTTCAGCATTATAACCTATTCAAAAATAAATCAGTATTAGAAAATGTTACACAAGGATTGGTTACCACTCAAAAAATATCTAAACCAGAAGCAATTCAAATTGGAGAAAAATACTTAGAACAAGTTGGTTTATTAAAATTCAAAGATAAATATCCTGCCACATTATCAGGGGGCCAACAACAACGTGTAGGTATTGCTCGTGCACTGGCTATGAATCCACAATTATTATTATTCGATGAACCCACTTCAGCGTTAGATCCAGAGCTAGTATCAGGCGTATTAAAAATTATAAAAGACGTTGCATCTATGAAGAAAACAATGATACTCGTCACTCATGAAATGTCATTTGCTAAAGATGTTGCCGATAAAATAGTGTTTATGGAAGATGGCGAAATAGTTGAAAGTGGTACGACAGAAGAAATTTTCGACCCATCTTCTCACAATCGTACCCAGTCTTTCATTAAAAAAGTAGATACTCTTAATGATGAAGAGGTTATTCAATGACAAAGACTAAACAACTCATCAATACGATATACAATCGTTCTCAATATATTACGCCCAAAGATCGCGATAATGGATTAACAGGCATTCTAGATTTTATTTCGACTTGTTTTGCTGCACAAAATAAAGAAGCAGTTCACTCACTTATACAATTTGCTATTAATGAAGATGGTAAAGGGAAATCCTCAATCATAGGCTACGAAGGTGAAGTAACCTCTTCTAATGCAGCGCTAATAAATGGATTTATTGCACATATTCTAGATTTTGATGATGTACATTCAAGTATGAGGGGGCACCCTAGCGCAATTATTTTACCTAGCTTACTATCAATATCAGAACACAATAACCAAACTTTTAATCATTTTATCGATAGTTATATTATAGGTGTTGAAATGGCGACACAAATAGGAGAAACAATAGGTTCTGAGCATTATGAAAATGGTTGGCATGCTAGTTCTACAATTGGTTTAATAAGTGCTACTGTAGCTTGTAGTTATTATCTAAACTTGGATACTAATGATTTTGCAAATGCAATCGGTATAGCTGTTACTCAAGCTAGTGGGTTACGTGGGCAATTCGGTTCAGATATTAAAGCATTACATATTGGACTAGCTGCACAAAAAGCCTACTGGTCAACAAGAGTGGCACAGAAACAAATTTTAAAAGGTAACCAAAATATGCTAGATGATTTTTACGATACTTTTGGAAATTCACAACACATGCCTGAAACACTAATAGAAAAATTCGGAAAAAAATGGTCAATAACAAATCCTGGTTTATGGTTTAAACTCTATCCATGTTGCTCTGCTAATTATCATTTGATCGATGCTATTAATAGTATTAAAGCAACTAATGTCATTCCTATAGATAAAATTGAAACAATTGATATTATTTTCCCTTCAAATGGAGATGCAGCACTTAAATACACTCATCCAACAACTGGTCAAGAAGGAGCTTTTAGTGCAGAATATGTGTCCTCCTTATTACTATTAGGCAAGCATTTAAACCCTGAACAATTCTTAAACAATCCTATTCAGTCAGAAATACATGAATTAATGGCTAAGGTACATAGACTGTATGATGACACAATTGTTCCCAATAAATTTGCATTACCCAAAAATCGATTTACAATTGTAAAAATCAAAATGAATGATGGGACTATTTATAAGAAAAGAATAGATACACCTAAGGGCAGTCCATATAACCCATTAGCTCCAGAAGAACATTTAAATAAGTTAAAACATTCTTCTCCCATACATTGGGAGAATATCAAACAGTTTTACCAAATTATAAACACTGACGCTTTACACCAATTTATACACAAAGGAGTTTGCTGAATGAAAAAAATATTCACTTTATTAATCATTGGTTTAATTATACTAGCCGGTTGTTCAAATGATTCAAGTAAATCCGGTAAAGATAAAGGTACCATTGTTGCAGGTACAACAGGACAAAGTTACCCAAATTCTTATGAAAAAGACGGTAAATTAGTAGGTTATGATATAGAAGCTTTCGAAAAAGTTGCACATGAAGCAGGATATAAAGTTAAATGGGTAAAAGCTGATTTTTCAGGCATTATGGGTCAATTGGAATCAGGAAGAGTAGATACAGTTGCTAATGCTGTTGCAACTACTGATGAGCGCAAAGAAAAATATTTATTCTCTGATCCGTATTCATATATCGGCAGTCAAATTGTGACTTCATCTAAAAATAAAGATATTAATAACTATGAAGACTTAAAAGGAAAAACAGTATCAGGTATATTAGGATCAAATCACACAGAAGCACTTGAAAACTTTAATAAAGAAAATAAATATGGCATCAAAACAAAAACATATGAAAATCGTGAAGGCGCCCTACTCGACTTAGAGAATAGAAGAATAGACGGTTACGTAAACTCAGACTCAGTATTATCTGCAGACAAAAACAAACGTGGAAAAGATATTAAGTTCGTAGGTAAACCATTTAATGTTGTTGGCACAAGTTTCCCATTCACAAAAGAAAATAAAGACTTGCGCGATGAACTAAATAAAGAACTTAAAAAGCTCAAAGAAGACGGTACACTAGCCGATTTATCTGATAAATATTTTGGCACAGATACAACAACTAAAAAATAATAATTAAATACAGGCCGATAAAATTATCGGCCTGTATTTTGTATTTGCGGTTCGATAATTTATTTTTATCGACCTGTATTTCGCATTTGCGGTTCGATAATTCCTTTTTATCGAACCGTAAATTCATCTCCAAGGCTTTTATTAGTAATCACACCTATATAAGGGTATAATTATACAAAAGTTTTATTTTCACATCTGTACTTTTATTTTGCTCTGCTTTGTCATACATGGCAGAGTTGATGTGACAAAGTTACATTTAGTATTCATTGTATATAGACTCGCTTCTCCGTAAGATAAAGGTACAAATACTTTTACGTAAAGGAAGGTGTGTTTTACATGGCAGAACAAACTGAAAAGAAAAAGGGTATAGGTCCGAAAGTCCAAGCCTTTGGTTCATTTTTAAGTAGTATGATTATGCCTAATATTGGTGCTTTTATTGCTTGGGGGCTTATAACTGCACTATTTATTGAAGATGGTTGGTTACCTAACGAAGAACTTGCAACTATGGTAGATCCAATGATCAAATATTTAATACCATTACTTATAGCATTTAGTGGTGGTCGTTTAGTACACGGTTTACGTGGTGGTGTCGTTGGTGCCACTGCTACAATGGGTGTTATTGCTGCATTCCCAGACACACCAATGTTAATTGGTGCAATGATTATGGGACCGCTTCTTGGTTGGTTAATGAAGAAAGTTGATGATTTCTTAGTACCAAGAACACCTCAAGGCTTTGAAATGTTATTTAACAACTTCTCAGCTGGTATTCTAGCATTCTTAATGGCAATTGTCGGTTTCAAAGGATTAGCGCCATTAGTTGAAGGTTTAATGAAATTACTTGGTATGGGCGTTGATTTCTTAGTATCTCATCACTTACTACCTTTAGTAAGTATCATCATCGAACCTGCCAAGACAGTATTCTTAAATAATGCGATTAACCATGGTGTGTTAACACCGTTAGCTTCTGAACAAGTTTCAGCAGCTGGTAAATCTATTTTGTATACTTTAGAATCTAACCCTGGTCCAGGTTTTGGTATATTACTTGCTTACATGGTATTCGGTAAAGGAACAGCTAAAGCAACTTCATATGGTGCTGGTATTATCCACTTCTTAGGTGGTATTCACGAAATTTACTTCCCATACGTATTAATGCGTCCTTTATTATTAGTAGCTGCTGTACTTGGTGGTATGACAGGTGTTGCAACATTTAGTATGTTCGGCTTTGGTACGACAGGACCTGCCTCTCCAGGTTCTATAATTGCATACTTCGCAATCACACCTAAAGGCAGTTATTTAGTCATGTTACTAGGCATATTTCTTGCTACACTCGTTTCATTTATCGTCGCATCGATTATCTTGAAATTCACTAAAGACCCTGAAGGCGACTTAGAATCTGCAACTGCAGATATGGAAGCTCGCAAAGGGAAAAAATCTTCAGTAAGCAGTGCTTTAACAGCTGATAACACAGGAACAGAAGCTGAAGCAACTTCTGAAAATGAAGAAGAAAAAGATGAATCTGAAGAATTATTAGATAAATACGATACTGAAAACATAGATGCTCACGATTTCTCTAACGTTCAAAAAGTGATATTCGCTTGTGATGCTGGTATGGGCTCAAGTGCAATGGGTGCAGGTATGTTAAGAAATAAATTCAAAAAAGCTGACCTATCAGATATTGAAGTTACAAATACTGCAATCAACCAATTACCTGACGACGCAGATGTTGTTATTACTCAAAAAACGCTAACAGATAGAGCGATTAAGAAAAATCCTAAAGCAATTCATATTTCAGTAGATAATTTCTTGAATTCTCCAAGATATGAAGAACTTATCAATGAATTAAAAAAATAATTTTAAACAAAGGAGTGAAGGTTAATGATGATAAGTAATCGGGAAAAAAGTGTTCTCAAGTTACTATCTGAACGCCTTCACTCTTTTTTAACGATTCATGACATTGCCCAAACTCTAGGTATTTCTTCAAGAACTGTTCATAGAGAAATGAAAAGAGTAGAAAAGACTTTAGAAAATTATCATTTATCTTTATCTAGAGTGCCTAAATTAGGTTTACGCATTGAGGGCGACCCCGATGATATAGATCAATTTATGCAAGCACTAAATGAGCAAGATACAATCGATTTGTCAGATGAAGAAAGAAAAGTAATTATTCTATACAATTTAATACAGTCTAAAGATCCAGTTAAACTTTATAGTTTGGCTAATGAAATTGGTGCATCCACACGAACTTTAAATAAAATTTTAGAACAGTTAGAACCTGAATTAACACTTTTTGATTTATCTATAGAAAGAAAACGTGGCGAAGGTTTATTGTTAATTGGTGAAGAAGTTAACAAGCGACAACTCTTAGCTCGTATCATGTTAGAAAAATTAGATAGTGATAGTGTATATTCTGTTGTTGAAGACCACTTCGTCTATCACTCTTTAAACGAAACGCATTTACAAGGCATCGTAGATATAGATAGATTGTTTAACGTTGAGAGACTCCTAATGGACGAACTCGGTGTTCTACCCTATACGTTAACGGAAGCTAGTTATTTAACATTAACTATCCATATCGTTTTATCTATAGAACGCATTAAACAAGATGGTCATGTTGAAATTGAAAACGATATTTTAAACGAATTGATTTCAACTGAAGAGTTCAAAGTTTCAACTCGCTTAACTAATGTATTAAGTGACATTTACGATGTGACTTTTAACAGTTCAGAAATTGCTTTTATTACGATGCATTTAAGAGGCGCAAGAAGACGTCATGAAACAACTTATGAAAATAGCGAGATTCACGAACAACATGTAACTAGATTAATTGATTTTGTAAAATCACGCGGTTTCTCTTTTAAAGATGAAACGTCTTTATTCAATGGTTTAAATTTACATTTAGAACCAGCTATTAATAGACTTGAAGCAAACATTGAAACCTACAATCCGCTTACCGAAATGATTGAAACTTATGATAAAGAACTTTTTGAAGCTGTTTCGTCAGGTTTAAAGATTGTACTCAGTGATTATCATTTTCCTAAAAGTGAAATTGCTTATATTGCATTACACTTTGGTGGCATGCTCAATGAAAAACAAAGTCCTTCACTTCATGTGTTAGTCGTCTGTAGTAGTGGTATAGGTACAAGTAGAATCTTATCTAATCGATTGAAACAACATTTTTCTGAAATAGCAGAGACAACAGAAGTTTCAGTAAGTGATTTAAAATCTATTGATTACTCTAAATATGACGGTATGATTTCAACAGTTTCTTTAGATACGAAATATCCACATATTACAGTTAATCCATTATTACCTGAACAAGATGCCGAAAGTGTTAAATACTTCCTAGATTTACAACAAAATATACATTACGCATTAAAAGATGATGTAGGTGAAAAGTCTCAGCTATCACATAAAGATTATGATCAAACAGTCAACTTTATAGAAGATAGTTTAACTTTGATTCAAAACATGATTTTCGAACAAAGAAAAGTAACCAATCTTACTCGATATCTAGTACAAACACTGACAAAACACCACGTCCTTGAAAATAGTAATGATTTTATTGAAAAGTTTGAACAAAGAACAGCGTTACAAGGATTTGCACTTACAGGGTATCCAGTAGCAATACCTCACCTATCAGACGAATCAATAAAGAAACCTCAGCTCATTATTACAGAATTAATAAAACCATTAAGCTTAAAGACGATAGAAAATAAAGAGCAAGAGGTTAATTGGTTAGTTTCAATGTTTATACCGGCTAATTCAGAACAAGGACAACTAATGAGCGAAGTATCATCTTTAATTACAGAACATTTAGATGACATTAATCATCTATTAAACGATCGTGTATTAATAGAAAATACACTTAAATCATTTTTCTTAAATAAACTAAAACAAAAATTAACGAAAACGGAGTGACTTATCATGACACAATTATTTAATCCAGAAAACATTATTATGAACTTATCAGTAAATTCACAAGAAGAAGCAATCGAAAAAGCAGGACAAGTATTAGTAGAAGATGGAGCAGTAACAGAGAAATACATCACTGCTATGAAAGAACGTGAACAAATTGTAACAACTTATATGGGTAATTTCTTAGCTATTCCACATGGCACAGACGAAGCTAAAAACGAAGTATTAAAATCAGGGTTAGTTTTACTACACATCCCAGAAGGCGTTGATTGGGACGGTAACGAAGCTAAAGTTATTGTAGGCATTGCTGGTAAAGATGGCGAACATTTAGACATCCTTTCACAAATCGCAATTACATTTAGTGAAGAAGAAAACGTTGAAAAAGTTATAAATGCTCAAACAAAAGAAGAAATTCTTGCAGTCTTTGAGGAGGTTGAGCTTTAATGAAAGCCATTCATTTTGGAGCCGGTAATATCGGCCGTGGTTTCATTGGCAAAGTTTTAAGTGATAATGGTTACGAAGTTACTTTCGTAGACGTAAACGCGGATGTTATCAATCAAATTAACGAAGAACAAGCTTATAACGTCATTATAGCTAATGAAGAAAATACTAAAGAACCTGTTTCAGGCGTCAAAGGTATTAATAGCATTTCAAATACAGAAGATTTAAAAGCAGCAATCCTTGAAGCAGATGTTATTACAACAGCTGTAGGTGTAAATATTTTACCTATCATTGCTAAATCTTTTGCAAACTTTTTAACAGAACGCGAACCTGGTAAAAAACTTAATATCGTTGCTTGTGAGAATGCAATCATGGCTACAGATCAGTTGAAAGAAGCAATATTAAATATAACTGGTCCACTATCAGAAGATATTTCATTCCCAAATTCAGCAGTCGACCGTATTGTTCCTCAAGGTCAAAAAGAAGGTTCATTAGACGTATTAGTGGAACCATTCTTTGAATGGGTTGTCGAAGCGTCAAAATGGCAAGGAACACAATTAGAAGATGTACATTACGTTGATGATTTAACGCCATATATCGAAAGAAAATTAATGACAGTAAACACTGGTCATGCTTACTTAGCGTATTATGGACAATACAAAGGTTACAATACAATTCTTGAAGCCATTCAAGATAAAGAAATTAAAGCCGGTTTACATGAAGTACTTAACGAAACAAGTGAGTACCTCATATCAACATTTGATGAATTCACTAAAGAAGATCAAGCTTATTATGTTGAAAAAATAATTGGTCGCTTTAATAATCCTTACCTATCAGATGATGTTACAAGAGTTGGTAGAGGTGTACTACGTAAAGTTGGACCAAATGATCGAATCGTTAAACCTTTAATCGAATTAGCAAAAAGAAATAAAAAGCATTCTGAACTTGTTAAAGCTGTTTGTTATTTACTAGAATACAAAGATGTAAATGACAAAGAAACTGTCGAAAAAGACACTTATATCAAAGAACATAGTGTGGCAGAATTCTTACAAAAATATGCAGAGTTAAATGCTGAAACAATTGAAGAAGTCATCATACAATACACAGAAATTGAAAAGTAGTTTTTGAAAAGCCGTATAAATATACGGCTTTTTCTTTTCATTCTATAAATAATACAATTAATATCTCATCATTTCGTTATGTTTTATTTATTTTATTAGAAGAATTAATATTTTTTGCACACTTAAATTTCTTAACATTATATTATGTGTGACTTTCATTTGTGACATTTATATTATTTGTATTAATATTTAATTAAATCCTACTCTTATTAGTTTACATATAGCTATATTTGAGCTAAAATAAGAAAATAATTGATTAACTAAAATCATAGTTTTGAAATACAAAAAGCTTTTTATTGAATGATACAAGGGGTTGTATTACTTTGTGTTTCTTCAAAATTTAAAAAACCATTATCTAGGGGGATTCAAAATGGCAATTTCTAAAATAGAAAATTGTTCGGATTTATTATCGCTTGTAACGTATGTGGACAAATTAAAGTCAATCATTAAAAAAGATTTTTCACTAAGCTTCGAAGAGTTTGCTGTACTTACTTACATTAATGACACGGATGAAGAAGAATATCATTTAAAGAAAATCATTAATAAACTCAACTATAAACAACCGCAAATTGTTAAAGCTGTAAAAAACTTATCACAACAAGACTATTTCACTAAGAGAAGAAATGAATATGACGAACGTACTGTATTAATTTTAGTTAATAAAAAACAACGCAAATCTATAGCTGACGTCATCGCAAAAATCGATAAAGAAATAGCTAATACTGATATAAATGATTAATTTTGCATCAAGCATTAAATATTCTTGATACAAATAAAAAGGTACACCAAAATTATTTGGTGTACCTTTTTATTGTATAAATTTATTAAGACATAATACTTATGATATTGATTGTTTCATAGAAGTGCATTGTTTTAAAAATTTAGTAACTACTTTTTTAAATTTTTCACTTTCTTCGATAAAAGGTGCATGTCCTGAATTTTCAAAGAGTTCTGTATGTGCATTTTTAATATGATTTGTTTCATCTTCATCTAAGAATGGATCATGTTTCCCTTTTATTATAAGTGTTGGGACTTTAATATCATCTGACTCAATATTAATACCATTAATTGTTCGCACTGATATAGCATCTTGTTCTTCTGTCATTCGATAATATTTTTTCACTTCTTGGTACCATTTGAACGTTGTATCAGTGTTATAAAAAATTTCATTAAACAAAATTAACATTGCTTCTTCTTTACTAAAGCCGGCAACTTTATCTCTATGTTTTGCAATTAATTTAATGAGAGGCTGTTTTCCTTTATTAGAAATAGATGATATTAAGATAAGTTTCTTAACACGTTTGGGTTGTTGTATCGTCAATTCTTGAGCGATTACACCACCCATATCGTGACCTACAATATATGCTGATTCAATGCCTTCAGCATCCATTAAATCAATGATGTCATTGATATGTTCTTGTATTGAAATTTCTGTTGGTTTATCTGATTTTCCATGTCCTCTGGAATCAATTGAATATATTTTAAAATCGTTTTTTAACTGTTCGACTGTAGAATGAAATGCTGCTAAATTCATACTCAATGCATGCAACATAATTAATGGAGTCCCGTTTCCATTTTTCTCAAAAGCGATTTGAGTACCATCCCTTGTTATTAGTTTACCCATAAGTAATCCTCCCAACTTTACAGTAATAATATACCCGATTAACACAATTTCACACTTTTATATATTTAATTTAATAAAATGAAAATGAATCAGGCTGAGACATAAAATAAATGTCTCAGCCTGATTTTAATATTATTTAGTTAAACGTATCTTCTTGTCGAATATCTCATTACGAAGAATAAAATAATCATCAATATAATTGCCCAACTAGCAATAGTCACGCTCATAATTATCGTTTCATTAGTTGTCACAGATGAGATTGTTTTTTGTAAAACAATAAATCCCATTGCAGCAACTTCTAATTTACGTAGGAAAATCGCGAGAATTAACAACATAAGGCCTATTACGAATATCGCTTGGAAAATGACTAACGGCAAAACATAAATGCCTAAGTTCAAATTAAAGATTTTTAATACACAAAGGATAAGGCCTATACCAAAAACAGTAATATTGGTAATCATCAATTTTCTATTGGGATACAAATAACTGTTCCGTTTTATTGTTAAATATACACCTAGTGATGTTGTTAATATAAAAATTACATATAATACATATAATCCTGTCACAGCACTAAATAAAACCAATTTCTTATCAAGTAAATATGCAAATAATAAGAAATTTAATGTATAAAAAAGAATAGGGTTATAGCTAACAATTGCTAAATTTCGTTGTATAATTTGAAGAATTTCAGCGTGTGATTTATGTCTGTATTCAGCATAATCAACTTCTTTTTCGTCTGATTTTTTCATATCTTTCTTTAATGAATGCTGAACTTTGTCTATTCGCTCAGGCAATACACCTACATGTTGTAAATAATCATTCACATTTTCAAGTAATACTGTATTGTTAGGACGCATTAACACACCACCTTATTCTCATATTGTATAAATTAATCCCCCATTATGCAATATGTATATTACAATAATGGGAGATTCGTTTAAGCTATTGAGCTATCAAGCTATTTAATATTGGCCTAAATCAATACGATACACTTTATAATCTTTACTGTCTGGTGTAGCTTTCGATAGTTGGAAATGCGCTTTATCATTATTCACGTAAGCATAACCGCCAGTATATTTATTATTTTGTACACGTTTAGTAGTATCTTCACCTAAAAGGTCTACTAACTGATTTAAATCTACATTAGTCTGTTGATCATAAATCATTGTAATACGTTTAACTGATTCATTCTGACCTTTGCCTGTTCCTGTAATAATCATATGACCATTTTTTGTGTCAAATTCATAATAGTTTTCTTTTTCATTACTGTCATCAGAGTATGAGTACATTAAATTAGGATACTTGTTTTTAATTTTTGAAACTTTATCTCCAATTTTAATATTCTCAATGGCTTGAGTACCCTCTTTATATGATTCTATATTCTTCTCATTTATATCTAAGTGGGTATCATTTGCTGCTTGTGCCTCAGTAAACGGTGAAAATGGTAAAACCATAAGTAACATCGCAATAGTTAAGAGACATTTTTTCATATGAGGTTCTCCTCCATTTATCTGTCTTTTTGATTATGCATCCAACCTGCGATTATTATAACATAGTCATTACAATTTGACTACTTTTATTACAATCATGTAACAAAACGATTAATTTTGAGGAATTCCACTTAAAAATTCATTCATTTCACTAATAAATTTCTCTTTTTCTTCAACAAATGGTAGTTCTCCAGACTGCTCAAATAATACAAATTCACTATTTGGTAGCAGTTCGCTTATTTTTTGACCTTCACTATATAGGATTTTTCCATCATACTTTCCTGAAATGACAAGTGTTTTCACTTTAATTTCATGTAATAAAGCAAGAATATCAAAATCTTTGAATGAACGTTTTATTGTGATTTCTTCTTCCATTGTTTGTAATGCATGAGAAGGTATATGCGATTTTACAAACTTTTTAGCTTTTTTAATGTTTTTGTATCTAAATTTCATTAAATATTTTTCTTTTTCTTCATCATTCATTGTTCTTATTTCATCTGCATGTCTATCGTAAATACGGTTTTCCGGGAAAGTTTTATGATTATCTGTAGGATTAATCAATATTAAACCTTCTACTAAATTTGGACTTTTATAAGCAAGCCCTAGTGCTACAGTTGAACCTAGTTCTAAACCAATAACAAAAGCTCGATTAATAAATAATCCATTTAGTAATTGCTGGATATCTGAAACGTAATCATCAACTCTACTATCAAATGGTGCATCGCTTAAACCATGCCCTCTCATATCTATAGATATCACTTGATACTGTTTACTCAAATTTTTGATAAGAGGTGCAAATACTTCCATATTTTGAAAAACACCGTGCAATAAGATTATCGGGAAACCTTTTCCTTTTGTTTCATAATGTATTGCTACATTCTCTTTAGTTAAGAATAAATTCATGATTATTCACCTCTTTGAATTTGTTTACATATCTCTATTAAATCACTTAAATTTTCAATTGTATAATCTAATTCATTTTCTTCAGGTGTTCCTAATACCGAATTAGCAACCCAAGCATTTTTCATCCCCATCGCATAAGCGGGAGCAATATCATTGATTGGACAATCACCAACATATAATACTTGTTCTGGCTTAACACCTAAATGTTTCATATTATCTTCGAAAATAATAGGATCGGGTTTCATCGCACCTACATCTTCTGAAATTGAAATATAGTCGATGTATGGGTCTATACCAATAGCGTTGATTACATGTGTAACTTTCTCGCTTTCACCATTTGCAATAACACCTAGTTTATATCCCATACTTTCCAATTTATCTAAAGTAAACAATGTATCGTAAAACGGAAAGTGGTATCTATAATAATGCATTTTATAGTCATTATAAAACATCTTCCAAGTAATTTTTTCAATGTTTAATCTCTTAACGAGTTCTTGATAAACCCATTCTATATCCTCTAAACCGTAGGGATTTAACGTTAAATATACCTTTTCAAAATCACGTCTTTGGACTGTAACCATCAATTCATGAAATCTTTCAAATTGTTCTTCCAAAAATTTTAATCGTGACTTTTCACGATCTACAAGCGTATCTTCTAAATCAAAGATAATTGCTTGAATGTCACATGAATCCATGTCATCATCCCTTTCATAGAAATATTTTAAACTATTCTATTCAGAAAGCAACAACAATTTTATAGCTAAAAACACCAATTTGTTAGATAAACTACTAACAAATTGGTGTTTACTATATGAAATATTACAACATTAAAGGTTGCCTTTTTCTTTTTTGCGTTGTTCCGTTATCATTAGATACATCATAACGGGTATAGCGATAATTGACAATACAATACCTACTGGAATTTGTATCGGACTTATAATGACACGGCCTATGGTATCTGCTATTAATAACAACGATCCACCTATTAAAATATTAAGTATCATTTTAATGAACATAGGCACTCTATATACTCTCCTTACTACTTGGGGTACAATCATACCTATAAAGCCAATAATGCCTGTGAAACTTATTATAACGGCCGTCATAACTGCAGCTATTAATAAGCAGAACCATGATATAAATCTAACATTAACACCAAGCGTAATAACTTTATCTTCACCTAGTTGTATAAGCTTGATTACATGGCTCATACCTAATAATAAGACAATACATATAATAGTTACGACTCCAGTTATTTCGACGGTTATTCTCTCAGCTGAAGCAACACTTCCAAACATATATGAAACCATGTTATTAACTTTGTCTGGCTTTATTAATAGTAGTATATATAATGCTGCACTAAAAAATGCGCCAATAAATATACCCGATAAAATCATCGTAGCTACATGAAAAGTTTTTACCATTGTTTCCGTAACTAATACGATGATTATTAACGTTAACATGCTAAAAAATATTGAAAACAACGGCACAAACCAAATGGATACACCAAGAAATACTGCAAGTGCACTTCCAAATGTTGCGCCACTAGCAAGACCTAATGTAAAACTATCTGCTAATGGGTTATTTAATATTGTTTGATAAATATGACCACTCATTACTAGTCCCATACCAGCAATTAAAGCCAGTAATGTTCTCGGAACTCTTAATTTATAAAAAATCGTCCATTCTAGTTGATTATCAAATTTCCATGTTATACCTGTAGAACCTATAAACAAAGACACTGCAACAGATAACAATAGAACGAGAAACCAAATCAAAATATACTTAAAATGACTAGATTGATTAGTCGTATATTTTGTCTGCAAGCTCTTCTAATCCTTCAGCTAGTCTTGGACCTGGTCTTGATATTTTATCTGCGTTTAATGCGTAAACGCTGTCGTTTTTAACTGCATTTACTTGATCAAACCCGTCTCTATTGTTATTCAATTTTTTATATTCTTCTTCGCTTTGCCCGCTAGTTGTTATCATAACGTCTGGATTGCGTTTCAAAATACTTTCTTTATCTGTTTTAATCCAGCCTTCTTCATCATGAAATACATTTTTAGCTTTAATTGAAGTTAACATATCATCATAAAATGTGTTTTTACCTGATGTATAAATATCTGGTTGTGATGAAATTTCCATAAATACTTGTTTTCCTTGTTTATCTTCAGGTATATCTTTTTTCACCTTTTCGATATCGTTTTTCACTTTATCTACAAACTTATTAGCTTCTTTTTCTTTACCTGTAACTTTACCAACTTGTTTAAATGTTTGGTACATTTCATTGATGGAATTAGCATCATCTATGTATACGACTTTAACGCCAGCATCAGTTAATTTTTTCAAATCTTTTTCTTGTGTAGATTTATTAGATTCATGTGCCAATATTAAATCTGGTTTAGCTTTCATTAATGCTTCTGTATCTAATTTAAATGCATCAAATTGTTTTTTATCTTTCACATCTTTAGGATAATCATCCACTATAGAAACCCCTACAACTTTATCACCAAGACCCAGTTCATATAATATTTCTGTATTACTTGGAATTAATGAAATAATTCGTTTGTATTCTACTTTCTCCTTTGATTCTTGTTTTGCTTCATTTTTTTCATTATCTGTATTACTTTGACAGCCTGAAAGTACAATTATTGCTGCAAATAATAAATACACAACTCTAAATAATTTCATTTTATCTCTCTCCTATCTTTACTTAAAAAATGATACACAAAAAGGCGCAACTCAAATAAGCTTGAGCTGCACCTCAATTAAAACAATATATTAAATTACATTGATTCTGGGGCAGAAACACCAATTAGTTTTAAAGCGTTACGTAAAGTAATACGTGCTGCTTCGATTAAAGCTAAATGTGCTTTTGTCTTTTCTATATCATCTGTTAATACTTTTTCAGCGTTATAGAATTTATGGAATTGTGCAGCTAAATCTTGAATATAATTCGTCATACGATGTGGACTACGTGATTCTGCAGCTGATACAATCGTTGGTTCAAATTCAGCAATTTTCTTCAATAATTCAAAAGCTTTATCATGCGTAATTAAAGATAAATCAACATCTTTATCTAGCTTAATGCCTTTTTCTTCTGCTTGGCGAATAATAGATGATATTCTCGCATGAGCATATTGTGCATAATAAACTGGATTATCTTGAGATTCTTTCTTCGCAAGTTCCATATCAAAATCGAAATGAGTATCAGGACTACGCATAGTTAAGAAATAACGCGCTGCATCAACGCCAACTTCATCCATAATATCTCGTAAAGTAATAGCATTACCCGTACGTTTACTCATTTTAACTTCTACACCATCTTGTAATAATCTTACCATTTGCATAATTTGGATTTCAAGACGGTTTGAGTCAACGCCAAATGTTTCTAAAGATGCTTTAAGACGGTTTATATAACCGTGATGATCAGCACCGAATAAATTGATTAATTTATCAAATTTACGTTCTACTTTATCATAATGATATGCGATATCTGGTAAGAAGTAAGTGTACGTACCGTCTTGTTTAACAAGTACACGATCTTTATCGTCACCAAATTCAGTAGTTCTTAACCATGTTGCGCCGTCTTTCTCAAATGTATAACCAAGTTCAGTCATTTTATCAAGTACAGCTGTAATTTCATTTGCTTCATATAAAGATGTTTCACTAAACCAACTATCAAAATGTATATTAAAATCATTTAAATCATTTTTTAATTTAGCCATTTCATAATCTAAACCAAGTTTACGGAAAGTCTTAATTCTTTCTTCCTCTGGTTGATCTTTAATTTCTGGATGTTTCTCAGCTAAATCTTTCCCTATTGAGATGATATCTTTGCCATAATAACCATCTTCGGGTAATTCAGTGTCGACACCCATTGCTTGATCGTAACGTGCTTCTATAGAATGTGCTAAGTTTTCAATTTGTTTACCTGCATCATTTATATAGTATTCTCTAGTTACATCATAGCCTGCTGCACTTAAAATATTAGATAGCGTATCACCAACTGCAGCATTACGAGCATGACCGATGTGTAAATCACCAGTTGGATTTGCAGATACATATTCTACTATAATACTTTCATTCTTAGATTCATCCGCTTGACCAAAAGTTTCTCCTTTATTTAAAGCTGTTTCAATAACAGTTGTTAAATATTGTTGATCTAAGTAAAAATTAATAAATCCAGGCCCAGCGATATCTACTTTTTTTACATTTGCTTTTGTAGTATCTAAATTTTCTACAATTTGTTTAGCAATTTCACGTGGATTTTTACGCGCTATTTTTGTTAATACCATTGCAATGTTTGTTGAATAATCTCCGTTTGTTGAATCTTTAGGTGTTTCAATTTTAATCTCGGGTACTTCGTCTACAAGTTGAGCTTTTAATATACTCGCTTTAATTTCTTCTATTAATGTTTCTTTAACTTGATCAATTATATTCATACATTTATCTCCTTGTAATTTATTTGAAATTGATATGTTCCGAGTAAGCCTGATGGATCACTTAATTGATAGTGTATTTTTAATTTACCTTTTTCTTCATCTATAAAGTGTTTGATTGACAATGTTTTGACGTTCAAAGTCATACGACCCGCTTCAGTTTCATAATAGCTAACCGTATCCTTACCTTCTACAAAATGAAAAGTTGTATTAACTGTACCCATACGGTGAATTTTAACGCCAGTTTTGTCTATTTTAAGCATGTTCTTAACAACTTGGTCATCTATTGTTTCTTCATACCTAATAATATCACTATTCCTTTTGTGATATGTACCTGTAGTATTAGTTTGAAATGTTGATTTATCGCCATTTTGTTTAACTACTTGTCTGACATTAACGCTGATATTTTCTTTCATCATATCTCACCTCACCGTTTTAGAACCGTTATAATTATAGCATATATGACAAATAAAATTAAAAAAAGCAGGGCTAAAAGCGCCTGCTTTCTTTAGTGTCCTAGCTATAGTAGCTATCAACTATTTTACTGATGAAATTCAGAAAAGACAATAGCAATTTACTTTTATTGCTATAATTCACAATTAAGTCACAAAATAGTCACAATTACTTTGTCTCTAATGATGCCTTTAATTCATCGCTACTATTATTCCACATTTCCATGTTATGTTCTTGAAGGAATTTTTTGAGTACTTTACGATTTTCATCACCAATTTGGTCAATTTTAATTTGGTGTTTCATGGACTTATCCATCATATTAACATGTTCAGGCATACTCTTAAATCCACGTTTCTTCGGTTTATTTACTAATAAGTAACATCCCGTTAAACCTGCATAATATGGACCTTGTTCTCCACGTTCAGTCGTAACCCAACAAAGCCAATATTCTCTCGCGTCCTCGCCTTTGACTTCTTCCGTATCTTTAACCCACTTAACTCGCTTTTCAACTTCAGCTCTTGCATGCATTGCACCTACATCTATAAAAGCTGTTTGTTCAGTTACATCAACAAATACAGGGGCTACGTTATCTAAGCTGATTGATCCTATATTCGTACCTTTATGTCCATCTAGTGGGTCATTTTTAATAATGTTAAATTGAAAGCCTTTCTTTTCAGCCATTATTTCACCTCATTTAATTCTTGTGTATATCATACTAGAGTTTAAGATTAATATTCAAGTTTGTAAATTATACCAATTCGTTTAATAAATTGATGATATCTCCCTTAATATCTTCATCTTCCATTTCTAAAATGAGTTCTTTCGGGTAATATAATTTATAATCTAGACGTTTAATTCCAGTAATACTATGAATAATTACTGACTGGCTGCTTATCTCTTTAATATGACCTGTCTTTTGTAATAAATGTATTGGTTGGCGATTTGAACCAGGACGATCATAGTCGTATGGCAAATCGGAAAATGAATCACAAACAAAGTAATATTCCGGATCAATGCCACCTTTTTCGAATAACTCAGTTAATTCACCTATTGTAATAATAGATCCATCGAAAGGTAAATATTTAAATAAGTCACGATTGACGAATCGTTTACTTAAATCACTTAATATATCATCGTCTTCTTCAGTCCATTCTTCTAAATAGTACATAACAACTGATTCATCTAAACGAATATAATCTTTAATTGTTACATCACCTTCGAAAAACGGTATTAAATATTTCGGTGCTTCTTTAAATGAGTATCCATTATCATAAAGCACTTTAGCACGTTTAAAACATCTATTTAATAATACTTCTCCACCACGGCTAACTGGATGAAAATAAATTTGCCAATACATTTGATATCGGCTCATTAAGAAATTTTCAACTGCATGCATACCGCTTTCTTTAATCAGCACTTCATCTTTAGAAGGGCGCATCAAACGTAATACGCGTTCCATATCAAATTGACCGTAGCTCACACCCGTGAAATAAGCGTCTCGTTGTAAATAATCCATTCTATCGGCATCTATTTGTGAAGAAATCATAGAAATAACAAGTTTATTTTTATGGGTCTTATTAATTACATCCGCAACTTCAGTTGGAAAATCTGGAGATACTCTGCTCAGCACTTCATTTACTTCAGTATCACCTTTAATAATATCTTGCGTAAATTGTTCATGATCTGTTAAAAATATTTTCTCAAAACAATGAGAAAAAGGACCATGTCCTAAGTCATGTAGTAAAGCAGCACACAAAGCAAGTGGTCTATCTTTATTGTCCCACTGCGCTCTTCCAACAAATACTTCATCTATCATTCTTCTTACGATTTCATAAACACCTAAGGAGTGACCAAAGCGACTATGTTCAGCTGTATGGAAAGATAAATATAATGTTCCAAGTTGTTTGATTCTTCTTAAGCGTTGAAATTCTTTAGTTTTAATTAAATCCCAAATTAATTGATCGCTCACATGTATATAACGATGCACAGGATCTTTAAAAACTTTTTCTTCTGTTAATTTTTTCGTCCCATAATCTTCATAAGTCACTTAGTTTCCTCCTTTCGAAATTATTACTCAACTGTAAACTCAATGTTACCAACATTTTCATATTCTGCTTTATAAACCCCTTGAGTTAAAGGTTTAGGCAGTATAAATGTGCCGCTAGAAACAAACATACCTGGTTTCAATGAACGGTTATATTTTTTAATTTCAGAAATCAGCCATTTTACTGCTTTTGCTGGATGGCCTTCAACTTCTGTACTATTACCAGAAGCAATTTCTTTACCATCTAAATATAAAGTCCCTTTAATATTATTAATATCTTCATATGATAATTGTTTAGGCTCACCATATACAACACCACCACTCACTGCACTGTCGGCTATAATTTCAGTGACACTCAAGTTAGGGAACCAATTACTAAATCTTGAATCTGGTATCTCTATGCCTGGTGCGATTAAGCACTTATTCATAATATCTTCTAGACTGTCTTGTTCGTTTAACTCTTCTTGAACGAGAAATACAAGTTCCATTTCAATAAGTGGTTCATTTAAGTCGTTTAACTGAACACGTTTACCGAAAATCGTTGTATCTCCCATCGCACCATATAAAGGGGTTGTAGAAGAAAATATATCTCGTGTTTCTTGGCTTGTTAAACTAATTTTATATCCTTTATGCAACTCAGTTTCTTCTTTACGCTGAAGAACACCTTCTTGAACATCATAAGCAGCGTTCTCTGTGATATTCGAAGGTAAAACACCATTAGGAATAATCGTCTTATTCTCATATGCTTCATAAAATTGTGCTACCCATTTATTAAGTGATTGTTCCATTATCCTCTACCTCCTAGAAAGTTTTTTTCATGAGCGTTGTATGCATCGTTTCTCCGAAAAGTAACTCTTCATATTCACGCACTACTTCGAATCCTTCTTTCTTATAGAAAGCAATGCCGATATCATTTTTGCCATCTACTTCTAAATATACTTCATGATATTCACCTTTATAACTATTCAAACCTTTATACAACAAGGCTTTACCATAACCATCTCGCTGAGCTTCTGGCAATACGTAGTGGGATGATAAATATAGCTCAGTACCTTTAATGAAATTAGCAAAGCCAATAATCTTTCCATCCTCTTCAGCAACATAGAAATCAGAATCATTAATGCGCTTTTCTATCATCTCTTTAGAATAAGAAGCGTTTAAAAACGCTGTTACAGTACTTGCTGTATAAATATTCGTATATGTGTCATACCAAGCTTTAGACGCTACATTTTTAATTCCAGAATAATCCCCTACTGTTGCTTTCCTTACCTTTGTCATAAATACCTCTCCTCTATCTACCATCCACGCCATTCACTGGCCTTTACTATATTAAACGAATGACAATTATTAAATTACTTTAAAATCCTATCTTTATTTATAATTATATCATTTATATACAAAAAACTATAATATTCAGAATACTTAATTATAACCGAAAAGCCTGTGGAAAGGTATTATTTGTTAAGAATGTTAACACATATTAATAACATTCGAATAAAATATTTAAAATTTAAAAACCTACGAACTAATTTTAGCTCGTAGGTTTTCTTTTTACTTTTTCAATTTTTTATTAAGCTTTTCGTCTAATTCTTTTTGTCGACGTTTTCGTTCTTCGTTTCTAAGTCGTAATCTTTCTTCTTCTTCTGGATTACGTTTTTTCTGAAGTTGTTTATGGATTTTTTCCATTAGTTCATCTTCTGTTAAAGCGGCACACGGGCGGTTATTAACGAATGCGAATGTCTTTCTGCGACCTGGACCACAATATGATTGACATGCTACTTCAATTTCCGCATCTGGATCTAATTTTTTAATTTTCTTCATTAATGATGGAAGATTGACAGCTTGGCAGTCATCGCATAATTGAAATTTATTTCGCACTTGTTTCCCCACCTTTCATATTTTCTGTTTTAGCAATAAATTATTATACCACCTTCACAGATTTTTGAGAATGTCATTTTATTATTTTTGCATATTGCGTATCATTTTATTATTACGCTCTATCATGCGTTCGAAATATTTATCGTATAACGCCCATTCTTCTGTGGAAACTGGGTCCATATTTAAAGTTGCACCTAATGTTTTAAGGCTTCCTAATAATTTAAATAATATATCATTTGTCGTGTATTCTGTATTCAATAGTTCATTTATAGAAGCCATGCAATCAGGAATAATTGTAGGATAAATAAATTTTGTTTTTTCATTTTTCAGAGCATGTTGGTAGAATTCCTTCATCATTTCAGCTCTTTCTGAACCTGATCCTTCAACACACAAATATATTTGCACTGCTATGCCACCGCGTACTCTTCTTTGTGATATGCCTGCAAATTTTTTGTTATCAATACTTAAGTCATAACTTCCTGGGCAATATGATGCTGCGATTTCTTTATTTACAATTTTATCTGTTTCATCTTTGAACATTTCACGTATAAGACGTAACATCACTTCATAGCCTGTATCAATTGATACATCATGTCTACCTTTAAATATTAAAGATATATTCAGAACACCTTTATCCAACACAACTCCTAGACCACCCGAATTTCTTACAATCGCGCTATATCCTTTAACGTCATTCAAGAATGCTATTCCGTCTTTTAAATATGGAAGTCTAGAATCATGTATGCCTAAAATAACAACATGATTGTGTATCCATGTGCGCACAACACTTGGACTATTGTCGTTACCTACTTGTTCACAAAATGTATCATCGAAACTAAAGGACTGCATAGGTTGCAGTCCTGAAGTGTGGTCAATGTATCGCCATTCTTGTGTAAAATAATCTTGCAAGTTTTCCATGATTATAGAGATTGAGCAGCTGTAATGATTGAAAGACTGTATACGTCTTCTGCTGAACAACCACGTGATAAATCGTTAACTGGTGCGTTTAGGCCTTGTAATACAGGACCAACTGCATCGTATCCACCTAAACGTTGTGCAATTTTGTATCCAATGTTACCCGCTTCTAAGCTTGGGAAAATAAATACATTTGCATCACCTTGTATATCAGAATTTGGCGCTTTTTTAGCTGCCACTTCTGGAACGATTGCTGCATCAAATTGGAATTCTCCGTCTAATACAACATCTTTTAAGTCTGTTTCTTGTAAATTCTTTTGAGCTATTTGTACAGCTTCTGATACTTTCTCAGTATCTGGAGATTTTGCTGAACCCTTAGTAGAGAAACTTAACATCGCTACTTTCGGAGACATACCGAATGCTTGAGCAGTTTTAGCACTTTCGATTGCGATTTCAGCTAAATCTTGTGCGTTTAATTCAGGGTTAATGGCACAATCACCGAATACATATTGTTCTTCACCTTTTGTCATGAAGAATACACCTGATGTTTTTGTAACACCTGGTTTAGTTTTAATAATTTGTAATGCTGGACGCACAGTATCTGCAGTAGAATGCGCAGCACCACTTACTAAACCATCAGCTTGATCTGTATAAACTAACATTGTACCGAAGTAGTTTACATTATTTAATAATTCTTCAGCTTGTTCTTGAGTCGCTTTACCTTTACGACGTTCAACGAATTTCTCAACTAAATCAGCTTTTAATTCGCTTGTTTCTGGGTTGATAATTGTTAAACCTTCTATTGATAAATTAGCACCGTCAGCTGTTTCTTTAATTTTATCTTCATTACCAAGTACGATTGGAGAAACCAAATCTGTAGTTTGTAATTTAACTGCTGCTGTTAAAACACGAGCATCGTCACCCTCTGGTAAAACGATACGTACATTCTTACCTGATAATTTGTCGCTTAAGACATTAAGTAATTTAGACATAATTGCCTCCTATATATTCTCACTATTATTTTTCCACTAATTATTATAACATTTTTTCATAAATTTTCACGTTTTCGAACTGTAAATGTATCGTAGGCTATAGGATATATCGAGAATCTTAAAATGATGGAATCAATGTATCTTTATGTTCTTCTTTTAAATATTTACTAACTGCTTTACTTTTCATAACTTTCTTTAATTCTTTAATTTTTTCGGAATCTTTATTATCTTCACGCGCTACTAATTGAATAGAAAATCGAGAATCAATATTTTTTTCTAAAAATAAAGCATCAGAAGGTTTTAAACCGATTTTCGAAATATATGTAGGATAATTATAAACTAAAGATACTTTTGACTCGCTATAAGCTTCTGATAAATTTAATAAATCTACTTTTAACCATTGGAAATCTTTTGGATTCTCTACAACATCTTTAGTTGTACCGTTAACGCCCACTCCGTCTTTTAATTTAATTAATCCTTGTTCTTCTAATATCGCTAAAGCTCGACCTTCATTTGAAATATCGTTAGGTATAGCGACTTTCGTTCCATTAGGGATATCTTTCACTTCTTTATATTTTTTAGAATAAAAACCTACTTTTGCGTCATATATAGGCTGTAGATCAACTAAATTCGCTTTTCTTTCTTTATTATATTTTTCCATAAAGGGTTTATGCTGTGCAAAGCTCGCGTCTGCTTCTTTACTACTTACCATATCATTATAAGCAACGTTATCATTTACTTGTACAAGCTTGATTTCCCAACCCTCTTTTTTCGCTTCTTTTGCTGCAACTTTTACAACATCTGTCATAGGTGGTGCTTGTGAAGCAACTTTAATCACTTTATCTTCGTTATCTTTTTTTGCTCCACAACCGGAGATAATGACACTAAACAACAATATAAAAATAAACCAAACTTTTTTCATGTCTACACTACTTTCTTTTATCTAATTTTCTAGAGATATTATTTCCTAACATTTGAATGATAAATACAGCAATAATAATGATGATAATTGCGAAATACATTATTTCCGTTTCATAACTTTGATAACCATAGCGAATAGCAAAATCTCCAATACCTCCACCACCAACAATGCCCATCACTGTTGAATATGAGACCATGCTTACTATCGTTGTCGTATAAGCTAATATAATACCGCTACGTGATTCAACTAAAAGAAAATTCCATATATATTTTAATTTTGTTGCACCTAGCGACTCAGCTAAAACTTTTATTTCTATCGGTATATCTAATAAAACTTGTTCTACTAGTCTTGAAAAAATAGCAATACCTACAATACTTAAAGGTATTATCGATGGGTATGGACCAAAAGCGCTCCCTAAAATTAAACGAGTTAAGGGAATTAAACTGATGACAAATAATAAATATGGAAATGAACGAATAAAAGTAATTAAAAAATTAAAAGACCAATAATAATTTCTATTTAATTCTTTAATACCTGGATTGGATAAAAACAAAGCTATACCTAAAGGTAAACCAATTAGTAAAGTAATAATCATGGAAAATCCTAGCATGATACAAGTTTCCTGCAAAGATTGAAGTAATTCTGGTAAGTAATAATTTATTTTTTCAAAGAAAGTCATCCTTCAATACTCCGTTTAACATTTTCTAAATAAGTACCTGTATTTTTTCTATGCTTTTGTTTTTATTTTCAATAATATCTAGCAACTGTCCGTCCTCCATCACAAACACTTCTTCACACAATTGTTTAACAACACTCAATTCATGTGTAACAAAAATAATGGTAATACTATATTCTTTGTTAATTTTCTTAAGCATTTTTATGATTTCTTCAGTATTATTCTCATCTAAACTGCTAGTCGCTTCATCACATAGCAATATATCTGGGTTTCTAACTAAAGATCTCGCTAATGCTACACGTTGTTTCTCGCCTCCTGATAATTTAGAAGGATAATCGTTCATTTTATCTTCTAATCCAACAAATTGAATAAGTTCTTTCACTCTATCCTCATTCTCTGCATTTATGATTTTCAAAGGCAAAGCTATATTTTGATACACATTTAAGTTATTCAATAAATTATAATGTTGAAAGACCATACCTATTCTTTCCTTATACTTTCTAATCACTTTTTTTGACAACTTATTAATTTCTTGTTCATCAAAAATAATTTTACCTTCAGTTGGCTTTTCTATAAAATTAAGTAACTTTAATAACGTTGTTTTGCCAGAACCACTTTTACCAACAATACCAGTAATAGAACCAGATGCTACTGAAAAGGAAAGATTTTCAACAGCAAACTTCCCTCTATACTTTTTCGATACATTCTCTAATTTATACACTTTTTACACTCCTATATAATAAAATTTTCAGGCATCTAATTTAAAATATTTTTATAATATTTATTTAATTATTATCCACCAAACAAAAAAGATAATCAACAACATTAAAAATACAATTAAATATAAGTCAGTGCGTCATGTCCGAAGTACTTTTCTTCACAACACTGTAAAAGTTGAGTCCTCTATTTCTTTTCTAGTATGATAAACTTAGATAGAGAAAAGAATTAATCTAAAAGGAGCGAAATCATAATGAACGAAGCAGCAAAAACATTAGATGGTTGGTACAGCTTACATTTATTCTATGCAATAGATTGGACAAGCCTAAAAACTGTGCCAGAAGATGATAGAAATACGATAGTTGAAGAGTTTAAAAAATTCCTTGAAGGATTAGAAACTGTTCATAATAATAAAGAAGGCTCTCATGCTTTTTATAACATAACAGGTCAAAAAGCAGACTTAATGTTATGGTTCTTACGTCCTGATGTTAAGCAATTAAATGCTTTAGAAAATGAATTAAACAAATTAGATATTAGTGATTTCTTAATTCCAACATATTCTTATGTTTCAATAGTGGAATTATCTAACTATCTAGCTGGTGATTCAGATGAAGATCCATATGAAAACCCATATGTAAAAGCTAGATTATATCCTGAAGTACCACGTTCAGAATATGTTTGTTTCTATCCAATGGATAAAAGACGTGACGGTGAAGATAACTGGTACATGTTAGATATGGAACATAGACGTAGCTTAATGCGTTCACACGGTTTAATCGGACGCAGTTACGCTGGTAAAGTTAAACAATTCATTACCGGTTCAGTAGGATTGGACGACTACGAGTGGGGCGTAACTTTATTCAGCGACGATATGCTACAATTCAAAAAATTAATCTATGAAATGCGTTTCGATGAAGTATCAGCAAGATATGGTGACTTCGGAGCATTCTACGTAGGTAACATTTTAAATATTGACGAATTAAATGACTTCTTTAAACTAAACTAAGATTTCAAGATAAATATAGAGGCTGAAACATCTATTGGTGTTTCAGCCTCATTTTAATTTGCGGTTCGATATTTTATTTTATCGGACCGTATTTCATGTTTGCGGTTCGATATTTTTTATTTATCGACCTGTATTTCGCATTTGCAGTTCGATAATTTTTATTTATCGAACCGCATTTTAAACATTATTTTATAAAGCCCATATATAAATAAATTCTCCTAATCGAGTGGATTAGGAGAATTATTTCGATGTACTATTATTAACTGAATACATTAATAAAGAACGTTACGATTGGTACGCCAAGTAAGTCTATTAAGAATGCACCTACGACTGGTACAACTAGATAAGCTTTTGGAGAGGCACCAAATTTCTTTGTAATAACGTCTAAGTTTGCCATTGCGTTTGGTGTTGCGCCTAACCCGTGACCAATAAATCCACCGATCATAACAGCTGCATCGTAGTTTTTCCCTAATGCGCGGAACACTACAAATACTGAGAACAGTACAATAAATACTATTTGTACTAATACTATAATTGTTAATGGTAACGCTAAATTATATATTTCTGTTAAGTTAATACTCATTAAAGCAATTGATAAGAACAAGCTCAATGATACATCACTAACTCGGTTTGTAATTTTCATATCTACAATGTTTAATTTTCCATAGTCCGAAATATTTCTGATAATAACAGCTATAAACATAGCGCCCACATAAATAGGAACATTAATACCCGTGTAGTCTGTAAATGTATCAGCTAAATATGTACCAATCGCCATACTAACAGTGATAATTGTAAATTGAACGATAAATACTGTAGTTGGATTCATTCTACTATGTAATTCTTTATTATAGTCAACATCACTATAATCTAGAGCTGAAGCTTCTGCTTGCTCTGGTTTTAAATCGAATTTTTTAATTAAGAATCTAACAACTGGACCACCTATTAATCCGCCTGCAACTAATCCTAACGTAGCGGCAGCAAGCGCAGCAGTAACAGCTGAATCTACGCCTAAAGTTTCTAAAGTTTTACCATATGCTGCAGCGTTCCCATGTCCACCTTCCATTGACATAGAACCTGCTGTTAAACCTAGTAACGGAGGTATATTTAACACCTTTGAAAGTGAAACACCAATAATGTTTTGACATGTAGCCAAAATACCACAGAAAATAAAGTATACTATTAATACTTTACCGCCGAGTCGTAATAATTTTAAAGATGCTCCTAAACCTACTGTAGTAAAGAATGCTAACATAAAGAAATCTTGAATAAATTCAGATTCTAATTTTATTGTAACCACGTTTGTTGATTGTAAAATTGCTACTAAAATTGCAAAAATTAACCCACCTATTACTGGAGCAGGTATACATAATTTCATTAATATAGAAACATTATTTACAATTGCCTGCCCTAATAAAAGCAAGACACATGCTAGCGCCAACGTTGTAATAGCATCGAGCTCTAACATTTTACATTCCTCCTCAAACGACAATCCTGATTGTTTTCATGCTAAATGTCATTTATTTTTATTTTTAAGTAAGTGCTTACAAAGCCACGTTGAACATTATACATACTTTATTTAAATAAATCTAGCAAATATTTAATAGTGTAATATAACTCATTTCGTCATTAGTTGCATATTCGTTTATATGCATTATTGTTTATTCTTTATTATTATATTTAATGCTTCTCGTAGCCCTTATCATACTGATATTAACAATTACTTACATTTTTGTTACTGTAGTTATTGGATAAGTATCTTTATCAATATAATTAGCTATCAGCAATCTTTTTAAAAGTTCACTGTTTATATTGTTTCATTACTTAGCTATTTTCTCTAAAAATTCATTAATGGTTTAAAAAATCCATTCACATTCCTCGTTTATCGTGTATATTAAGTAATAGATAAATATTACTTACAAAATCTATTTTCAAGGAGTATTTATGAAAAATAATCAAGAACAATCACTACAAAAATCTATTGGTCTAATGACCGCAATTACTATTGTAATCGGTACAATTATCGGGTCAGGCGTATTTGTAAAACCTGCTGTTGTATTAACACATGCAGGTACAAGTAATCTTGCCATTTTGGCTTGGGTAGTAGGAGGCGTGCTTACATTAGCAGCAGGACTTACAATTGCTGAAGTAGGTGCTCAAATTCCAAAAACAGGCGGTTTATACGCATACATACGTGACATTTATGGTCCATTTTGGGGCTTTTTAACAGGATGGGTTCAAACGATCATTTATGGTCCTGCAATTATTGTTTCACTCGTGCTATTTTTTGGTATTTTAGTTACAAACTTTTTTAATATTAGTAACGATTTAAGTGTTTGGATTGGATTTATAGCGCTAATATTTTTAACCCTTGTAAATATATTAGGTACTAAATTTGGCGGACTTATGCAAAATATCACGACAATTGCAAAATTAATTCCTGTAATTGCTATTATTGTATTTGGTCTTTTATGGGGAGACGAAGGTATATTCGGTAAAGATGTTACATCTCTTATCAAAACAGACGGCGAAATCAATTTTGGTAGGGCTGTACTCGCTACATTATTCGCATATGATGGCTGGATTATGTTAACGAACATGACCGGGGAAATGAAAAAACCTCAGAAAAACCTACCTCTAGCTATGTTAATTGGTTTATCTGTCGTAACCTTGGCATACGTATTAATTAACATTTCAGTATTTCACGTTATCCCAGCTGAAAAACTAGTTGGCTTAGGTAATACTGCAAGTGCCGAAGCAGCAAAAGCACTATTCGGAGATATCGGTTCAAAAATCGTGAATATTGGTGTCATTATTTCAATTTTCGGTTGTTTAAACGGAAAAATCATTACATTCCCACGCATACCATTTGCGATGGCTGAAGATGGGTTATTACCATTACATAAATATGTCGGTTATATTAGTCCTAAGTTAAAATCACCATTAGGCGCTTTAATGACTGTATTTGGAATATCTGTAATATTAATTATATTAACGATTTTATTCCCGAACACAGTTAACGCTGATTATTTATCTGAAGTTACGATTTTCATCATATATTTATTCTATATGATGGCATTTGTAGGACTATTTATACTTAGAAAACAAAATAAAGGAACTAAAAGAGATTATTCGGTACCGCTATATCCATTTGTACCTTTACTAGCTCTTTTCGGTGGCGCATTCATTATCATTAACACTTTAATATCTGATTTTATGGGTTCATTATATTCATTAATCATTTTAGCTATTGGTGTACCAGTTTATATGTATTTAAATAAAAATAAACAACGTCGCTCATAATATAGATAACTAAATTTATTAAATAAAAAGCTCCTAATCCGTTAAGTTTCTAACGGATTAGGAGCTTTTTTTCGATCACGAATTATTTAATTTTTCACTTCTGTTTTTGCTTCAAGCTCAATCATTTCTTCTTTTGATTTATCTAATACTAGATAATTTAATTCATCATTTGTCATTTTCTTAAGTGAAGGATATCTAACCATAAAGAATACTAAGCCTAAGATTAACCAAACAAATAGTGCAATATATGAAGGTAATGAAAGACTCGCTGGTGATCCTGGAATCAGTAATAGTCCTAAGAATATTAACGCAATAATCGCACCTATTAAAGCAAATGTTTTATATTTCGGATGATACATCATACTTCTCTTATCATATGAGAACAACTTAAATGCTGATAAACATGTGATAAAGTATGCGATTGAAACACCCGTTGAAGACATGTCTACAATCCATGTTAATGCTGTTCTACCTAACCAAGGCGCTACTAATGCTAAAACGAGTATAAATATAATACTAATATATGGCGTATTGTATTTAGGATGTAATTTTTTGAACACGCTTGGCATAACTGCTGCTCTACCCATTGAGAATAACAATCTACTAGAGCTCATAAAAAAGCCATTTAATCCAGTGAATATCCCCATCATAATAGCAACGATTAACACTGCTAAACCTACAAATGAGAACCCTTCTTTTACAACTGAACCTGTTACCCATAAATTCCCTCCAATTGAAGAAGGATCTTTGAATAACCAACTTGTTAGAAGTATCATCATTACATAAGTTATTGCTGATGCTAATAAACTAAATACGATGAGTTTGAACGTCTTACTTGGTGCAAAGTTAAATTCTTCGGCTGTTTGTGGAATGTTGTCAAAGCCTACGTAAGCCCAAGGTGCTACAGCTAATATCAATAGTATCGAGCCTAGCCAACCTTCTTTCTCACTTATTGCAGGTTGTAAATTTGAAAATGAAAAGTCTTGTGTGAAAAATGAACCTGCAAATAGTAGAACGACAACAACTGCTAATATAACACAGAATATATACTGTAAATTTCCTGAAAAACTTGAACCTTTAATACTTATCCAAGCAAATATTAATAAAATTAATGAAGATAATATAATTTCAGTGATATAAACGTCCCATCCTGCGATAGTGTATAGCTTACCTTGTTCTAAAAACCCAGGCATTACAAATTTAAATAACAAACTGAATGCTGACGCGTTTAAAGCAACAATACATATGTACCCAAAGGTTAAAAACCATGATGAAAAGAAGGACACATATTTCCCGAATCCTAAGTAACCAAATGCAAAAGCTCCACCTGATACAGGGAACTTCTCTACTAATGCGCCATAACTTATAGCTATAACAATCATTAATAATGCACCTATAAAGATACCTATTGAAGCACCTATTGGACCTGCTTGGCCTATCCAATCTCCTGGAAGTATAAATGCGCCCCAACCTATGCTTGAGCCATAAGCTATGGCCCAAACAAATTTCTCAGATAAGTTCTGTTCTAAATTCCCTCTTGATAAATCTTTCTTTCGTCTTGCCATTAATGTTCCACCCTTATTTTTATTTTTCGTGAAACGCGACTAACTTTTATACCTTATAACTTCCAAACCGCGATTACAAGTAACAACCAACTAACTATGAATAACACGCCACCTATCGGCGTAATAGCACCTAATACTTTAATTTGTGTTAAAGCTAATATATATAAAGAACCACTAAAGAATACAATTCCGAATGTCATCAACCAACCTGCAATATTTAAATTTGCAGTTGTTGTGCCAGAAACAATACCAATAAGTATTAAGCCTAGTGCGTGATACATTTGATAAGTTGTTGCTTTTTCCCAAATATCTAAATATTTAGCTGATAATTTGTTTTCTAAACCGTGAGCTCCAAAAGCACCTGCTGCAACAGCAATCATTGCATTTATTGCCCCAATAATGATAAATAATTTCATTTTCTTACTTCCTTTCTTTTATTAAAAATCAAAAATTGAATCTCCATTTCCTATACCATCATCAGTCGTTAAAGTATTTTCATTTTGTTTTACCGTTGATTTATCAGGTACTTTTCCACCCATTTTTCTAATTTCTTCATTAGATATTTGAGGATTTTCCTTTTTAATTGGCGTTGAAGAAGTTTTCATATAAGGTTGTTTCACTTCTATACCTTGGTTATCTCCCTCTTCTGCATCAATTAATCCACTTAAAGTGTGAATTGCATGCATATGTTTATTAAATGTTTCATTATTTGTCGCGTTATCTGCATGTACCAATTCATCTTCAATCGCTGATATTAATTGATCTCTGCTAATCATTTACCTCACCTCCACACCAATTGATCGGTTCTTTACCTTTTGATTTTAAAAACTGATTTGTTTCACTAAATGGTTTTGATCCAAAGAATCCTCTATGAGCTGACAATGGGCTTGGATGAACCGATTTAATAATATGATGTCTTTCTGTATCAATGAGTTTAATTTTCTCTTGTGCTGGTTTACCCCATAAAATAAAGACGACATCTTCAAGTTCACGTGAAATACTTTTAATGATTTCATTCGTGAAAATTTCCCAGCCGATATTTTTATGAGAATGTGCTTTATGTGCTTCCACAGTTAATACTGTGTTCAATAATAACACACCTTCTTTTGCCCAATCTTGTAAATGTGGACTAGTACGCTTACAACCAATATCCGACTCCAATTCCTTGTAGATGTTTCTTAAGGAAGGTGGAAACTTAGCATCAGGTTGTACTGAAAAAGCTAAACCGTGTGCTTGATTTGGCCCATGATACGGATCTTGACCTAAAATGACGACTTTAACATTGTCTAACGGTGTTAAATCAAATGCTTGATAAACATTTTCTCTAGCTGGATACACCGTTGTATTTTGATAAGCTTCTTCTAAAAAAGCTTCCATTTCTGAAAAATCATGTTGCTCTTTTATATTGTGAAAGATTTCTTGCCAATCCATTTTTTTCACCTCTTTAAAAATGATAACATAGCCTTCATGAAATGGTCATAACTATTTTTTACAATTAAAAAACATGATATGATATCTTATATGAATATATTGGGAGGAATTACCGATGGCATTAAAAAAAGTCTTAACTATAGCAGGATCAGATACAAGTGCTGGTGCTGGAATGCAAGCTGATTTAAAAACATTTCAAGAACACAATACTTATGGAATGGTTGCATTAGCAGCTGTTGTTACAATGGACCCAAAAACTTGGGCACATGATGTGACGCCATTACCTCTTGATTTACTGGATAAGCAGTTAAATACAGCTATTTCTATCGGTCCAGATGCAATTAAAACTGGTATGTTAGGTTCTGAAGAAGTTATTAAACGTGCTCGCCAAGCATATGACGAGTCAGGTTCTGAAATCTTTGTTGTTGACCCAGTTATGGTTTGTAAAGGCGAAGATGAAGTACTTAACCCGGGAAATACTGAAGCAATGATTAAAGAATTATTACCTAAAGCAACAATTGTGACACCAAATTTATTTGAAGCGGGACAACTTTCTGGTTTAGGTAAATTAACATCTATCGAAGATATGAAAAAAGCTGCTGAAAAAATACATGAGCTTGGTTCACAATATGTCATCATTAAAGGTGGTAAAGCGCTAGAATCAGATAAAGCCTTTGACTTATTCTATGATGGTAAAAAACATGTATTACTTTCTACTGATAAATTCCAATCTAGTTATAATCATGGTGCCGGCTGTACATTTGCTGCTGCAACTACTGCTAATTTAGCTAACGGTGAGTCTCCAGAAGATGCTGTAAAACACGCTAAAGCATTTGTTGCATCTGCAATAAAAAATGGCTGGAGAATGAATGAATTCGTCGGTCCAGTTGATCATGGTGCAGCAAACCGTATTGAAAAAATCGAAGTTTATACTGAAGAAGTATAAATAAAAACTACACGTTTAAAAAGTCTACAGAGTATCTCACTTTGTAGGCTTTTTACGTGTAGCCTTTTCATTATTGTCCAATGCCAAATTCTGCTTTTATTTTGGCAATCACTTTTTGTTTTTTAAATAGTTTCATTTCATATTCATAAAGCGTCATATTATCTAATTTACTTTCATTAAGACACACGATTTCAGCTTCATAATTTTCTAAAGTCATAATACGTTCAGTTTGTTCAAATTCGGTTTTGATTTGTTTTAGTTTTACGTTACTGCCCATATAAGGCTTAAAACTATCAAATTCACGAAGAACACTTAGTAAATATTGAACTGGCACTTCTTCATAATACTGATATCCCATGATATTACAATAATCTAAAACCGCTTCATCATTAAATGAAATACGCTTTCTTTCCACTACTTTCACCCGCCGTTTCTTAAGGCTCATTCTTTGTAGTAGTAATTGTACTTTAAACGATATCATCTATCAAGTTAATATTTACATATGTACTTTAAGATTCTTTATTACTATAAGCACTATTATCTACAATAATTTCTACATTCGGGTGATTGTACAATGCTGAAGCTGGAAGATCAGTCGTAATTTCACCTGACAACAACTTTTGAATCGCTTCTGCTTTTTTTGGTCCAAAAGCTAATAATATGATGCGTTTAGCTTTTAAAATAGATTGAATACCCATTGAAATTGCTTGTTTAGGTACTTCTTCTTTCGTTTCAAAATATCTACTGTTAGCTTCTATTGTTGATTCTGTTAAATCAACTACACTTGTTAAACTATCAAATGATGTTCCTGGCTCATTAAAACCGATATGACCATTTTCACCAATTCCTAATATTTGTATGTCCATTGGACCTTCTTTATCTATTAGATTCTCATAGCGTTCTACTTCGCTATTTAAATCATTTGCTGATCCATGTGGTAAATGTATTTTTTCTTCATTCCAACTAGATAAATGGTTAAATAATATATCGTGCATATATGTGTAATAACTTTCTGGATGATCAGAGTCGATTCCTATATACTCATCTAAATTAAAGGTTGTAATATTACTTAAATCCAATTTATTTATTTTAATTAAATTAACTAATTGTTCATATACGCCGACCATTGTACCACCAGTAGCTAAACCTAACACACTCTTATTGTCAGTTATGATTTGCTTTAATAACTCATTTGCAACATAATGACAAGCTTCTTTTTCAGTACCTAAATTTATAAATTTCATGATTATCCCTCTATTTCTTTAATAAATCGTTTTGTAATTTCTAAAGGTCTTGTAATTGCGCCTCCAACAACTGTGCAATGAACACCTAAATCCGTTACACGCTTCAACATTTCAGGTGTTACAACGTTTCCTTCTGCTATCACTTTAGCTTCGACTTTATTTAATACATCTTTTAAAAATTGAAAGTCATTTTCGTATAATACATGACCTTTAGTATATGATGTATAACCTCTTAATGTTGTACCAACATAGTCAAACCCAAGCTTATCAGCATTGATTGCTTCGTCTAAATCTGATATATCAGCCATAATTTCTACATTTGGTGCGTTATCTCTAATATACTGAACAATTTCTTCAAGTGATTCTTTTGGTCTTTCTTGTTTAGTCGCATCTAGAGCAATTACCTCACATCCACTTTCAATCAACTCATCGACTTCTTTCGTAGTAGCTGTGATAAATACGTTGGAACCTTCGTAATCTCTTTTTACAATACCGATGACTGGTAAGTCGACTTCTTGTTTTATTGCAATAATGTCTTCTTTCGTATTTGCTCTAATTCCTTTAGCACCACCTTGATATGCGGCTAATGCCATTTTACTCATAATAAATGAAGAATGTAATGGCTCTTCTGGTAATGCTTGACATGAAACAATTAATCCTTGCGGTAACATTTAAAATGCACTCCTTATTTTTCTTCTAATGCTTCTTCAACTTCATTTTTAATTGTTGTTACATGAGGACCATATATAATTTGTACACCTGTACCTTTTTGAACAATACCTCGTGATTCAGTTGATTTAATCAAATCTTCATCAATCTGTTCACCATCTTTAACGGTCACTCTCAATCTTGTTGCACAACAATCTACAGCATCAATGTTTTCCTTGCCACCCAAACCTTTAATAACTGTTTGCGCGCGTTCACTTGCTTTAACAGTTTCAACCGCCGCTTCATCTTCACGGCCAGGCGTCTTAAAGTTAAATTTAGTAATTAAAAATCTAAATGTAACGTAATACAGTAAGAACCAGACTATACCAATTGGAATCACTAGTAAATAATTTGTCTTACTATTACCTTGTAACACACCGTACAGTATATAATCAATAAAACCACCACTAAAAGTTTGTCCAACTGTAATATTAAATATATCAGCCATCATAAAGGCTAATCCATCAAATATAGCATGGATAACATATAAAACTGGCGCAATAAATAAGAAACTGAATTCTAAAGGCTCTGTTATACCTGTTAAGAATGACGTAAGTCCCGCTGAAAGCATTAAACCACCTACGACCTTTTTCTTTTCAGGCTTTGCTGTATGGTAAATAGCTAATGCAGCACCTAACAAGCCAAACATCATTGTTATAAATCGACCAGACATATAACGCGAGATGCCCGAATAATAATGTGTTAAATTAGCATCGCCTAACTGAGCGAAAAATATATTTTGTGTTCCTTGAACAATTTTACCGTTGATTTCCATTGTACCACCTAAAGCTGTTTGCCAGAATGGTAAATAGAATATATGATGCAGTCCAAATGGTCCAAGCATACGTAATACAAATCCATAAATGAAAGTTCCTATAACACCTGTCTTATTCACAAGTCCACCTGCACCAAATATCCAACCTTGGATGGTCGGCCATACAAAGTACAATACAACACCTAATACTATAGAAGCTACAGAGGTTATAATAGGTACGAATCTAGAACCACCAAAGAACCCTAAAAATGGTGGCAATGTAATCTTGTTATATTTATTATGTAAAAATGACGTCAAAATACCAACGATAATACCACCAAATACACCTGTTTCAACTGTTTGAATTCCTAACATCATCCCTTGCCCTGCTTTAGCAAGTGAATCTTGAGATGCAATATTGTCAGTAATCGTCAATAACGCGTTCATAGTTGCATTCATAATTAGAAAGCCTAACATCGCTGCTAGACCAGCTGTACCTTTATCACTTCTCGCTAATCCAATCGCTACACCTATAGCAAATATTACTGGTAAATTAGCAAAAACAATATCTCCTGCTGAAGACATTAATATAAAGATATATTGTAATAAATCCACATCTAAGATTGGATAAGCTTTTATTGTATTTGGGTTACTCAACGCACCTCCAATACCCAGAAGCAAACCTGCTGCTGGTAATATAGCGATGGGTAACATAAATGATTTCCCGAATTGTTGTGCCTTATCAAAAATTTTACTCATGGGCACACCTCCTATTGAAACTAAATATAACACCATGAAAAGATTAGTCAATAACATTCGTTGTTTTGGAAAACTTTTTCAAATATAATACACATATTATAGAAAACAGGAGTGTTAACCATGAATTTTGAAAATCGTATTCAACAATCTTATAATGGAACAGATATTCAAAATGTACCTCTCATACAACGGATATATGAATATCATCAATCTATCATTCAAAAATCAGGTGAATTTATTTCTAATAAAAAAATAAATCAATTGATCGAAGTATTAATAGAAAGTGAACATGCCTTATTTGCAGGGTTAGGTAGCTCGGGTTTAACAGCCACTGAGTTCTATTACAGAACAATGCGCATGGGTATTAAAGGAAATTCAGCGACAGATGTGCATCAAATAAAAATTGGTGCTTCTTTGCTCACTGAGCGAGATACATTTATTGCCTTGTCTAATAGTGGAGAAACAAAAGAATTGGTTAACGCTGTTAAAATCGCTAAAGATCATGGTGCCACAATTATTGCGATTACTAACTATGCTGGTAGCCCTCTTTCCGCTCTCTCAGACATAACGATTATGACGATAGATCAAACTAGAATAAATGACCATCAATTTATTAACACTCAAATTTCAGCTCATTTTCTAATAGATGTTGTCAGTTACATGCTTTTATCACACGAAAGTCATTTAACACAATACGACCATACTAAAGAAGTTATTTTAAAGGATAATAATTCCTGAGTTGTGAGCAGAATGTATATAAATTCACTCGAGAATTTAGTAGAATAGTAAAGTATATACTATGAGGAGTGAAAGGCATGGAATTAATTCAAATAGATCAAGTTCAAACCTTAATATCAGAATATGAAAATAAGCCAGTTTATCTTCATGTAGAGACAACAAATGGTGCGTATGCGAATCACTTTGATCAAAAAGTGTTCAACGCTGGTACATTTTTAAGAAATATTCAAGTTACATTTACCCATGCTCATTTAACAGGTGGCGTTAAAGAGCCTTTCCGTGTGGGCCTTAAATTAGACAATAATGGCTGGGTTTATGTACAAGGTTTGACACATTATGAAGTAACGGAAAATAAAGAATTATTATTAGCGGGATTAAATCATGAAGGGCAACTTGCTGCTAGTTTAGAAATTAGTAGTAAACCGTTTAAGGAATAAGAGGTGACGACAATGGATAAAGAAAGACAAGTATTGGTTATATTCCCACATCCAGATGATGAAGCGTTTGGAACTTCGGGTACATTAAGCAAATTTATAGATAGCGGTGTCCCAGTTACTTATGCATGCTTAACTTTAGGTCAAATGGGTCGTAATCTCGGCAACCCTCCTTTTGCAACAAGAGAGTCTTTACCGTTTATTAGAGAACGTGAATTAGAAGCAGCTGCTGAAGCAATTGGTATTACTGATTTACGTAAAATGGGTTATAGAGATAAAACTGTTGAATTTGAACCGAAAGATGAAATAGATAATATGGTAAAATCATTAATAGATGAATTAAATCCATCACTAATAATATCATTCTATCCAGGCTATTCTGTACATCCAGACCATGAAGCAACTGCAGAAGCAGTGATAAGAACAGTAAGCCGTATGGAAAAATCAGAACGTCCTAAATTACATTTAGTAGCATTTAGTAATGACACGTATAGCGATCTCGGAGAGCCCGATGTAAATATAGATATAACTGGTTATGAGGAACGTAAAATGAAAGTACTTCAAGCTCATGCATCTCAAACCGGACCAATGTTACAAAACCTCGCTTCAAATACACAAGAGAGTGAAGCGGCTAAAGATATGTGGTTGAAGTCAGAACATTTCTGGACATATCATATTGAATAGATAGTTGGAGGCAATGTTAATGAAACAAATCGATTTATCAACACGTGAAGCGCGATGGAAATATTTTGGTTCAGTAGATCCAATCAAAGGAACCAAACCTACTGAAAAAGAAAAAATGCCTGATTTACAAAGTTCTAAAAAAGATTTCCTATTCGAAATTGAGCATGTTGGTATTAAAAATTTAGTTTATCCTGTTAAAATAGATGGTTTTCAATCAATTGGTAATTTTGAGTTTTCGACAAGTTTAAATCAAGATGAAAAAGGTATTAATATGAGCCGTATCATCGAAAGTGTTGAAAAGCATTACGATAACGGTGTGCCTTTAAGTTTTGATTCTTTAAAATCATTACTCAATACACTTGAAAGTGCAATGTTCCAAAATACAGCTTCTGTAGACGTATCAGCTAAATGGTTCTTTAACCGATACAGTCCAATTACTCAACAAAAAGCTGTTGGAAACGCTGATATACGTTACATTTTATCAGTATCAGACGACAAACTTACTAAAAAATCATTAGGTATCGAAGTACCGGTTACAACACTATGTCCTTGTTCTAAAGAAATTAGTGAATACTCTGCTCATAACCAGCGCGGTATTATTACAGTCCTAATTGATTTAGACACTGAGACTGATTTACCGGATAATTATAAAGAATTGATTTTAGACGGTATGGAAGCAAATGCGAGCTCTATGCTTTATCCAATACTAAAACGTACAGATGAAAAAGCAGTTACAGAGCGTGCATATGAAAATCCTCGCTTCGTAGAGGACTTAATTAGATTAGTAGCGGCAGATTTAGTCGAATTAGAATGGATTAATGGTTTCGAAATAGAATGCCGTAATGAAGAATCAATACATCAACATGATGCATTCGCAAGATTAAAATACTCAAAATAATCATATATAACTAAAAAACAGCCAAAATTCTTATTTAAAAAAGAATTTTGGCTGTTTTTCATTTTTATTTAACCCTAGTAACCACTCGTTACTTTCCTTAATTACAAATTCACTTCTTCTTCTTCAGTTTCAACCCATGGATTATTCTGAATTAATTTAATGATTTGCTCTGTAAATAGTTTAACGCGTAATTTAATATCATCTACATCCACATAGTAAGTGCCGTCTTCTGTTTTTCCGTAATCTGCATCTTGTGTAGAGATTTGGACAGGTACAGCAATTCCTAACAAGTTTCTCATGATAATTCTTAAGTGTGATAATGGTTCCGTACTACGCATGCCACCACTATTGCAAATTAATCCAACTGGTTTCATTTTGAATTCGTCCATCGTTAAATGGTCTAATGCATTTTTTACTACGCCTGAATATGAACCGTGATAATTTGGTGTACCAATTATAATAGCATCTGCTTCTTCAGCTAGTTCTCGTAATTCATTAACATTTGCTTTAATACGTTCATCATTTAAGTGTCGGCCAGATACATCTAAGAACGGGACTGGCTTATCATATAAATCAAACAATGTTACCTCTGCTTCTTGTTCTTCTAAGTTACCGCGAACAAATTGCGCCAGTGCATGTGTATGAGAGTATTGTTTAGCGCTACCTACAATAAGTAATACTTTCACTGTTGTCACCTCAAAATCTATGATATTTATTATACCTCACAGTATAACATACTGAATAACTAAGAGTTTATACTCAGTTAAAAATCAGTCTAATGGACTATTAACAATTACTCTTCGCTTTTCAAAGCTTGTATGATGGCTTTACCAACACCACTATTTTCGTTTGTATCTGTTATATAATCCGCCATTTCTTTAACTTCAGGTGCACCATTTTCCATTGCAACTGCGTATCCTGCTTTTTCTAACATAGAAATGTCATTTAAATTATCACCTATCGCCATAACATCTGACATTGGTATTTTGAGTTGTTCAGCGATTGCTTCTAATGCGATTCCCTTTTGTGCATCAGAATGTGTAATTTCTATATTCCCTCTTGAAGAAGAAGATACAGCTAAACTTTGAGACTCAGAAATTTCTGCTTTAGCTCTATCGATTTTTTCTAAATCACTCGCAAATGCTAAGATTTTCAAAATAATTTCGCCTGGACGTTTACTAATTTCGTCATAGCTATCAACTTGTTTCAAAGTCCCATTATCTATACGATTTTGTATATTAGCTCTAATTTTCTTAACATCCGCTTTTTGGCCAGCTTTTTCTGCTATATCCACATAGATTTCTAAGTCTTTCTCTGGGTCTTCTGTATAAATACCAAAGTTCGTATACACTTGGTAATAAATATCTTCACTATTTAAGACACCTGTAATTTTATCAATTAATGGACGTGTTAATTTAGATGTATGAATAATGTTAAATTCTTCATCCCTTAATTCAGCCCCGTTTAAACAAATATAAGGTAAAGTCAAATCTGTTGGTGCAATTGGACCATTCGCTTCATAAAAAGCTCTTCCCGTAGCAATAACTACCGTAATACCCTTAGATTGGGCATATTTTATTGCTTCATAGTTCTCATTAGAAATTTCGTGTGCTGCATTTAGTAAAGTACCATCCATATCTGTTGCGATTAACTTTATCATTAGAGAGACCTCTTTTCTTTATATTCAACATAAATTCTAACAAATTATCTGTATAAACTCTATGAATCTGAACTCTTCTCTTTGTTTTGCTTCTTTTTCGCTCTTTTTTCTTTAAAAAACGTACGAAGCATCTCTCCACACTCTTCTGCTAATATTCCTCTTTCTACTGTAGAACGATGATTAAACCTTGTATCTTCTATTAAATTCATTAAACTACCACTACATCCACCTTTAGGATCACTTGCGCCGTATACAACATGAGGTATTCTACTCATTACTATAGCGCCCGAGCACATAACACAAGGTTCTAACGTTACATATAAAGTAGTATCTTCTAAACGCCATGAATTTAAATATTCAGATGCTTCTTGTATTGCCAACATCTCAGCATGTGCAGAAGGACTTTGTTCATTTTCTCTTAAATTATGCCCTCGTCCAATTACTTCTCCTTTATACACAACAATTGCACCAATTGGTACTTCGTCCATTTTCCATGCTTTTTTCGCTTCTTCAATAGCAAGTTTCATATAATTTTCATGCACGTTTTATTTCACTCCGTTTAATTTGTGATAGAATAGGTATGTCTATTTTAACACCTGGAGAGATAAATATGAAAAAAACCTTTATTGCAATTGAAGGACCTATAGGAGTCGGGAAAAGTTCTTTAACTAAAAAGCTTGCTAAAGCTTTGAATTATAAAGAAGAATTTGAAATTGTAGATGAAAATCCATTTCTAAGTGATTTTTATGATGACATTTCAAAATGGAGTTTTCAAACTGAAATGTTCTTCTTATGTCATCGCTATAAACAATTAACAGATTTACAAAATGTGCAAGGCATCGTAAGTGATTATCACATATTTAAAAATAAAATTTTCGCTAAAAACACTTTAAACGATTTTGAATATGATAAATTCAGTAGAATCTACGATATCTTAACTGAAGATATTCGCATGCCAGATCAAATAATCTTCCTCGATGCTTCCTTAGATGTTCTTCAAGAACGCATTGCCAATAGGAATAGATCCTATGAGGCTCAAATAGAAGACGACTACTTAGCACAATTAAAACACGACTATAATCAGTTTTATAAAGAAGTAAAAAATGAAATCGATGCAATACAAATAGATACTTCAAATTTAGATTTCGTTCATAACACCTCAGATTATCAACACGTTTTACATTTATTACAACCATTGATTGGAGAGATTAAACATGACCAATAAAGTCATTCCCAGTAATGCGATTATAACGATTGCTGGTACTGTTGGGGTAGGAAAGTCATCATTAACAACAGCTCTAAGTGAGCGCTTAAACTTTAAAACATCTTTTGAAAAAGTAGATAACAACCCATATTTAGAAAAATTCTATCACGACTTTGAACGTTGGAGCTTCCACCTTCAAATATACTTTTTAGCAGAACGCTTTAAAGAACAAAAAAGAATGTTCGAATATGGCGGTGGCTTTATACAAGACCGTTCCATTTACGAAGACGTTGATATTTTCGCAAAAATGCATGAAGAACAAGGAACAATGACACAAGAAGACTACGCAACTTATAGAGAACTATTTGAAGCAATGGTTATGACCCCATACTTCCCTAAACCAGATGCATTAATTTATTTAGAATGCGACTATGAAGATGTTATACAACGCATCAAAAATAGAGGACGACAAATGGAAATCGAAACAGACGAACAATATTGGAAAAAACTTTTCGCACGCTATGATAATTGGATTAACAACTTTACAGAGTGTCCAGTTGTTCGTGTAAATATAAATGATTATGACTTATACGAAGACCCAGAATCAATCAACAAAATCATCGACAAAGTAGCACACGTCATTGAAACACATCGCGCTATCGATACAAGAGTGAAGTAGGAAATATATAGGTAGGATAAATCTTTTCCTAAAATAAACATCCCAACCCGTTAGAATTATCTTTCAGGTTGGTTTTTTTGTTGTCTTTGATTTTGAAAATGTATACTTGACTGAGGTAAGGCTCCAATCATCTACCATTCCATTCTGCTTCTTTTTCATGAAATTCATTTATGTCTTTGTATATATAATCCGCTTCTTCCAAGTCTGATTTTTCGCCAGTACCGCTTAGTACACCGACTACTACACCGAAATGTGAATTTCGTCCCATTTGTATATCTGTTGGGGTGTCCCCTATTATTGCTATTTCTTCTGGTACAACGTTCCATTTTGCATAAAAGTCTTCTACCATTTTAGGGTCTGGCTTTTGATAACCGTTAATAGTAGCGGTAATTGTATCGTCTATTAAATGACTGACGCCTGCATCTTTGATAAAGCGTTTTGTTCCGTCTTGATCGTCGCTCGTTATAATCGCTATTTGATATCCTTTATCTTTGAAATGTTTTAATGTATTTTGCATGTCGTCTATTACGACCGTTTCTGGATTATATTCTGCAATTAAATCTTTGCTTAATTGTACTGTCCAGTCTTCTACTTCTTTATTATTTTCGTGATTAGCGTATTTTTGAAATTTTTTTACGATATCAGATAATGTTCCTGAAGCTAAAATACCACTTGCTAAAAATTTCCCGTCTACATATCCTAATTCTTCTTGTAATGATTGTTCTTCTTCAACTTGATATTGTTCTATAAATTTATTGATCATCACAAGAGAGATTTCAGACCATGTTTCATCAAACTTTAGTAATGTTCCGTCTTTATCAAATAATAGCCAATTAATCATATATGTATTCTCCTTTAAAAAATCAGGCTGGGACAAATAGATGTCTCAGCCTGATTTATTTTAAATATCTTTATACTGTCTCAATACGGCTTTCTTGTCCTACTACTACTCTCCAACCATGTTTATCTTCTTTCTTACCTGTTTGGATTGCTGTGTACTCATCAAATAAATGATTTGTGATAGGACCCGTCTTATTATCATTAATTGTAATTTCAACTTCATCATATTTTAAGAAGCCAACTGGTGAAATAACAGCTGCAGTTCCTGTGCCGAATATTTCTGTTAAACGACCATCATGATGTGCATTGACTACTTCATCGATTGAAATTCGTTTTTCTTCAGTTTCATAACCCAATTCTTGGGCTAACTCGAGCACAGTTTTTCTTGTAATACCTGGTAAAATACTACCGTTTAATTCAGGTGTTACTACTTTACCATCGATTACAAAGAAGATATTCATACTACCTACTTCTTCGATATATTTTTGTTCTACGCCGTCTAACCAAAGAACTTGATCAAAGCCCAATTCATTAGCACGTGTTTGTGCAATTAAACTAGCAGCATAGTTTCCACCACATTTAGCAAAACCTACTCCACCTCTAACAGCACGAACAAACTCATCTTCGACATATATACTTGTTGGTTTTAATTGTTCATCACCATAATATGCACCTACAGGAGAAAGAATCACTAGAAATTCATAATCTGTTGACGAACGTACACCTAAGTATGGTTCAGTTGCATATACAAATGGTCTCACATATAAAGATTGGCCTTCACCATTAGGCACCCAATCACGTTCTATATCAATTAGCTGTAATAAACCTTCTAATACTTTGTCTTCGTCGATTTGTGGCATTTCCAAACGTTTTAACGATAAATTGATTCTTTTGAAATTTTGGTCAGGTCTGAATAACGTTACTTCATCTCCATCTTTATATGCTTTCATGCCTTCAAATACTGTTTGACCATAATGAAGCCCTTGTGCACTTGGCGATAAAGTAATTGGCCCATATGGAATAATTTTAGGCTCTGACCAGCCTTCACCTTGTTTATAAGACATAGATAGCATATAATCTGTAAAGATTTCGCCGAACGCTAACTTTTGGAAATCCGGTTTTTCTTTCAGCTGCTCACGCTGTTCTACGTAAAATGGTTCTGACATAATGATTCCTCCTAGGCTAATTAATAATTAATGTTATCAAGTATATCAGTCATAGAGGGGTTATTCAATAAGTTTTTAGAAAATTTAAAAAATACTCATAATATATTTAACTTTTTGCTAATTGGTCTTTTTCTTTAATTGCTTTCAACATTAGTTTTGTCATGCTATCTAAATCATATTGTGGATTGAATCCCCATTCTTCCTTAGCACAACTTGTATCGATTGAATTTGGCCAAGTATCTGCAATTGCTTGACGGTCAGGATCAACATCATAACTAAGCTCAAATTCAGGCAATATTTTTTGTATTGAAGCTTTAACTGTTTCTGGTTCTACGCTCATAGCACTTACGTTATATGCGTTACGATGAACCAATTTTTCCCCGTCTGCTTCCATCAATTGAATAATCGCATTAATAGCATCATCCATAAACATCATATCCATATATGTCCCTTTAGCGATATAACTATTGTATTTACCTTCTCGTATCGCTTTAAAGTATATTTCCACAGCGTAATCTGTTGTGCCTCCGCCCGGTTCTTTTACATAAGAAATTAACCCAGGGAAACGTACACTTCTTGTATCTACGCCAAATTTCGTATAATAGTAGTCACATAACAATTCTCCTGCTACTTTATTCACGCCATACATTGAAGTCGGTCTTTGTATCGTTTCTTGTGGCGTCATATCTTTTGGTGTATTAGGCCCGAAAGCGCCTATAGAACTTGGTGTAAAGAATTGCATGTTGTATTCTCTTGCCGCTTCTAAAGCATTTACAAGCCCACCCATATTTAAATTCCATGCAAATAAAGGATTTTTTTCAGCAGTTGCAGATAATAAAGCAGCCATATGCATAATTGTATCTGCTTTAAATGTTTCAACTAGCTCAAACAATCTGTCTTTATCCGTTACATCTAGTATTTCGAATGGTCCATTTAATATAACGCTGTCACTTTCTGGTCTTTTTATATCTGTAGCTAGAACTTGATCGTTACCAAATTTTTCTCTTAATTTTATTACTAATTCTGTCCCGATTTGACCTAGTGCACCAGTTATGATGACTTTTTTCATAATAAAAATCCTCCTGTACTATTGAAATGTTCAATTGTCTTTTTAGAACGTACAAAAACGCTTTCTTTATAGTTATTTTAACTTATTTAAGCCGATTTGTATACTTGAGAAACACATTTCTATAATAAAAAGGGCACTTATTACATAAAAACAGGGAGTATATCATAAATAAGGCTGAGACATTTATTTATGTCTCAGCCTGTCACTTCACATTATTTACAGCAATCCAAGTTCTTTACCAATTTTTTCGTAAGTTTCAATTGCTTGATCTAATTGTTCTTTCGTATGTGCTGCAGTTGGCATATTTCTTACACGACCTGTACCTCTAGGCACAGTCGGGAATACTATAGCTTTTGCATATACACCTTCGTCCATTAGTCGTTTACTAAATGTTTGAGCCTTTTTCTCTTCACCAATAATTACTGGTGTAATTGGTGTTTCTGAATGTCCAATATCGAACCCTTTAGCTTTTAAGCCTTCTTTTAAGTAGTTCGCATTATCCCATAATTTATCGTGTAATTCAGTTGAAGCCATTAATTTTTTAACTGATTCAGTAATTGCTTTAGTATCTCCAGGTGCTAAAGAAGTTGAGAATAAGAAAGGTCTTGAAGCAACTTTTAACCAATCTATTAAATCTTTCGTACCTGCTACGTATCCACCTACTACACCTATTGCTTTAGATAACGTTCCAATTTGGAAATCTATTTTATCTTGTAAACCGAAATGTTTTACTGTGCCTGCTCCTTTACCCATAACACCTGAGCCGTGAGCGTCATCAACATAAGTGATTAAGCCAAATTCTTCAGCGATTTCTACGATTTCTGGTAATTTAGCTACATCACCATCCATAGAGAATACGCCGTCAGTAATATACATTACTTTGTTATATTGACCTGACTCTACTGCTTCTTTTGCTTTTGCTCTTAAATCTTCCATATCAGAATGATTCACTCGAATGATTTTCGCTTTAGATAAACGACAACCATCTATAATAGAAGCATGGTTTAATTCATCAGAAAGAATTGCATCATTCTTATTCATAACTGCTGAAATTGCTGCCATGTTACAGTTGAATCCAGATTGATAAGCAATTGCACTTTCAGTCCCTTTAAATTGAGCTAAAGTCTCTTCTAATTCTCTATGCAAATCTAGTGTCCCATTAATAGTACGTACTGCACCAGCGCCAACACCATGAGTATCGATTGCGTCTTTAGCAGCTTTTTTCAAATCTTCGTCTGTTGCTAATCCAAGGTAATTGTTTGAAGATAAATTGATATATGATTTTCCACCAATATTAATTTCAGCACCATTTGCGCCTTCAACAATATCAATTTCATTATACAAACCATTATCCTTCAATTCATTTAAATTTGTTGTTAAAAATGTTTCTAATGTTTGTACCATTTGCACTTTCTCCTTTAGCACTTTTTATTTATCATAACATACTAAAATCAAAGAATTAAGCGTTATCATAGTAAATTGAATTGTTTAAATTTTCTATAAATTTTGCTACAATAGTCGTATTATATTTCGAAAGAATTGAAAGAAGGTTTAGCAATGGTCAATTGGAAAAAAGAAATCGAAGAAAAATTTGATCGTCTCGTAGAAATAAGACGATATATGCATATGAATCCAGAATTATCATATCATGAGGATAAAACTCATGATTTTATTTTATCTGAACTCAAAAAGTTAGATAAGTTACAAATAAGAGAACGTGTTGGTCAAAATGGTATAGTAGCAAAACTTAAAGGAAATGAGCCAGGTCAGACTATTGCATTTCGTGCTGATTTTGATGCATTGCCTATTCAAGATGAAAAAGACGTTCCATACAAATCTACTGTAGATGGTGTGATGCATGCTTGTGGACACGACGGGCATACAGCTACACTACTCACTTTATGTGAATTACTACATGAACATCAATCACAATTGAAAGGTAATGTCGTTTTTATATTCCAATACGCGGAAGAATTAAGTCCAGGTGGCGCTAAACCAATGGTTGATGATGGTGCTTTAGATGGCGTAGATAAAATATACGGCAATCACTTTTGGAGTGGACATTCAACATCAGAAATTAAAACTAAGAGTAGTGCAATGATGGCTTCTCCTGATTATTTCAAAATCACAATTCAAGGTAAAGGTGGTCATGGTGCTAAACCACACACTTCCATTGATCCTATAGTCATTGTTTCAGAGTATATTTCTAGTTTACAAAAAATCATTTCAAGAAATTTAGATCCTATCGACCAAGGTGTTATTACTGTAGGAAAAATTGACGCAGGTAACACCTTTAATGTTATTAGCGACACAGCGACTATTGAAGGCACTGTCAGAACGTTTAATCCCAAAGTGAAGGATTTAATCGAAGAAGAACTAGAACGCCTTTTAAAGGGTATCTGTATCGCAAATAACGCAAGTTACGATTTCGATTATAGAAGAGGCTATCCTACCGTCATTAATCATGATGAACAATACAATGTTGTTAAAAAAGCAGCTACAGATTTAGATCTTGCTTATGAAGATATCGAACCAATGATGATTGGTGAAGACTTTTCTTACTATCTTTTAGAGCGTCCAGGATGCTTCTTCCTAACTGGTAGTGGTAATGAAGAAAAATCTTCAACAGCCCCTCACCATCACCCAATGTTTGATTTAGATGAAGATGCAATGAAAACGACAACAGAAATGTTTTTAAAAATTCTTGAAGTTGAAGGAGTAATATAAAAAATGAAAGATATTTTATTTCAAAAAGTTGAAGATTATTATGATGAGATGATAGAAATCAGAAGGCATTTACATATGAATCCTGAACTTTCATTTGAAGAAGTACAAACTCCAGCCTATATTGCAAATTACCTTCGTAATCTAGACATAGATGTTAGAGAAGGTGTTGGTGGCAGAGGTGTAGTTGGAACATTAAACAAAGATAAACCAGGCCCTACCCTAGCAATTAGAGCTGATTTTGATGCATTACCTATACAAGACGAAAAAGAAGTACCTTATAAATCTACTGTAGATGGCGTCATGCATGCTTGTGGACATGATGCGCATACTGCTGTCTTACTCATGACTGCAAAAATTTTATCTGAACATCGTGATGATATTAATGGTCGTGTTGTTTTTATTCACCAACATGCTGAAGAAGTAGACCCTGGCGGCGCGATACAAATGATTGCAGACGGATGCCTAACAGGTGTGGACGCTATCATTGGCCAACATGTATCAAGTACTATAGATGTTGGTAAAGTCGGTTATAAATACGGAACAACAACAGGCATTCCAGATGACTTCTGGATTACGTTAAAAGGTCGAGGTGGTCACGCAGCTCATCCCGACCAATTAATAGATCCATTAGCAGCCGGAATTCAACTATGTAATGACTTACAATATATTGTTTCACGTAAAACAAGTGCTTTATCACCTGCCGTTCTTTCTATCACAATGTTTAATGCTGGTGAAACAAATAACGTTATACCAGATACATGTAAAATTGGCGGGACGATAAGAACATTTGATTCAGAGATTCAAGCAAGCGTTGTAGAAGGTTTCAAAAAAGTACTTGAAGGCTTAACAACTTCAACAGATGTTACTTACGATTTAAAATATAGTAAAGGTTATCCTCCTGTCATTAATACAGAACGTGAGACTGACCTCATTCTTGAAGCCACTCAAGAAGTTGATAGCGTTTATGAACTGGTAGAATTAGAAGCAAGTTTAAGTGGTGAAGACTTCTCTTATTACCAACAAAGAGTGCCCGGTGCTTTCTTCTATACTGGAACTAGAAATGAGCATTTTAAAGCAGATTTTCCCCATCATCATCCAAAATTCGATATCGATGAAAAAGGGTTAATCAATGCTGTACGCATCTTTTTATTAACAACATTTAAGTTTATGGAAGGAGATTATAAAAATGACCTTAACGCATGAAGTTGAAAAGCATATGGATGAATTAATCGAAATTAGAAGGCATTTACATCAACATCCTGAATTATCTTTTCAAGAAGAAAATACTAAAAAGTATATCGCAGATTATCTTGAAAATTTAGGTATTGAAGTAAAAAAAGATGTCGGGGGTAACGGACTTTTAGGCTATATTAAAGGCGGGAAAGAAGGTCCTACTATTGCTTTAAGAGCAGACTTTGATGCTTTGCCTATCAACGATGAAAAGGAAGTGCCTTATAAGTCTACAGTAGAGGGCGTTATGCATGCTTGTGGACATGACGCTCATACAGCAAGCTTATTAATAACAGCTAAAATATTAAAAGAACATTCAGATGCTATCCATGGTAATGTCGTACTTATTCATCAACATGCTGAAGAAGTCCTTCCAGGTGGCGCTAGAGCTATGATAGAAGCTGGTGCATTAGATGGTGTTGATTATGTATTCGGTACCCATACAGCGAGCCATATAGACGCAAATAAAGTCGGATTTTGTGCTGGACCTGCTTATGCAGCTGCAGATTCATTTGAAATTGAAATCCAAGGGCTTGGTGGGCATGGCGCAATGCCTCAATTCGCAAAAGACCCAATTGTCGCAGCTTCATCATTAATTGTTCAGGCGCAAAGTATTGTATCAAGAACTATTGACCCACTTGAGTCAGCAGTTGTCACATTTGGAACATTTAAAGGTGGTAACGCCTTTAATGTTATAGCGGACAAAGTAAAATTAACAGGAACAATAAGAAGTTATTTACCTAGCGTTAAAGAACAAATCAAAGATCGTTTAAATGGGATTTTAAACGGTATAGAATCAAGTTATGGTGTGAAATGTCACTTAGACTATACAGACGGATATCCACCAGTAGTAAACCATGAAAAGGAAACAAAATGGGCTAAAAATCTAGCAAGTAATATTGATACTATCGAAGAAGCTTTTGATTTTCCGCCTTCACTCGGTGGAGAAGATGTTGGTTACTTCTTACAGCATGTACCAGGAACTTATTTCTTTACAGGTGTAGGCAATGAAGCATTAAAAGCAACTTACCCTCATCATCACCCTAAATTCGATTTAGATGAACAATCATTACAAAATAGCGTTAAACTCTTCCTATCCATTATTGAACATAGTGAAGAATTAGAAAAATAAATTCTATATATTAATGAACATAAAAAAACAGGGGAAATTCTTAAGTTAATAAGAATTTCCCCTGCTCTATTTAAATCTAGTAAAATATGCTAGATATTATACGTTTGGTTAAGTGTGTACGAAATCGAATTAAGCTTCGATTACAGTAACAACACCTGATCCAACTGTACGTCCACCTTCACGGATTGAGAAACGAGTACCGTCTTCAATAGCGATAGGTGAAATTAATTCAACGTCTATTTCAACGTTGTCGCCAGGCATAACCATTTCAGTACCTTCTGGTAAGTTTACAACACCAGTTACGTCAGTAGTACGGAAATAGAATTGTGGACGGTAGTTAGCGAAGAATGGAGTATGACGTCCACCTTCATCTTTTGATAATACATAAACTTCAGCTTTGAATTTAGTGTGAGGTGTGATTGAACCTGGTTTAGCTAATACTTGACCACGGTTAACGTCTTCACGAGCAACACCACGTAATAATGCACCGATGTTATCTCCAGCTTCAGCGAAGTCTAATAATTTACGGAACATCTCAACACCAGTTACAGTTGTTTTAGATGATTCTTCAGTTAAACCGATAATTTCGATTTCTTCACCAACTTTGATTTGACCACGTTCAACACGGCCTGTAGCAACAGTACCACGACCAGTTATTGAGAATACGTCCTCAACTGGCATCATGAATGGTTTGTCAGAATCACGTTCTGGAGTTGGAATGAAAGTATCTACAGCTTCCATTAATTCAACAATTTTTTCTTCGTAAGCTTCGTCGCCTTCTAAAGCTTTTAATGCTGAACCAGCAATTACTGGAGTGTCATCGCCAGGGAAGTCATATTCTGTTAATAAGTCACGAACTTCCATTTCAACTAATTCTAATAATTCTTCGTCGTCAACCATGTCAACTTTGTTTAAGAATACTACTAATGCAGGAACACCTACGTTACGTGATAAAAGAATGTGCTCACGAGTTTGAGGCATTGGGCCGTCAGCAGCAGATACTACTAAGATACCGCCGTCCATTTGAGCAGCACCAGTGATCATGTTTTTAACATAGTCAGCGTGTCCTGGGCAGTCAACGTGCGCATAGTGACGAGTAGCTGTTTCATATTCGATGTGTGAAGTATTAATTGTAATACCACGTTCTTTTTCTTCTGGAGCGTTGTCGATTTGAGCGTATGAACGAGCTTCTCCGTCACCAGAACGTTTTGCTAATACAGTTGCAATAGCAGCTGTTAAAGTAGTTTTACCATGGTCAACGTGACCGATAGTACCAATATTGGCATGTGTTTTTGAGCGATCAAATTTTTCTTTAGCCATTATGAAATCTCTCCTATTCATATTAAAAATTATATTTTTTTATTAAGCCTCATGATGGTTACTCACCATCATGAGGATAACCTATAGTTAATTTATAAATCATTTTGAGAAAAAAATCAATTTATTAAAGCGTTTTGATTAAGCGCCTGTATTTTTCTTGATAATTTCTTCAGAAATTGATTTTGGTACTTCTTCGTAGTGATCAAATACCATAGTATAAGTACCACGACCTTGAGTGTTAGAACGTAAGTTTGTAGCGTAACCGAACATTTCTGAAAGTGGAACGAATGCACGAACAACTTGAGCGTTACCGCGTGCTTCCATACCTTCAACACGTCCACGACGACTTGTTACGTCACCCATAATGTCACCCATGTACTCTTCAGGCATAACGATTTCAACTTTCATCATTGGCTCTAAGATTACTGGATCACATTTTTTAGCTGCTTCTTTAAGTGCTAATGAAGCTGCAATTTTGAAGGCCATTTCAGATGAATCGACATCATGGTATGAACCATCATATAATTTAGCTTTAACATCAACTAATGGATACCCAGCTAATACACCGTTTTCCATAGCGTCTTTAAGACCAGCTTCAACTGAAGGAATATATTCACGAGGAACTACCCCACCAACAATAGCGTTTTCGAATTCGAAACCTGCGCCTTGTTCGTTAGGTGTAAATTCAATGTGAACATCACCAAATTGTCCACGTCCACCTGATTGACGAGCAAATTTACCTTGTACTTGTGCAGGCGTTTTGAACGTTTCACGGTAAGATACCATTGGCGCACCAACAGCACACTCAACTTTGAATTCACGTTTCATACGGTCTACTAAAATATCAAGGTGTAATTCACCCATACCACCGATGATAACTTGTCCAGTTTCATGGTCAGTATGTGCATGGAATGTTGGGTCTTCTTCTTGTAATTTAACTAATGCGTTAGTCATTTTATCTTGGTCAGCTTTTGATTTAGGCTCAACTGATAAGTGAATAACTGGCTCTGGGAAGTCCATTGCTTCTAAGATGATGTCATCTTTTTCGTCACATAGAGTATCACCTGTACCAGTATCTTTAAGTCCTACCGCACCAGCAATGTCACCAGAATATACAGTAGAAATCTCTTGACGAGAGTTAGCGTGCATTTGTAGGATACGACCTACACGTTCACGTTTCCCTTTAGTTGAGTTTTTAATGTATGATCCTGATTCCATAGTACCAGAATAAACACGGAAGAATGTTAATTTACCTACATAAGGGTCAGTCATTACTTTAAACGCTAATGCAGCGAAAGGTGCTGAATCATCAGGTTTAGCAATTACTTCTTCTTCACTTTCGAATCTATGTCCGACAATAGGTTTAACATCTAATGGTGATGGTAAGTAGTCAATAACTGCGTTCAACATTAATTGAACACCTTTGTTTTTGAATGCTGTACCACATAATACTGGGTAGAATTCAACATCACAAGTAGCTTGACGAATAGCTTTTTTAAGCTCATCAATTGTGATTTCTTCTCCACCTAAGTATTTTTCCATTAATTCGTCATTTGATTCTGCAACAGCTTCAATTAAAGATTCACGAGTTTCTTCAGCTTTTTGCTTGTGAGACTCAGGAATTTCAATTTCTTCAATTTCAGTACCTAAATCGTTATTGTATTGGAAACATTTCATTTCTACTAAATCAATAATAGCACTGAAATCATCTTCCGCACCGATTGGTAATTGAATTGGGTGAGCATTAGCTTGTAAGCGCTCATGTAATGTACCAACTGAATATTCAAAGTTCGCACCCATTTTATCCATTTTATTAATGAATACAATACGTGGAACACCGTATGTTGTTGCTTGACGCCAAACTGTTTCAGTTTGAGGTTCAACCCCTGATTGAGCATCAAGTACTGTAACGGCACCATCAAGTACACGTAAAGAACGTTCAACTTCAACTGTGAAGTCTACGTGTCCAGGTGTATCGATGATATTTACACGGTGGCCATCCCATTCTGCAGTTGTAGCAGCAGAAGTGATTGTGATACCACGTTCTTGCTCTTGTGACATCCAGTCCATTTGTGAAGCACCTTCATGTGTTTCACCAATTTTATGAATACGGCCTGTGTAATAAAGAATACGTTCAGTAGTCGTTGTTTTACCAGCATCGATGTGAGCCATGATACCGATATTACGAGTGTTTTTCAAAGAGAAATCTCTTGCCATAGTATTCTTACTCCTTCCAAAATATTGGATATTTGGTTTTTTTATTACAATAGATACGCAGATACCCTAAGTGTTTAAAAAACTAGAGATAACCCATTAAAAGGAATCTTTATCATTTTAACGCTTAGGGTCCTAGGTTCTATTTTACCAACGATAATGAGCAAACGCTTTGTTAGCTTCTGCCATTTTATGAACGTCTTCACGTTTCTTAACTGCGCCACCAGTATTGTTAGCAGCATCTAAGATTTCGTTAGCTAAACGCTCTTCCATAGTTTTTTCACCACGAAGACGAGCATAGTTAACTAACCAACGTAAACCTAAAGTTGTACGACGATCTGGACGTACTTCTACAGGTACTTGATAGTTTGAACCACCTACACGGCGAGCTTTAACTTCAAGTACAGGCATGATGTTGTTGATAGCTTCATCGAATACTTCAATTGGATCTTTACCTGAACGTTCTTGAACAAGTTCGAATGCTGAGTAAAGAATTCTTTGAGCAGTACCACGCTTACCATCAAGCATGATTTTATTGATTAATTTTGTTACTAATTTTGAGTTGTGAATTGGATCTGGTAATACATCTCTTTTTGGAACTGGACCTTTACGAGGCATAATCGAAATCCTCCTTCCTTAATTATAAAATTTATTTAGTTTATCGTCACATAAAAATCTGTTAAACACAGAAATTTAATATTAGATTATTTCTTAGCAGCTTTAGGTTTTTTAGCACCATAAAGTGAACGACTTTGCATACGTCCTTCAACACCAGAAGTGTCTAAAGCACCACGTACTACGTGATAACGTACACCAGGTAAGTCTTTAACACGTCCACCACGAATAAGTACAACACTGTGTTCTTGTAAGTTGTGGCCTATACCAGGGATATACGCGTTTACTTCGATGTTGTTTGATAAACGAACACGAGCATATTTACGTAACGCTGAGTTAGGTTTTTTAGGTGTCATTGTTCCTACACGTGTACAAACACCGCGTTTTTGTGGAGAATATACAGTAGTCACTTTTTTCTTCATGCTATTGTATCCTTTATTTAATGCAGGTGCTGTAGAGTGTGATGATTTACTTGTACGTGGTTTACGTACTAATTGGTTAATAGTAGGCATCTTTAATGTCCTCCTCTCTTGTTTTCTTAATTCCACACATCCAGGTGGTTCATTTTAAGGCAAATAAAAATAGTAAGCACAGCTTACACATTTATTTAAGCAATGCAACTACTGTCGCATTTACTTCTATTCCATAGTGCGATCCTAACTTTTGTCTTGTTGGACTATAATCTATCGGAACGCCTGTCTCAAATGCTAAATTCAACACTTTAGACAAAATATGAATATTTACATCTTGAGCAATGATTACTTTACGTACATCATGCTTCTTCAATGCTTTAGTGGTTTGTTTTAAACCAATGACATAATTGTCTTGATTTAAGCTTAAGGCTTTTTCATTAGACATTTGATATCCTCCAAAGCGTCTGCTTGCATCAACCTTAACAATAATAACATCCTACTTTGATAAAGTCAATAATTTTTGGAGTGTTTTTATAATAAAATATAAGCTGTTCTAGACCCCTAGAACAGCTCATATCTGTTAATCAGTTACTACTGTTTCTTCAGGTGATACTTCTTTTTCAACTTTTTCGAAATCTACACCAGTATATCTTCTCATACCTGTACCAGCAGGGATTAATTTACCGATGATAACATTTTCTTTAAGTCCAAGTAAGTTATCACGTTTACCTTTGATTGCAGCATCTGTAAGAACTCTAGTTGTTTCTTGGAATGACGCCGCTGATAAGAAGCTTTCAGTTTCAAGAGAAGCTTTTGTAATACCAAGTAATACAGGTTTAGCAGTTGCTGGGCGCTTACGCGTAGCAAATACTTCTCTGTTTGCATCAGTAAATGTATGAATATCTACTAAAGCACCTGGTAATAGTTTCGTATCTCCTGCTTCAATAATTCTTACTTTACGAAGCATTTGTCTAACCATAACTTCAACGTGTTTATCTGAAATTTCAACACCTTGCATACGGTAAACTTTTTGAACTTCTTTAAGCAAGTATTTTTGAGTAGCATTTAATCCAGCTACAGCTAGTAATCCTTTAGGCTCAATTGAACCTTCAGTCATTACTTCGCCACGTTCAACATATTGTCCTTCTTCAACTTTAAGTCTTGCAGTACCTGAAGCAAGGTAAGTTCTAATTTCATTTTCGCCTTTAACTTTAATTTCTTGTTGACGATCTTTAACGATAGTAATCTCTGTTACTTCACCGTTAATTTCTGAAATAACTGCTTGACCTTTAGGGTTACGCGCTTCAAATAACTCTTGAATACGTGGTAAACCTTGTGTGATATCTGCTCCGGCTACACCACCAGTATGGAAGGTACGCATTGTAAGCTGTGTACCTGGTTCACCGATTGATTGGGCAGCTATTGTACCAACTGCTTCACCAACTTCAACTTGTTCACCAGTTGCTAAGTTCTTACCGTAACATTTTTCACATACACCATGACGAGTGTTACATGTAAATGCAGAACGGATGTGCATTTCAGTAATACCAGCATCTAGTATTTGTTTAGCAATTTCTGGCGTTATTAGTTCGTTAACTTTGATAATTACTTCATCAGTTTTTGGATGACGTAATGTTTCTTTAGAATAACGACCTTCTATACGCTCAATAAATGGCTCAATTAATTCTGATCCTTCTCTAATATCAGATACTAATAAACCTCTATCAGTTCCACAGTCTTCTTCTCTGACAATAACATCTTGTGCTACGTCAACAAGACGACGAGTTAAGTAACCTGAATCGGCAGTTTTCAGCGCTGTATCGGCTAGACCTTTACGAGCACCGTGAGTTGATATGAAATATTCAAGTACTGTTAAACCTTCACGGAATGAAGATTTAATCGGTAACTCAATAATTTTACCAGATGGGTTAGCCATCAGACCACGCATACCAGCTAATTGAGTAAAGTTAGATGCGTTACCACGAGCACCTGAATCACTCATCATGAATATTGGGTTAAGATTATCTAATGACATCATTAATTTAGCTTGAATATCATCTTTAGCTTTTGTCCAAATTTCGATAACTGCTGCATAACGTTCGCCTTCAGTGATTAAACCACGGCTAAATTGTTTTTGAACTTTTTCAACTTTAACTTCTGCTTCATCGATGATTTCTTGTTTCTCTGAAAGAACCACGATATCAGATACACCAACAGTAATACCAGCACGAGATGAATATTTAAATCCTAAATCTTTCATCTTATCTAGCATCATTGAAGTATCAGTTATATGGAATTTGTTGAATATTTCAGCAATGATTTTACCTAAGAATACTTTGTTAAATGGTTTAACAAGCTCAACGTCTTCAAGATATTCTACTAGTCCACCTTCTGGTAAATCTGTAGGTGAAACAAAGTATTTATCAGGAGTTGATTTTTCTAAATTGAAATTAGTCGGTTCATTAATATATGGGAATGAATTAGGCATAATTTCATTAAAGATAACTTTACCAACAGAAGTAATTAATAATTTTTTATTTTGTTCTGCTGTAAACGTTGGGTTCTTAAGTGATCTTGCATGTAAAGCTATACGTGAATGTAAGTGTACATGACCATTTGCATAAGCTTTAATAACTTCGTCAGTTTCATTGAAGATGTCACCAGCACCTATTGCACCTTTTCTTTCTAATGTAAGGTAATAGTTACCTAATACCATATCTTGTGAAGGCGTAACAACTGGTTTACCATCTTTAGGGTTCAAGATGTTTTGAGCTGCAAGCATTAACATACGTGCTTCTGCTTGTGCTTCTTTAGATAATGGTACGTGAACCGCCATTTGGTCACCATCAAAGTCAGCGTTATAAGCTGTTGTAACAAGTGGGTGAAGTTTAATCGCACGACCTTCAACTAGAGTAGGTTCAAACGCTTGAATACCTAGTCTGTGTAATGTAGGTGCACGGTTTAATAGTACTGGGTGTTCTTTAATAACATCTTCAAGTACATCCCATACTTCTTCTTCCATTCTTTCAATTTTGCCTTTTGCATTTTTGATGTTTGTAGCAATTTCACGTTCTACTAATTCTTTCATAATGAATGGTTTAAATAATTCTAAAGCCATTTCTTTCGGTAAACCACATTGGTACATTTTCAGACTAGGACCAACAACGATAACTGAACGTCCTGAGTAGTCAACACGCTTACCAAGTAAGTTTTGACGGAAACGACCTTGTTTACCTTTTAACATGTGTGAAAGTGATTTTAACGGACGGTTACCTGGACCAGTTACTGGACGACCACGACGACCGTTATCGATTAACGCATCTACAGCTTCTTGTAGCATACGTTTTTCGTTTTGAACGATAATGCCAGGAGCACCCAAGTCTAATAAACGTTTCAAACGATTATTACGGTTGATAACACGACGGTATAAATCATTTAAGTCACTTGTTGCGAAGCGACCACCATCTAATTGAACCATTGGACGGATTTCAGGTGGAATAATTGGTAATACATCTAAAATCATCCATGAAGGTTCATTACCAGAGTGACGGAATGATTCAACTACTTCTAGACGTTTAATTGCTCTTGTCAATCTTTGGCCAGTAGCTGATTCTAATTCTTCACGAAGTTGTTTTAATTCTTTTTCTAAATCTATATCACTTAATAGATCACGGATTGCTTCCGCGCCCATTTTTGCACTGAATTTACCCGGGAATTTATCATAATATTCTCGGTATTCACCTTCAGTTAATAATTGTTTCTTTTCTAATCCAGTTGGACCTGGATCAATTACTGTGTAAGAAGCAAAATAAATTACTTCTTCTAGCGCACGTGGAGACATATCTAATAATAGTCCCATGCGACTAGGTATACCTTTAAAGTACCAAATATGTGATACAGGTGCTGCTAATTCAATGTGTCCCATTCTTTCACGACGCACTTTAGATTTAGTGACTTCAACGCCACATCTATCACAGACCATACCTTTATAGCGTACTCGTTTGTATTTACCACAACTACATTCCCAGTCCTTAGTTGGACCGAAAATTTTCTCACAGAATAAACCATCTCTTTCAGGTTTTAGCGTACGGTAGTTAATTGTTTCTGGTTTTTTAACTTCACCAAATGACCAAGAACGAATCTTTTCAGGTGAAGCAAGTCCTATTTTCATGTAATGGAAATTATTTACATCAATCAAGGAGCCTACCTCCTTCAAATTAAATTAGTTGTGCCGGTTGATTGATAATGTGTAACAAATGAAAGCGCAAATGTATTACCAAATGCGCTTGATTAACTTTTACTCAGTTACTTGTTGTCCTTCTACTGCTGCATCTTGTGAAACACCTAAATCAACTTTTTTGTCCATCATATCTTCATCCTCTAAATCGCGCATTTCGATTTCATTATCATGTTCGTCCATGACTTTAACATCAAGTCCTAAACTCTGTAATTCTTTCATTAATACGCGGAATGATTCAGGGACACCCGGTTTAGGGATATTGTCGCCTTTTACGATAGCTTCATAAGTTTTTACACGACCTACAGTATCATCAGATTTATAAGTTAAAATCTCTTGTAATGTGTACGCAGCACCATATGCTTCAAGTGCCCATACCTCCATTTCACCGAAACGTTGTCCACCGAATTGAGCTTTACCACCCAATGGTTGTTGCGTTACAAGTGAGTATGGACCAGTAGAACGTGCGTGTAATTTATCATCGACCATGTGTGCAAGTTTAAGCATGTACATAACACCTACAGATACACGGTTATCAAATGGTTCACCAGTACGACCATCGTATAAGACAGTTTTACCGTCACGAGCCATACCTGCTTCTTCAATAGTTGACCAAACATCATCATCGTTAGCACCATCAAATACTGGTGAAGCAACATGAATACCTAGATTCTTAGCTGCCATACCTAGATGAAGTTCTAAAACTTGTCCGATATTCATACGAGAAGGTACACCTAATGGGTTTAACATAAGGTCAATTGGTGTTCCATCTGGTAAGTAAGGCATATCTTCTTCAGGTAAAATACGTGAAATTACACCTTTGTTACCATGACGACCACACATTTTATCCCCTTCGTGTATTTTACGTTTTTGAACGATATAAACACGAACTAATTGGTTAACACCTGGAGATAATGAATCATCGCCTTCTTCTCTATTAAAGACTTTAACGTCTAATACGATACCGCCAGCACCATGAGGTACGCGTAATGATGTATCACGTACTTCGCGTGCTTTCTCACCAAATATCGCATGTAATAATCTTTCTTCAGCTGTTAGTTCAGTCACACCTTTAGGCGTTACTTTACCTACTAAAATGTCACCATCTTTAACTTCAGCACCAACATAAACAATACCGCGATCGTCTAAGTTTTTAAGTGCATTATCAGAAACGTTTGGAATATCACGTGTGATTTCTTCAGGTCCTAATTTAGTGTCACGAGCCTCTGATTCATATTCTTCAACATGAATAGAAGTATATACGTCATCTTTAACAAGACGTTCACTCATGATAACAGCATCCTCGTAGTTATAACCATCCCAAGTCATAAATCCAACTACTAAGTTTCTACCTAGTGCCATTTCACCAAGTTCCATTGAAGGTCCATCAGCTAAAATTTCACCTTTAGAAACAATGTCACCATATGCAACGATTGGACGTTGGTTATAACATGTTCCAGAGTTACTACGTTTAAATTTAGATAAAGGATAACGGTCTAATTCCGTTTCGATTTCTTTACCATTCTCTTCTACAATTCTTCTAACAAGAATTTCTTTCGATTCAACATGTTCAACTCTACCTTTATGTTTAGCAACAATAGCTGCTCCTGAGTCACGTGCTGTAACATGTTCCATACCCGTTCCAACAAATGGTGCTTCAGGGTTCATTAAAGGTACTGCTTGACGTTGCATGTTCGCACCCATAAGTGCACGGTTAGAGTCATCGTTTTCAAGGAAAGGAATACATGCTGTTGCTGCAGAAACAACTTGTTTAGGAGATACATCCATGTAATCCATACGTTCTTTAGGTTTAGTAGTGTTGTCACCACGGAAACGACAAAGAACTTCATCGTCGACGAATCTACCAGTTTCATCTAATACTGAGTTTGCTTGTGCAACAACATAACTATCTTCTTCATCAGCAGTTAGATAATCAATTCTGTCTGTTACTTGGTTAGTTTCGATATTAACTTTACGATATGGTGTTTCAATAAAGCCAAACTCGTTAACTCTAGCATAACTTGAAAGTGAGTTGATTAAACCAATGTTTGGTCCCTCTGGTGTCTCAATCGGACACATACGACCATAGTGAGAATAGTGAACGTCACGTACTTCCATACCAGCACGTTCACGAGTTAAACCGCCGGGTCCAAGCGCTGATAGACGACGTTTATGCGTTAACTCAGCTAATGGGTTAGCTTGGTCCATGAATTGAGACAATTGTGAACTACCAAAGAATTCTTTAATTGAAGCAATAACTGGACGTATATTTATAAGTTGTTGTGGTGTGATTGAATCAGTATCTTGAATTGACATACGTTCACGTACAACACGTTCCATACGTGATAAACCAATTCTAAATTGGTTTTGTAGCAATTCACCTACTGAACGTAGACGACGGTTACCTAAATGGTCAATGTCATCTGTATAACCTACACCATGTAATAAGTTGAAGAAATATGATAATGATGAAACGATATCTGCTGGCGTAATACATTTAACTGCTTCATCAGGAAATGCATTACCAATCACTGTTGTCGTACGGTTTTCTTCATCACCAGGGATATAAATCTTAACAGATTGAATTTCAACTGGTTCATCTAATACGCTACTATTTAATTCATAAACTTGAATGTTAGCATTAGATTCTAATACATCGATAATTTTATCTAAATTACGACGGTCTAAAACCGTTCCTTCTTCTGCTGCAATTTCACCTGTTTCAACATCAACAATAGGTTCAGCTAATGTTTGATTGAACAAACGATGTTTAAGATGTAACTTTTTGTTCATTTTATAACGACCGACACTCGCTAAATCATAACGTTTTGGGTCGAAGAAGCGTGAGTAAATTAAACTCTTCGCGTTTTCTACTGTTGGTGGTTCTCCCGGACGCAAACGCTCATAAATCTCAAGCAATGCTTGATCAGTAGTTTCAGTATTATCCTTATCTAAAGCGTTTCTAAGATATTCATTGTCTCCAAGTAAATCTAAAATTTCTTGGTCCGTTGAGAATCCTAAAGCGCGGACTAATACTGTAATTGGCAACTTACGCGTTCTATCAATTCTTACGTAAGGAACGTCTTTAGCGTCTGTTTCATATTCTAACCATGCACCACGGTTAGGAATCACAGTTGTTCCATAACTAATTTTACCGTTTTTATCAACTTTTTCGTTGAAGTATACGGATGGTGAACGTACAAGTTGTGATACAATTACACGTTCTGCACCATTAATAACGAAAGTACCAGTGTCAGTCATTAATGGGAAATCACCCATAAATACTTCTTGATCTTTCACTTCGCCTGTTTCTTTATTAATTAAACGAACTTTAACGCGTAATGGCGCGGAATAAGTCGCATCACGGTTTTTAGATTCTTCTAAATCATACTTTGATTCACCTAAACGATAATCTACGAATTCTAAAGATAAGTTACCTGTAAAATCGTCGATTGGCGAAATGTCGCGAAACATTTCAAGTAAACCTTCTTTAAGAAACCATTCATATGATTTCGTTTGAATCTCGATTAAATTAGGTAATTCTAAAGATTCGGAAATTCTCGCATAACTTCTACGAACACGATGTCTTCCATACTGGATAAGTTGACCTGTCAACAGATTCACCCCTCAAATATTGTGAATATAACTTTGCGTCTTACAAAACAAAGATAATAAGACAAAAAGAAAACGGAAAGTCAATGATTCCATTTTCTATTTCGTACGACTTATTTCTAACATTCAATTAAGGGCGACGCAAAAGTACACACTTATTGAATATAATTTTTTAACATTCTATTACTATATCAGAACAAAATAGCAAAATCAAGCTTTTACACTTTTTAAAATGTAATAACCCTTGCTTTTTTCTATAATTTCTGCATTGCCAAAAATATTTTGCATTTTTTCTTTTGCAGAAGGCATACCTTGTTTCTTTTGAATGACTACCCAAAGTTCTCCTCCGTGTGTTAAAACTTGATCACTTTGTTCAAATATTCGATGTACAACATTTTTACCAGCTCTAATCGGCGGATTAGTTAGTACGAAATCAAATTGTAAATCTATAACACCATCTATACAATCGCTTTGTTGTATTTCGGCATTATTAATTTGATTTGAGTTTCGATTATCTTTCGCCAATTCTAATGCCCTTTCATTTACATCCACCATCGTTACTTCACTATGTGGTAGCACTTTAGCACAAGTTAATCCAATAGGTCCGTATCCACAGCCTACGTCTAATATTTTCTTTTTAGGTCCTGGGGGATTTAAATTTAAAAATGTAGTAATCAATAAATCAGATCCAAAATCAATTTTTCCTTTTGAAAAAAACGCCATGATCTGTCTGAAGAGAGAGTTTGATGTCACGATAGCGATAATCGAAAGGTTTTCTTTCCGATTTCACATTTGGATCATTATCATAATAATGACTCATTATGCCACCTCTTTAATACATTTAATGAGTAAAGAAAAACCCGTTATCATGATAATAACGGGTTTTTGATTTAATACAGAAATTATTTTAATTCTACAGATGCGCCAAGTTCTTCTAATTTTTCTTTTAGAGCTTCAGCGTCTTCTTTAGATAATCCTTCTTTAACAACTTTAGGAGCGTTATCTACGATTTCTTTAGCTTCTTTTAAGCCTAAACCAGTTACTTCTTTAACTGCTTTAACAACTTTAATTTTTGAATCTCCAGCTGCAGTTAATTCAACGTTGAATTCAGTTTGTTCAGCTTCTGCTTCTCCACCAGCTGCGCCAGCTGCTGCTACAGGAGCTGCTGCTGTTACACCAAATTCTTCTTCAATAGCTTTAACTAAGTCGTTTAATTCTAATACTGACATTTCTTTAATTGATTCGATAATTTTTTCATTAGACATGATATATTTCCTCCAATAATTAATTTTTATTTTGTACTGATATTATTCAGCACTTTCTTCTTTTTGTTCTCCAACAGCTTTAACTGCGTAAGCAAAGTTACGAACTGGAGCTTGTAATACAGATAGTAACATAGATACAAGACCGTCTTTTGATGGTAATGAACCGATAGTGTTAACTTGTTCTGCACTTACTACGCTTCCTTCAATAACACCTGCTTTGATTTCTAATGCTTCGTTTTGTTTAGCGAAGTCAGCAAGAATTTTTGCTGGTGCAACAACTTCTTCATTTGAGAAAGCAATTGCGTTAGGACCAGTTAAGAATTCTTCTAAACCTTCGATTCCAGCAGCTTCAGCAGCACGACGAACTAAAGTATTTTTGTATACTTTATATTCAAGACCAGCTTCACGTAATTGTTGACGTAACTCTGTAACTTGCGCAACTGATAAACCACGGTAATCTACAATAATTGTTGAAACTGAGTTTTTTAATTGTTCAGCAATAGCATCAACTTTTTGTTGTTTGATTTCAACGATTTTTGAATTAGACATCTCTACACCTCCATAGTATTTATATCGTGCTTTTATGATGAGGTATCTCAACAAAAAAGCACTTTTTACCCACGGCAAAAAGTGCTTGAAATTTATACGTTCAAGTCAATTTAAGCCTCGGTAGGATAGCCTTTTAAGTTCCAAAAACGAACTCCTACTGTCTTAGGTTAAATATTACACATTCAAAACTATAACGCGTTTCAGATGTGAAGTCAATATATTTTTATTATTATAATTTAAAGTTTGAAGTATCTACTTTGATACCAGGGCCCATTGTTGTTGTTACAGCAACAGACTTGAAATAAGTACCTTTAGAAGATGATGGTTTAGCTTTTGTTAATGTATCTTGGATAGTTTTGAAGTTATCAACTAACTTCTGCTCATCGAATGATACTTTACCAATAGAAGCATGAACAATACCAGATTTTTCAGCACGGTATTCTACTTTACCTGCTTTAATTTCTTCGACTGCTTTTTTGATATCCATTGTAACTGTACCAGTTTTAGGGTTTGGCATTAAACCTTTAGGTCCTAATACGCGACCAAGTTTACCAACTTCACCCATCATGTCAGGTGTTGCAACAATAACATCAAATTCAAACCAACCATCGTTGATTTTGCTGATGTATTCTTCACCTACATAGTCTGCTCCAGCTTCTTCTGCTTCTTTGATTTTATCGCCTTTAGCGAATACTAATACTCGTTGTGTTTTACCAGTTCCGTGTGGTAATACTACTGCTCCACGGATTTGTTGGTCGTTTTTACGAGTATCAATGCCTAAACGAAATGCAACTTCTACAGAAGCATCAAAGTTTACAGTGCTTGTTTCTTTTGCTAATTTCATAGCTTCTTCTACTGAGTATAATGAAGAACGATCAACTTTAGCAATTGCTTCTTGATACTTTTTACCTTTTTTAGCCATTTTGTTTTCCTCCTTTAGTGGTTTTAGCGGAATGTTACCTCCCACGTGCATCGTCTATTAGACAATGCAATAGCAGACAGCGAATTAGCCGCCTGCTTAAACTTTAAAATCTCAATTATTCTACGACAATTCCCATGCTGCGTGCAGTACCTTCAACGATACGGATTGCTGCTTCTTCAGATGCTGCGTTTAAGTCAGGCATTTTAGTGTTAGCAATTTCACGTACTTGGTCTTGAGTTACTGTAGCAACTTTAGATTTGTTAGGTTCACCAGAACCTTTTTCTACTTTAGCTGCTTTTTTAAGTAATACTGCTGCAGGTGGTGTCTTAGTGATGAAAGTAAATGAACGATCTTCAAATACTGTAATTTCAACTGGAATGATTAAACCTGCTTGCTCTTGTGTACGAGCGTTGAATTCTTTACAGAATCCCATAATATTCACACCGGCTTGACCTAATGCAGGACCAACTGGTGGTGCTGGGTTTGCTTTACCTGCAGGTATTTGCAATTTAACTACTTTGATTACTTTTTTAGCCACGATGTGCACCTCCTTGATATCGTGATGTGGTCATGGGGTAATGATATTTTACCCTCCCACTCTTCATTTCCTAATGAAATGGTTGCGCATAGTCCGAGCGCGACCTTTAAATAATAACATTGAAATAATTAATTTTCAAGTGTTTTTTTACAACTTTTCAATTTGGTCAAATTCTACTTCAACAGGTGTTTCTCTGCCGAACATGTCAACAAGTACTGTTAATTTATACTTTTCAACATCTATCTCTTTTATTTCACCAATTTGGTTCGTAAATGGTCCACTTGTAACGCGAACTTGTTCTCCTAATTCTACTTCTACGTCGACGGTTTTTTCAGACATACCCATCTGTTTCAAAATGAATTTAGCTTCATCTGGTAATAAAGGATTTGGCTTAGAACCTGCGCCAGCTGACCCAACAAAGCCAGTTACACCTGGCGTATTTCTGACAATATACCAAGATTCGTCGGTCATAATTAATTCTACTAATACATAACCAGGGAATGTTTTCTTAAGTTGTGTCTTAGCTTTACCATCTTTAATTGATGTTTCTTCTTCTTCAGGGATTACAACTCTAAAGATCTGTTCTTCCATGTTCATTGTTTCGACACGTTTCTCAAGGTTTGTTTTCACTTTATTTTCGTAACCTGAATAAGTGTGCACTGCGTACCAACGTTTAGCGCCTATATCTTCTGACATTTTGCCACTCCTTACTATTTAATCAAATTAATTAACTCTGTAATTCCTAAATCTAATGCGTAGAAAAAGATTAAGAAGAAGATTACAGTACATACTACTACTGTTGTATATTTAACAAGTTCTTTGCCAGTCGGCCAACTTGTTTTTTGCATTTCTGATTTTACGCCTTGAAAGAAGTTTTCTTTTTTAGCCATTGATTTTCCTCCTTTATATGGATTCTTTATGCAATGTATGCGTATTACAAGTTTTACAAAACTTTTTTAGCTCTAATCGTTTATCTGTTTCTTTCTTAGGGACTGTATAATTTCTCGCTCCGCATTTTTCGCAATTTAAAGGGACTTTTCTCATATTCTCACCTTATTCATTCTAATCCTAGATTAATATACAAAACAAAACACCTAGTTGTCAAACAACACAGAAACGATTTCTTGCTTATTTAATCTATTTTTTAGCCGGTATTGTGCATTGTATATGTGTTTGATAGGTACATTAAGCTCTTTCGATATTTCTTTTTTACTTTTCCCTTGCATCGTACAGTTTACAATCCGAGATTCAAAAGCATTTAACCCTATTTCTTTTATAAATGACGAACAAAAATGATTAAATATTATCATATCTTCAAATGAGTGATGTTTATTATCTACAACTTTATCAATTAAATAATCTACTTCGTATTTATTTGATCTATCAATTGTGAGCATTTTTGTATGAAACTGTTCCTTTTCACTTGTGGCTTTACGTATAAAATCTATTTTAGCATCTTTAATAATGTCGTTAACACAATGAGAAAAAGGTTGTGGTTGCTCTATATCATAAGTTAGCACTTGTTTATACAATTTATATCTCACTATCTGTGCGATATCTTCACAATCTTCTTTAGATATATTAAGCATTTTAATTCGTTTCATTATATCTTGATCATAAACTTCCAATAATTGATTAAAGCAATCGACTTGGCCTCTTTGAATTGTTTGAATCCAGTTTAAAGTTTGATTCTCTTTAATTGTATCATGCATGTTGTTCATTCCTTGTTCATAAGTATTGAACACATTTTACAGATTCAATTATTATTAAATCAAACTGCATTTTTTAATATTACTTATTGTTTCTACGCCATTTTTCGAATTGTTGTAGTACTTCATCAGGCAAATGTAATCTATTTCTAGGTGTCTTTGTTTCTATATCTGATAAATGTTTCGTTACCACAGATTCTTGCCTCGCTATTGTTGACCACATCTCTCTCGATGATATCCGATAAGCACCTGTCCCAAAAATAGCGTGTTGCTCACTCATATCACTCGTTACAACTGTAATATGTGTAATATGCTTTCTATACAAATCATAAGTTAATCTTTCAATATAACTATCTGCCGTTTCTTTCCCTTTTGTATATACTATTTTGACACCGTGTTTTATTTCTATTGTTTCTGTTCCTTCAACACCATAAGCGTCAAAGACAACAATCATCTCTCCGTCATGTTGTGTATTATAGTTAATAAGTGTGATTAACAATTTGTCCCTTGCTTCTTCTAATGAGACTTTCGCAGTCTCGGATAATTCTTTTGATTGTCCTATCAAATTATAACCATCAATAATCAAATAGATATCTTTCATTATTCTTGTCCTATCGGGTGCCTTTTTCTATATACTTCATACATAAGAAGACTGGCTGCAACGGACGCATTAAGGCTATTAACATGCCCAACCATAGGCAATTTAATATAGAAGTCACACTTATCTTTAACTAACCTACTCATACCTTCTCCCTCACTACCTATCACAATAACTAATGGCATATTAACATCCATTTGTCGATAATCCGTTGCATGTTTAGCATCAGTACCAGCTATCCAATAACCAACTTCTTGTAAACGCTCCATTGTACTCGGTAGATTCGTAACACGAATAACAGGTACATGCTCAATAGCACCTGTTGAAGCCTTAGCTACAGTAGCATTTAATTGAACGGACCTTCTTTTAGGAATAATAATTCCATCGATACCTATTGCATCAGCAGTTCTCATAATTGAACCTAAATTATGAGGATCTTCTAATCCATCCAACATTAACAGACAGGGTTGATGTTCAATATCTTTTGTTTCAGATATAAAGTCTTCTAATTCTTTATAAGGATAAGGTGCTATTTGTGCAGCTATACCTTGGTGTGGGACGTCTGTAAGGTAGTCTATTTTTGATTTCGGTACTGTTTGAACAACGATTTTCTCTGATTTTGCAATCTTTAAAATATCGTTAATTTGTTTTTTATTGATACCTTCTTGGATTAACACTTTGTTAATTGTATGGCCAGAAGTAATCGCTTCTTTCACAGCATGTCTCCCGACAATTATTGAATCATCCATTTGTATTCACCCTTTCTTCTGTAATTTCTATCATTTTATTAATTAACAATTCTAAACGCTCTGTCTCATCATTTAAATATAAATAACCGATAACCGCTTCTATCGCAGAACTTTTACGATATGTTTGTATATCCGTATTCTTTGCTTTTGTATAACTTTTTGCATTACGCCCACGTTTAATAATAGCTAACTCTTCCTCATCGAAAAAATCTTCTTCTAGCAAAACGTTTAAAACATACGCTTGCCCTTTTGCGGATACATATTGTTTAGATAGTTGATGTAGACGGTTAGGCTTCCCTTTAATTTTCAGGATAATATACTTTCTTACATAAGTATCTAGTATAGAATCTCCCATATATGCTAATGACAAGGGGTTTAACATTTTTATTGATTGCTTATCCACGTTTAAACCTCACACCTTGAGGCGTATCTTCAAGGATAATATTTTGTTCTTTTAGCATATCTCGAATTTCATCAGCACGTTGGAAGTTTTTAGATTTTCTAGCTTCGTTTCGTTCTTCAATTAGTTGTTCGATTTCTTCATCTAATAATTCAGCATGTTCTTTACCATATAAAGGTACACCTAAAACATCACTAAAGATTTGGTAAACTTCTTTAAAGTATTCAATCGTTCTAACTGATGTCGCATTCTCTAATAAATACTTGTTTGCAAGTTTGTTTAAATCATACCAAGCAGTCATTGCGTTAGCTGTATTAAAGTCATCGTCCATATACATTTCAAAATCTTTCAACGCTTGGTCGATACCTTCGATATATTGATTCGTTTCGTCTTCTTTAAGCAAAGCATGTTCTTCTCTATCCACTAAAGATTTGTAACTGTTTCTGATTCTTTCTAAACCTTTTTTAGCTGCCTGTACTAAATCTAAATCATAGTTAACTGGACTTCTATAATGTGCACCAACCATAAAGAATCGTAAAACATCTGGATCAATTTCCTTAATAATATCATGCACTAAAATAAAGTTACCAAGAGACTTACTCATTTTTTCATTATTAATATTTACAAATCCGTTATGCATCCAGTAGTTAGCAAATGTTGTATCACTATGTGCTTCAGATTGTGCAATTTCGTTTTCGTGGTGAGGGAACTGAAGGTCTGTTCCTCCTGCGTGTATATCAATTGTATCACCTAAATGTACATGAGCCATGACAGAACATTCTATATGCCAACCAGGGCGTCCTGGTCCCCATGGGCTGTCCCACTTAATTTCACCAGATTTAGCTTTTTTCCAAAGTGTGAAATCTAGTTCATCTTCTTTTTGTTCACCTGTTTCAATTCTAGCTCCAACTTTCAAGTCATCAATAGATTGGTGGCTCAACTTGCCATACCCTTCAAAACGACGTGTACGATAATAAACATCTCCACCACTTTCATAAGCATAACCTTTATCGACTAATACTTTTATAAACTCGATAATGTCATCCATATGGTCCATAACTCTTGGATTTGAAGTACCTCTCTTACAATTTAATGCCCCAGTATCTTCGTAAAATGCTTGAATAAAACGATCTGCTATTTCTGGAACTGTTTGACCCAATTCATTAGCTGTTCTAATTAATTTATCATCAACATCAGTAAAGTTAGATACATAATCTACTTCATAACCTTTATATTCTAAATAGCGTCTAACAACGTCAAAGGCTACTGTCGACCTTGCATTTCCAATATGAATATAATTATAAACAGTAGGGCCACATACATACATCTTAACTTTGCCCTCTTCAATTGGTATAAATTCTTCCTTTTGTCTTGTTAGCGTATTATATAACGTAATCATCAACAATCTCTCCATTCTTCGTCTTTTCAAGTTGACGTTCTAATTCTTTTAATTGTTCATAAATTGGATCTGGTAAGTTAGTATGATTGAAGTTTTTACCAACTTTCATACCATCTTGCTTAACAATCCTGCCTGGGATACCTACTACTGTTGAGTAATCAGGAACATCTTTTAACACAACTGAATTGGCACCAATGTTTACGTTGCTGCCAACTTCTATATTGCCCAGTACTTTAGCACCAGCAGCAATCAATACATTATCACCTATATCTGGGTGTCTTTTTCCGCGCTCTTTACCTGTACCTCCGAGGGTAACGCCTTGATAAATTGTCACATTGTTACCAATTCGACATGTTTCACCAATCACAATACCCATTCCATGGTCTATAAATAATCTCTTTCCTATCGTAGCACCAGGATGAATTTCCACTCCAGTAAAAAATCGTGAAATTTGTGAAATTGATCGAGCTATAAAATACATTTTTTTCTTAAAAAACCAATTAGCAATCAAATAACTCCATATTGCATGTAGCCCTGAGTAAGTCATAACAATTTCAAATGAAGATCTTGCAGCAGGGTCCTGATCAAACACCATTTGAATATCATCTTTGACTCTTTTAAACATCTCTTTCCCCCCCTCAGATATCAAAAAGGCACCTCTAACAATTTTTGCTAGAGGTGCCTTTTGCACGGTTCCACTCTTGTTTAGCATATATCTATGCTCACTCATTTAAATATATAAATTTTCATTCAATAAAGGTGCATTCATTTATAAATGTGGCACATTTTCACCAACCATGTGCTCTCTTATTTCACATTTATTAAATTACTTGGCCTTTAAGTATTTAATATCATAGTTTTTTATTTACAAAAAATCAAATAATACGTTTTAATCTACTTAACACTTTATCTCTACCTAATAATGCTATTGTATTAGGTAATTCAGGTCCATGTGTTTGTCCAGTTACCGCTACACGAATAGGCATGAATAACTGTTTACCTTTAACACCTGTTTCTTTTTGAACTGCTTTAATTGATTTCTTAATTTCAGCTGGTTCATCAAAAGGCTCTAAACTTTCAAATTGTTTAATAAGCTCAGTCATGACAGTAGGAACTTGTTCACCGTTTAAGACTTCTTTAGCTTCATCAGAGAAATCTAAATATTCTCTGAAGAACAACTCAGATAGCGGTACAATTTCACCTGCGTAGCTCATTTGCTCTTGATATAAAGCAACCAAGTCTCTAGCCCAAGACAATTCTGCTTCTGATGGACTTTCTGGTAATAATCCTGCTTTTACCATGTGAGGGATTGTCATTTCAAATACAGTTTCAGAATCTTTTTCCTTCATGTATTGGTTATTGATCCACTCTAATTTTTTCTTATCAAAGAATGCTGGAGATTTAGATAGTCGTTTTTCATCGAAGATTTTAATGAATTCTTCTTTAGAGAAAATTTCTTCTTCGCCTTCTGGAGACCAACCTAACAATCCAATGAAATTGAATAAGGCTTCAGGTAAGTAACCTAAATCTTTATATTGTTCGATAAATTGTAAAATTTGTCCATCACGTTTACTTAATTTTTTACGTTCTTCGTTAACAATCAATGTCATATGAGCAAATTTTGGCGTTTCAAATCCAAATGCCTCAAAAATCATAAGTTGTTTAGGTGTGTTTGAAATGTGGTCGTCCCCGCGGATTACGTGAGAAATTTCCATATAATGATCATCAATAGCAACAGCAAAGTTATATGTTGGAATACCGTCTTTCTTAACGATAACCCAGTCACCTATACCGTTTGAATCAAATGATACTTCACCTTTAACGATATCATTAAATGTATATGTTTTATTTTGAGGTACTCTAAAACGAATACTAGCTTGTCTACCTTCCGCTTCGAAAGCTTTCTGTTCTTCTAGAGTTAAGTGTGCGTGTTTACCACCATAACGTGGCATTTCACCTCTAGCTATTTGTTCTTCACGTTCTGCTTCTAATTCTTCCTGTGTCATGTAACATTTATAAGCTTTATCTTCAGCTAGTAATTTATCAATAAGTGGTTTATAGATATGGCCACGTTCTGATTGACGATAAGGGCCGTATCCTCCGTCTTTATTGACAGATTCGTCCCAATTTAAACCTAACCATTCAAGGTTTGAAAATTGTGAAGACTCTCCGTCCTCTAAGTTTCTGGCTATATCTGTATCTTCAATACGTATAACAAAGTCCCCATCATAATGTTTAGCGAATAAATAATTAAATAATGCGGTTCTTGCGTTACCGATGTGTAAGTAACCAGTTGGACTTGGCGCATATCTTACTCTTACTTTGTTACTCATCGTCTCACTCCTGTTTTTAATCTTTATTTGTTAATAATACCACAGCTTGTGCTTGTATGCCCTCTTCTCTTCCTAGAAATCCTAATTTTTCATTTGTTGTCGCTTTCACATTAACATCTTCTATTGATACTTCGAAAATTGTAGCAATCTTATCTCTCATGTTATCAATATGTGGTCTAAATTTAGGTTTCTCAGCAATTATTGTAGCATCCACATTTCCTAGTTGGTATCCCTTTTTTAAAACTTGTTGATAAGCCTCTTTTAATAATATTTTCGAGTCTGCATCTTTAAATGTTTGATCGGTATCTGGAAACAACTTACCAATGTCACCTAAACTTGCAGCACCTAAAATAGCATCTGTAATAGCGTGTAACAATACATCTGCATCGCTATGTCCTTTGAGCCCTTTAGTATGTTCTATTTCAATTCCACCGATAATAAGCGGTCTATTTTCATCGAATTCATGTACATCATATCCATAACCTATTCTAAACATCATGAATACCTCGTCTTTCTATTATTGATTCTGCTATCACTAAGTCTTCAGTTGTTGTTATTTTAATATTATCGTAATCTCCACTGAGGACGTGGACTTTAAAACCAGCTCTTTCAACTAAAGATGCGTCATCTGTACCTACAAAAGATTCCGAATCCGCTAATTGATATGCTTTTAAGATGATTTCTCTTTTAAAAGATTGAGGTGTTTGGACTTGCCATACCGTTTCGCGTTGATAAGTTTCTTCTACAATACCATTTATCACTTTTTTGATTGTATCTTTAGCTTGAACCGCTAAAATAACAGCACCATGCTCTAAAGTATCTTCGTATAGTTGTTCTACTTTTTCTTCTGTTACAAAAGGTCTAGCTCCATCATGTACAATAACAACTTCAGTATTTACTAATACTTTTAACACTTCATAAATACTATGCTGTCGTTCTTTACCTCCTGGTATAATACCAGCCACTTTTTGAAAGTCTTTTAAATGTTTTTCCATTATATTGACCTCTTCAGGGTGGGCAGCAATAAAGATTTGTTCACATGACTTCATATTTTCAAAAACTGAAACTGTTCTTCTTATAATCGTTTCACCTTTGATTTTTAAAAATAATTTATTAATATCCTTACCCATTCTCTTCCCTTGACCAGCAGCTGGTATTATAACTGTAAAACCCACGCTAAGACACCTTCTTCGCAAAAATAATTCTTCCAGATGACGTTTGTAATAGACTCATTACTTCTACAACTATTGTTTTGCCGATATATTCTCTACCTTTTTCAATAACAACCATTGTACCGTCATCTAAATATCCAACACCTTGGCCATCTTCTTTTCCTATTTTAGTAATAAGTAATTCGAACTGATCGCCTTGATGCACAATTGGTTTAATTGCTTCAGACAAATCATTAACATTTAAAACTTTAATACCTTGTACAGAACACACTTTATTTAAATTATAATCTGTCGTAATAATACTTGCGTTATATTTTTTAGCTAAAACAATCAATAGTGCATCTACATCTTTATGGGTAGAATTAGGTTCAATGATAGAAATAGGAAAATCAGTATCCTTCAATGAATTTAACATATCTAAACCACGTTGTCCTTTATCTCTTTTTAAACTATCTTTTGAATCAGCAATAACTTGTAGTTCTTCAATTACGCCTTGAGGGACTAATATTTCACCGTCTAAAAATTGGCATTTCACGACATCAAGTATACGTCCATCAATAATGGCACTAGTGTCTAACAATTTAGCGTTTCTCGCAGTAGTTTGTCTTGTTAATGAGTTCGAAATATTCTCTGGGAACAACCTAAGAATTTCTTCACGCTTTTGTAACCCAATTTGAAAGCCTAAATAACATAAAAAAGCAGCAATAATAATAGGTAATATATGTTTCAATACGGGAGCGCCAATCATTTCCAATATAAACGAAACCATTACAGCAATCATTAGACCAATCATAACACCAATAGTTGCGAAAAATATTTCTAAAATACTTCTCTTTAACAAATATTTTTCACCTTGATCAGCCATATACACAATTTTATCGATTAAAAAACCAAACAGCAGAAATATAACGACTGCCCCGATTAGACCATCAATATATGGGTTAGTAAGTACCTCTTTAGGTTGTATACTAAAAGCGTTAATCAACTCAGGAATAACTAGAATACCGACCGAGGATCCTATAACTAAATAACATAGAATGATGAGGGCTTTTAAAATTTTCATACGTCAACCTCCTAATGGTTTCTATGCATTAAAGGCAATTTTCAATGCTTCTCTTGTTGTAGAAACACCAATAACTTGTGTGCCTTCTGGGAACTCTAAACCTTTTAAATTATTTTTCGGTACGATGATGCGTTTAAAACCTAGTTTAGCCGCTTCCTGAACACGTTGGTCAATTCTAGCAACCCTTCTTACTTCTCCAGTTAAGCCGACTTCACCAACAAAACAATCGTCTCCTTTTGTTGGTTTATCCTGAAAACTAGATGCTATTGCTATTATAATACTTAAGTCAACTGCTGGCTCACTTAATTTAACACCACCAGCGATTTTAATATATGCATCTTGTTGCTGTAGTAAGAAATTTTCTTTCTTTTCAAGTACTGCCATCAACAAGCTCAATCTATTATGGTCTATACCAGTAGCCATCCTTCTTGGATTATGGAAAGTTGTTGGCGTTACTAATGCCTGTACTTCAACTAATATCGGTCTCGTTCCTTCCATAGTTGCAACAATAGTCGAGCCAGCCACATGTTTTGTTCTTTCTTCTAGGAACATTTCCGAAGGATTTTTCACTTCGTTTAAGCCAGTTTGTTTCATTTCAAATATACCCATTTCATTTGTTGAACCAAAACGGTTTTTAACTGCTCTTAATATTCGATAAGCGTGATGTGTGTCCCCTTCAAAATATAATACGGTATCCACCATGTGTTCTAGCAATCTAGGACCTGCAATTTGTCCATCTTTCGTAACATGTCCAACGATGAATGTTGCTATATTCATTTGCTTAGCAATATGCATTAAATTCTGTGTACATTCTCTCACTTGAGATACTGAACCAGGAGCCGACGTAACTTCTGGATGGTATATAGTTTGTATTGAATCTATTACTAATACATCTGGCTTTTCTTTTTGAACCATACTATGAATAATTTCTAAGTTTGTTTCAGCGTATACATTTAGTTCGCCTGAATCTTCAACGAGTCTTTCTGCTCTTAATTTAGTTTGTCTTACCGATTCCTCACCAGAGACGTAAAGTACGTTTTTCTGTTGTGATAGAGCGGCACAAATTTGTAATAATAGTGTCGATTTACCGATACCCGGATCTCCACCTATTAATACAAGCGACCCTTCTACTACTCCGCCGCCTAATACGCGGTTAAATTCATTAATTTTCGTTAAAATTCTAGGTGTGTCTTCATCTTTAATGTCTTTTAATTTTTCTATTTTTTGTGCTGGTACATCTGATTTAAATGTATTTTTAGGCCCTTTTGTTTCTTTATGTTCTATTGTTTCTTCCATTTGATTCCATGCGCCACAATTAGGACATTTGCCCATCCATTTTGGCGATTGGTACCCACAGGCTAAACATTCAAATATTACTTTCTTTTTCGCCATTCATGATACCTCCGTGTTAATTGAATAGTTATATTTTAAACTTGGCAGACTTGAAAAACAAATTTATATACTTTTTTCTAACAATAAAAGTCCGCAAACCTTTATTATATATGGTTTGCGGACTCATTATATTATTTAAGTTAAAATTTTCTATTTTATACTTTTGAAGTGTCTTCTTCTGATTCATCTTCTTTATGATCTGATAAATCAAATTTAAATTCGTCATCGCGATAATCTACTACAACGTCTTTACCAACTAAATCTTGACCAGACAAGATTAATTCACTTAGATTATCTTCAACATTTTTTTGGATTGAACGTGTTAATGGTCTAGCACCATATTCAGGGTCAAATCCTTCGTCTGCTATTTTCTCTTGAGCTGAGTCAGTTAAGCTAATATGAATACCTTGTTCTGATAAACGTTTAGTTAAATCGCTAGCCATCTTAGAAACAATTTCTTTAAGATGTGGTTTTTCTAGTTTGTGGAATACAATGATGTCATCTACACGGTTTAAGAACTCTGGTCTAAATTGTTGTTTTAATTCGTCCATCATTGTTTTTCTAATCGTTTCATAGTCTGGACCACTATCTTTAGCAGCGCCAAAGCCAACGAATTTAGCATTTTGAAGTTCTTGTGCACCTACGTTTGATGTCATTATGATAACTGTATTTCTGAAATCCACTTTACGTCCTTTAGAATCTGTTAAGTGACCATCATCTAATACTTGTAACAAGATATTAAATACATCTGGGTGAGCTTTTTCAATTTCATCGAATAATATAACTGAATATGGTTTACGTCTTACATTTTCAGTTAATTGTCCACCATCATCATGACCAACATAGCCTGGAGGAGAACCAACTAAACGACTGACAGAGTGTTTTTCCATAAACTCACTCATATCTACTCTAATCATTGCGTCTTCTTCACCAAACATTGCATCCGCTAATGTACGTGCAAGTTCCGTTTTACCTACACCAGTAGGTCCTAAGAAGATAAAGCTACCAATTGGTCTTTTCGGATCTTTCAATCCAGCTCTCGCACGTCTAACTGCTTTAGAGATAGATTGTACTGCATCATTTTGACCAATTACACGATTATGAAGAATAGATTCTAGGTTTAGTAATCTTTCTGATTCAGTTTCATTTAATTTCGTAATTGGAACACCTGTCCAATTTGCTACTACAACTGCAATATCTTCAGCTGTTACGCAAGTGTTTTTCTCGCCTTGGACTTTTTTCCATTCATTTTTAGTCTCTTCTAATTGTTTTTCAAGTTTTGTTTGTTTATCTCTTAAATTAGCTGCATTTTCAAATTCTTGAGAGTGTACAGCTGCATCTTTTTCTTTTTTAACTGTTTCTAATTCCGCTTCAAGTTCTTTTAGACTTGGTGGTGTTGTATAATTTCTAAGTCTTACTTTTGAACTTGCTTCATCAATTAAATCAATTGCTTTGTCTGGTAAGAAACGGTCTGAGATATAACGGTCACTCATAGTTACTGACGCTTCAATTGCTTCATCTGAAATATTGATGCGGTGATGTGCTTCATAACGATCTCTTAAACCTTTCAAGATTGCAATTGAATCTTCATTAGTAGGTTCGTCAACAGTAACTGGTTGGAAACGTCTTTCTAATGCTGCATCTTTTTCAATATATTTACGATATTCATCTAAAGTTGTCGCACCAATACATTGTAGTTCACCGCGTGCTAGAGCAGGTTTTAGTATATTAGAAGCGTCTATAGCGCCTTCTGCTCCTCCAGCGCCAATTAACGTGTGTAACTCATCGATAAATAGCACAACGTTGCCCGCTTGGTGAATTACTTCCATTACTTTTTTCAGTCTTTCTTCGAATTCACCACGATATTTTGTTCCGGCAACAACTGTACCCATATCTAATGACATGACACGTTTACCTTTTAATGTTTCTGGTACTTCGTTCTGTATGATTGCTTGCGCTAAACCTTCTACAATCGCAGTTTTACCTACACCAGGTTCACCGATTAGTACAGGGTTGTTTTTAGTTCTTCTACTTAATACTTCTATTACTCTTGTAATTTCATCTGAACGGCCAATTACTGGATCTAATGTACCGTCTTCTGCAATTACAGTTAAATCTCTAGCTAAACCATCTAATGTTGGTGTTGCTTGATTTTTAGTAGCTTGAGCGTTTTTAGAGCCTTGTTCAGGACTACCTAGTGATTTCACTACTTGTGCTCTTGCTTTTGTAATATTTAAATCTAAATTAGCAAATACACGAGCTGCAACGCCTTCATTTTCTCTAATAAGACCTAATAATAAGTGCTCTGTACCTACGAATGTGTGATTTAATTTTCTTGCTTCATCCATAGATAGTTCGATCACTTTTTTAGCTCTAGGTGTATAATGAATTGCGCCAACTTGCTCTTGTCCTTGGCCAATTAAATTTTCTACTTCTTTTGTTACTTTTTCTTCAGTAATACCAAAAGCATCTAATACTTTTGCTGCGATACCTTCAGGCTCTTTCATTAAACCTAAAAGTAAATGCTCTGTGCCTATATTTGAATGGTTTAATCTCATTGCTTCTTCTTGTGCATGTGCTAAAACACGTTGTGCACGTTCTGTTAATCTACCAAATAGCATAAACTAACCTCCTATTTATTTATATGTTTTCTCTTAAAAATGTTGCCCGTTTTTCGTTTACTGAAACGTCTTCTTCTTCATTTTCAAAGAATGGTGTCTGTATTGTAACCATTAAATGATCAAAATTAAAGTTTTCCCTCTCGATATGACCTAAATCAATACCAAGTTTCATTTCACTTAAGCGAAGTGACGCTTCTTCAACCGACATTAATTGTGCTGATTGGAGTATACCTTTTGCTCGATGTACTCTATCTTTTGTTTCCATATGATTAAAGCGATTAAGTCTATTTCTAATTTGTTCTTCTTCGTGTATGATTTGTTCTACAATTTGCGTCAAATCTTCTATTATTTCTTGTTCGGTTTTACCTAAAGTTAATTGATTAGAAATTTGATATACATGGCCTAAAGCACCTGTACCTTCACCATATATACCACGAATTGTATAACCAAATCGATTAATCGCTTGGCCAATTCTTTTCATTCGCTTCATTATACTCAATCCAGGTAAATGCAACATTACACTTGCTCTCAAACCTGTTCCGATGTTCGTAGGACAAGTTGTTAGAAAACCGTGTTGTTCGTCATATGAAATTGTTAAATGCTTGTCTAACTCATCATCAAGTTTAGACGCTGTTTCATATAGTTCATTTAATACAAGATTATTACCCATCACTTGGATTCTTACATGATCTTCTTCATTTATCATCACGCTTGTCGATTCATCTTCGTTTAATAGAACAGCAGCACCGTATTCTTGTTTCGTTAATGCTGGACTAATAAGATGTTTAAAAACCAATTTGTTTTGTTCAAGTTCAGATAAATCTGATAAACGAACTAATTTTAAGTCTGATAAAGCTTTGCTCACTTTATCAATTACCCTATTGCCTATTTTGTCATCTTCAAATTTGAGCGGATGAACTTCATCTTGAAGGTTTCGAGCAAGTCTAATACGAGAGCTCATGATGATTGGTGAATTTGTCTTCTCTTTCATCCAATCACTAATGTGCTCATTTATATGTTCTTCCATTCTACTTGACCTCGCCTTCTGCTTTCAAAGCTTTAATTTCATCTCTAACAACTGCTGCGTCTTCAAAAGCTTGTTCTTCTATCAAACCTTGTAAGACTTTTTCTTTTTCAGCTATTTGTTGTTTAAGTTGTATTTTACTTCTTGATGAAACTGGTATTTTACCTGTATGCTCACCGCTACCAGCTTGAACTCTTCGGATGATTTGAGGAACATCATCTTTAAACGTCTCATAGCAATCATGACAACCGAATTTTCCGACTTTAGCTATATCAGTTAAAGTCATACTACAAGTTGGACAGCGCTTCTCTTCTTGAGGCTCAACCTTTTTAAAGTTTATACCGTGCTTACCTACAAGATATTGTAAAAATTGATTCACAACAAATTCTTGGTCTAAATTTTGATCATTTACGTGATCGTCTTGAAAATAAAAATGTTCTGAAGCACAACTTTTACATATCCATTGCTCTGTTTTATGCTTCTTTCCTGCAGATGTTAATTGAATTGTTGCTTCTTCTTTACCACAAATTTCACAAAGCATACTGTCACTCCTTTTTAATTATAATGTATGACTGCCAATATTCGTTTCAATATATTTGCTCGAATAATATCTCTAAATGGTATTTCTATTTGTAAAGTATCTCTGTGTATACTTTGTATAATCATTTTCTTTTCTCTATCTGTTATTAATTTGTTTTCGTACAAACCATCAACGATTCTAAATGCATTTGCTTGAGAGATTTCATCGCCAACTAAATCTATTAAATGTCTAATGAACGCTGACTGACTATTTGTCTCGACTTTGGATATACGAATATATCCACCGCCACCTCTTTTACTTTCTATGGCGTAACCATGTTCATTAGTAAACCGTGTTTTAATGACATAATTTAATTGCGAAGGTACACAATCAAACTTCTCAGCAATATGTGCACGTTTGATTTCGACGACCTCACCTTGAGCTTCTTCAAGCAACTGCTTTAAGTATTGCTCAATGATATCCGACATATTGTGCATTAATCATCACCTCTTTTGACCTTCTTTGACTATATTATATGTTCTGCTGTTTATTATTTCAATTAATTTGTTTCTTAAAAAAATTATTATTTTTGTGTACCGCTTTCATAAAAAATAAGTTATGATATAAGATAGGTTATTAAAGAGAATAATTCTTGGGAAAGGTGTGTGTGTTATGCATTTTATTATCGGGATTATCGGAATATTAGTATTCCTATTTCTAGCATGGGTAGTAAGTTCTGATAAGATGAAAGTAAGATGGCAATACATAGGATTAATGATTGTAATCCAATTTTTATTTGCATTCTTACTATTAAAAACAACAGGTGGATTAACTGTTATCGGTGGTATATCGAACGGCTTTAGTTATATCATTGACAAAGCAATGGAGGGTATTAACTTCGTCTTTGAAGGCGTCGCAAATATCGATCCAAAAACGAACAAACCTGTTTCAGTATATTTCCTTAACGTACTGATGCCGATTGTATTCGTTTCAGCGCTAATTGGTATCTTACAATATATTAAAGTTTTACCACTTATTATTAAATACTTAGGGTTCGTTATTTCTAAAATTAACGGCATGGGTAAACTAGAATCATATAACGCAGTTGCCTCTGCAATTTTAGGACAATCTGAAGTATTTATATCAATTAAAAAACAACTTCCTTTAATTCCTAAACACCGTATGTATACTTTAACTGCTTCAGCAATGTCGACAGTTTCAGCATCTATTATCGGTGCATATTTTACAATGGTTGAGCCTAGATATGTGGTTACAGCTATCGTCTTAAACTTATTTGGCGGTTTTATAATCGCTTCAATCGTCAATCCTTATACAGTAGATGATAAAGAAGACGACATAATGATAGAAGAGTCTGGAGAAAAACAATCATTCTTTGAAATGCTTGGAGAATATATTTTAGACGGATTTAAAGTAGCAGTTATTGTTGCAGCAATGTTAATCGGGTATGTAGCCATGATTGGTTTATTAAACGGTGTTACTGCTAATATCTTCTCATTTGTATCTGGCGGATCAATTTCTTGGGACTTCCAAACATTAATTGGATTCGTATTTGCGCCATTTGCATTCTTAGCTGGTATCCCGTGGGCTGATGCAGTCCAATCTGGTAGTATTATGGCAACAAAAGTACTTTCAAACGAGTTTGTTGCGATGGGTATTTTACCACAAGCTGAAATTTCTGAAAGAGCAAACGGTATTATTTCAGTATTCCTAGTTTCATTTGCGAACTTTGGTTCTATCGGTATCATCGCTGGTGCTGTTAAATCATTAAATGATGAACAAGGTAATAACGTTGCACGTTTCGGATTAAAACTATTATACGGTGCGACATTAGTATCGTTCTTATCAGCAACTATCGCTGGATTTTTCTTATAATATAATGAAACAGGGTGAGACTTTTATTAATGTCTCACCCTGTTTTTATTTTATTACTTGCGCATGATATTGAACGACAATTTCTTCAATAAAATATTTCATAATTTTATAATCATCTGTTAATTCCGGATGGAAAGAAATACCTAAGTATTGATTTTGTCTTACAGCTACAATTTTATCTTCAACAGTCGATAGAATATCTACATCATTATGTACTGATTGAATATGAGGTGCTCTTATAAATACAGCATTCAATGTCTCATCAATACCTTTAACTTCCAAGTATTCTTCAAAACTATCTACTTGTCTACCGAAGGAATTTCTTTCTACTGTTACATCTAATTTATTTAAATGGCTTTCTTGCCCTATTACTTCAGTAGCCAATAAAATAAGTCCTGCACATGTACCATACATAGGCAAATCACTTTTTCTTAAGGCTTCTGTAAAGCCATATAAATCCATCAACCTTCTCATTGTAGTAGATTCCCCACCTGGCAATACAAGTCCATCTAAACCACTTAATTGATCAACAGTCTTAACAGTAATGCCTTCATGTCCAGATTGTTCAATATGTTTTAAATGCTCTCTAACAGCGCCTTGTAAACCTAATACACCTATTTTCATCTTACCAACCACGCTCTTGCATACGTTCTTCTAAAGATAATTGATTAATATCCAACCCTTGCATAGCTGGTCCTAATTCTTTAGAAAGTTCCGCAATCAATTGATAGTCTTGATAATGAGTAGTTGCTTGAACAATTGCTTTTGCAAATTTTTCTGGTGCTTCTGATTTAAAAATACCTGAACCGACGAATACACCGTCAGCACCTAGTTCCATCATTAATGCTGCATCAGCAGGTGTTGCTACACCGCCAGCTGCAAAGTTTACAACAGGTAAACGGCCTAAATCTTTAATTTCTTTTAATATTTCATATGGTGCGCCAATGTTTTTAGCTTCAGTCATGATTTCATCATCGTTCATAACAATTAATTTACGCACTTCAGCATTTACTTGTCTCATATGACGAACCGCTTCAACAATATTCCCTGTACCTGGCTCACCTTTAGTACGTAACATTGCTGCACCTTCACCAATTCTTCTAGCAGCTTCACCTAAATTACGACAACCACATACAAACGGAACTGTAAATTCATCTTTTTTCAAATGGTACTCTTCATCTGCTGGTGTTAATACTTCTGATTCATCTATATAGTCTACACCCATCGATTCTAATACACGTGCTTCTGTAATATGACCAATTCTTCCTTTAGCCATTACCGGAATCGATACAGCATTCATTACTTCTTCCACAATTCGGGGATCAGCCATTCTTGCTACACCGCCTGCAGCTCTAATATCAGAAGGCACGCGTTCAAGTGCCATAACTGCGACAGCTCCTGCTTCTTCAGCTAATTTAGCTTGCTCAGCGTTAACAACATCCATGATAACGCCACCCTTTTGCATTTCTGCCATACCTCTTTTAACTTTATCTGAACCTGTAATCTTAGACATTTATTACTTCCTCCTTTTAAATCGCTTATTTGTAGGTTATACTAAATTCTGAACTGGTAAAAGTGTCAGATTTACAAAAATATAAGTGGTCAGAATGAGGGATTATTATGGAAATGCTAATGTTTAATATAAATCGCAATATCGATGTACCTATTTATCAACAACTTTATGAAAACATTAAACAAAATATTATTAATAATGTTATGCAACATAATGAAAAATTACCTTCAAAAAGACAGCTCAGTCATTACTTATCTGTTAGCCAAACTACAATAGAACATGCATATCAACTTTTAAGCGATGAAGGGTATATACATAGTAAAAATCGTTCAGGATTTTACATAAACGACATTGTGAACTTGCCAGTAACATATAAAACAAAAATTACAGACGAAGATATTCAAACTGAAAAAACATACAAATATTCATTCAAATTAGGTGCTATTGATAAAGAACATTTTCCACTAGATCAATTCAGGAAATTTTCTAAAGAGGCATTTGATTATTCACAACTTTCATTATTGGACAGTGGGCATAAGCAAGGAGATTATGAATTAAGAAAAGAAATCAGGCACTATATCTTCCATAGTAGAGGTGTTAATTGTTCACCCCAACAAATTATTGTAGGTTCATCAACTGAGCAATTACTCTCTATCATCACAGATCTTATTTCAAACTCTACTTACATGATAGAAGATCCACTTTATAAACAAGTAAGAGATTTATTGAAAAGAAAACACGTACCTTTCGAATTTATATCAGTCACTGAAAACGGTATTGATATTGAACAAATTAAAAAATTAAACAAAGAAGTCGTATATATTACGCCAAGTCATCAGTTCCCTACAGGCGTCATTATGGATTTAAAGAGGCGCACACAACTCATAAAATGGGCGTCTGAAAAGCAGACACGATATATTATCGAAGATGACTATGACTCAGAATTTAGATATAGTGGACGTCCTGTGCCTGCATTACAAAGCTTAGACAACACAGATAGCGTCATTTATGTCAGTACGTTCTCAAAGTCGATTTCCCCTTCTCTAAGAGTTGCGTATGCCGTCTTACCTAAGAAACTCATGCAACAGTATCAAAATAAAACAAATATAGAAGGTGGCACTGTGCCTAGACATACACAATATATATTGAGCCGATTTATGAATGAAGGTTTTTTTGAAAGACACCTAAATCGCATGAGAAAAATATATAGAAGTAAGCGAGATATTATATTAAATGAACTCATGAAATATCCAAATGATTTTAAAGTGTCAGGAGAATTAACAGGCATGCATTTTATATTGACGGTAGTTAATGGCTTAACCTTAGAAGAATGCTTACACCGTATAAAAAAATGTGATATAGATATTAAACCTTTAACACACTATCGATTTAAACAAAGTGATCATACTCCTCATTTTGTATTAGGCTTTGGAGGGATTAAGATAGACGAAGCTAAAGAACATATTGAAGCATTAATAAAGTGTTTGATGGGAGTATAATAAAAAAGGAGCGGGACAGAAATCTCATTTTAATAAAAAGATTTCGTAGTCCCACCCCGACAAGGATGACTAGGGTTGAAAAAAGCTTGATATAAGCGCATTTTCAATCCAGTCAGCTACTGCCATTATAATGAAAGAGAGGCTGAGACATGTATTTATGTCTCGGCTTTATAACCTATTAAATTTTGTAATTTCATGAGTTCATTTCTTATGCTTTGGAATTCTTTTAATTTTGGAAGTTCTATAATATCGTATCTGACATTAAACTCTACTTTTTTGCATATATTCTCATAAGTTGTTAAATAAAGGCCGATTTCTTCATCTGTTAAGGTGCTTAAATTACCTCTTCTATAGGCTTGCTCGAGGGTGAATGCTAAGTGTTCAACTGTGAAAATAATTGGATAAACATACTCAATTTTTTTAACATCATTATCTATTTCATTTAGTGCTGCTTGATACATTGCTTTTGTATTCATAATCTCTGTTTGCATTTCTCTAATGAGTAAAGTATCTATTAAATTAATATGATATTTATTTGATGAAAATAGTGTATGTAATAATTGTGATTGTATTCTTAATGTATTAATTATTGTTTTAGGTAGCTTTTTGGAAGCTTGCTTTCTACCTACTATTAACACTCCTATCAAACCAATAGCAGAACCAATCATAACATCAGTTATTCTCGGCAAGATAAGATAAGTATCAAAGTGTTTAGTAATCGCTGCTGACATTAATAATACGTTTGGTGTGATGAATGTGACAGCTATTGTATAATTCACTGCAATGAGCAATTCTGCTGCTGACATAAGAATAGCTATTAAAATAACAATAGGCCATGTACTTGGTTCAAAATACAATATAACAACAGCTACTAATGTACCTATAATTGTGCCAAGTGTTCTTTGAAATGCCCTTTGTTCGTAGATAAAGAAGACGTACCTAATAAGACTGAGCAACATGATACCGGAATCCAGTAAGCACGTTCAAATCCTATCCCAAATGCTATAATAACAGATACGAACAAGATAATACCATACTGCATAGATTGCATTAGAACTAAAGAGTCTTTAGAAAAATTTTCTTTAATTGTTTTAGAATACATAGGTTTATGATGAATAATTTTCTTATCTATTTGAAGCTCATTTTCATTTAACAAAGCTTCAGCATCATAGATAAGCTTAACTAGTTCATTAATATAAGGATCATCCCCGTTATAATACTTAATATCATAATTTAAGTCTGATTTTCCTTCTAATCTTTCGCATATGTAATTAAGTGCGACACTTATTTCATTAGGTAAACTTTCATAACCTCTTGATGATAATTCTAAGCATTCTGACCAAATTTCATCAGCTTTTTCTTTAAGTAACAATAAGTGATTATAATCTCTTTTATTATTCCAAAATGCTTTAGCAGTAGTTAAAGTTAGCGAGGCTTGATTGATTGTATTAAGTGTTTGACTTCTTGCTTTATTAAATCGTTCACCTTTAAAATTCTCCACTAAATAAGATAAGTTTTTATAAATATTTAGTACACTTTCAGTTTCAGGCTTTTTATGATTAAAAAATGCATCAACCATTACTACTAATGCACTCACTAGACCACCACATAAAACTAATGAACCTCGTAATAAGAAGTCTTCAGGGGCTATGGGCATAATAGAAGCTATACTATAAGTTAATATAAAGAATAACGATGATGGACCTGGAACTTGTAAAGATTTAAGAATAAAATGCGCACTCATGCCTATTAAACCTAATACAAAAGCATATAAGAAAGGCGTTGTAATAGTAATGCTCCCTAGCATTAAACAGATACTTAACATTATAGATACAGTAATAACCTTTCTTATTCTCGATAGGTATGAACCATTTATAATGTATATATGACTAAATGAGCCTAAAAGAGCCGTTAAACCTAAATCAAATCGACCGACAATAACACTCGTAGACAAGATGGTAAAAACAATTATAGATTGCATAATTGCCTTTTTAATTGCTATATTTTGCATATTTACTTTGAACATCACTTCGAAATATTTCTTCATTTATAACAACTCCTATCTTTTAAGTTTTAAGTCAAAAAAAAGAGACCTAACAGGTCTCGAGTGCGGCTCATCGCATCCATTTTATAAATATTTGCCCGGCAACGTCCTACTCTCGCGGAACGTAAGCCC
>NZ_PPRS01000039.1 GCF_002902755.1 Mammaliicoccus lentus | reverse complement strand
ATTATAATATTTATATATTAATGTAAAATCGATTATATAGTTGATTATATCAAAAATAAAATACAAATAGTATTATAAGTAAAATGACTCTCTAAATTATAGTATTGTGAAATTTTAATACATAATAACTTTAATTCTTAATTTAATTTTTATTTTGCCCTTAGAATATTTATTCTTTAGTAAGTTCCACCTTGACCTTTTCCTCTTGATTCTACTTGTCCTCTTAGGTAATCAATATAGTTAAGATCTTCTGCTAACTTATCAACTGTTTCAGCTTTATCTGAAGGTATGCCTTCTTTATAGGCATCTAAAAATTCATCATCTGACATAGTGTTTGGATCTGGTCTTTGGCTGGTTTGTTCTTCTTCATATTCTCTTTGTTCTTCTACAGGAATAGATGGTTGAAATTTACCTGCTTTAGCAAGTTGCTCTTGTTTAGTAGTCATTTCATCTGCAGGTACGATCCCTTAACCATCATGGTTATTGCTTATATCAGTTTAGGTTTCTGTTGTATCATCTTCAGTTTTATTTACTTTTTTATTCTGTGAGTTATTGGAGTTTTTTCTTAGAATATGATTTTTTAACTTTTTTCTGTTCTTTAGTTTTTCTTCAGATTCCTTTTTTATCTTTAATTCCCATTTTCTTTATTTGATTATTTTCATATTGATTCCATGTAAATAATTCTGCAGCTTCTAATAACACAATGACTAAAATGATAATTAATTGTTTCATAAATTCATAAAACCTTCATTATTAATAACAGTGATGAAAAAGATATGATTAAAATAACAGGTTTGAAAGATTTACTTGTCCAGGTTTCGTTTTTATTTTCTATCTTAATAGTAGGGTATATAACAGATCATATTGAAATACAATATATTTATACTATATCGGGGATAATTACATGTATAATAGCGGTTGGTTTTTCTAAGTTCAGTAAAATAAAAAAATTACATATATAAAATAAAAATCTATTATTCTTAATATGAATAATTTTAAATTCATTTGCTTTATAAGGTTATACTTTTGTATACTATTACTATCAAATGGTAGGAGGAAACTCATGAATAATTCACAAAATCAAGTTATAGAAAGTTACAAAGATTTTTGGGTACGTTTTTTAGACATAAACGGAAGATCTAATCGTCCAGACTTTTGGCATCCTTTTTGGATCAACTTTGTAATAACTTCTCTCTTAGGAATGGTTTCAGCTGGGTTTCTAAGCGGACTTTTCGGATTGGCAGTCATAATACCTTCATTCACTGTTATGACAAGACGTTTACATGATTCAAATCGTACAATGGTTCTTGCAATCGTTTCTCATATTAGTGGCCTTATCGCTTTGGCTGCGACTGTAACGTTTGTTGTAGCTATCCTTGCAGCTGCAGGGGCTGGAAGTACTGGTATGCTTGGTGCGTCGTTGATGGCTGGTGCATTCGGTACAGTTGTAGCTGGAGTAGTGACGTTATATACATTGTATGTGTTAGTTAAGCCTGGTGATAAAACGGCTAATAATTATGGTTCTGGCGGTAGTTGTGATATTGCTCCAGAAGTTCAAACTCAATAATTAAACTTCAGTGTTTATGTATCCTATCATTTATTGATAGGATTTTATTTTGGTTTGGATTAATAAATAAAATGATACAATGTATAAAATGTAACTACACTTGGAACTAAGATGTTTCACATGAAAAAGATCTGTAAACATGGAGGTAATGAAATTTATGTGTGTATATACTATAGGTCATTTTGATTATGAGTTAGATACTTTTCTAAAGATGTTGAAAAAGGCTCATATCACAATGATTGTTGATGTTCGTGCATTTCCTAATAGCAAAAAACATCCGCAGTACAATCAAGGATCATTTAAGAATTGGCTGAAAAATCATGATATAAATTACCATCATATAGATTTATTAGGTGGAAGACGAAAACCATCTCAAGAAGTAGGGGAAACTTTAAATGAAGGTTGGAAAAACCAATCATTTCATAATTATGCAGACTACACATTAACAGACGATTTCAAAACAGGTATTAAATCATTAATTAATGATACTAAAAATGATACTGTAGCAATTTTATGTGCAGAACAACATCCTTCAAGATGTCATCGTTTAATTATAAGTAATTGGTTAGCGGCACATGATACAGAAGTTAAACATATTATATTGAACGATAAAGAAGGAATAAAAATAGTGCCACATAAACTCGGACAATGGGGTGCAATGCCAATTATAGAAGATGATGGCGAGGTTGTTTATCCGGAAGAAACAGGGGGTTTTTCAAAGTAAACTCAATACTATAAAAAGGTGCTTTCATAATTCTTACTTAAGTGATAAGATTTCAATTGAGTTAAAAATAACAATAAGCTTAATTTATTGTGAAAACATCATATTTGCGAGGTGGTATTGTAGTGTTTAATAACAATGAACAATTTGTTCTAGGTTTTATAATCATAATTTATTTTGTGTTTTTACTAATCATGTCTTTATACATAAAGCGAAATATAAAAACATACGATGACTATAATATGGCGAGTAGAACTGTATCAGTCATCCCATTGATTTTAACATTTGTTGGTACAGGTGTAGGTGGTGCTACATTGCTAGGGTATATGGAAAATGGATATACGTTAGGTATGGGCCAACAATGGATACATATTACGATGATAAGTGCTGTTATCATTCTTGCGTTATTCTTCTTAAAGCGTATTAGATTATTAGGTGAAAAATATAACATGGTAACAATAGGTGATTACACTGCGCTTCGTTATGGTGAATCTGCACGTATTCCTACTGTTATCAGTTTCTTATTTGCTTATTGTGCGATGACAGGTATGCAATTTGTCGCTATTGCTTCTATTTTAAATTTAACATTAGGACTAAATATGACAGTTGGTATCATTCTAGGTTGGGTCTTGCTGACAATCAAAACTTATCTCGGTGGTTTGAAAGCTGTCATTTGGCAAGATGTTATTCAAGGTACGATACTTACGGTTGGTATTATCGTGTTGTTCTTTGTGGTTATATATTATTCAGGTGGTTGGAGCGAAGTTCAAGCTAACGCTATTAACCAGAATCAAAATGATATGTTAGATTTTCTTAATATTACACCAAATGAAATTTTAATTTATCTTTTAACATTAGCTTTTTATCAGTTTATTAGACAAGATGTTTGGCAACGTATTTGGGCAGCTAAGAATTTAAAAACTGCGAGAAATGGTTACTGGATTTCAATGATTATTGCGGTGATATTAGGCGCAATGACAGTTTTAATCGGTGTATACAGTAAATTTGGTTTGAATCTCGATATAACTGAGACACCATTAGTTTATTATCATGTGATTCAAGAAGTCTTCCCGTTTCCTTTAGTAGTCGTTATGATTATGGTGTTACTAGCAGCTGTTATATCTAGTGCGGATTCGTTCTTCATTGCAGGTGCTTCATCTATTGCTAACGATATTATAAAACCAAATGTCAAAATCTCTAGTCAAAAGAAAATGTTGTTATATAGTAAGGTATCTGTGTTAATAGTTTCTGTTATTTCTTTGATATTATCACTTATGATTCCTGGGTTAGTAAACCTTATGGTAACAGGTACTGCGATGTCAGTATCAGGTTTATTAGCGCCAGTTGTTTTCGGTTTATTCTGGCAAAGACCTACAAAAATTGCTGGGAATATTTCGATGTGGAGTGGACTTGGGTCAGCCGTTATTTGGCAAATACTTGGTCATCCGTTTGGGATTCATCCAATCTTAGTTGGATTACCACTTTCAATTATTATGTTATTGGTTGTTACATTTTTAAGTAAGAAAGATGAAGCAACAATTTAATTATATGATTAAAGCAAAACATTATAAAAAAGAATCTGGACGTTTTGCACTAACCCCAGAATGTGGGAGTAAAATAAAAACACTTTCGTTGAATTCATATTAAAATGAATTTATACGGAGGTGTTTTTTCTATGAAAAGAGTAGCATATTCAGTTGAAATAAAATATAAAGTAGTAGAAATGAAACTTAAAGGATATAGTACAAGAGAAATTATGGATACTTTAAACATTAAAAATAAGTCCCAAGTTGATCAGTGGTGGAAATGGTATAGAAATGGTGAAACACATAGGTTCAATCAACAAGTAGGAAAACAATATTCCTACGGAAAAGGTATCGAAGAGTTAAGTACTGTTGAAACACTTAAAATTGAGTTGAAACGCAAAGAAGTAGAGAATAAAATTTTAAAAAAGTACAAAGAATTGGAAAGGAAGTGGTCCCAGAAGTAGTTGTCGAGTTAGTAAATGAATTGAAATCTAAATATACAGTGAAACTCATTTTAGAAGTTTTAGATATTCCAAAATCTAATTATTACAGATGGAAAAACAAAGATTTCAGTATATCTGAGGATGAAAATGAAATTATAGAACTATGTAAGAAGCATCGTTTTACATATGGCTATAGAAAAATAACTGGCTTGTTAAATAGAAAAAATAATAAAACAATTAATCACAAGAAAGTACAAAGAATTATGCAAAAACATAATTTAAATTGTAAAGTACGCGTGAAGAAATCGAAAAGACCAGGGAATCCATATTATAAGACACATAATCTATTGAATAGAAATTTTAAAGCAGAGAAACCTTTAGAAGTACTTTTAACAGATATCACTTATATACACTTCGGGAATACAATGTTGTATCTTTCATCTATCATGGATGCTTACAATGGTGAAATTGTGGCATATAAAATTGGTAAAAACCAAAATCAAGAACTAGTAAATGAGACATTAAAACAACTTCAATTGGAACCAGGGACTATATTACATAGTGATCAAGGAAGTGTGTATACCTCTTATGAATACTATGCCCTATGTACAGAAAAAACATTACCAGAAGCATGTCCCGTAAGGGAACGCCAGCTGATAATGCCCTAATAGAATGTTTTCATGGCTCTCTAAAGAGTGAAACATTCTACTTAAACAGTGAGCTTAGAAGCTCTAATACCATTGTAATAGATATTGTAGAAAATTACATTGAAAACTATAATAAAGTTAGAATTCAACAAATACTCGGCTACTTATCCCCTATAGAATATAGGGAATTAGCAGCCTAGAAAATAGTGTTTTTATTGAGTTCCCTTAGTAAGGGTGCAGTGTCATATTAGAAAGTAGCTGTTTTTTAGTGGTTTTAGAAAGTGCTGACGCCCGGGGAATAGTATGAGTGAGAGACTACAGGCTCGAACCATACCCCTAGGCAAGCATGCACTTTCAAGATTAATATTATAAATAAAATCGCCCAATCCAGTAGTTAATTTCTACTGATTGGGCAACTTATTTTGCTACATGAAATTATTCCATTAAATAACTATCTTCAGCGCGTTTACTTGTTTTGTTTTTCCATGGATCCAGTATCGGTTTAACGATAAATCCTATTGTGAATATAACGACTCCAAATAATACTAGGAATATTATATTATAAATTAAAATTTCTGGTACTACACCACCAACCGCTTCTCTTAATGCATCTACAGCATAAGTAAATGGTAAGAATGGGTGTATTGCCTGGAAGAATTTTGGTGTAACTTGTATAGGGAATGTTCCACCGCCTCCTGCAATTTGTAATACCATTATAACGATTGCTAAAGCTTTACCAACGTTACCGAATAGAGATACTAATGTATATACTATGCTGATAAATACTATAGAAACGAGTACAGATAGTAATATAAATAATAGTCTATTATCTATAGCAGCGCCTAAGATAAACATATTTCCTAGTGACACGATGATTGATTGCATAACACCTATAATTATGAATATAAAGCTCTTTCCAACGAATGTTTGTCTTAATGAATACTTATTCTTAATTTCTGGATTTTTAATATCTGTCGTTAATAAGTTAGATAATAGTAAAGCGCCTACCCAAATAGCTAAAGATGTATAGAAAGGTGTACTAGCTGTTCCGTAGTTAGGAACACTAAATAACGATTCTTCTTTTAATTCTATTGGATGTGCGATAATATCTGCTTGTTTCTTCAAATCATTTTTCAATAATTTTATAAGTTCATGAACAGTATCATCTTCATCTATTTCTCTAACTTTGTTTGCAGCTTTTTTAATATCTTTTTCAATACCTGGTAAATCATTTCGTGCAAATTCTGCTAAGTCATGAATTTCTTTTTGTGCTTCTGGCAAGTTGTCATCTACTAATTGAACAGCGCGATCGTATTTATCAATCATTGCTGGTAAATCATTATTTGAAAACTGTGCTAAATTTTCTACTTCTGATTGAACGTTTGGCAGTTCATTTTCAACGTAATAAGCACCTTTTCCTACTTGTTCTTTAAATTTAGGGAAGTTTGTCTGTGCAACTTCATTAATGTTATTAAACTTTCTTTCAAGTTCTGGTAATTCATTATTAATGCTTACTAATAAATCGTGCCCATTTTGTAATGAGCTTTTTCCAGTTTGAATGACATTTTCTATCATGTTCATTGAACTTCTGATAGTTGAGATATCGTCGATACCTTTATTTAATGCTTGATCAATTTGATTGACGCCTTCCATTAAAGTAGTTTTAAAATCACTGCTTGTATATTTCATTAAATTATCTAAAGATAGTAAATTAGAATCTATTAATTTATCTAATGCCAATACTTCTTCTTTTCCAGATTTACCGTCATTTAAAGCGTTAATAAGGTTGCTTTGGCCATTAATTACACTTTGTAAATCTTTGTTAGCTGATTCAAATTGTGAAATTGCTTTTGAAGTATCAATACCTTCAGATTTCTTAAGTTCATTTAAAATATCAATCATTGAATTATTAAATTCTACACCTTGTTTTAATCGTGATTGATTATTTTTCACAGTATCTGCAAGTTGTTTGCTGTCTTGACTCATCAATATACTTTGATTGATTGACTGCATACTTTCTAAATCTTTTTTATTCATTGTTGCTTGTTCATTGCTGTAGTCTGCTAGCGCTGTTAATGATTCGCTAAGTGCTGATTTCATTTCTTTTAATTCTTGATCATTTAATACTTCTTTAGAAGATTGATTGTTGTCTGGATTGTCTTCTTTATTAGCGTTTTCTCCATCTTCATCGTAAGCTTGTTGAGTTGTTACGATATCATTTCCATTTTCATTCTCTTCAGTTGATTCTATTTCTTCTTTTGAAGCATCTGATTTTTCTTTGTTATTTTCTTGCTCCTCAGCACTTTGATCAGTATTATTATCTTCTTCGCTTTGTTCTTCTGATTGCTCTTTAGGTTGTTCTTCAGTTTTATTTTCTTCGTTTTCTTTATTACTATCTTGTTGCTCTTTATTTTGATTATCTTTAGGTTCTTCTTTATTTGGATCTGATTGTTCTTTGTTATCTTTATTATCTTTTTCTTGTTCTGATTTCAATTTTTCGTTAGCTTTTTCAGTTTTTTCCTGAGCTTTTTTAGCATCTGCTTCATACTTATCCAATTTATTATTTAATTCAGGCAAGTATTGTTCTGCTTTATTGATAGCCGTTAATGCTTTTTCAGATGCTTCAATACCTTGAGGAACACCTTTATTTATTTTAGGAAATTGCTCTTGTACTTTATTAGCTTTTGCTAATGCACTTTCAATTTCAGGCATTTTAGCATTAAGCGCAGTAATTAATTTAGCAGCTTGGTTAATCTCACCCATTTTACTGTTTACTTCATTAATCTTGTCTACACCTTCATTAATATCGCCTTTGTAATTACCAAGCGCTTCGAATTCATCTTTATAATGCGTTATGTCATCTTGATGTTCGTCAATTTCTATTACCTTTTCTTTAAATTCTTCTATTTTAGGAAGATTATCTTCAGCGGTAAATACAGCATTTTTAATTTTACTCATAGTAGGTAATTCATTTTCAATGTCTAAACCGACTTGATTCGCTTCTTTTAATAATGCTTGCGTAGCATTCTCGCCAAATTCTTTATTTAAAGAATCTACAATTGAAGATGCACCAGCGTTTGTCATTTTAGGTGCAATAGCATTTAATTTCTCGTTTACTTTGTAATCGATGACTGCTTTCTTAGGTTTTTTATTATATATACTTGTGACTTCTTCAGAAAAAGTCTTATGTAAATATATAGAGGCATAATAATCACCTTTTTCGACACCATTGTCAGCCTTTTTACGATTTACAAATTCCCATCCGAACTTATCGTTTTTCTTTAACTGTTTAACTAATTGGTCACCTACGTTAATATCTTTCCCTTCAACTTTGGCACCTTTATCCTCGTTTACGACCGCAATTTTAATACCTTCAGTATTGTTGTAAGGGTCCCATGTAGAACTTAAATTAAACCAAGCATAGAATGATGGCAAAATTGAAAGCCCTAATAATAATATAATTACAAACGGCACACGTCTTATATTTTTAATGTCTTCTATAAAAATTTCAAATGGTTTTTTCAAAAGCACAACTCCTTATCTATTAGTACACGCCATGTACTATAATAATCAATACCGTTATCATAACCCATGTTCAAAATCAATTCAATAATATTTTTACTATATCACTATATTTATTTGGTCTCATATAGTTCTAAAATTGATAGTAATAGGTATATCAGTATATTAAAATAGAATATCTTTCTATTTTATTAATTGCTCGCTAAACCAATTTATTTTATTTAATTGCTTACTAATATTGATTTGTTTTACTTCTTGGAAAGATTCTAAACCGTAAGTACCTAACCCTCGGCCTATACCAGAATGTTTATAGCCACCCCAAGGATTTTCATTGAAAGCAGTATGGTAATCATTAACCCACGTTGATATGCTCCCTGTTAAGTAAACACTTAAATAGTGAAAACTTAGCAGGGAGTTTTATTATGACTAGAAATATTAAAATAGATATCAATACTTTAT
>NZ_PPRS01000038.1 GCF_002902755.1 Mammaliicoccus lentus | reverse complement strand
TAAAGTATTGATATCTATTTTAATATTTCTAGTCATAATAAAACTCCCTGCTAAGTTTTCACTATTTAAGTGTTTACTTAACAGGGAGCATATCATTTATGTTTCGGGCTTTTATTATATATATGTGAGGTAATGACCTCTAACGTGCAAGAAATTATTAACAAGCTCGTTAGCATTATAGGCCTATATTTTAAAATCGTATATATTAAAAATCCTCCTAATTTGTAAATTAATATCTCAACGGATTAGGAGGATTTTTGAGCTAAGGAATTATCTCCCTGTCTCATGTTATTTTTAATCACATTAACTGTACAGTCACATAATCATAAATATTTTTAATAATCAAAATGATAGTCACAACAATAAATAATACTTTTACATAAGAAACGCCTTTTTTAATAGCAAACGTCACTCCTAAGTATGAACCTGCTACCATTGATGCGGCCATACATAATCCATATACATAATTGACTTGTCCGAGAAACATGAACAATAATAAAGCACCAACGTTTGAAGCAAGGTTTAAAAACTTTGCATTACCTGCTGCATGTAAGTAGTCAAGGCCAATTAATAACAACATGAATAGGAAAAACGAACCTGTTCCACCACCTAAGAAGCCATCATAATAACCAATAACAATTACACCAATAATAAAAAGTATCGCCTTTTTTAATGATAATTTTTTATATTGGTTAATATCTCCCCAATCTTTCTTTACAATGGAATACACTGTAACAAGAGCAAGAATGATAATAGCTAACGGCTTTAAATATTCTGGTGGTAAATAGGTCGCAGTTATTGCTCCGAAGATTGAGCCGATAAAGCTTAAAGGAAATAACTTTCCGACAATATCAAAATCCACTTTTTTTGCTTTAATAAACTTCATTGTACTTGTAAATGTACCAAAAGAACTTGCTAATTTATTTGTACCTAACGCAACCGCTGGATCCATTCCAACCGCTAGTAGCGCCGGTAAAGAAATCAAACCACCGCCACCTACAACAGAATCTATAAATGACGCAATTAAACCAAATACTATAATGATGAGTAGGATATTAATATCAAACTCCATCGTCTCATCTCCTCTACTTTATGAATACGACATCCCAACGTCTATTTTAAAGTAGATCATCCATCCATTCTTCTTTCTCTTTTTGAATATCATCATGTTTAGAAATTGTGATTGTTTCTACATTTTCTACCGCTTCATCAATTAATGGACCAAAATCAAAATTCGATTCAAAATATTCTACTTTTTCTAATTTTGGATTTGTTTTCGGGTTTTTCGGCGTAAAAATTGTACAACAATCTTCAAAAGGTTGAATCGATAAATCGAAAGTGTTAATAGCTTGTGCTTTTTTAACAATTTCATCTTTATCGAATGTTAATAGTGGTCTTAAAATAGGCATAGATGTAACACTATTTATTGCATACATACTGCCAAGAGTTTGACTAGCTACTTGTCCTAAGTTTTCTCCATTAACGATAGCATGTGCTCCAATATTATGAGCAACTTTTTCTGTAATTCGAAGCATCATTCTTCTCGTACTTGTCATTGTATAACTTTCTTCAACAACTTTATGAATTTGTTTTTGTAAATTCGTAAAAGGTACAATATGAAGTTTAATGTCCCCTGTTAAATAAGAAAGCTGTTTCGTTAAGTCGATAACTTTTTGTTTTGCTTGTTCACTAGTATATGGCGGGCTATGAAAATGAATAGCTTCAATTGTTACACCACGTTTCATTACCTCCATGCCAGCTACTGGAGAATCTATTCCACCAGAAAGCATTAATAAAGTTTTACCCCCAGTTCCTACAGGTAAACCTCCTGCACCTTCTAGGACTTTATTATACATATAAATTGCATCTTTTCTTACTTCTACTTTAATTTTATGATCAGGCTGTTTAACATCAACCGTGATGTTGTTAGTGTTTTCGAGTACATGACCACCTAGAGCTTGGTTTAGTTGAAAAGTATCCATTTCAAATGTCTTATCTGCACGTCTAACATCTATTTTAAATGTGTCACCATCATTAAATTCATTCGCGAATTGAAGTGCAATTTCCTTCATAACATCTAACTCTTTTTCAATTCTTACTACTGGGCTAACTGAATGTACACCAAACACCGACGTTATACGTGTCATCATTTCTTCAATATCTGAACCTTCATAGACATCTATATACATTCTATCTCGATTAGCACGTACCTTATATCCTTGTAGTGGCATTAAGCGATCTTTAATGTTTGCTCTTAACTTATTTACAAACATCTTTCTATTGCCTGATTTTAAAGTTAATTCACCGTACCTAACTAATATATGATCATAATTCATTTTTTAATAACTCCTTTACTTCTATATATACTTTATTAAAGGCTTCTTTAAATGTTTCGATTTGTTCTTCTGTTATATCATACGTTATGCTAATTCTTATACTACCTTCTATACGACTATTACTCATACCCATAGCTTTTAGCGTTTCATTATGCGAACTTTTTTTCGAAGAACATGCACTTGTAGTTGAAAGGTAAATATCAAATTTTGAAAAAGCATTAACCAATACTTCACCTTTTACTCCCGGAAATGAAATATTCAAAATATATGGAGCTGCGTCGGTCGGAGAGTTAATTACTATACCTTCATAACTTTCTATAAACGTTCTAATTTCAGATCCCTTCGCATATAATACTTTACGATGTTGTTCACAATTCTCTTGCATAAATCTCATAGCTTTAGCTAAAGAAACATTAACTGGGGCATTTACTGTACCACTTCTAATACCGTATTCTTGTCCCCCACCAAATATGATTGGTTTAATAGATCTGAGTTGGTTCAACACTAAAATTCCAGAACCTTTTAATCCATGGAATTTATGAGCGCTTAAACTATAACTATCCATTAAATTGATATCTAAAGGGATTTTACCAAATCCTTGAACACCATCTACATGAAAATGAACTTTAGGATAAGCTTCAAGCATTTTGCTAATCTCTTCTATAGGTTGAACTTGGCCCATTATATTATTGACATGCATACAAGTTACAAGGATGACATCATCATTAAGTAGCTTTTCTAAAGAATTTAAATCTAATTTACCATCAGCAGTTGTATTAATATATTTCAGGTTAAATCCTTGTTCTTCTAACGCTCGCATCGTTTCAAGTACAGATGGATGTTCCATTTTAGTTGTTAAAATCGTATTCCCAAATCTTTTCTTCGTTTGAGCCATACCTTGCAAGACTATATTATTTGATTCAGTGGCTCCACTAGTAAATATGACATCAAATTTATCATTTAAATTTAAGTATTGTTTTATATTTTTTCTTGCTTTATCAATCAAATGTGCAATTTTTATTCCTGCACCATGAGGGCTATTTGGATTAAAAAAATAATGTTGGTTCATTTGAGTATATGACTTAATAACATCCTCATGAGGCTTCGTAGTTGCAGCATTATCTAGATATATCATACTGTCACCTCTTTTTTTCATTATATAATGATACCACAAGTCAAATGGTATAGATATACTTAAAAATGATAGAGTAGCTAACGTGAAAAAATGAAGTTTGACAATTGATTATCCAAAAATAACAAGCTAGAACAATAATTTGTTCTAGCTTGTTATTATAAATATTTATTAATTTTGCTGATAAACTTCTTCTTCGATTTTATCACTGATTCCAGGTTCAACTTTTTCTAAAGCCGCTTCTGAAATTTCTATTGCACGCTTGTATCTATTATTAGCGAAAAGTCTTTCTGCTTCATTAAGACTTTTGTTTAATTCGTTATTTTCTTTTCTATATCTATTACCATATTGAATTAATGTTTCAGCATGAACTGCATTAATTAAAACGTCTGTTGTTTCATCTTCAAACTTATTCATTTGTAAAACGATATTGCTCACTTTATCTTTCACAAACTGAACATTAATCGGTCTTTGGCTAAAGATTTTATTAACTTCGCGTATTTCATGATCGATTTCATTTTTCATAATGATAAATCTTTCAGGTACGCTAGGTAAATTTGAAGCAAGTAGATTTCTGTATATTTCCTCTTTCTTAGATTGAACTCTAAGTGTGTTTTGTTGAGCTGTTGCTTCATCTTCACGTAATGAAACAAGGTGATTTTGAATTTTTTCTTGATTGTCATTAATAACTTTTACGTGTTCTTCAATATATAGTAAATTATCTTCTACTTCACTGTATCTAACACTTGCTTTTGCCATTTCACTCAAAATTTCATCATATACAGTTATTAAATTTTGAATCTCATTTTCATACTGTCTTACTTTATGAACGTCTTCTTCAGAAATATAATAGTTTTCTTTTACATATTCAATTTCTGTTTGTAGCGTATAGTTCATATCTTTAGCATGGAATAATTCATCTGTAATAATTTCTTTAGATTGTTCAACTGTATTTTTAGATTTAACTTCATGTTCGATTAAATCGTACATATCATCTAATGAATCGTTAATCTCAGTAATAATGTTTTCAGCTTCACTTAGTTCTAATCTACCTATTAATGGTTCAACTAAATTCAATCTGCCTCTTAAAGTTTGTAAAGTACTTTCTACTTTAACATGTTCTAAATTATAACCTTCTACTTTTAAATCGCGACAACCAAATTTTAAATCTTGGAATTGTCCTGGTAATTCTTTTTGAACGTCTTTGATTAATAGAGGAATTTCATTCATGTCTTCTTGCATGCGTTTCATATCTGTATGTAATTGATCAATATGACCTTTTGCTTTAACATAATGTCCCTCATCAATAAGTTCTTCATACTGCTCAATTCTAGGATAAAATGCTTCGATATTTTTTTCGATTAAATCAGCTGCATCACCGAATTGGTGTCTGTTTGCTAACACTTCTCTTTTGGTTTCTCTGTAGATTTGCTTACATTCTTCATACAATTTATCGCTTGATTCTACTGTTGTAATTAATTCTGTAACACTCTGAGTTAAGCGCGTATATTTCTTTTCGATGCCATCCATAATCTTATCTGCATCAGCTATACTTTCTTCCGATTGCGAAAACTTAAATTTATCTAGCTCTGCATCGGCATCATGTATTTTAGCATCCACTACTTTCAAATCTTCTTGTAGCACTGTTTGCCACTCTCGTTTAAATTGATCATACTTATCTTTAGCTTCGCCTCGCACATTTAATTTTTTAAGTTTAGCTAACTCATCTTGAAACGGTAATTGTTTAATTTTTTGTTTACGCTGTTCAGTCTCAGTAATCAAAGTTCGCTTTGATGTACGCAACCATAACATTATACCAATACCAATTAATATAATGATGATAATTGCAAGTGTTATATAAATTGCCATTATGTATTCTCCTCCTAAATCGTTCTCTTTATTATAACGTAAAATATTTATCCAACAAACCTTTTTCTGTGCAATTTGTATCTAAAGTTCTAAAATAGATTTATAATTTAAAAAAATAATGAAAAGAGGAATAAATATGTCTGAACATAATTTGAATTATTCACTATTAAGCAAACAATTAGATGGCCTTTTATCAGGTGAAAAAGACCTAATTGCAAATTTAAGTAATACATCTGCTTTTATTAATCAATTTTTACCCGAAATTAATTGGGTAGGTTTTTATCTTATTAAGAATAATGCATTAAAACTTGGTCCGTTTCAAGGATTACCTGCTTGCGTTGATATAGAAATTGGTAAAGGCGTATGTGGAACAGCTGTAGAAAATAACTCAACTCAGCTTGTAGATGATGTCAATGCCTTCCCTGGGCATATAGCTTGTGATGCAAACAGTAAATCTGAAATAGTTATACCACTATATTATAACAAAGAAGTTATCGGTGTGTTAGATATAGATGCACCAATAAAAGCAAGATTTACAGAAAAAGATAAAGATGGTTTAGAACAACTTGTGCAAGTACTCGAAAAGCATCTCTATATCTAAAAATAGTTTGACATTACCCATCAAGAACAGTATACTATTCTTTGTGTGAATTAACGGAAGTAGCAGTTAAATATTATAGGGCTCTATGTTATTCCCAAAGAAGGCGTGTTGTGTAACCGCGGCTGCAAGGTGAAGGCACACAAATATAACATATCCATATGAGCATTTAACATTCTTTCTTGTTTCTTCATAACAATCAAACAAGAAAAAGGAGGAACTTCAAAATGGCAAGATTTAGAGGTTCAAACTGGAAAAAATCACGTCGTTTAGGTATTTCATTAAGCGGCACAGGTAAAGAATTAGAAAAACGTCCATATGCACCAGGACAACACGGCCCTACTCAACGTAAAAAATTATCTGAGTATGGTATGCAATTACAAGAGAAACAAAAATTACGTTACATGTACGGAATTAACGAACGTCAATTCCGCACTATCTTCGACAAAGCTGGTAACATGCAAGGTGTTCACGGTGACAACTTCATGGCACTATTAGCTTCTCGTTTAGATGCTGTAGTATACCAATTAGGTTTAGCACGTACTCGTCGTCAAGCACGTCAATTAGTTAACCATGGTCACATCACTGTAGATGGTGGTCGCGTAGACATCCCATCTTACACTTTAAAACCAGGTCAAACTATTGGTGTTCGTGAAAAATCACAAAAATTAAACATTGTTGCTGAATCTGTAGAATTAAGTAACCACGTACCTGAGTACTTAACATTTGATGCTGATAAATTAGAAGGATCATTTGTACGCGTTCCAGAACGTAGTGAATTACCTGCTGAAATCAATGAACAATTAATCGTTGAGTACTACTCTCGTTAATAGTTTAAATTTATATCCCCACTCCATTCGGAGCGGGGATTTTTTTATAAGATTTTATTCATTTAACCATTCACTTAAACTTTGAGGATAATCTGTAATAACGCCATCTACTCCAATTTTTATCATTCTTACAAAATTATGATAATCATTTACAGTGTAAGGTAATATTTTTAAACCATGCGCATGTATACTTTTCACAAACCCTTTCGTAAGCAATTTATAATTTGGATTTAAATACTGAGCATATTCACTTATTTTTTGTATTGTATCATTTCTAATAAGACGATGTCTTTTACTTATCAGCACACCAAGTTTTATATTTTTATTTAATTCTCGAACCTTTTTCACGCTGTTTCTATCAAATGATTGGATAATAATACGATTGATATCAAGCCCTGTCTTAATAATTTCATTTATTAATTCTTCTTCTATGCCTGGATATTTATCTGGATGTTTAACTTCTATTAGTAATTTAATATTGGTAGGCTTGATAAGCTGTAATACTTCTTGTAGCAATGGTATACGTTCTCCTATAAATTTCTCTCCTTTCCATTTACCTATATCATATTTTAATAATTCATCATAAGTTAAATCTTTAATGGTACCTTGTTCTAAAGTTGTTCTTTCAGTCGTAGGATCATGCATAACAACTAATTTTCCATCTTTAGTTCTATGTATATCAATTTCTAACATATCGATGTTTAATGTGAGAGCATATTTATAAGATGCTATCGTATTTTCAGGTATCAATGAAGGAACACCTCTATGTGCTACCTTAATTATTGAATTTATACTGTTCAGATTCATTGTCTACTCCTTAATTATCCGTCATAATGTAAAGTATACCTAAAATTATTTATTTAAAGAAAGGAAAAATAATTATGACTACACATATTTTTGACTTAAAAGGAACATGGACTAAAGGTAGAAATACTTCAGGCCATATTACAACTAATAATTTATCAACGAGAGTTTCGATTCCAGAGGTTATGGACGGACCTGAAATTGGCACAAATCCTGACGAAATGTTACTAGGCGCAGCTTCAACTTGTTATATGATTACTTTAGCGGCAATGATTGAGCGTTCTGAAATTGAAATCGAAAGAATTGAAGTTGATTCAAAAGGATATGTTGATGTGGAAAATGGTGTCATTACTTATAAAAAAATAGAACACTATCCTGTAATTTATATTGGGGATGAACCTGATGAAGATTTACAAGGAAAACTTAAAAGACTTGTTCAAAAAGCAGAAGAATCTTGTATGGTGACACGTGCCTTAGCTGGAAATGTTCAAGTTATTGCCAGTGGTGAAGTAAGATATTGATATGAAAGCGTTTTAATCTGAATTTTCTATAAATTCACTATATTTTTATTATTTTCTTTGCTACAATATAGAACATAAATTCAATAAGGAGTGTATATAAATATGTATCAACATGATTCTTTATTACTCGCACCAGGTCCTACGACAGTTCCTAGGCAAATTCTAGAAAGTATGAACTTACCTATGACTGGTCATAGAACAAAGGAATTTAGTCAAATTATTCATCAAGCATCAAGAGATCTACAAACAATTTTTGGGGCTAAAAACCCTGTAGCTATCCTTACTTCTTCTGGAACAAGCGCTTTAGAGGCGGCAATGGTCAATATCGTAAACCCAGACGACCATATCGTGATTATAGTATCAGGCGCTTTTGGAGACAGGTTTAAAAAGATAGCTGCTTCCTATCCATTTAACGCTCATATTTTTGAAGTTGAATGGGGAAATGGTGTAGACATAGAAGAATTCGAAGCATATATTAATGCACTCGACGAAAATATAACTGCTGTATTCACTCAATTTTGTGAAACATCGACTTCAGTGAAACATCCTATCCGTGAATTAGGTAAATTAGTACATGATATTGATCCAAATATTTATTTTGTAGTAGATGGTGTAAGCATCATTGGTGCTGTAGACGTAGATATGGAAAGAGACAATATTGATTTATTAGTTGCGGGTAGTCAAAAAGCTATCATGCTACCTCCAGGTGCTGCTTTTGTAGCGTATAATGATCGATCTATAGAAAGATTTAAAGAAGTTACAACATCACGTTTTTATTTAGACTTAAATAAATACATTACTTCATTAAATGATGATTCTACTCCTTTCACACCAGCAGTTTCACTTATAAGAGGTGTTCAAACTTATTGTGATTTAATTAATGAAGAGCAATTCGAAAATACTATTAAGCGTCACGAAGTGTGTAAAGAAGCTGTTAGAGCTGGTATAAAAGCATTAGATATCGATTTATTAGTAGAAGATCAATTTGCATCCCCTACTGTTACAGCTTTTGTACCTAATAAAGAAGAAGTAAAACCAATTAAAGATGAATTACTAAATCGTTTTAATATAACAATTGCTGGTGGTCAACAACATCTTAAAGGTTCAATTTTAAGAGTTGGACACATGGGTAAAGTGTCGCCTAATGATATGTTGAAATTCATTAGTGCATTAGAAATTGTATTATCAGAACTAAGAGGTACATCCGTACTCGGAAAAGGTATCACAAAATTCCAGGAGGTAATTAATCAATATGTTTAAAGTTATAGTCGTAGACCCAATTTCAGAAGAAGGTCTAAAAAGTTTATTAGAACATGATAATTTTGAAGTTGATATTAACACAGGTCTATCTGAATCAGAACTTACTGAAATTATAGGCAATTACGATGCATTAATAGTAAGAAGTCAGACTCAGATAACTCCTCCTATATTAAGTGCTGCAAAACAATTACGTGTGATTGCACGCGCAGGTGTTGGCGTTGATAATATTGATGTTGATTATGCAACAAAAGAAGGAATATTAGTAATCAACGCACCAGATGGTAATACAATTTCTGCAACTGAACATTCTATGGCTATGATTTTAGCGATGGCTAGAAATATTCCTGAAGCTCATCGTTCATTGCAAGAAGGAAACTGGGATAGAAAAACATTCCGCGGTACGGAGTTATATCAAAAAACACTAGGTGTTATTGGTGCTGGCCGAATTGGTCTTGGTGTTGCAAAAAGAGCACAAAGCTTTGGTATGAATATACTCGCTTTCGATCCTTATTTATCAAGCGATGAAGCAAAGCGTTTAGAGGTTACACGAGCTACAGTTGAAGAAATTGCAGAACAAGCAGACTTTATAACAGTACATACTCCTCTTACACCTAAAACTAAAGGTATAGCAAATGAGGACTTTTTCAATTTAGCGAAACCAAATTTACAAATCATTAACGTTGCTAGAGGTGGTATTATAGACGAAGACGCCTTAATTAAAGCATTAGATGAAGGTAAAATTGCTAAAGCTGCACTCGATGTATTTACAGAAGAACCAGCAAACAACACACCTTTAACGCAACACGATAAAATCATTGTAACTCCTCACCTAGGTGCATCTACAATTGAAGCACAAGAAAAAGTAGCGGTATCTGTGGCAAATGAAATCATTGATATTTTTGAAAATAATAATGTTTTACATGCTGTGAACGCCCCTCAAATTTCTGGTGATGTCGAAGAAGAATTAAGACCGTTTGTACAGTTAAGTAGAACTACTGGCGAAGTAGGTATACAATTATTTGATAAAGGACCACGTGAACTTAAAATTAAATATCATGGTGAAATAGCTTTAGATGATACAAGTTTAATTACACGCCAATTAGTAATGGGTGTGCTAAAACAAGATTTAGGCGATCACGTTAACCTTATAAATGCATTAGTTTTACTAAATGAACAAGGTGTAACTTATCAAATTGAGAAGAATAGTAAAAAATATGGTTTCAGTAACTATATAGAACTTGAGTTAATCAATAAAGAACATTCAGTTAAAATTGGTTCAACCGTTCTTAATGGATATGGTCCTCGCATCGTAAGAATCAACGACTATCCGGTAGATTTCAAGCCTGAAAAACATATGTTAATTATTAATCATAATGACCGTCCAGGTATTGTTGGTAAAATGGGACAATTACTTGGAGAGCATAAAATAAATATCGCTTCAATGCACTTAGGTAGACATTCTATCGGCGGCGAAGCAATGATGGTACTTTCAATTGACCAAGAAGCAACTGATGAAACTATTTCAGACCTTTATGGCATTGATGGTTTCCAAAGAATTAATAAAGTAGAATTAGATAAACCAATAGATTAATCTATAAATATAAAGGGAGTGGGACAGAAATCTCATTTTATTAAAAAGATTTCGTAGTCCCACCCCGGCAAGGATGACTAGGTATGAAAAAAACTTGTTATAAGCGCATTTTCATACCAGTCATCTACTGCCAATACAAAAAGAGAGTCTGGGACAATTATTTATGTTCCAGACTTTTTTTATTATCTTTATCAACTCTATTTAATTAGTATATTTCTAATATCCAATACATTATCTACTATATAATCTGCGTCATTTTCTTCTAATTCTGCTCTAGCTGCTTGCCCTTTCAGTCCTGTTAAAGTGCCTATGAAAGTTGCGCCTGTTTTCTTAGCGCTTAGAAGATCTGCTAACGAATCGCCTACTATATATATTTCTTTATCTTTAAATGCTTCTTCTTGCTTATTAATATAAGTTAAATAATTTTCATCACTATTACCACCGTGTGCTATTAAATAGCTAAATGGGTTTGGTTTACCTAAAGGTTTGTGCTCTGGGTATGTAGTTTCAGCATTTAGCACTTCCGAAGCAGTACCAATATGATATTCATCAAATTGTGTTAACCAACCAATCGTTTCAAAAGGCACTAGTGTTTCTGTTCTTGGTCTCCCAGTTGCTATACCAATTTGAAAACCATTATTTTTTAAATCAGTTAATAATTCATTTACTTTAGTAATGTCTGCTAACACAACTTCTTCTTTTATGTAGCCTTTCTTAAAATCAGTTTTAGCTGATTTCTTTTCAACTTCTTCATATAGTTCGAAACCTAAATACCATTCTTGATAAAGTTCTTGCGCGATATCCCAGAAACGGCTTTTCAATTCAAAAATAGAAGCATCTTCAATATTTAATTGGGATTTTGCAAATTCAATTAAGTCAGAGTAAATATTTTCTTTACCAGAAGTTGCTTGAGATAAAAATTCAAGTGGCGTTTCAAGCTCGATATTATAGTTACTTAATTCTATAGACCACCCTTTTAATGTTTCTATAGAAAAGTTTTGATTACTCAAGTCAAATTTACTTGTATTTGCTTTTTTTAATAAATCAATTAAATGTGTACTAATCACTATAAAAAGCATATCCCAATTGGAATTTAAGCCTAATGATTTAAGTTGATTTAAAATTTTGTCATCCAGAAATACATCTTTTCTAATTTTTCTAATATCATTTTCACTTAAATGAGTTAAATCTATAGTGCTTTGTAAATTTAAAAATTGGTCACTATATAACATTTCATATACAGTTAAAGCCGAAACGTCAAAACACCTTTCTTCACTTAAAAACACACCATCTACATCGAACAATATTTGTTTCATAATATGCCTCCATTTTTAGAACATTCTGATTATAATTTTATCATATCTATATATTTAAAACAGTAGATATTGTGGTCCTTTTAAATGAAAACGTTTTATATTAAAATTCTATAAATATTTAAGAAAGCGAGGCAGAAATTCTTATTAAAAAATAAGATTTCTGCCTCGCTTTCTTAAGATAAATTGTTATTTTTTATTAGCTTTATTAGCAATATAAGTTACTTCTTTTTGAAGTGTATTTGTTCTTTCTTCTAATAATTCCATTACTTTTGCAATTTTTTCACTTTTTTTCATATCACTAGGAAATTCACTTGGATTTATAGGATCGCCATATTTGATAAAAGATTTATGTCTAAATGTAAAAATAGACTTCACTTTTTTAGGTCCTTCAAACGCTGCAGGTATAATAGGTTTATTACTTAAGACAGCTATTGTTGCAGCGCCTCTTTTTAGTGGCGCTTCGCCCGCTTCTGCTCTATGTCCAGATGGAAATATTCCTACGCTTTTTCCTTGGTTTAATAGTTTTACAGGTGTTTTTAAAGTGCTTGGTCCTGGTTTTTCTCTATCTACTGGAAAAGCATTTAACGAATGGAAAAACTTATCTGACCAGTCTTTAGAGAACAATTCTTTTTTAGCCATATAATGAATTTCTGTAGGATATAAACTTAGTGCTAACATAATTACTTCAACATAACCACTGTGTGTACATGTCACAATATATGGTTGTTCTGGTACTTTTTCTTTATTAATAATCACGAGTTGTTTTCCGAATTTTTGAAACACTGAATACAATACACTACTTGCAAATTTATACATATGTTGACCACTCTCTTCTTAATGATATTCATATTTTATCACTCTACAACTTTAGTCTCAAGTTTTCATACAAAATATTGTAACAATTAAAATACATCATATTATTGGCAATTTTTCTTGATTTCTATAATAATTATTTTATGGATAGCATTAAGGAGGCGTTAAGTAAACATGGATCAAAATGATCAAAATCAAAATTCAAATCAACTAAATGGTACTTCAAATGAATATTACTACAAAAAGAAAATTAATATTCCGTGGTACCAAAGTTGTCTTATTCCATTTTTATCAGGTATTCTTGGTGCAGCTTTAATACTTGCACTATTTTTTGGCGGTTCTAAATTATTGGATGTATTTAATTCAACCAATGATGATGCCAATGTTACAAACGCGCCAGCAAGTGAAAAAGGTGGAAACACTAAAGATAAGGAAGCGAAAAACAATTCGGTTTCTAAAATGGTCGAAGATGTCTCCCCTTCTATTGTCGGAGTTATAAACAAACAAAAAGTGAGTGGCTTAGAATCATTTTTTGGAGGTAATAATTCTGAAGGTTCAGATGAATCACAAGAAACTGGTGCCGGAACAGGCGTGATTTATCAAGTCGATAAAAATAGCGCTTATATTGTGACTAATAATCACGTTATTGAAGGTGCTAATGAAATTGAAGTTAGACTTCATAACGATAAAGCTGTAAAAGCTAAATTAGTTGGTAAAGATGTTATGACAGATTTAGCAGTACTTAAAATTGATGGTAAATATGATATTAATCCTGTTAAATTCGCAGATTCTTCAAAAGTTAAAGCTGGTGAAACTGTATTTGCACTAGGTAATCCTCTTGGTGTAGAATTTGCAAATAGTGTTACCCAAGGTATTATATCTTCTGAAGAACGTACTATGAATGTTCAAACATCTGAAGGTGTTACAGAAGCAACTGTTATTCAAACTGATGCTGCAATCAACCCAGGTAATTCTGGTGGTGCTCTTGTCGATTTAAATGGTAATTTAATCGGTATTAACTCTATGAAAATATCACGACAAGATGTTGAAGGTATAGGTTTTGCCATACCAAGTAATGAAGTTAAACATATCATTAAAGATATTATGGACGATGGAAAAGTAACTAGACCATACATTGGTATTAGTATGATTTCAATCGACGATATCCCTGACCAATATAAAAAAGAATTAAAACTTACTGTTGATAGTGGCGTATACATTTCAGAAGTTGACGAGAAAGCAAATAATGGAATTAAAAAGGGCGATGTCATCACTGAAATAGATGGTAAGAAAGTTAAAGATGATTCGGATATTCGAAATTATATTTATAATGATAAAAAACCAGGTGACAAAATCACTCTAAAAGTCGTTAGAGATGGTAAAGAAAAATCAGCAAAAGTCACATTAAAAGAACAGAATTAAAAACTAACTAGGGGCATAAATATTAATTCAAAATAAATAAGCATATCACTTAACTAATATTTTAGTTCATAAGTGATATGCTTATTTTTATAAAAACATGACTATTACACATTTTAATGTCTCAGCCTGGTTCTTTATAAAGGCAGTGTATGTGTTATTAGAATCCTCTGCCAGCACCACCGCCGGAGAAGCCGCCGCCTCCGCCGAAACCGCCGCCAGAAAATCCGCCACCGGAACTACCAGGTGGCCCACCAAACATAAACGGTCCAGCCGAACCTCTTCTCGTTCTTCTTCTTGTACCGCCTCGTGGTGGTTTACCTCCACCATTTAAGAAATAAATAATGAAAAATATAATGATAAAAATAATAAATACTATAAAGGGAATTTTACCTAAACCACTACTTTGTGGTTCATCCTCAGTAAATTTTTTTCCGTCATATCCATAGCTTTTAGCAATTTCGTCCCAAACTGCGTCATACAATTTAGTTAAACCTTTACTATAATATGCTTTAGATTTATTTTTATCGGAAGTTTTTGCTGCTTTTTCTTGATAAGGCATAAAATTATCATCTATTAATTGTCCTACTTTTGAATCATTTAATACGCCTTCAAGTCCATCTCCAACAGCTATATCTATACCTCTATTATTATTTTCATTGCCATTATCTAAATTAAGTAGAATAACTATACCACGGTTATGTTTCTGGTCGCCTACTTTATAATGACGTCCTGCCTCGAGCGCATAGTCTTGTCTAGGTGTTTGACCAATTGATTTCATTGTCATTAACATAATATCTGCGTCGGTACCATCTTGTAGTTTTTGACCTTTTTTATTTATGTTGTTCTTATCTTTATCTAATACTAAATTAGCGTGATCTTGAACAAATACTGGCTTTTCAAGTTTAGGAAATTTATCCGCTGCAAAAGCTGTCGAGCTAAACGTGAGTAAAATTGCGATTATTAATAAATTTACGCGTTTTAAAAATTGATTCATTAAGAATCATCTCCACCAAAGTCAACTTTAGGTGCATCCTTTGCTTCACCTTTTGCTTGGAAGTATTCTTTCTTATCAAAATTGAATAAACCAGCTATGATACTTGATGGGAATTTACGTGTTGCTTGATTATATTCATTAATAGAATCGTTATAATCTTTTCTTGCAACAGCAATTCTGTTTTCTGTTCCAGCAAGTTCATCTCTTAAACCTGTGAATTGTTTATCTGCTTTTAAGTCTGGATAATTTTCACTTATCGCTATTAAACGGCTTAATGCACTATTTACTTCACCATTTGCTTCTGCTTTTTCTTGTGGCGTATTTGCACCGGCTAATTTACTTCTTGCATCTGAAACATCTTTAAACACTTTCTCTTCATGTTTCGTATAACCTTTTACTGTATCAACTAAGTTAGGTATTAAATCTACACGTCGTTGTAATTGGTTGTCGATATTAGATAGAGATTTGTCCGCTTCTTCTTCTAATCCTACCAACCTGTTATATGGTCCAATCATGATTAAACCAAGAATAACAAATACTGCTACAACAGTAATTATGGGTGCTAAGTATTTTTTCATTATTAAACTTCCTTTCACTGAATTTTACACTATTCATTATACATTATATGGTAGATAAAACTATAATTCTACAATAGAAAAGGAGTGGTAAAGAAATCTAGTATTTATAACAAGATTTCATTGTCCCTCTCCTTTTCTAAATTTTTATGAATATTTAACCATTGTATATTTCTTCTTACCTCTTCTTACAATTGTAAATTCATCTTCAATTTTGTCTTCAGTAGTAATTTCATGATTAACATCTTGAATTCTTTCACCATTTAAATATATTGCACCATTATTAATGTCTTCTCTTGCCTGTCTCTTAGATGGAGATACACCCGCTTCTATAATAAACTCTACTAATTGAGTTGTTTCTTTACTAACTACAGCTGTTGGCACATCTTTGAAACCTGCTTCGATTTCATCTTTTGTTAAAGATTTAATATCTCCTTTGAATAAAGCATTTGTAATTCTTTTTGCTTCTTCTACAGCATCTGGACCATGGATAAACCCAACCATTTCTTCAGCAAGCACTTTCTGTGCTTCTCTTAAATGAGGCGCTTCTTCTACTGTTTTTTCTAATCTTTCAATTTCTTCTCTGTCTAGGAAAGTAAAGTATTTCAAGTATTTAACAACATCTGCGTCTTGTGAATTAATCCAGAATTGGTATAACTCGTATGCAGAAGTTTTACTTCTATCTAACCAAACTGTACCTGATTCTGATTTACCGAATTTTTTGCCATCTGCTTTTGTAACTAATGGAATTGTGAATCCAAACGCCTCAGTTTCACCATACATTCTTCTCATTAAGTCAAGACCCGCTGTAATGTTACCCCATTGATCTGAACCACCGATTTGCATTTTACAGTCGTAATTTTTATTTAAATAACCGAAATCAATAGCTTGTAAAATCATATAAGTAAATTCAGTGTATGATATGCCCATTTCCAAACGTGCTTTTACTGAATCTTTACCTAACATATAATTCACACCAACATGTTTCGCATAATCTCTTAAGAAAGAAATTAAATCTATTTCTTTCAACCAATCTTTATTATTTACTAAAATTGCAGCATCTTCGCCTTCAAATTCAAAAATCTTATGCATTTGATTCATAATGCCACGAACGTTTTCTTCGACTTGTTCATCAGTCTGTAATTTTCTTTCCTCAGTTCTTCCAGAAGGATCACCAATCATACCTGTACCTCCGCCTACTAAAACAATAGGTGTATGACCATGATTTTGGAATCTTCTTAAAGTTAAATAAGGTAATAAATGTCCTATATGTAAACTATCTGCAGTTGGATCTGCACCACAGTATATTTTTACTGACTCTTTATTTAATAATTCTTCAATTCCCTCTTCATCAGTTTGCTGATAAACAAGGCCTCTCCATTTTAAATCTTCTAATAATGCATTTGCCATAATATTTTCCTCCTCCAAAATAAAATAAAATAAAAAAGCACCCTTACAATAAAATGTAAGGGTGCTTGAATACACGGTACCACCATACTTATGACATTATTATGTCATCTCTCATTAATGTTACGTACATTAAAAACGTAGAACTATTTTTTACAAGGTGTATTCACAATTACCTCTTTATCAGTTCCCAGCACCACTGACTCTCTTAAAAAGATAATAATCATTACTTCTCCTTTAGTTCAACACAATCTGCAATTAATTACAAAGTATAAAGCTAACAATTTTAAAAGTCAATATTATTTATATATGTTATAATTATGATGATTAGATTGGAGGTTAAAATTTGAGTTCAAATCAGTCTAAAAATAAATTCAAAGATCAATTTAATCGTTCAAGTAAGAAATATAAAAATACTTTTAAAGAAGCAAAATGGACTCCAAAACTAATATTCTTTACAACTTACCAAGTCATAAGCAATTTGTTTTTTATTATTCTTTTTATTAGTTGTTTATTACTAGCATTAGGTTTAGGTATTGGTGGCGGATACTTTGCAGGCCTCGTCAAAGATGAAAAAGTGATGTCTAAGAAAGAAATGAAAGAACAACTTTATTCTATGACCGAAAGCACGTCTGTATATTTTGGTTCTGGAGAATCTCTTGGCCGATTAAAAAGTGATGTCCAAAGGGATGTTATTAAGGGAAATGAAATAAGTGATAATGTAAAAAATGCACTTATAGCAACAGAAGACGAAGAGTTTTACCAACATAATGGTATTGTACCAAAAGCATTTTTACGTGCCTCAGTACAAGAAGTACTAGGTAGTTCAAATTCTTCTGGTGGTAGTACTTTAACGCAACAATTAGTTAAAAATCAGTTATTAACAAATGAAACATCATTCGAACGTAAAGCAAAAGAAATGCTGCTATCTATGAATGTCGAAAAAAACTTATCAAAAGATGAAATTATAGACAGTTATTTAAATGTAGTATCATTTGGACGTAACTCTAATGGGTCTAATATTGCAGGTATTGAATCAGCTGCACAAGGTGTATTTGGAAAATCTGCTAAAAATTTAAATGTTGCACAATCAGCTTATTTAGCAGGATTACCTCAAAACCCATATACTTACACACCATTTTTACCAAACGGTGATTTAAAAGATGATAAATCATTAGAGTTTGGTATTAATCGTCAGCAATATGTACTTAAAAGAATGTATCAAGAAGAAAAAATCAGTAAAAAAGAATACGATGAAGCTTTAAAATTTGATATTAAAAAATCATTTGTCGATAAAGTTGAAGAACCAAATCAAAAATATCCATTCTTAACTGAAGAAGTGGAAGATCGTACAATCGACATTTTAAAATATCATTTAGCTAAAAAAGATAACATTTCTAAGAAAGAATTAGACCAAACGCCAGTATTAATGACTAAATATACTGAGAAAGCTAATAAAGCAATGCGTACTGAAGGATACAGAGTCGATACAACAATCGAAAAAGATATGTATGACACTCTTCAAGATGTAAAAAATAATTCAAATAGCTATTCTTGGGATAGAGAAGCAAGCTACACTAATGCGGAAGGTAAAAAAGCAACAAAAGATTTCCAACACGAAGTTGGTGCACTACTAAAAGAAAATGGTAGCGGTAAGATCTTAGCATTTGTAGGTGGTCGTGATTATGAAAAATCACAAATCAATCACGCAACAAAAGCAAAAAGATCACCTGGTTCTACAATGAAACCACTCTTAACATATGCACCAGCATTTGAACATGGTTTAATCACACCAAACACTGCTTTACTAGATAAAAAGTTTGATATCAATGGTTATTCACCTGATAACTATGATAGAAGAGAGTTTGGTCCCGTAACTGTAGATTATGCATTAAGAAATTCACTTAACTTAAGTACATTAAGATTATACAGTAACGTACAGGATTATAAACCATGGGAAAACCTTAATAAAATGGGTATGAACGTACCAGAAAACGTACAAGATGGATTAGCACTAACATTAGGTACAGCTGACTTCACTTTAGGACAAGATGTTGATGGATTTAGTACTTTAGCTAATAAAGGTGAATATAACGATAGTTATATGATTGAATCCATTAAAACACGTGACGGTGAAGTTGTTTACCAACATAAGAAAGACCCTAAACGTATATTCAGTGAATCTACCACTTATTTAACAACTGATATACTAAAAGGTGTACTAGACGATGGGTCAGGTTATCAAATTAAAGATTCTTATGATGGAACATGGGCAGCTAAAACAGGTACATCAGAAGCTGGTAAAGACAGCTTATTAGTAGGATATACACCGAAAGTAACATTAGGTATTTGGATGGGCTACGATCAACCAATTACATTTGACGAAGATAGTCATTATCAAATCTTTATGTGGAGAGATATGGTTAACGCCCTATCAAATACAGATAGAGAGAAATTAGGATATGACAGCGATTTCGAAAAACCAAGTACAGTTAGTGAGAAGACAATTTGTCAATACACAAACTCTACTGGTAGTTGTAGTAAAGGCGAATCAAAAGCTTCTACATTAATCTCTGATAAAGTAGATACTTCTGAAAAAGACATTTATTCAGAATCAGTATTGAAACGACTTGGTATTGCTGTAGATGGAAATACATCATCTAAAATCAAACCTAAAGAGAAAGTATCTAAAAACTCTAAAGAAGCTTGGTCATACAACTCAAGCGAAAACAAAAAAGCAGATTCAGATAGCGGTAAACCATCCAGTGGTACAAGTACTAAACCACCAAGTGGTGACTAACCTAATTATCATAAAACGAATATAATAAAAACAGGTTGAGACAATTATTTATATCCCAACCTGAAACTTAAAACATCAATCCTTTAGTTTTATAACTTTCGGATTGATGTTTTTTTATTTGATATATGATATTTTTTAGAATAAACCTTTCGCTGTGCCATCTTCATTAACATCCATATTCAAAGCAGCTGGTTGTTTCGGTAATCCAGGCATCGTCATAATATCTCCTGTCAATGCTACTATAAAACCCGCCCCTGTTTTCGGCAATAATTCTCGTATTGTTATATCAAATTCTGTAGGCGCACCTAATTTTGTAGGATCATCGGTAAATGAATATTGTGTTTTAGCGACGCATACTGGATATTTATCCCAACCATTTTCTTTTATTGTTTTCAATTGTTTATAAGCTTTATCTGTAAATTTGACTGTACGACCACCGTAAACTTTTTGAACGATGGTTTCAAGCTTATCTTCTATAGACATTTCTAAATCATATAGTGGTTTAAATTGTTGAGGTTTTTCTAGTACTTTTAAAACTTCTTTTGCTAAATCTATACCTCCTTTACCACCTTTTTCCCAAACTTCAGTTAAAGCAACTTTCACACCTTGCCCTTTACACCAATCTTCAACAAATTTTACTTCTTCATCCGTATCATGAATAAAAGCATTGATTGCTACAACTGGCTCTACACCAAATTGTTTAATATTTTCAATATGTTTATTTAAGTTTACAATACCTTTTTTGACTGCTTCTACATTCTCAGTTTTTAGTTCATTTTTTGAAACGCCGCCGTGCATTTTTAAAGCTCTAATAGTAGCTACAATTACAATAGCACTTGGATCAAATCCTGCTTTACGCGCTTTTATGTCTAAAAATTTTTCTGCCCCTAAATCGGAACCAAACCCACTCTCTGTTACAACAACATCCGCTAGTTTACGCGCAGTATTTGTTGCAATAATTGAATTACAACCGTGAGCAATATTAGCAAATGGCCCACCATGTACTAGTGCTGGTGTACCTTCAATAGTTTGAACAATATTAGGTTTGATAGCATCTTTTAAAATGAGCGTTAAAGCTCCTTCTACTTTTAAGTCTCTTACTGTTATAGGTTTTTTATCGACTGTATAACCGACAGTTATATTGTCAAGGTTTTCTTTCAAATCTTCTATTCCGTTTGAAAGACAGAATATCGCCATTATTTCAGACGCTACAGTTATATCAAATCCATCTTCTCTTGGAACACCTCTACCTGGTCCACCTAGTCCAACTACTACTTGTCTTAGTTCTCTATCGTTCATATCTAATACACGTTTCCATTCAATTCGTCTTGAATCTATATTGAGTTCATTACCATGATATATATGATTGTCTATAAAAGCAGATAATGCATTATTAGCAGTTGTAATAGCATGTAAGTCACCATTAAAATGCAAATTAATTTCTTCCATTGGGAGTACTTGAGCGTAACCTCCCCCAGTCGCTCCACCTTTCATGCCAAAAACAGGTCCTAGTGATGGTTCACGTAGAGCTACCATAACTTTTTCATTCAATTGATTTAAAGCATCAGCTAGACCTACTGTTACAGTAGATTTCCCTTCTCCTGCTGGTGTTGGACTCAATGCTGTAACTAATACAACTTTCCCTTTTTCTGTTTTATCTTTTAATTTTGTAATATCAACTTTCCCGCGAAAATGTCCATAAGGTTCAAGTGCCTCGTTTGTTATACCTACTTTTTCAGCTATTTCATTAATGCGTTTTAACGTACTTTGATTTGCAATTTCTAAATCTGATAAATGACTCAAGCTCATTCACTCCTTAAATTTAAATAACAAATTCATATGTATACCTTTTCAACTTCTATCTTTAGCATATACAAATATGCATAAAAAGTCGATTAATATTATTGTGAAATTCATATGAAATACTGTTGTTAAAAATCAAATTTTTGACATGAAGAAAGCCAAGAAACTCCTTTATATTTAAAGGATTATTCTTGGCTTTTTAACATGATTAATATTAACTTATTCTTCTAAAGTAGATAAATCTCCTGCTGGTAAGTCTAGTTCCCAAGCTTTTAATACACGTCTCATAATTTTACCTGAACGTGTCTTAGGTAATTTATCCTTAAATTCTATCTCACGAGGTGCTGCATGCCCAGCTAAACCTTCTTTAACAAACTTTCTTATTTCTTCTTTTAGTTCATCAGATTCTTCATATCCATCTCTTAAACCAATGAATGCTTTAATAATTTCTCCACGAACTGGATCTGGTTTACCTATTACACCCGCTTCAGCAACTGCTGGATGTTCAACAAGTTTAGATTCAACTTCAAACGGTCCTACTCGTTCACCTGCAGTCATGATGACATCATCAACACGCCCTTGGAACCAGTAATAACCATCTTCATCTTTATAAGCTGAATCTCCAGAAACGTACCATTCGTCGTTAATGAAATATGAATCATATTTAGGCTGGTTATTCCAAATTGTTCTCATCATTGAAGGCCAACCTTTTTTCAGAGCTAAATTACCCATTCTATTTGGTGGTAGTTCATTACCTTGATCATCAACAATTGCTGCTTCAATACCTGGTAATGGTTTACCCATTGAACCAGCTCTAATATCCAATGAAGGATAGTTAACAATCATGTGTCCACCTGTTTCAGTCATCCACCAAGTATCATGTACGCGGTGGTTGAATACATTATAAGCCCATTTAATTACTTCTGGGTTTAGTGGTTCACCAACTGAAAGAACATGTCTTAATGATGAAAGGTCATACTTTTTAACAATGTCATCACCAGCGCCCATTAACATTCTTAGTGCAGTTGGTGCTGTATACCAGATTGTAACGTTGAATGTTTGGATGAATTCATACCATCCTTCAGGTGAGAATCTTCCACCTGCCACACAATTTGTTACGCCATTTAGCCATGGACTAAAGATACCGTATGATGTTCCTGTAACCCAACCCGGATCAGCAGTACACCAGTATACGTCATCTTCTTTAAAATCTAAAACATATTTACCAGATATATAATGAACTAACATTGCTTCTTGTACGTGTAATACACCTTTAGGCTGTCCTGTTGAACCTGAAGTGTAATGTAAAATTAATCCGTCTTCTCTATCTAACCATTCTATTTCAAATTCACTATCAGCTTTTTCGAGTTCTTTATTGAAGTCAACATACTCTTCAGAAACATTTTCATCAACAATTACAATATGTTCTAAATTCGGTAATTCATCTTTAGGTATTCGATCTACTAGATCATTAGTTGTGATGATTACTTTAGCTTCACTATTTTCTAAGCGATCTTTTACCGCTTTTTCCATAAACGCTTCAAACAATGGTCCAACAATACCACCAATTTTTAATGTTCCTAACAAAGCAAAATATAATTCTGGTGTTCTTGGCATAAATATAAATACACGGTCACCTTTTTCAACATTTGCTTTATCTTTTAAAAGATTAGCGGCTTTATTACTAGCAATTTGTAAGTCTTTAAACGTATAACTATCTTGTCTATTTTGATCTTTATAGTGGAGTGCAAATTTGTCCCCTTTACCATTGTCCACATGACGATCTATACATTCATATGCCATGTTTATTTTACCAGTTTCACTCCAACTGAAATTTTTCTCAATATCTTTCCAGTTATGATTATTAACTGCATTCTCATAATTTGATAGATTATAATCTTCGTTTAATGCTTCGTATACTTCGACTTTCATCTAAATCTCCCCTTTTATAAATGTAATCGTTTCCAATAAAGCCTGAGTCTATTATAATATAAGTAGATGATACTTTTCAAAAAAATTTGATTATTCAAAATAAACTTTATATTTACACATTACCATATTAATAGGAAGGAGGTATACTATGGACTATAAAAAGACCTTCATATCAGAAACTATACCCTTTACATCTGATTCTAATATAACAATTGAAGGTCCTGTAGAACCCGAAAAATTAAAAGAAATGACTTTTGATGAAGGGTTAGATAGTTTTCGCGTACCTAAGGAACAATTTGAAGCGCTAATAGAAATTTCTGAATTACCTGAAGGAAGAATTATTGTATGTAGAATAGATCAACATATTATCGGTTATACAACTTACGTTTATCCTGATCCACTTGAGCGTTGGTCAGATGGTGACCTACCCTATATCCTTGAGTTAGGTGCTATTGAACTTTCTTTAGAATACAGAAAATATGGACTTGGAAAGAAAATGCTTAAATTAGCTATGAAGTCACCAGAAATGGAAGATTATATCGTTATCACTACAGAATACTATTGGCATTGGGATTTAAAAAACAGTGGATTAGATGTTTATGAATATCAAAAAATCATGCATAAAATGATGGCAGAAGGTGGTTTAGAAGTATTTGCGACTGATGACCCAGAAATAATCAGCCATCCTGCCAATAGTTTAATGGCAAGAATAGGAGCAAATATTAGCCAAGAGCAAATGGAAGCTTTCGACAGACTAAGATTTATGAATCGTTTTTTCTTTTAAGGAGGTATATTATGTTAGTTGAAAAAATTATGACTTCACCTTGTACAACAATTCAAGGTAACCAATCTATTGAAAATGCTTTAGAACTTATGACACAAAAAGAAATTAGGCATTTGCCAATTGTAAATGAAAAAGACGAATTGTTAGGAATTATTTCAGATAAAGATATAAAAATGGCTTTACCAAGCATTTTATCTGATGAAGATCCAAATAATAGTTTAAGTTTATCTGTTTCTAAAATTATGAGAAGAAATGTTATTAGATGTCATCCTTTAGATTTTGTAGAAGATATAGCTTTAGATTTTTACGAAATGGCAATTGGAGCTATACCAGTTCTCCGTGATAATAAAGTAATTGGTATCGTCACACAAAAAGATATGTTAAATACATTTTTAGAACTAACTGGTGTTACAATTCCTGGTTCTATAATTGAAGTACATATTGACGATAAAATTGGTGCATTACACGATATTACTGCTATATTTAAAGAACAAAATATTGATATATTAAACGTTCTTGCTTATGCTGATCAAGAAAATGTTAAGAAAAGATATCTTATGTTACGAGTAAAATCAATGAATCCTGAAAAAATATATAAATTATTGGAAGAGAAAAATTACCATGTCATATATCCATTTGGTATAAGAAATGACTAATGTTAAATATGTGTATTCAGAGGATTTATTGAAATATCGTTTTTCAGATAGTCACCCTTTCAATCAAATGCGTTTAAAGTTAACGACTGATTTGCTTATTGACCTAGGTGTGCTTAAATCTGAACATTTGATACAACCAAGATTAGCAACTGACGAAGAATTAGAACTCGTTCATGAACCGAGCTACATAGAAGCTATTAAAAAAGCAGGCAATGGAGATTTACCTATAGAAGAATATGATAAATATGGATTAAATAGTGAAGACACCCCTCAATTTGTAAACATGCATGAAAATAGTGCAAGAGTTGTAGGTGGAACTTTGAATGCAGTTGATGCAGTTATGTCTGGTGAAGCAAAGAGAGCATGCCATTTAGGTGGTGGATTACATCATGGATTCAAAGGGAAAGCAAGTGGATTTTGTATTTATAATGACAGTGCTGTTGCAATACAATATTTACAATCCAAATATAAACAAAGGGTTTTGTATATTGATACAGATGCACATCATGGAGATGGCGTTCAATGGTCATTTTACACTAATGAAGATGTTATGAATTATTCTATTCATGAAACAGGTCGATATTTATTCCCTGGAACAGGTGCCATTACTGAGCGTGGAGATGGTAAAGGATTTGGTAGAACTGTAAACATACCATTAGACGCATACACGGAGGATGAATCATATATAGACGTATTTAAAGAAACAGTAGAAGCTGTATGTAAAGCTTACAAGCCAGATATTATACTAAGTGTAAATGGTGTCGATATTCATTATTTAGATCCACTCACGCATTTAAGTTGTACTTTGAATACGTTATATCAAATACCATATATCGTAAAAAATCTAGCAGACGAGTATTGTGATGGTAAAGTCATTATGATCGGCGGAGGCGGATATAATATTTGGAGAGTTGTACCTAGAGCTTGGTCTCATGTTTGGTTTGCTTTAAATGATCTTGATACCCCAAAAGGAAATATACCACAGACTTGGCTTGATAAATATCAAAGCAGCGCTCCGTTTCCTTTACCAAAAACATGGATAGATGAAAAAGATGATTATATGGAAATACCAAGAAAAACCGAAATAACTGAAAAAAATAATAACACGAAATTAAGAATTTTAGAGTGGTATAAATAAAAAAGAGGGAGATTCGTTTATCGAATTCCCTCTTTTATTATTTAGTTGTGCCTCTATATTCTATTCTATACGGCAATATAACATTAGGCTCGTCAATTTGTTCGTCATTCATATATTTAGTTAACAATCTCATTCCAACAGCTCCAATGTCATAAAGCGGTTGAGTAACACTTGATAATTGTGGTCTAACCATATGAACGAGTCTTGTGTTATTAAAGCTGACAACTTGCAATTCTTCAGGTATTTTAACACCTGCATCTTGAGCAGCATGAACAATACCAATTGCTTGTTCATCACTTATACAAAGAATTGCATCAGGATTAGCTTGAGATACTGTCTCATATGCTTTACTGCCATCTTTATATGTTTCATTACCAACATATTTAGCATTGTCATTAATATCTAGACCAGCCTCTTCTAATGCAGACTCAAGACCTTGAATAGCATCGTCTTGTGCTTTCTCTGAGTATCCACCACCAACGAATGCAAACTTCTTAGCACCATTCTCAATAAGTGTATTTGCTATTTCTTTACTAGCTTGTGTGTAATTAATGTTTACAGATGCTAATTTTGATTCTTTATCATTTGTTCCAGATACTACAACTGGTACAGATGATTTCTCAATTAACTCAACAGTTTCGTCAGTTAATGTTCCACCAAGGAAGATAATACCATCAACTTGTTTACTCAATAAGTTGTTAAATATTTCTTGTTCTTTATCACTATCGTTATCAGAGTTAGAAATAATTGTATGATATTTATACATTGTTGCTATATCTTCTAATCCTCTTGCTAATTCAGAATAATAAACATTCGAAATATCTGGTATAATTACGCCAACTGTTGTAGTTTTTTTACTTGCTAAACCACGTGCAACAGCATTTGGTCTATAGTTTAATCTCTTAATAACTTCGTTTACTTTATCTCTAGTTGACGGTTTAACATTTTGGTTACCATTTACAACACGAGATACAGTAGCCATTGAAACTTTTGCTTCTCTTGCTACATCATATATTGTTACAGTCATAATATCCTCCCATTTTTGAAAACGTTTTCTAGTACATTCTATCACGTTTTCATATTGTTTTCAAAGCATATGAAAGCGAACTCACAATTACTCATTATAAGATATTCATAAACTCTTGTCGATAAAAGAAACTTAAGTTTTTAAAAGAAAGTGTAAAATGAAAATTGTTTTTCAGAAAACGGCGATAAATTAAACTATACCACATAAAGCTTATGTTTTTCCATAATAAAATCCCTCTAAAGTGAACACATATTATGTTTACTTAAAGGGATAATATTAATAAATATTTTTTAATTGAGCTTATTTCTCATAAAGTTTTGCAGCTTTTACAATTTCTTTGTAAAACGCATCAAACTCATTTAAATCCATTTGTTGTCCAGCATCACTTAATGCTACTGATGGATCTGGATGTACTTCTGCCATAACACCATCAGCTCCTACTGCTAATGCTGCTTTAGCACATGGTAACATGATATCTTTACGGCCAGTACTATGTGTAACGTCAACCATAACTGGTAAGTGTGTACCTTGTTTTAAGATTGGAACAGCTGAAATATCTAAAGTATTTCTAGTTGCTTTTTCATACGTTCTAATACCACGTTCACATAGGATGATATTGCTATTACCTTGTGAATGTATGTATTCTGCAGCGTAAATAAATTCTTCAATAGTTGCAGATAATCCGCGTTTTAATAATACAGGTTTATTCGTTTTACCTGCTTCTTTTAATAACTCAAAGTTTTGCATGTTACGAGCACCTATTTGGAATACATCTAAGTAGTCGTCTGCTAATTCAAAGTGAGCAGGGTTTACGATTTCACTTACAACATTTAAACCGTATTTATCTTTAGTATTTTTTAAAATTTGTAGACCTTCTTCTCCAAGCCCTTGGAAATCATATGGAGATGTACGTGGTTTGAATGCGCCACCTCTTATGAATTTCTCACCTCTATTAGCTAAATCTTGTGCTACTGTATCTACTTGTTCTTGTGACTCTACAGAACATGGACCAAATACAAATTGCTTTTTATTATTACCTACTATTGCACCATTATCAAACTGTACGATAGTATCTTCTGGTTTTAATTTACGAGAAACATATAAATGTTTTTCATTTTCAGATTTTTGTAAATCAGTTGAAGCTTTAAATATTTCTTTAAATAATTGCTTAATAGTATTATCGTTAAATGGTCCTTTATTAGCGTCAATTAATTTATTTAACATTTCTTTTTCACGCTGTGGATCATAAACTTGAGTACCTTGTTTACTTTTTTCTTCACCGATCTTTTTAGCTAGGTCACCACGTTCTGATAACAATCCTAAAATTTCGTCATTAATTTCTTCTACTCTCTGTCTTAAATTCTCTAATTCATTTGTCATCCTCTTCACCTCATGTAAACAATTTAACTCACATACTTTAAAGCGATAAAATATATAAGTGATTAGATAGTAGTATAACAATTAAAATCGAGCTATTCAACCTTAATTGTTATTTTTCTGAAAATAATTATAATTTATGTTTATGTTATATATAATACCTCATATG
>NZ_PPRS01000037.1 GCF_002902755.1 Mammaliicoccus lentus | reverse complement strand
ATCTGCTAAAAATCAAACAGATTTATTTTGTTAATACATTCTAAAAAACCAATGGTTGATTACTTCTAAAGATATTACACATAAATATGGACTTGACTGAAAGAAATGCTCTAACCTGCAAGACAAATATAACAAGCTCGTTAGAAAATGTAACGTGCACGAGTGAAAAAACAAGCCCGTTAACGCACGCAAAACCCATCAAAACAATAATAAACCTCAAATTCAAATCAATATCCACTACACAATCCACTATTCCAACCTCACATATTCTACACTATAGAAGGAGCAATAATTATGAATTTTAATCAAGAAATAGTTTTAAAATTAACTTACGCTGGTTTTACGACTAGGCATTTACATAAAATGTTAAGTTATGATACAAGTTTAAATTTTATTGATGATCATGATGAGTTCTTAAATTTCATTTCCAAATCGAATTTTAATTATAATAAAATGTTTGCAATGTATAATAGGTGTCGAGATAGTGATATAGAGGAGCTAGTAAAAAACATCGAAGCTCAGAATATTAAATTTGTCTTTTCTAACCAGTCGGGTTATCCTAATTTACTGAAGCAGATTTACGATTATCCATTAATGTTATTTGGGCAAGGTGATATGAATTTATTAAATCATTCAAAAATGCTCGCAATTGTTGGTTCTCGTAAAGCAACTACCTATACTGAACAGATTTGTGATACATTAATACCAAGTTTAGTTAAAGCTAATATCACGATTGTATCTGGTTTAGCAATGGGCGCGGATTATTTCGCTCATCTAAAAACGATAGATCAAGGTGGTCACACGATTGGTGTTGCGGCTTTTGGACTGAATTACCATTATCCAAAATCTACAGATTATATAAATTTGTTTATGAGAAAGCATCATTTAGTAATAAGTGAATATTATCCTAATGTTAAGTTACAGAAATGGCGTTTTCCTGAGAGAAACAGAATTATAAGCGGTTTGTCTCAAGGCGTTTTAGTTACTGAAGCAAATGAACGAAGTGGATCACTTATTACAATTGATCAAGCGTTAGATCAAAATCGTAATGTTTATTGTTGTCCTGGTACTATATTCCAGAGCTTGAGCAAAGGCGTAAATAAACGAATTCAAGAAGGTGCTAAACTTATACAAACGCCTGAAGATATACTTGAAGATTTTAGGTAAAATGGAACAAATTGAAAGGTTTGAAAAAATATTTTAATTGACAAAGCTGAATTTATCAGTTTATCATTTACATTTGTAATCAATAGAATAGCAAGGGGGAGTTACTTTGGCAGAAAATCTTGTCATTGTCGAATCGCCTGCAAAAGCTAAAACCATTGAAAAATATTTAGGAAAAAAATATAAAGTCATCGCTTCTATGGGGCATGTTAGAGATTTGCCTCGTAGTCAAATGGGTGTAGATGTAGAAAATTATTATGAACCTAGATATATAACTATTCGAGGTAAAGGACCAGTCGTTAAAGATTTAAAACGTCATGCAAAAAAAGCTAAAAACGTTTATCTTGCGAGTGACCCTGACCGAGAAGGTGAAGCGATTGCTTGGCATTTAGCACATATATTAGATATAGATGAAAATAAAAAATCACGAGTAGTATTTAATGAAATTACGAAAGATGCTGTAAAAGAAAGTTTTAAGCATCCAAGAGAAATCGAACATGAGTTAGTTGATGCTCAACAAGCACGTAGAATATTAGATAGACTAGTAGGTTATAATATATCACCAGTTTTATGGAAGAAAGTGAAAAAAGGTTTATCTGCAGGACGTGTTCAATCAGTAGCATTACGACTTGTGATTGATCGTGAAAATGAAATTAATAATTTTAAACCTGAAGAGTATTGGACAATAGAAGGTTTATTCAAACATAAAACAAAAACGTTTTCTGCTAAATTCTTACATGAGAAAAGCAAACCAGTTAAGTTGAAAAATGAAGGTGATGTTAAAAAAATCACAACACAATTAGATGGGGACAAATTTGAAGTTACACAAGTAACGAAAAAAGAAAAATTAAGACACCCCGCTAAATCATTTACAACTTCTTCATTACAACAAGAAGCTTCGCGTAAATTGAATTTCAAAGCTAGAAAAACAATGATGCTTGCTCAACAATTATATGAAGGTATAGATCTTAAAAAGCAAGGTACTGTCGGGTTAATCACATATATGAGAACTGACTCCACACGTATATCAGAAACAGCACAAGCTGAAGCAGCAACATTTATTGAAAATGAATATGGTAAAGAATATTTATCAAAAGCAAAAGCTACTAAAGGTAAACAAGGTGCACAAGATGCCCACGAAGCAGTAAGACCTACAAGTGTTGCTAGAACACCAGAACAAATGAAGGCATTTTTATCTAGAGATCAACATAGATTGTACAAGCTGATATGGGAAAGATTTATGGCGAGTCAAATGGCTCCTGCAATAGCAGATACAGTAGCTGCAGATATAACGCAAGGCGATTTAAAATTCAGAGCAAATGGTCAAACGATTAAATTTAAAGGTTTCATGAAAGTATATGTTGAAGCTAAAGATGATCAAGATGAAGAGAAAGATGGTAAATTGCCTCCATTAGAAAAAGGAGATATCGTTACTGCTGAGAAAATTGATCCTAAACAACACTTTACGCAACCACCACCAAGATATACGGAAGCGCGTTTAGTAAAAACAATGGAAGAATTAAAAATTGGTAGACCATCTACTTATGCTCCAACGATTGACACAATACAAAAACGAAATTACGTCAAACTTGATCAAAAACGTTTTATACCAACTGAACTTGGTGAAATTGTTCATGAATCAGTGAAAGAATACTTCCCTGAAATTATCGATGTAGACTTTACAGTTAATATGGAAACACTATTAGATAAAGTCGCTGAAGGCGAAATAGAATGGAAGAAAGTTATCGACATGTTCTATGAGAACTTCAAAATTGATGTTGCTAGAGCAGAAGAAGAAATGGAAAAAATAGAAATTAAAGATGAGCCTGCAGGAGAAGATTGTGAATTATGCGGTTCACCTATGGTTTATAAAATGGGAAGATACGGGAAGTTTATGGCTTGTTCTAATTTCCCTGAGTGTAGAAATACAAAAGCAATTATTAAAACGATTGGTGTTAAATGTCCGAAGTGTAAAGAAGGCGAAGTGGTAGAGCGTAAATCTAAGAAAAATCGTATTTTCTTCGGTTGCTCAAGATATCCTGAATGTGATTATACATCATGGGATAGACCATTAGATCGTTCATGTCCAAAATGTGATACAGTTTTAGTTGAACGTAAAAAAGGAAAATCTGCACAAGTTATTTGTCCAAATTGTGATTATAAAGAACAAGAACAGAAATAATGTGTAAAGTGCAAAAAGTTATCGGTATAGATAATTTTTTGCACTTGTTTTTTTGTTTATTGGTAAAAACAGTAAATTGTCACTAATTTTTAAAAATTTGCTTTAGTTTATTATTTGATTAAATTCAGATTTGTTATACAATTCAATATGGAATATAAAAATGTGGAAATAGGAGGCATTTAATATGACTTCAATAAATGTTATTGGCGCTGGTCTAGCTGGGTCGGAAGCGGCTTATCAAATCGCCAAAAAAGGGATAAATGTTAACTTATATGAAATGAGGCCAGTCAAAAATACGCCAGCTCATCATACTGATAAATTTGCTGAATTAGTTTGTTCTAATTCTTTGAGAGGTAATCAACTTACAAATGCTGTTGGTGTTCTAAAGGAAGAAATGAGACAACTCGATTCACTTATTATAAGAGCTGCTGATAATGCACGTGTTCCTGCGGGAGGAGCATTGGCCGTAGATAGACATGATTTTGCGGGGTATATTACTGATACTTTAAGAAATCATCCTAACATAACTGTAATGAATGAAGAGATTACAAAAATACCTAATGGGCCAACAATTATAGCAACTGGACCTCTTACAACACAAAGTTTGACACAAGAAATTATCAATATTACTGGGGAAGAACAATTATATTTCTACGATGCAGCTGCACCAATCATTGAGAAAGATTCAATTGATATGGATAAAGTTTATTTGAAATCGCGCTATGATAAAGGTGACGCGGCATATTTAAATTGTCCAATGACAGAAGAAGAATTTGATAGATTTTATGAAGCACTTATTCAAGCAGAAGTAGTACCTTTAAAGGAATTTGAGAAAGAAATTTATTTTGAAGGGTGTATGCCTTTTGAAGTCATGGCTGAAAGAGGTAAGAAAACTCTTTTATTTGGGCCAATGAAGCCAGTAGGTTTAGAAGATCCTAAGACGGGGAAACGTCCATATGCAGTGGTTCAATTACGACAAGATGATGCAGCAGGCACGCTATATAATATTGTAGGTTTTCAAACACATTTAAAATGGGGCGCTCAAAAAGAAGTGATTTCATTGATTCCTGGATTAGAAAATGTTGATATTGTACGTTATGGCGTTATGCATAGAAATACTTTCATTAATTCGCCGAACGCGTTAAAAGAAACTTACCAATTGAAATCACGTAATGACTTATTCTTCGCTGGTCAAATGACTGGAGTTGAAGGATACGTAGAAAGTGCAGCGAGTGGTTTAATTGCAGGTATTAATGCGAGTAAATTAGTATCGAATTTGGAACCAATAGTATTCCCAAGAGAAACAATTATCGGTAGTATGGCTTACTATATTACACATGCAAATAATAATAAAAACTTCCAACCGATGAATGCTAACTTTGGTCTCTTACCTACATTAGAAAAACGTATAAAAGATAAAAAAGAACGTTATGAAAAGCTAGCAAATCGTGCATTGAAACACTTAGATTCATTTAAAGTAATGTTATAGTAAATTATTTTAAGATTTATAATAATTGTGATACAATTCAGATAAATTGAGGAGTGAGTATAAATGCATGCTATAGAACAACAATTCTTAAATATGTTAATGTATGAAAAACACTTTTCTACGCATACATTGAATGCTTATGAACTTGATTTAATTGAATTTAACAATTTCTTGAAGACGGAACATTTGTCATTAAAAGAATTTGAATATAAGGATGCAAGGAGATACCTTGCATTTTTGTATGATAAAGAGCATAAACGTACAAGTGTATCACGTAAAATCTCAACACTGAGATCTTTATACCAATATTGGATGAGTGTAGACAGTGATATACAAAACCCGTTTATTCAACTTGTTCATCCTAAAAAAGAACATCATTTACCAAGTTTCTTCTATGAAGAAGAAATGGAAAAACTATTTGAAACATTAAATGATGGAAAAAGAACAAATATTAGAGACAAAGTCATATTGGAATTATTATATGCAACAGGAATTCGTGTTTCAGAATTAGTTCATATTCAATTAGATGATATAGATTTGGATTATTCTTTTGTGAAAGTATTAGGAAAAGGTAATAAAGAAAGAGTTGTTCCTTTTGGTGAATATTGTCAAAGTGCAATAATAGATTATATTGATAATTTTAGAAGTCAGTTAAAAATAGACCATGATTATTTAATTGTTAATATGCGTGGACAAGCTATTACTGAGCGTGGCATAAGATATGCTTTGAATGAAATTGTTAAACGTACTCAAGGCGTTTATCATATCCACCCCCATAAATTGCGCCATACATTCGCGACACATTTATTAAATCAAGGTGCAGATATGAGAACAGTTCAAAGTTTATTAGGTCATGAAAGTTTGTCTACAACGAGTCAATATACACATGTTACAAAAGATCAATTAAGAAAAGTATATTTATCTGCACATCCCCGTGCATAAAGGAGAATTAAAATGAGTTCAACATTACATGCTACAACAATATTTGCAATTAGACACAATGGACATTCTGCAATGGCAGGAGATGGACAAGTGACATTAGGCGAACAAGTTATCATGAAACAAACTGCTAGAAAAGTGCGTAGACTTTATCATGATAAAGTTGTTGCTGGTTTTGCTGGTAGTGTTGCCGATGCGTTTACATTATTTGAAAAATTTGAAGTTAAGTTACAAGAATATAGTGGTAATTTAACGAGAGCTGCTGTAGAGCTTGCCCAAGAGTGGAGAGGCGACAAAATGTTGCGTCAGTTAGAGGCAATGTTAATCGTTATGAATGAAACGGATCTACTTGTAGTAAGTGGTACTGGCGAAGTGATAGAACCTGATGATGGCATAATCGCCATCGGATCTGGTGGGAACTATGCGCTAAGCGCTGGTCGGGCATTGAAATCATATGCCCCTAATTTATCAGCTAGAGAAATTGCTGAAGCTTCATTGAATACTGCAGCAGATATTTGTGTATTTACTAACCATGAAATCAGAGTAGAAGAAATTTAAATGGAGGGTTCCAGGTTGTCACAAAATCAATTAAAAATGACACCACATGATATTGTTGATCGTTTAAATGATCACATCATTGGTCAACAAGATGCAAAACGAAAAGTTGCAATTGCATTAAGAAACAGATATAGAAGAAGTTTATTAGAAGAACAGTTAAGAAATGAAATCATCCCTAAAAATATATTGATGATTGGACCAACAGGTGTTGGTAAAACAGAAATTGCTAGAAGAATGGCTAGACTTGTAGGTGCACCATTTGTAAAAGTTGAAGCAACAAAATTCACAGAAGTCGGATATGTCGGACGTGATGTGGAAAGTATGATACGTGATTTAGTTGAAGTTGGTCGACGTATCGTTAAAGAAGAAAAGAAAAAAGGCGTATTAGAGGATGCAAAGAAAAAAGCGAATGAACGTTTAGTGAAACTACTCGTTCCGAGCATGAAGAAAAAAGCTCAAACTAATACAGGTAATCCATTAGAATCTTTATTCGGCGGTCAATTTCCAAACTTTAATCAACAACAAGAAGAGGAAGAAGCACCAACAGAAGAAATCAAAACAAAACGTGAAGATATAAAGAAACAACTTCTTAATGGAGAATTAGAAGAGGAAATAGTAAAAATTAAAGTAGAACAAGAACAACAATCATTAGGCATGATGGGTATGGAAAATAATCCGCAAATGCAAGACATGCTTTCTCAAATGATGCCGAAGAAAAAAATAGAAAGAAACTTGCCTGTTAAATCTGCTAGAAAAATCTTAATCGACGAAATTGCGAATGAATTAATCGATCAAGAATCAGTGAACGAAGAAGCAATTCAGCTTACTGAACAAATGGGCATGGTCTTTATAGATGAAATTGATAAAATTGCTGTAAGTAACAACAGTGGTGGACAAGATGTTTCACGACAAGGTGTACAAAGAGATATTTTACCAATTGTTGAAGGTAGTGTAATCCAAACTAAATATGGTTCTGTGAATACTGAACATATTTTATTTATTGGCGCAGGTGCCTTCCACATGTCGAAACCAAGCGATTTAATCCCAGAATTACAAGGGAGATTCCCAATTCGTGTTGAGTTAGAAAGTTTAACTACAGAAGATTTTGTGAAAATATTAAAAGAACCAAAACAATCTCTTCTTGAACAATATAAAGCATTACTTGAAACTGAAATGGTTACTATAAACTTTACAGATGATGCAATTAACAGATTAGCTGAGATTGCATTCCAAGTTAATCAAGAAACAGATAATATTGGTGCTCGAAGATTACACACGATATTAGAAAAAATGTTAGAAGACTTATCTTTTGAAGCTTCTAATATGCCAAATGCAGTAGTAGATATTACACCTGAATATGTAAATCAAAAATTAGAATCAATCGCAACGAATAAAGATTTAAGTGCATTTATATTATAAAAAAAGGAGCAAAAATTAAATGAGTTTATTATCAAAGACAAGAGAATTAAATACATTACTACAAAAACATAAAGGGATAGCTGTAGATTTTAAAGACATGGCTAAAACAATAAGTGATGTAACAGTAACAAATGTTTTTATCGTTTCAAGAAGAGGTAAAATTTTAGGTTCAAGTTTAAATGAATTATTAAGCAATGATAGAATTATACAAATGTTAGAAGATAGACATATACCAAAAGAATACACTGACCAATTAATGCACGTAAGCCAAACTAAAGAAAACATTGGAATTGATGATGTGTTAACTGTTTTCCCACCAGAAAACAAAGAATTATTTGAAGATAGCCAAACAACTATTTTCCCAATTTTAGGTGGCGGTGAACGCTTAGGTACATTGGTTGTTGGACGTGTTACTCAAGACTTTAACGATAACGATTTAGTTTTAGGTGAATATGCAGCGACTGTTATCGGTATGGAAATATTAAGAGAAAAGCATAACGAAATTGAACAAGAAGCTCGAGATAAAGCTGCTATTAATATGGCTATCAACTCTTTATCTTATTCTGAAAGAGAAGCAATTGAACATATCTTTGAAGAATTAGGTGCTCCAGAAGGATTACTAGTTGCATCTAAAGTAGCTGACCGTGTTGGTATAACTAGATCAGTTATTGTAAATGCTTTAAGAAAACTTGAAAGTGCTGGCGTTATTGAATCACGCTCGTTAGGTATGAAGGGTACGTTCATAAGAATTAAAAAAGAACGTTTCTTAGATGAGTTAGGAATAACTAAATAAAAATACTTGATGAGTTAAGCTAAATATGATATATTTAACAACGGCTGAAAAAGCCAAATTCACACATATTCACGTAAATTATAGTTTGGTGCAACATTTTGATTGTTGTTACTATAATATGTGATTATGGCGGAATAAAACCAATTAGGAGGAATTTATTATGGCAGTTATCTCAATGAAACAATTGCTAGAAGCAGGAGTTCACTTCGGTCACCAAACACGCCGTTGGAACCCAAAAATGAAAAAGTATATCTTTACTGAAAGAAACGGTATCTACATTATCGACCTACAAAAAACAGTTAAAAAAGTTGATGAAGCATACAACTTTATTAAATCTGTTTCAGAAGAAGGCGGTAAAGTATTATTCGTAGGTACTAAAAAACAAGCACAAGAGTCAGTTAAAGAAGAAGCTGAACGTGCTGGTCACTACTACGTTAACCAAAGATGGTTAGGTGGTATCTTAACTAACTATAAAACAATTTCTAAACGTGTAAAACGTATTTCTGAAATTGAAAAAATGGAAGAAGACGGTACATTTGATGTACTACCTAAAAAAGAAGTTGTAGAAATTAAAAAAGAATACGACCGTTTAATCAAATTCTTAGGCGGTATTCGTGATATGAAATCAATGCCTCAAGCATTATTCGTAGTTGACCCTCGTAAAGAGCGTAACGCAATTGCTGAAGCACACAAATTAAACATTCCAATCGTTGGTATTGTTGATACAAACTGTGATCCAGATGAAATCGACTATGTTATCCCTGCGAACGATGATGCTATCCGTGCTGTTAAATTGTTAACTGGTAAAATGGCAGATGCTATTATTGAAGGTCAACAAGGCGTTTCAAATGAAGATGTTGCTGAAGAGCAAAACATCGACTTAAACGAAACTGAACAAGCACCTAAAGAAGAATCAACTGAAACTACTGAAGCATAATTTCAAAAAGGTGATAAGGTTCTATAACTTATCACCTTTTTTTAGAAAGAATTACTAAATTTTTTATAATTGATTATTTATATAAATGGAGGAATTTAATATGGCTATATCAGCTAAACTTGTCAAAGAATTACGTGAAAAAACTGGCGCAGGTATGATGGACTGTAAAAAAGCTTTAACAGAAACAGATGGTGACATCGATAAAGCGGTAGACTTTTTACGTGAAAAAGGAATTGCTAAAGCAGCTAAAAAAGCTGACCGTGTAGCAGCAGAAGGTACAACATATGTTGCTTCTAAAGGTAACGAAGCTGTTATCCTTGAATTAAACTCTGAAACTGACTTTGTTGCTCGTAACGAAGGTTTCCAAAACTTAGTAAAAGAAATGGCTGATCATATTCTTGAAGTTAAACCAGCTGATGTTGATGAATTAAACGCTTCTAAATTAGCTAATGGACAAACTGTAGAAGAAAAAATGAATGAAGCTATTTCAACTATTGGTGAAAAATTAACTTTACGTAGATTCACTATAAAAACTAAAACAGATAACGATGCATTCGGCGAATACCTACACATGGGTGGACGTATCGGTGTGTTAACTCTTGTTGAAGGTTCTACTAATGCTGAAGCTGCTAAAGACGTTGCTATGCACATCGCAGCTTTAAACCCTAAATTTGTTTCTCGTGACCAAGTTTCTGAAGAAGAATTAGAGCACGAAAAAGAAATTCTTAAACAACAAGCATTAAACGAAGGCAAACCTGAAAATATCGTTGAAAAAATGGTAGAAGGTAGAATGCGTAAATATTTAGAAGAAATCTGTGCTGTAGACCAAGCATTTGTTAAAAACCCAGATCAAACTGTTGCTGAATTCTTGAAAACAGATGGCGGCGTGCTTGTAGATTTCGTTCGTTACGAAGTTGGGGAAGGTATCGAAAAACGTTCTGATAACTTTGCTGATGAAGTAAAAGGACAAATGGGAGGTAACTAAGGTTACCTTTTGAAAGAAGACACGTCTTGTGTCTTCTTTCGTTATATTAAGACCTAATTATAAGCATAGAGAGGGATCGAGATGACAAAAAATTCTAAATATAAACGCGTCGTTCTTAAATTAAGTGGAGAAGCCTTAGCCGGAGATTCAGGTTTTGGTATTAACCCAGTTGTAATAAAAAGTATTGCTCAACAAGTTTCAGAAGTAGCTCAAATGGACTGCGAAGTTGCAGTTATTGTTGGTGGCGGAAACATTTGGAGAGGAAAAACAGGTAGCGATTTAGGGATGGATCGCGGTACAGCTGATTATATGGGTATGTTGGCGACAGTAATGAATGCTCTAGCTTTACAAGACAGTTTAGAACAATTGGACTGTGATACAAGAGTATTAACATCAATAGAAATGAAACAAGTTGCAGAGCCTTATATTAGAAGACGTGCAATCCGTCATTTAGAAAAAAAGAGAGTCGTTATATTTGCAGCAGGTATCGGCAATCCGTATTTCTCAACTGATACAACTGCAGCATTAAGAGCTGCTGAAGTTGAAGCTGATGTTATCTTAATGGGTAAAAATAATGTAGATGGTGTTTATTCTGCTGACCCTAAAAAAGATCCTAATGCAGAAAAATACGAAAGATTGACATATATTCAAATGTTACAAGAAGGATTACAAGTGATGGATTCAACTGCATCATCGTTTTGTATGGACAACGACATCCCACTTGTTGTATTCTCGATAATGGAAGAAGGAAATATTAAACGTGCCGTTCAAGGTGAAGAAATCGGTACGATTATTACAAAATAAACACGAGGTGTAAATTCCATGGCAGATGTTATTAAAGAAACAAAGTCAAAAATGAATAAAACAATAGAAAGCTTTAGTAGAGATTTAGCTGGGATTAGAACTGGTCATGCAAATGCCAATCTTTTAGACAGAGTGAATGTTGAGTATTATGGTGTACCAACACCAATTCAACAATTAGCTGGTATATCTGTACCAGAAGCTCGTTTGTTAGTTGTTCAACCATATGATAAATCTTCTGTTGAAGATGTATTGAAAGCAATTAATGCAGCAAATCTTGGGGTAAACCCAACAAGTGATGGTACAGTAATTAGAATCACTGTTCCTGCATTAACTGAAGAAAGAAGAAAAGAATTAGTTAAAGAAGCTAAAAAAGAAGCTGAAAACGCTAAAGTTGCAATCCGTAATGTAAGACGTGATTCAAACGAAGACTTGAAAAAACAAGAAAAAAATGGCGACATTTCAGAAGATGACTTAAGAACTCAAACTGACAAAGTTCAAGAAGTAACAGACGACTTCATTAAGCAAATAGATGACTTAACTACTGAAAAAGAAAAAGATATTCTAGAAATCTAAAGATATGGGCTGTACCAAATCAGACTTTGGTACAGTTTTTTTCTTTATATACACAGAATGCTTCTTTTTGTGATAAAATGTATTACGATATGTTTAATTCAAATACATATAAATTCGCGTTTGTTTGATGGAGGACGCTATGATAAAAAAGTTTATAAAGCAAAAACAACAAATAAATAATGATAATATTTTAACTATTCCAGAACATATAGCAATCATAATGGATGGAAATGGACGATGGGCTAAAAATAAAAAAATGCCCCGAATAAAAGGCCATTATGAAGGGATGCAAACTGTTAAAAAAATCACGAGAAAAGCTAATGATTTAGGTGTGAAATACTTAACGTTATATGCTTTTTCAACTGAAAATTGGAGTAGACCCGAAGACGAAGTCAATTATATTATGAAATTGCCAGTAGATTTCTTAAAAACATTTTTACCAGAACTAATCGAAAAAAATGTAAAAGTATCGACTATAGGTTTTTCAGATCAATTGCCGAATCATACTAAAAAAGCAATAAATGAGGCAATTAATAAAACAAAAGATAATACAGGATTAAATTTAATTTTTGCTTTAAATTACGGTGGAAGAGCAGAAATTTTAAATGCAGTTAAAAAACTATATCAAGAAATCGATGCGGGTCGTATGTCTATAGATGATTTAACAGAAAAAAATATAGAGGATAATTTATTTACTTCAGACATTCCTGATCCAGAATTATTAATACGTACATCTGGAGAGGAAAGATTGAGTAATTTCTTAATATGGCAATCATCATATAGTGAATTTGTATTTACTAAAACACTATGGCCAGATTTCGATGAACAATCACTTATAGATTGTTTAAAAATTTATCAGTCAAGACAACGTAGGTTTGGTGGGCTGTAAAGGAGAAAAAAATGAAAACAAGAACAATATCCGCAATCGTTGCGTTGGCTGTATTTCTCCCAGTTGTAATTTATGGGGGAGTACCTGTCATAATACTCGCTTATTTACTTGCGTTAATTGCGCTCAAAGAAATACTAAATATGAATAATTTAACGATTATTTCAATACCGGGCTTTTTGTCGGTTGCTTCATTATGTATTATTTTATTACCGCAAGAGCTTATACAACATAATATAGAATTTCAACTACAATTGTTGATTATTATGAGCTTCTTGATGTTAAGCTACACTGTTATGTCTAAGAACAGGTTTAATTTTATGGACGCCGCTTTTTGTACGCTCTCAGTTGTTTATATAGGTATTGGTTTTATGTATTTTTACGAAACTAGAGAGCATGGTTTACACTTCATACTGTTCGCATTATTAGTCGTATGGTTAACAGATACAGGTGCATATATATTTGGTCGATTGTTTGGTAAACATAAATTATGGCCTCTTATAAGTCCAAATAAGACTATTGAAGGTTTTATTGGCGGTATTATTTCTAGCTTAATTGTTGCTGTTATTTTTGGACAATCTTTTGATATGCATGTATCATTATGGTTACTTATTCCATTAACGATGTTATTAAGCATGTTTGGACAATTAGGCGATTTAGTGGAATCAGGGTTGAAGCGTCATTTTGGTGTGAAAGACTCAGGGAATGTTATGCCAGGACATGGTGGTATACTTGATAGGTTTGATAGCTTTATCTTTGTCTTACCTTTATTGAACTTATTCCTATTTCAAATGTAAGATGAGGTGAATCAAGTGAAAAACATTGCTATTTTAGGAGCAAGTGGCTCGATTGGTCAACAAGCGTTAGATGTTATAAGAGAGCATGCAACTGATTTTAATTTAGTTGCATTTTCTGTTGGAAAAAATATCGCGTACGCACAGAATATTATAAACGAGTTCAAACCTGATATCGTATCTGTACAATATGAAGAAGATATAGAAAAACTTAGCCATTTAGATGTAGAAATAGTTTATGGTGATAAAGGGTTATTAGCAGTTTCAACATATCATAAAACAGATTTGTTATTGAATTCAATTCTAGGTAGTATAGGTTTAAAGTCGACAATGGCTGCTATTGAAGCTGGAATTGATATTGCTTTAGCTAATAAAGAAACTTTAGTAGTGGCTGGCGAACTTGTTATGAACAAAGCGAAAGAAAAAAACGTTAAAATATTGCCTGTCGATTCTGAGCATTCTGCTATATTCCAATGTTTACACGGTGAAAATAATCAAAATATTAATAAGCTTATCATTACAGCAAGTGGTGGTTCGTTTAGAGATTTAACTCGAGATGAGTTGAAAGATGTTACGTTAGAAGATGCTTTAAATCATCCTAATTGGTCTATGGGTCAAAAAATCACAATTGATTCAGCAACTATGATGAATAAAGGTCTGGAAGTCATTGAGGCTAAATGGTTATTTGATTTAAATATCGATCAAATAGAAACGATACTCCATAAAGAGAGTATTATACATTCTATGGTTGAATTTAATGATTCTAGCATTATAGCACAGCTTGGTACCCCTGATATGAGAACGCCTATCCAATATGCTTTTACATATCCAGATAGAGCACCTAGAGATGCAGAGAGGCTTAATTTAGCACAAATAGGTCAACTAAATTTCAAAGAGATGGATTTTAATAGATTTAAATGTATTAAATTGGCTTATAAAGCACTTAGTATAGGTGGTACGATGCCAGTAGTGTTAAACGCTGTGAATGAAGTAGCAGTAGGGAAGTTTTTGAATAAGGAAATATCATTTTTAGATATAGAACGAATGATAGAGAAAGAAATGAAAGAGCATCAAGTAATAGCATCTCCAGATTTAGATACTATTTTAAAAATTGATGCAGCATATAAATCTAAGGATTACGGGGTGTAAGCGTGATTTATACAATATTAGCATTTATATTTGTATTTGGTCTCTTAGTTACAGTACATGAATATGGCCATATGTTTTTTGCTAAGCGAGCGGGCATTATGTGCCCTGAATTTGCTATAGGCATGGGCCCGAAAATATATTCTTATAAGAAAAATGAGACGTTGTATACGATTAGACTATTACCTGTTGGTGGTTATGTCAGAATGGCCGGTGATGGCTTAGAACAAAATCCACTAACACCTGGTATGCACATCGCAATTAAATTGAATGATCAAAATGAAATTACTCATGTTATTATGGACGACCAACATAAATTCCAACAAATTGAGCATATAGAAATTAAAGATAGCGATTTTGAAAAGGATATTTATATTGAAGGTATAACTGCAAGTGATGAAGAAAGACATCATTTTAAAATTGCGAGAGAAGCATATTTTGTTCAAAATGGTGATTTAATTCAAATAGCACCTAAAGATAGGCAATTAATGAGTAAAAAGCCTTACCAAAGATTTTTAACATTGTTTGCAGGGCCATTATTCAACTTTATTTTAGCTCTAGTTATTTTTATAGGTTTAGCTTATTGGAGTGGCGTACCTACAAATGACCCTGTGTTTGGTGATTTAGAAAAAGGTGGTCCTGCACAAACAGCAGGTATTAAAAAAGGCGATGAAATAAAGACAGTTGATGGTAAGAAAATAGATAAGTTTACCGATATTCAACCAATATTTAAAGAAAAGAAAGAAAATCCAGTTGAAATAAAAGTAGATCGTGATGGTCAGGAAAAATCTTTTAAAGTTGCAGCTGAAAAACGAAAATTAGAAGTAGCGAAAGATGAGTACGAAACAAAATATATGATTGGTGTAGCGCAACCTACTGAACATACTGTATTTGGGCCACTATTAGCAGGTATTGAAAAAACTGTAGTAGCAGGTAAAGTTATTTTCTTAGCAGTAACTAATTTGATAGGCAGTATATTTACAGGTGACTTCTCGTTTGACATGTTGAATGGCCCAGTCGGAATATACAGTAATGTCGATACAGTTGTTAAACAAGGATTTGTTACATTAATGGGCTTTACAGCTTTACTAAGTGTTAACTTAGGTATAATGAATTTACTACCTATACCAGCTTTGGATGGTGGTAGATTGCTGTTTGTTATATATGAAATGATATTTAGAAAGCCGATTAACAAGAAGGCCGAAATGGTAATGTTATCTATTGGGGCTGTATTTTTAATATTCGTGATGATTATGGTTACGTGGAATGATATTCAACGGTACTTCATGTAACGAACAGGAGGAAAAAAATGAAACAATCAAAAGTATTTATACCTACACTGAGAGAAGAACCAGCTGAAGCTGAATCAATCAGTCATAAATTTCTACTTAAATCTGGTATGATCAAACAAAATGCTAGAGGTATATATAGTTATTTACCTACTGCTAAACGTGTATTAAATAAAATTGAACGAATTGTTCGAGAAGAAATGGAAAGAATTGATGGCGTTGAAGTTCTAATGCCTGTACTTCAACCTTCAGAATTATGGGAAGAATCAGGTAGATGGGAAGCTTACGGTTCAGAATTAATGAGATTAAAAGACCGAAATAATCGTGACTTTGCTCTTGGACCAACACATGAGGAAATTATTACATCATTAGTACGTGATGAATTGAAATCATATAAACGTTTACCAATAACATTATTCCAAATTCAATCTAAATTTAGAGATGAAAAACGCCCACGTTTCGGTTTATTACGTGGAAGAGAGTTTATCATGAAGGATGCGTATTCTTTCCATTCTGATGAAGAGTCATTAGATGAAACATATAACGATATGTATAATGCGTATCATAATATATTTACTAGAGTTGGGCTGAAATTCAGACCTGTATTAGCAGATTCCGGTGCAATTGGTGGCGATCATACACACGAATTTATGGCGTTAGCTGAAATTGGTGAAGATACAATCGTTTATAGTGATTCAACTGATTTTGCAGCAAATATTGAAAAAGCTGAAGTCGTGTATACACCAAACCCTGAACATACAGAAATTAAAGAATTAGAAAAAGTAGAAACACCTGATGTAAAAACTGCACAGGCGTTAGCAGACTTCTTAAATGTAACGTTAGATAGAATCATTAAATCTATGATTATTAAAGTTGATGACGAGTATGTCATGATATTAATTAGAGGTCATCATGAATTAAATGATGTTAAGTTAAAATCATTCTTTAAAACTGAAAATATTGAGTTAGCAACTGAAACAGAAATAGAAAATATTATGGGAGCAAAACCAGGTAGCTTAGGTCCAGTTAATGTTGATAAAATAAAAATTTATGCTGACCAATTTATACAAGATATTAATAACCTTGCAGTAGGTGCTAACGAAGATGGCTATCATTATTTAAATGCTAACGTTGATAGAGACTTTAAAGTTGAAGCATATGGTGACTTTAGATTTATACTTGAAGGTGAAGCTTTGCCTAATAACTTAGGGAATGCAAAATTCGCTGAAGGTATAGAGGTTGGACAAGTGTTTAAACTTGGTACAAAATATTCAGAAAGCATGAATGCTACATTCCTTAACGAGCAAGGAAGAGCACAACCATTAATTATGGGGTGCTACGGTGTAGGTATTTCTAGAACTTTATCAGCAGTTATAGAACAACACCATGATGATAATGGTATTATATGGCCAAAAGCAATTTCACCATATGATTTACATTTAATCGCAATTAATCCTAAACAGGAAGCACAAAAAGAACTTTCAGATCAAATATATGAACAATTAAGAGAGAAATTTGATGTTTTATATGATGATCGTAAAGAACGTGCTGGCGTTAAATTTAACGACGCTGATTTAATTGGATTACCTGTTCGTATTATGGTTGGTAAAAAAGCTTCTGAAGGTATAGTAGAAGTGAAACGCCGTGATAATACGGAAAGCCAAGAAGTACATGTTGATGAAATTGAAGAAGTAATCAAAGCATATTACGATGCAGTGAAATAAACTGATAAGAAGTATAAAATCTGATATAATATAAGATATTTAAAGAGGCTAATATGAAAAATAGCCTCTTTTTCATTTTGATGAAGGTGGTCGTGCAATTGTCAATGACAGGAAAAGAAAAATTCCAAACGTTACTCACACAATTGAACATAACAGATGAACTTGATAAAGAAATAGTTGGACAAGGTGAATTAACACGTATAAATGTCTCTCAATCTAAAAGATTATGGCATTTTTATATAAAGTTACCATACTATTTATCAAGTGAAATGTATCTAGTTTTTACAAATCAACTGCAAAGTGTATTTCAAAGCATTGCACAAGTTGATTGGACAATTGAAGTGGAAAATAAGGAACAAATAGATGAGCATATCTTAAAATATATGCCACATTGTATAGATGGTACGGGTATTAGTGATAAAGTTAAACATCAGTTAAAACAAAAGCCTATTATTTTCTCTGATGATGTAGTTAAAGTGCAAGTGAATAATGATGTTGAACGTGATTATTTTGAAAAAAGAGTGAATGGCTCTTTAGTTCAAGCACTGAAGAAATGCGGATTTAACATCAGTCGTGTTGTATTTGAAACGATGGATAATGAAGAACAAATGAGAAGAGAGTTGGAATCATTTGAAGCTCATATTCAACAAGAAGATGAAGAAGCAGCACGCATTGCATCTGAGAAAATGGAAAGAATGAAGAAAGAGAAAGCCGAATCTGGCGGAGATGAAAATGCTGTTGCTAGATGTCAAATAGGTAAAGATATTACTGTAGATAGTATTAGAAAAATTGAAGATATTATTGAAGAAGAATTCAAAGTTGCACTAGAAGGTGTGATATTTGATATAGAAATGAAAGAGTTGAAGAGTGGTAGACATATTGTAACGTTAAAAATTACAGACTACACAGATTCACTTATATTAAAAATGTTTACGCGCAAAGGTAAAGATGATTTAGAGCACTTCAAAGCGTTAAAAGTAGGTACTTGGGTTCGTGCTCAAGGTAGAATTGAACAAGATCAATTTATTAGAGATCTTGTCATGATGATGACAGATATACATGAAATTAAAAAAGCACCTAAACTTGATAAAGCACCAGATAAGCGTGTTGAACTACATTTACATACATCAATGAGTCAAATGGATGGTATTACTCACATCGGTAAATACGTAGAACAAGCTGCTAAATGGGGTCATAAAGCAATCGCAATAACTGACCACAACGGTGTACAAGGATACCCAGATGCCCACGCAGCTGCGTTGAAAAATGATATAAAAATGATTTATGGCATGGAAGGTATGCTTGTCGATGACGGTGTACCAATTGCATATAAATCACAAGATATTCCTTTAAAGACAGCTACTTATATAGTATTTGACGTTGAGACAACGGGTTTATCCAGTCAATATGATCAAATTATTGAGTTAGCAGCAGTTAAAGTGAGAAATGGTGAAGTAGTAGACACATTTGAACGATTTTCAGATCCTGGTGAACGTTTATCAGAAACGATTAAAAACTTAACTGGAATTACAGATGAAATGCTTCAAGGACAACCGGATATAGAGACAGTTCTGAGAGATTTCCACGAATTTGTTGGTGATGCAATTTATATCGCCCATAACGCTTCGTTTGATATGGGCTTTATTGATACAGGTTTTGAAAAAATAGGTCTTGGTGCAACTAAAAATGCTGTTATCGATACATTAGAATTATCAAGAACTGTGAATACAGAGTATGGTAAACACGGGTTGAACTTCTTAGCTAAAAAGTATGGCGTCGAGTTAACTCAACACCATAGAGCTATTTACGATGCTGAAACAACAGCACATATTTTTATAAAAATGTTAAAACAGCTCGAAGATTTAGAGGTGTATAATCATAATGAAATTAATGACAGACTTTCTAATGACGAAGCGTATAAGAGAGCTAGACCATCTCATGTTACGTTAATCGTCCAAAACCAAGTTGGCCTTAAAAACTTATTCAAAATTGTAAGTGCTTCGTTAGTAGACTATTTTTATCGTACACCGAGAATACCGCGTTCATTATTAAATGAGCACCGAGAAGGTATACTTGTTGGAAGTGCGTGTGACGAAGGTGAAGTATTTACAACAGTTATGCAAAAAGACCAAAATGAAGTCGAAAAAGTAGCCCAATATTATGATTATATTGAAGTTCAACCTAAAAGCCTTTACCAAGGTTTATTAGATAGAGAGCTTATAAAAGATAACGAAACAATGGAAGAAATTTATCATAGAATATTAAGTGTGGGCGAAAAATTAAACATTCCAGTTATTGCTACAGGAAATGCGCATTATTTATATGAACAAGATGCAATAGCTCGAAAAATACTTATCGCCTCACAGCCAGGTAATCCATTAAATCGTCAAACTTTACCTAAAGCACACTTTAGAACTACAGATGAAATGCTAGATGAGTTTCATTTCTTAGGTGAAGAGAAAGCTTATGAGATTGTCGTTAAGAATAGTAATGACTTAGCTGATCGTTTAGAAACTGTTGTACCAATTAAAGATGAGTTATATACACCGAATATGGAAGGTGCCAACGAAGAAATTCGAGAAATGAGTTACAATAATGCAAGAGCCTTATACGGAGAAGATTTACCACAAATCGTAATAGACCGTTTAGAGAAAGAACTTGAAAGTATTATTGGTAACGGATTTGCTGTTATTTATTTAATATCACAAAGATTGGTTAAGAAGTCATTAAACGATGGATACCTAGTAGGGTCACGTGGTTCAGTCGGATCTAGCTTTGTAGCTACTATGACTGAAATTACAGAAGTTAACCCATTGCCACCACATTATATATGCCCTAAATGTAAAGAAAGTCACTTCTTTGACGATGGTTCTGTAGGTTCAGGATTCGACTTACCAGATAAAAAATGTGAAAAATGCGATGTAGAAATGATTAAAGAAGGACAAGATATTCCTTTTGAAACATTCTTAGGTTTCAAAGGAGACAAAGTACCGGATATTGACTTAAACTTTAGTGGTGAATATCAGCCTGAAGCACATAATTATACTAAAGAGTTATTTGGTGAAGATAAAGTATTCAGAGCTGGTACAATAGGTACAGTTGCCGAAAAGACTGCTTTCGGATATGTAAAAGGTTATTTAAACGACCAAGGTATTCATAAAAGAGGGGCAGAGGTTGACCGATTAGTTAAAGGTTGTACAGGTGTTAAGAGAACAACTGGTCAGCACCCAGGAGGTATTATTGTAGTACCTGACTATATGGATATATATGATTTTACACCGATACAATATCCAGCCGATGATCAAAAATCAGCGTGGAAAACAACACACTTTGACTTCCATTCTATTCACGATAATATTCTTAAATTGGATATACTTGGACACGATGATCCAACAATGATTAGAATGTTACAAGACTTATCTGGGATAGATCCTAAGACCATTCCAGTAGATGATAAAGAAACAATGAGAATTTTCAGTACGCCTGAATCATTAGGTGTAACTGAAGAAGATATTTTATGTAAAACTGGAACATTTGGCGTACCTGAATTTGGTACAGGCTTTGTTAGACAAATGCTAGAAGATACAAAACCAACGACATTCTCTGAACTTGTACAAATATCAGGATTATCTCACGGTACGGACGTTTGGTTAGGTAACGCACAAGATTTAATTAAAGCTGGCACTTGTGATTTATCAAGTGTTATCGGTTGTCGTGACGATATTATGGTTTATTTAATGTATAATGGGCTAGAACCGTCGCTTGCCTTTAAAATAATGGAGGCAGTGCGTAAAGGTAAAGGGTTAACAGACGAATTCGAAGAAGCTATGAAAGAAAATAATGTGCCTGATTGGTATTTAGACTCATGTAAAAAAATTAAGTACATGTTCCCTAAAGCCCACGCTGCTGCATATGTATTAATGGCTTTAAGAATTGCATACTTTAAAGTGCATTACCCACTTTACTATTACGCTAGTTACTTTACTGTACGTGCAACAGATTTTGATTTAAAAACTATGACTAGGGATAAAGAGTCAATTAAAACAGTAATAAAAGAATACTATAGCCGATTCCATGAATTAGCTAAAAAAGAAAAAGATGTATTGACTGTATTAGAAATCGCAAACGAAATGGCACACCGTGGATTTAGAATACAACCAGTTAGCTTGGAGAAAAGTGATTCATTTGAATTTAAGATTGAAGGAGATACTTTAATTCCTCCATTCATCGCTGTTCCAGGTCTAGGTGAAAACGTTGCGAAAAGAATCGTCGAAACAAGAGAAGAAGGACCGTTTTTAGCAAAAGAAGATTTAAATAAAAAAGCGGGTGTTTCTCAGAAAGTTATTGAGTATTTAGATGAGTTAGGTTCACTGCCAAATATGCCTGATAAAGCTCAGCTTTCTATTTTTGATTTGTAACGTATATCCTTGAGCATGCCTGATTTATGTGATATACTATTATTGCTTAAAATAATACTCTGACGTTAAAAGAGTGGGACCTTTCCCGCTCTTTTCTGTTTGTATTAAGAGGGAGGTCATTATGAGTAAAGTTGCAGCACAAGTTGAGGAAATTATTCAACCAATACTCGAAACGTTAAATTATGAATTAGTAGATGTAGAATACGTTAAAGAAGGGCAAGATTACTATCTACGTATTGCAATTGATAAAGACGGTGGCGTTGATTTAAACGATTGCACAATTGCCTCTGAAAAGATAAGTGAAGTTATGGATAAAGAAGACCCTATTAAAGAGCCGTATTTTATGGATGTATCTTCTCCAGGTGCGGAACGTCCGTTGAAAAAAGAAAAAGACTATCAAAATGCAATTGAGCAACCTGTATTTATCTCTTTATACGAACATGTTGAAGGAGATAAAGAATGGTTAGGCGTTTTAAAAGAAGTAACTGAAGAAACGATAACACTTGAAGTGAAAATTAAAACAAGAACTAAAAATGTCACGTTGCCTCGCAAAAAAATTGCAAAAGCACGTCGATCCGTAATGTTATAATATAAAGGAGGATACATTGTGAAAAGTAATGAATTATTACTTGCAATTGAATACCTTGAAAAGGAAAAAAGAATACCACGAGAGGTATTAATTGATGCAATAGAAGCGGCTTTAATTACAGCTTATAAGAAAAATTACGATAGTGCCAAAAATGTTAGAATTGAATTAAATTTAGACGAAGGTACTTACAAAGTAATTTCTAGGAAAGATGTTGTTGAAGACGTTGAAGACTATAAAGGTCAAGTAGCTTTAGACACAGCTTTATTATCTAACCCAGCATATGAAATTGGAGATGTATACGAAGAAGACGTTACACCTAGAGATTTCGGTCGTGTCGGTGCACAAGCAGCAAAACAAGCTGTTATGCAACGTTTAAGAGATGCTGAAAGAGGAATTCTTTATGATGAATTTATCGATAAAGAAGATGATATTGTAACAGGTGTAATTGACCGTGTAGATCACCGTTATGTTTATGTTAATTTAGGTCGTACAGAAGCTGTACTTTCAGAAGCTGAAAGAAGTCCTAATGAACAATATTTACCGAATGAACGCATAAAAGTTTATGTAAACAAAGTTGAACAAACTACTAAAGGACCACAAATTTTTGTATCACGCACTCATCCAGGGCTTTTAAAACGTCTATTTGAGCAAGAAGTACCAGAAATATATGATGGTACTGTTATTGTTAAATCAGTAGCAAGAGAAGCTGGTGACCGTTCTAAAATCAGTGTAACATCAGATAATGGTGATATTGATGCTGTTGGTGCATGTGTTGGTGCTAAAGGTGTTCGTGTTGAAGCTGTAGTTAATGAATTAGGTGGAGAAAAAATTGATATTGTAGAATGGGACGAAGATCCAAGAGTGTTCGTAAGAAATGCTTTAAGTCCTTCTCAAGTTGTCGAAGTTTTAGTTGATGAAGAGAACCAATCTACAACAGTTGTTGTACCAGATTATCAATTATCTTTAGCTATTGGTAAAAGAGGGCAAAACGCACGTCTTGCTGCTAAATTAACTGGTTGGAAAATTGATATAAAATCAGAATCAGACGCAAGAGAAGCTGGAATTATTTCAACTGAAGAATCATAAAGTGAGGTGATTTTGTCATGAAAAAGAAAAAAATACCAATGCGCAAATGTATACTTTCAAATGAAATGAAACCTAAAAATGATATGATTCGTGTAGTAAAGAATAAAGAAGGCGAAATCAAAGCTGACGCTACAGGTAAAGCACCTGGACGTGGCGCATATGTTTCAAAAGATTTAGAAATCGTAGAAAAAGCACAAGAACAAGGTAAGTTGGAACGCTATTTTGATAGCAATAAATCAACACTTGAACCTGTGTATAAAGAAATCATTCGATTAATCTATCGAGAGCGTATACCTAAATGAATATAAGTAAAAAAGATCAAATTTTAAACCTTCTTGGACTAGCGACAAGAGCTAGAAAAATTAAGACTGGTGAAGAAATTGTTATAAGCGAAATAAGACGAGGAAATGTAAAACTTGTCATACTTTCAGAAGATGCTGCAGCAAACGTTACAAAAAATATAAAAAATAAATGTGCAACTTATCATGTAACACTTTTAACATTTGCTACACGCTTTGAATTAGGCTACGCAATTGGAAAAGAAAGCAGAGTGGTGTTGGGCATAACTGACATTGGATTTAGCAAGAAGCTAAAAACGATGATTCATGATTTTCATGAGGAGTGAGTATATGAGTAAAAAAAGAATATATGAGTATGCAAAAGAAGTTAACTTAAAGAGTAAAGATATTATAGATGAATTAAAGAAAAACGGTGTAGAAGTATCAAATCACATGCAAGCACTAGAGGAGAACGACATTAAAACATTAAATAAAGCGTTTAAAAAACAAGAGGCAACTAAGCCAGAAACAGCTAAAAAAGAACAAACAAGTACTCACGCAAATTCAAATTCAAATAAACCAAACAATAATCAATCAAATCAAAACAACAAGAACAATAAAAATAACAACAAGCCAAAAAATAAAAAACAACAAAAGAAAAATCAAAAGAATAATAAACAAAGTAACCAACAACAGCCTAAAGAAGTTGTACAAGAAACACCTTCATTAATTACTTATGAAGAAGGTATCACAGTTGGTGAACTATCTGAAAAAATTAATAAAGATGCTTCAGAAATTATTAAAAAATTATTCTTACTTGGTATTGTTGCGAACATTAACCAAGCATTAGACACTGAAACTGTAGAATTGATTTGTGCGGACTATGATATTGAAGCTGAATTAGAAGTACATGTTGATGCAACGGATTTAGAAAATTATTTCGAAGATGAAGAAGCTGATGATGCTCGATTAGTAGAACGTCCAGCAGTTGTAACAATTATGGGACACGTTGACCACGGTAAAACAACATTACTAGATTCAATTCGTCACACTCGTGTTACAGCTGGTGAAGCGGGCGGTATTACTCAACATATCGGTGCTTACCAAATCGAAAACAACGACAAAAAAATCACATTCTTAGATACACCAGGACATGCTGCGTTTACAACTATGCGTGCACGTGGTGCCCAAGTAACTGATATTACTGTATTAGTAGTAGCAGCTGATGATGGTGTAATGCCTCAAACTATTGAAGCGATTAACCATGCTAAAGCAGCAGAAGTACCTATTATTGTTGCAGTAAACAAAGTTGATAAACCAACAGCAAATCCAGACAGAGTAAAACAAGAACTTGGTGAGCATGGATTATTCCCTGAAGACTGGGGTGGCGATACAATATTCGTTCACTTATCTGCTATACAACGTGAAGGAATAGACGAATTGTTAGAAATGATTGGTCTGGTTTCTGAAATTGAAGAATTAAAAGCTAATCCTGACCGTGCAGCAGTTGGTACTGTAATCGAAGCAGAATTAGATAAATCTCGCGGACCTGCCGCTTCTTTATTAGTACAAAATGGTACATTAGAAGTTGGAGATTCACTTGTAGTTGGTAACACATATGGACGTGTACGTGCTATGGTGAGTGACTTAGGTAAGCGTATCAAAACAGCTGGTCCATCTACACCTGTTGAAATTACAGGTTTACATGATGTACCACAAGCTGGAGATAGATTTGTAGTATTCAAAAACGAAAAACAAGCTCGTCAAATTGGTGAAAAACGTCAACAAGAAAATATCTTGAAACAGCGTCAAGATAGTAAGAGTGTTTCTTTAGATAACTTGTTCGAACAAATGAAACAAGGTGAAATGAAAGACTTAAATATTATTATTAAAGGTGATGTACAAGGTTCAGTAGAAGCTTTAGCAGCATCATTAATGAAAATTGACGTTGACGGTGTAAACGTACGTATTATTCATACAGCAGTAGGTGCAATTAACGCATCTGACGTTACATTGGCAGCAGCATCAAATGGTATTATTATTGGATTTAACGTAAGACCAGATGCAGGCGCTAAACGTGCAGCAGAAGAAGAAAACGTAGATATGAGATTACACCGCATTATCTATAAAGTAATCGAAGAAATCGAATCAGCTATGAAAGGATTATTAGATCCTGAATACGAAGAACAAGTAATTGGACAAGCTGAAGTACGTCAAACGTTCAAAGTATCAAAAGTTGGTACGATTGCAGGTAGTTACGTAACAGATGGTAAAATTACTAGAGATGCAAGCGTACGTATCATTCGTGACGGAATCGTAATCTTTGAAGGTGAATTAGATACATTAAAACGTTACAAAGATGACGCTAAAGAAGTTGCGACTGGATATGAATGTGGTATCACTATTGAAAAATTCAATGACATTAAAGAAGGCGACATTTTTGAAGCGTTCAAGATGGTTGAAATTGAAAGAAAATAATAAATATAAAAGCAGTGAAGAATCTATAAAGATAGATTCTTCACTGCTTTTTTTAGTTAAAAATGAGATGATATTTTTATACAATCTTCAATTTTGTTCGTGCATGCTTGCCTAGGGTATGGTTCGATCTTATAGTCTCTCGCACATACTATTCCCTCGGGCGTCAGCATTTTACAAAATCGTGAATTAGGAATTGCCTTAATAGAAATAAATATAAGCAAACGAGCTAGGGACATAAAACCTAGCTCGTTTTGGATGAGCTTGATCAAAATAAAGAGTTGATATTTTAGTTGGATTTACAATTACGTAAATCCAATTATATGCGCCCTTATTGGATTTTCTACCTCAATAATCCAAGTAGACACACTTTTATTGTATTTTCTACTTCAATAATCCAAGTACGCACACTTTTATTGGATATACTAAGACAATAATCCAACTAACCATACTCTTATTGGATTTACTAAGACAAAAATCCAACTAAATACACCTTTATTGGATTTACTAAGATAATAATCCAAGTAACCGCAATCTTATTGGATTTTCTATAACAATAATCCAACTAACCATGCTCTTATTGTATTTTCTACCTCAATAATCCAAGTAGACACACTTTTATTGTATTTTCTACTTCAATAATCCAAGTACGCACACTTTTATTGGATATACTAAGACAATAATACAACTAACCATACTCTTATTGGATTTACTAAGACAAAAATCCAACTAAATACACCTTTATTGGATTTACTAAGACAAAAATCCAAGTAACCACACGCTTATTGGATTTATTAAGACAATAATCCAAGTATACATCCTCTAATTGGATTTACGACCACATTAATCCAAGTAAATGCACCTTTATAAAGTGCAACCCAAAAGTTGAACCAAAAATAAAGGAGTTTCGTAAATCTTCTCGAGGAAAATGCAAAGTAAAAAGCGAATTAGTAATTGTCTTAATGGCAATAAATATAAGAAAAACAGTAGAAATTCAATTTTAATAATGAATTTCTACTGTCTTTGGATTTTTAGGATATTTATATATCAGATCCCTCTAAATTATAAACTTTAAAAAATAAGCATTGTAATATACAGACCTAATAAAGTAATGAATAGTACAGGGATGGTAATGATAATACCTGTTTTAAAGTATGTTCCCCATTTTATTTTGACACCTTTTTGTGTTAAAACGTGTAACCACAATAATGTTGCTAATGAACCAATTGGTGTTATTTTTGGTCCTAAGTCGGAACCTATAACATTTGCGTATACCATGCTTTCTTTAATTAAGCCTATTGTATTTGATTGATCAATTGCTATAGCATCTATCAAAACTGTTGGCATATTATTCATGACAGAAGAAAGAAATGCTGCGATAAAGCCCATTCCCATAATACTACTAAATAAGCCATAACCGGCAATATAGTTTAATATATCAGCCAGTATTGTAGTAATCCCTACATTTTTTAATCCAAAGACTACTAAGTACATACCAATAGAAAAAATAACAATGTTCCATGGTGCACCTTTAATAACTGATCTAGTATTAACAGCAGGGGATCTTCTTGCAAGAATCAAGAAGATGATAGCTATTATACCCGCTATAATTGAAACAGGTATATTGATAAATTCACTCACTAAATATCCAGCTAAAAGTACAATTAATACAATCCAAGAAATATTAAATAATTTTTTATCTTTAATCGCTTCATGTGGTGCTTTTATATGAGTAGCATCAAATGTTTTAGGTATAGACGTTCTAAAATATAACCACAATACAACTATACTAGCGATTAAAGAAAAGATATTAGGGATAATCATTCGACCTAAATATTCTAAGAAACTTATATTGAAGTAGTCAGCGGATACGATATTCACTAAGTTACTTACGATTAAAGGTAAAGAAGTTGTATCTGCTATAAATCCACTCGCTATAATAAATGGAAATATAACTTTCTTGTCGAAACCTAAATGACGAACCATCGCTAAGACTATAGGTGTTAAAATTAAAGCGGCTCCATCGTTAGCGAAAAACGCAGCTACAATTGAACCGAGTAACATAATGTATACAAACATTTTAATACCATTGCCTTTTGATGCTTTAACCATATGTATAGCAGACCATTCAAAGAAACCAATTTCATCTAGAATAAGAGAAATTAAAATAACTGCTACAAATGTTAAAGTAGCATTCCAAACAATACCCGTAACTTCAAAGACATCAGAAAAACTGACAACACCAGTAATGATAGCTACAATAGCGCCAACTAAAGCAGTAATACCAATATCTAGTCCTTTAGGTTGCCAAATTACAAAAATTAAAGTAATAAGAAAAATGGCGATTGCAAGTATAGTCATGAGTTACATTCACCTTTCTTCATATCCTTACAAATACATTGATGATTAGATGTATGAATAAGCTCAATATTAGAGTTAATTTCTGTTAACAATTCATCATTTAATTTATAAAACCGCTTATTACCATCTTTTCTAGTAAAAACTAGATTCTGATCCACTAAAGATTTCATATGATGACTAAGCGTAGGCTGAGAAAATTCAAAATGTTCCAGAATGTCACAAGCACAAAGCTCACCACAAGATAATAAATCGATAATTTCTAATCTACTAGGATCAGCTAAAACTTTTAATAATGATGCTATTTCTTTATAAGACATATTAAATCCTCCTTCTTAACATTATATAGAATATCATCTATATAGATACATGTATATATTAAGTGGAAGAAAATTTAAAATAATAAAAGCCAACCAAAATACATAATGATTGACTTTTGTTATTTTGGTTTTTAGCTTTAGGACATTTATGACTTAATTCATTGAAATTAGATCGTGATTAAATTTATACGTAAATTATGAAGCGGCATTATTTTGAATGTTTTTGATTCTAGCAGCGCGTTTGAAGTTTTTTATTATTTTCAACGCTCTTTTACGCGTCTTGATGTTTGGACTTCTCAAATTACGACGAGCTGTTTGTATGTCTGTTTTTTCTGCCATATCGAATCCTCCTTTTAATAAAACGTAATTATTACGATTTAATTTTATATCTTTTTCTTTTATTTTGCAATACTTATTTCTAATTATATTGATAATGACTATATTACTATTTTTGGAAAAGTATAAATTGAATTTACATTATTAACATATACTTAATAAAGTTATGATAATCTTTGATAAATGGTTATAAATAGATTTGATGATATAAAGGGGATTTATTATGGAAATTAATTTGAATATATCATAAATAAACTTAGATATATTAGAGTTGATTAGAAGATATTCGATATGAGTTAATCAAAATAAAAAGAGGGGGTTACACAATGACTAATTTAGAATTATCTTTAATAGATTACAAAATAGAAAAAATAACAATTAATACTTTAGAAGATTTGAATAGATTGAGGAATATTCATGAAGAAATTGACATGATTGACTGTACAGTACTTTGTTATGACGTTAATTTACAAAATATAATTGATATACTCTCACGATACAGTAATAAACATTTTAAAATAAAAATTCTTATAAATGTTTATGAAAACATACATATAAATGAACTTTCAGTTGATGGATTTTTAATTAAAAATATACAAATTGAAGGTCGTTACCTAATATTTAATTTGTATTCTATCGAACTATTAAATGTACAAAAATCCACTAATCAACAAATTTTAGAAAGAATACCTCACATGATAAGTAGAAAAACTAAATTTCGTTAAATTTTAAATAGAAAGTTGGTTAAGTGATGAATGAAACAATAAAATTTGATAAAGGTATTTCTATTATTATTCCGATTCACGAAGGCATGACTTATATAGAGGAGTTAATAAAAAACTTAAATGATTTAATTGTAAAAGAAGCAAAATTCGAAGTGATTTTTGTATTAAATGGTGTATTTGAAGAAATTTATCAATATTTAATTCATCATGTTGACCATATGAATTTTAAACATTTAATTTTAATCAGTGATGAAACGGGAGCTTCTAAAGCAAGAAATTTAGGGATGCAATACGTAAAATATTCACATACAACTTTTCTCGACGTTGATGACTTTATTTCTTCGAATTATATAGAAGAAAGTTTTCAATTACTTAAAGAAGATACAATTTTAGTAACTCAAATTCATGATATGTTAAATGATGGATCAATTGTTAAAAATAATCCAGTGAACTTACCTTTAATAAAGTACAAAGAAACAGGTTATAGTTTATTCAATATACACGCTATTTTAGGCATTACAACATGTAAGTTTATACCTAGTCATTACTTAGAGGCAGTATATTTTAATCCTGCTTTGTTAAGTGGTGAAGACACTGTTTTCTATTGTTATTTATATGCAAAATTCAATCCGAAAATAGAAGTTATCAATCTGGATAAAGAAGTCGTATATTACCGTCTACTGAATGAAAATTCAGTTTCAAGAGGCAAATTTTCTTATGATTTTAATATTGCTCAAAGGTTAGATGTATTAGATAATTTGGATAAATTATTAGAAAGTAATTTACATTCTAGAGTTAAGAAATTTATTTCAACAAAATATAATGCACAAACAGGGTTTATTTCTAAATTTTTAAAAGTATATCCTGAATATAAGAACGAAGTTGTAAACTTATTGAATATGAAAAATTATAATCATTTGAATGAATATTTTGTAAATATAGGTATGGCAAAAAAATTAGTGATAGCATATTGTTTCCCACCATTCATTGATAATAGTGGTATTTTAATGGCAAAAAGGATTTCTAACAACGATAAAATTGTAGATATATTCAGCAATGATATGACATCAAAAAGAGAAAAAGATTTTAAGCTAAAAAGTATATGTATTGATAAAATAGACCAACATAAAGTTTCAAAAAGCTCAGTTAGTTTTTCTGATTTTGAACTGATCTCACAATTTATAGATGAAGCTTTTAGTTTTTATTTAAATAATAAAGAAAAATATGAAACTCTGTACAGTAGCGTGTTATTTCCATCTTCATATTTTTCATCGTTATTTATTAAATTGAATAATCCTAATATTAAATGGATTGCTGAATTTTCAGATCCTTTATTATATGATATTAAATCAAAAGAAAGATATAGTTCTATAGAAGTATATAATATGCTTTTAGAATCTTTAAAGTTAGAAGAAGATTTCCAACCATTTTTGCCATATGTCGACGAGAGTTTATTTAATTTAGCAGAGCTTATTGGTTTTGCTTTTGCAGACGAATTATTATTTACAAACGAATATCAACTTGAATATATGACGAGCCGCTTTTCTAATAACCTTCAAAATTTTATTAAAAGCAAAAGTAAAATAGACAGGTATCCTATACCTAATAATGATTTATATTATAAAACCGATTACTATTATCCGATGAATGAAAAAGCTGTACAAATAGGTTATTTTGGGAATTTTTACGAGACGAGAAGTTTGAATTTATTTTTAGACATGGTAGATGAATTATTAAGCCAAACTGACTTAATAATTCAATTTCATATATTTACGAACATTAAGCACCTTAGCCATGACGAATTAGAACGTATCAATGACTATTCAAATGTTTATTTAAATGATACTGTGTCGTATTTAGATTGTCTTAACTTAACAACTAAAATGGATATATTAATAATATTAGATGCAAAAACAAAAGAATATAAAAACACGCACCCATATTTACCATCGAAGTTAAGTGATTATTTAGGTGCTAATAAAGCTATTTTGGCAATGGTAGAAGAAAATAGTATATTATCTCAGCAAAATCACAATAATTTATACAAAATAAATTATTCAGATATATATGATGAAAAGTTAAACAATGTATTCCAATCTATAACAAAAAATCTAAATAAAAAAATAGAAACAATAGACAAATTAAATCAAAATATAACTATAGAAGTAGGCGAAGTAAATTTAATTTATTCACTGGATTTAGAAGTATCAAGAAAAAAATCACAATATATATTTAAACCGAAATTACCAATAACGTCTCATAAGAACTTTAGCTTAAAACTTGAAAACACTACAAATTCAGTTAAATATTTTAAAATAAAAACATTATATAAAGACCCACAATCGCTATTGAATATTATTAGCAATGTTAAAAAATATAATGAGATAAGTATTAATAGCTTTAATGAAGAAGAAACAATTGAAATACGACCTAATGAAACCATTTCTTTTGAGTTAAAATATAATAAAGATTATGATAAAGATTCTTTTAAAAAAGCAGGAACAGTAATCATAAAAACAATACAAAATCAAAATTATAGTAGCATAGAAGTTTTCTGAATAGTAAAATAAGAATCATATGTTTTTAAAGACGATTCTTATTTTAGGAGGAAAAACCTCAAATACGTCAAGGGGGTTTTTGTTTGAACTCAGAACGTGAGGTTTTAGAGAAAGTATTAAATATCGCGATGGTTGATGATGATATTAAAGCAGTATGTATGAATGGCTCGAGAGTGAATAAAAATATTGAGCCTGATAATTATCAAGATTTTGATATTGCGTTTTTAGTAGGAAATTATGAAATTTTTATTCAAAAGTTGTCTTTTATTCATGAATTTGGTGAGTCTATTATTTCTCAATGTAATAGAGTTTATTCAAGGAATGGCATTAAAGATCAATTATTTTATATGTTATTATTTAAGAATTATATTCGTATTGATTTTAGATTTATTCCTATTGAATATTTTGATGATTACAAAAAAGAAGATCAATTATTAGAAGTTCTAGTAGACAAAACTGAAAAATTTAAAGATGTTAGTAAACCTAGTGATGAAACATATCATATTAAAAAGCCTACCGAGAAAGATTTTAGGGAATGTTGTAATGAGTTTTGGTGGATATCAACTTACGTCATTAAAGGAATTAAAAGGGAAGAAATATTTTATGCTATAGAGCATCTAAATATTATGCGTGAGATGTTATTTAATTTGTTGGATTGGAAAGTGGGTTATCAATATGATTGGAAAGTCTCCACAGGTAAAAATCATAAATTATTAAAAAGATATATTACAGAAGAGGAATGGATTCTATTAACTAAATCATACCCAAATGGCAAAATAAATGATATAACATGTGTTCTAAATAAATTAATAGAACAATTTTATGACTTGAGTCAAGAAATCTCAAATTTATTAGATTTTAATTTAGATTTTAAAGAAGCAAATAACATAAAAGAATATATTAACAAACAGTTAAAAAATGAATAAAGATAATAAAGTGGGAAGTATACCTTATAAGGAGATATACTTCCCGTTTTTTAAGGTACGAAACTTTATTATTGAACCGAGAACGCAAAAATATACTTAAAAAATAAAATATGTATTAATAAATGTGATTTATAATGTAAAGTAGATAACATTAAGAGAGGGATAATATGGAACAAAACGCACTTATTGGTAGATTACAGAAAAAGAGAAATGACCTTAGTGAATTAGAAAAGCGAGTTTTAGATTTTATTTTAAATGATTATGAATTAATAGCAAATTTGAGTATAGATGATATAGCGAATAAATCATTTGTATCTACAGCGACAGTAAGTAGATGTTCTCAAAAATTAGGATATGAGGGCTATAGAGAATTAAAATATGCTTTAATACAAAATCAATCTAAATTAGAAAGTAATAATGTTGTACAGAGTTTTAGTACCGAGATTCATGATTTTATGATAGAAAATATAAATAATCTTCAACGTACTATTGATGACATAAATATAGATGACTTAGAAAAAACAGTTTCATATATCAGTAATGCTCAAGTGATAGAAATAATAAGTGTTGGAGCAAGTCTTGTAAATGGGCTAGATTTAAGTAGGAAACTAACTTTTCTTGGAAAAATTGCTCATGCACGAACTGATTGGGATGAGTTAGATGCGATAACTCATAATTTAAATGCTGATAGTTTAGCGATTTGTATAAGTTCTAGTGGTGAAACTTCACATATGATTAATTATGCTAAGAAGTTGAAAAGTAATCATGTACCGATTGTTTCGATTGTAAGTAATCGTAATTCGCAGTTAGCACAGTTATCAACAGTTGCTCTCATTGCTAAAACAAATAACATATATATTGGAAATGTAGATTTAAGCTCAAGGCACGCCACTATATTTATCATTGATTTAATTCTTATGATGTATGGGAAACAATTATAATGTAACGACTTTCATTATATGTAAGCGCAAACATAATTCTTTATTCCTATTGATACACCCATAATACACTTGTATATTAATGAATAATAAAAGAACAAAAGGGTGTGCAAAATGATGGGAAATAAAAAACAAAGTAGTGTCTGGGATTTTCTTCAAAATATGGGAAAGACTTTTATGTTACCCGTTGCATTATTAGCTTTTATGGGTCTAATTTTAGGAATTGGAAGTTCTTTTACTAGTGAATCAATGATTGATGTATTTCCAATTTTGGAAAATAATATGATTCAACTTGTATTGAAATTTTTAGCAACAATTGGTGGGTTTGCTTTTACATATTTGCCTGTGTTATTTGCAATTGCTATACCAATAGGTCTTGTTAAGCACGAGAAAGGAGTCGCTGCTTTCTCTGGATTTGTTGGTTATACAATTATGAATTTATCAATTAATTTTTACTTAATTGAAACTAATCAATTAGCAGATTCTGATAAGCTACAACAAGCTGGTCAAAGCATGGTATTAGGTATACAGACTTTAGAAATGGGAGTACTAGGAGGTATTATTTCCGGATTAATTGTATATAAATTACATAATAAATTCAGTTATACACAATTACCTGATAGTTTTGCTTTCTTTTCTGGAGTAAGATTTGTACCAATTGTAACTTCGCTTGTACTAGCTGTTGTGGGTCTAATTATTCCTATTATATGGCCATTCTTTGGAATGATTATAAGTAGTGTGGGATCCCTTATCCAACATTCTGGTGTATTCGGACCATTCTTATTTGGAGCAGGAGAAAGGTTATTACTACCTTTTGGTTTACATCATATTTTAGTATCTATGGTAAGGTTCACTGAAGTAGGGGGACATTTAGTTGTAGATGGTAAAGATGTTTTTGGAGCTTTAAATATATTTTATGCACAATTGCAAAATAATATACCTATATCTTCAAATGTTACTGCGTTTTTATCTCAAGGTAAAATGCCTACCTTCATGTTTGGATTACCTGCAGCAGCATTAGCTATTTATCATGCAGCACCTAAGGAAAATAGACATAAAATAAAAGGTTTACTAATATCAGGTTTTGTTGCTGCTTTTGTAACAGGAATAACTGAACCTATCGAATTTCTATTTTTATTTATTAGCCCATTACTATGGATATTCCATGTTGTTATGACAGGTTTAGGGTTTATGGTAATGAATGTTCTTGGTGTTACAATTGGTAACACTGATGGTGGTGTACTTGATTTCTTAATATTTGGAGTTATGCAAGGAAGTTATACGAAATGGTGGCTAGTTATTATAGTAGGTATAGTATGGTTTGTTATTTACTACTTTGTATTTAAAACAGTTATTCTTAAATTTGATTTAAAAACTCCTGGACGTACTGTTGATAAAAATGAATCAAATAGTGAAACAGATAACTCTGCCCATGGAGATAATGTTGCAAGTGATATGTTACTAGCAATAGGTGGTTCAGAAAATATACTGAGCATAGACAATTGTATTACGAGATTAAGGTTAGTGCTTGAAAATGCAGAAAAAGTTGATGATGAAAAGTTAAAAGAATTAGGTGCATTAGGAGTTGTTCATTTAGATAAACAAAATGTACAAATTATTATTGGAACAAGAGTTACGACAGTTAGAAAGCAACTTGATGCAATAATTTAGTGTTAGAAAGGATAGTTATATGTATAATTTTGATGAGGTTATTAATAGAGAAGGTACAAACTGTACTCAGTGGGACTATGTACAAGATCGATTTGGCCAAAGTGGTCTATTACCTTTTACTATTTCAGATACTGATTTCGCTTTGCCCAAACAAGTAATTCAACGGTTGAATGAAAGAATGAGTCATCCAGTGTTCGGCTATACAAGATGGAATCATAAAGAATTTAAAAATTCTATTGAAACATGGTATCAGAAAAGATTTAATATCAAAATAGAAAAAGATTGGATTTATTACACTCCAACTGTTATATATGCAATTTCACAATTAATCAAAATGAAATCGAATGAAAATGATGGTGTAATCATACAAACTCCAGCATATGATGCGTTTTTTAATGTCATAAAAGAAAATAATAGAACGGTTGTACAGAATGATTTGATTTACAAAGATGGTTACTATTCAATAGATTTTATATATTTAGAAGAACTATTATCAAAATCAAATAATAAAATACTGTTACTTTGTTCTCCTCATAATCCAACTGGTAGAGTTTGGAGTGTTGATGAATTAACGACATTAATAGAGTTATGTCGAAAACATGATGTCTACATTATTTCTGATGAAATTCATATGGATATTGTTCGTAAAGAATACAATCATATACCTTTATTTAAAAAAAGCATCGAAAATATTGCTATTGTAACTAGCGGTAGTAAAACTTTTAACTTTCCAGGATTACTTTTTGCTTATGTATTAATACCAGATTTAGAAGATGGTAATATATTCTTACGGTATCTAAAACAAAGAGATGGTTTATCATCTCCGAGTATAATGGGAATGGAAGCAACAATTACCGCATATAATGAATGTAGTGAATGGGTAGAAGAATTAAATAATTACATTGATGAAAATATTAAGCTTGTACAAGAATACTTGGAAAGAAATTTACCAGAAATTAAACTAGTATATCCTGAATCAACTTATCTACTTTGGTTAGATATTTCAGGGTTGAATATGACTATGGATGAATTGCAAGAGCGTTTAATTAAGATAGGTAATGTCGCTATTATGGATGGTAAAACTTATGGAGGAAATGGACAGCTATTCTTGAGATATAATATTGGTTGTCCAAAATCTAAAGTATTAGAAGGTTTGAATAGATTAAAGTTAAGTATTTATAAAGGATAAGAAATAGGCTGACACATTTATTGATATACTTCCTTCAAAGTATAAACTGAAAAAAGCAGGAACAGTAATCATAAAAACAATACAAAATCAAAATTATAGTAGCATAGAAGTTTTCTGAATAGTAAAATAAGAATCATATGTTTTTAAAGACGATTCTTATTTTAGGAGGAAAAAATAGTGGCTGCTTTTTTACACGGTTTATTATTAGCGCTTGGTCTAATTTTACCTTTAGGTGCACAAAATGTGTTTATTTTTAATCAAGGCGCTAATCATAAACAAATTAGAAAAACAATACCTGTAATTATTACTGCAGGTCTATGTGACACGCTTTTAATTTTATTAGCAGTATTAGGCGTATCGCTTGTTCTATTATCATTTCCGGTATTACAACTTGTTGTATATATAATAGGATTTATATTTTTAATTTATATGGGGATTGTATTATGGAAGGAAAAACCTCAAAGTTTGGAATATCAGCCTTCTATGTCTGCTAAAAAACAAGTTGGGTTTGCGATATCAGTATCATTATTAAATCCCCACGCTATCATGGATACAATTGGTGTAATTGGTACAAGTGCTTCAGTTTATGAAGGATTAGATAAATTTATCTTCACAGCATCCACTATTTTGATTTCATGGCTTTGGTTTATTTTATTAGCGATTTTAGGTAAAACCGTTGGAACAGTTGATAAAACAGGTAAATGGATTATATATTTGAATAAAATTTCAAGTATTGTTATCTTCATCGTTGCCTTAATTATACTAAAAAACATTCTTACTCTTATTTTTTAATAGGTAATATTTGTTATTTTATGAATATTTAAGTATATTTAAGGGAATAAATTTAATATCAATTAATATGGAGTAGATGTACATGAAAACCTGGGCAAAAGGTGTAATTACTATTGGTGCTAGCTTAGTAGCTAGTCAGTATGTTGTTAAAAAATTATCTAAAAGAAGTATGAAAAGTCAAATCGTTGAATGGATGATCGTAGCGCAAAATACATTTCCTAAATATGAAAGTTATGAATCTAAATCTGAGTTTGTAAATGAATTATATGAGGAAAATGAAAAACGATATACCTTACCAAAATTATTTAAACCTAAAACAAAAATAAATGAATATCAAATTGACGAAATGCAAGTATTAACATATAACTCTAACTTAAACTCAAAAGTAGGTATTTTACACTTGCATGGTGGCGCTTATATACACCAACCAACCATTTATCATCATAAATTTATAGACGAACTTGCTAAAACTGTAAATTTAAAAGTGGAAGTACCTATATATCCGAAAGCGCCGAATCAAATATTTATTAGATCATATGAGTTAATCATTGATTTATATAGACGCATGATTGAAGAACACGAGGAAGTTGTTATTATTGGTGATTCTGCAGGTGGCGGATTAGCTGTAGGACTTATGCAATTATTAAAAGAACAACACATTAAGCAACCGCTTCATGCATTTTTACTTTCACCTTGGATAGATATGAATATGGATAACAAAGATATTACAGAAGAACTGCAACAAAGCGATCCAATGCTTGATATTGAAAGTTTACAATTTTGTGGTGATTTATGGTGTGGCCATACGAATAAAAATCATCATTTATTATCACCTATATATGGAGATTTGCAATCACTGCCTCCTATGACTATTTTTGTAGGCACAAGAGAAATATTGTTGCCGGATATTAGATTGTTTAAAGAAAAACTTCAAAAATTTTCAAACGAAGTTGCCTATCATGAATATGTGAACCAAAATCATGTATTCCCAATCTTTCCAATTGAAGAAGGGAAAGAAGCTAGAAGTATCATTTATAATAAAATTAATAATTTTTAATAAACTTTTTAAACGTGCAAACGATTATCTTTTTAAGCATTATGGCATGTGTTATAATAAATAATTGTATAGATAGTCGTAATGACTAATAAAGAGGTGAATTTTAATGAGTATTCGTTCTGAACGTGTTGGAGAACAAATGAAAAAAGAACTTATGGATATAATAAATAACAAGCTTAAAGACCCTAGAGTTGGTTTCTTAACAATTACTGATGTTGAACTACCAGGTGATTTATCACATGCTACTGTTTATTTAACAGTATTGGGGTCAGATAAAGAAAAAGAAGAAACATTCGAAGGCTTAGAAAAAGCAAAAGGATTTATTAAATCCGAACTTGGAAGCCGTATGAAATTACGTATCTTACCAGAGTTACACTTTAAATACGATGAATCAATTGACTACGGTAATAAAATCGAACGCATGATTCAAGATTTAAATCGTAACGAATAAAACATTATAATATTTAAAAGAAAAACACCCGATATTTTCACATTTAACGTGAATTTATTGGGTGTTTTTTCTTTTTAATCAATTTTTAATTTTCCTCTAATTGTTTGTGAACTATGTAAATGTACATTGTAGATAAGTTAAAGATAGCGAAGTACAAATAGAGGAGGAAATTAAAATGAAAATTGTAGTTGTACCTTCAGGGTTTAAAGAAAGCTTAAGTGCCGAAGAAGTTGGAAATTCTATTTCGAGAGGAATAAACAAAGTGAATCCTTATCATGATGTCACTACTATTCCTATGGTAGATGGTGGAGAAGGTTTTGTAGATACGATTACAAAACTAAAAGAAGGTAAAAAAGTAAAAACACAAGTGATGGGTCCGGTTGGTAAGCCTATAAAATCTTTCTTTGGTGTTTTTGAGGAAAATGGTATAAAGACAGCTGTAATAGAAATGGCGGCAATTGCAGGGTTGAGACATGTACCACAAAAAATGAGAAATCCATTAAACACGACAACTTTTGGGGTAGGTGAAACGATTATTAAGGCATTGGATAATGGTGCAGAACGTATTCTGATTGGGTGTGGTGATTCAGGAACATCAGATGGTGGAGTAGGCATGGCTCAGGCGTTAGGTATAAAATTCTTAAATGAAAATGGTGAAGCTGTATTTATAAACGGTGGAGGCGAAATAAATCGGATTTATGGGGTTGATATGAGTTATATGGATGCTAGAGTACATTTAGTAGACATAGATGTAGCAGTTAATTGGACAAATTTATTGTGTGGACAAAAAGGGGTAGCAAGAGTATATGGACCGCAAAAGGGTGCATCTCCTGAAAATGTCGAACTATTGTCTAACAATCTAGAACATCTTGCAAAACTCATAAAAAGTTTGAAAAAAGAGGATGTTTCTTTAATGAATGGTGGAGGTGCATCAGGTGGTTTAGGTGCAGGTTTATATGGATTCCTTAATGCCCGTCTACATCCAAGATTTGAAATTATTATGAAGTATATAGAGATTTCAGATGCAATTCAAAATGCAGATCTAGTTATAACTGCAGAAGGATGTATAGATTTTCAAACACCAAATGGAAAAATTCCATCTGAAGTTGCAAGGATTGCAAAAATGCATAAAAAACCAGTTATTGCTTTTGCTGGTACAATAGGTCATAATGCAAAGATTAATTATCAAAGTGGTATTGATGCATTTAGTAGCATCATTCCAGAACCTACGACGTTAGAAAATTCAATTTTAGACGCAGATAAATGGCTAGAAAATTGTTCTGAAAATGCCTTGAGACATATTACAATAGGCATTAATTTAGGCAATCAAATGGTCGCTGCAAAAGATGTTGTTAAATGACTAATAAGCAAATAGTTTATCTGTGTTTATATTTTATATTTTCTATCGTTGTATTCTTATATATTGATTTACCTTATTTAGGTCAACTTAGTTTGATCATCTTTGTATTATCATTAGGTCTATTTTTATTAACGAATATGCCTGCAGGTTTATCTGCATTTATAGCATTAACAATAGGTATACTGTTAGGTATTCCTGAAAAAATATTATTTGAATCAATGGATGAGCATGTTGTTTGGCTCATGATTGGTGCGTTTATTATAGGCGCAGCTGTTGAAATAAGTGGTTTACTAGATAGATTAATTCATTGGATAGATAATAAATGTCATACAGAAAATAAGATGAATATATTTTTATTTATAATCGTTCAAATAATTTCTATATTAGTACCTTCCACATCGGGGAGAGCTGCTTCAATGATTCCAATTTATAAAGCTTTTGCTTCTAGATTTCAATCAAATCAAAAATATTTTGCATTATTGATACCAGTGCTTATTTTAATGGGGGCAAATCTTACTTTAATCGGTGCTGGAAGTCATATCGTGGGTATTGGTTTGTTAAAAGGTCAGACGAATGAAACGATTTCTTATGTAGACTTTATTATATGGGGATTTCCATTTGGTATCATAATGGGTGTTATCAGTTTATTTATTATAAAGAAATTGTTTTTTATTAAAAACGATACAGGTTCAGAATCATCTTTTAAAGAAGTGAAAAGTAAACATAAACCATTAAGTACAAAAGAAAAAAAGACATTGTTATATTTATTTATAACGATTAGTTTATGGATAACTGAATCTCTACATGGGTTTGATATTGCATTTATAACGATTGCTATGAGTGTTGTTATGATGGCACCTAATATCGGTGTCATCTCATGGAAACAAGGTTTGAAAAGCATCTCTTGGAGTTTAATATTTTTTGTTGCAGGTGCGACCGCTCTTGGTGAATTACTTGTATCATATAAGGTTATAGAATATATACAAAAAAATTTATACGGTTATTTATCTCAATTCGAAAATATCAATGAACTAGTTGTATTACTCATAATTGTTATAATAACGGTAACATCACATTTATATGTAACAAGTCACACTACACGAGCCGTCGTTTTTGTTCCGTTATTTTTATTATTTAGTGATATGTTCAATTTAAATCCCATTTCAGTTGTTTTCATGACTTTGATAGGGACAAATTACTGCGTTACCTTTCCAGTGAGTTCAAAAGCGCTACTGCTATTTTATGAACAAGATCGAAAACCATTTAAAAATATAGATTTAGCGAAAGTAAGTGGTATATTGATGCCTATTTACATGTTAATAATGATTGCGTGTTATTATTTCTGGTGGCAATATACTGGATTATCGCTTAGGTAAGGAGAAGAGACATGGAAAAAATCTTAATTGTTGAAGATGAAGTGAAAATTGCTAGAGTCATACAATTGGAATTAGAGTATGCAAATTATGAAATTAGTATAGCGAATACCGGAAGACAGGCTTTAGAACTGTTTGAATCGAATCATTTTGATTTAGTTTTATTGGATGTCATGATTCCTGAATTAAATGGTTTAGAGGTTTTGAGAAGGATTAGGGAAGAGGATAGTAACATTAAAATTATTATGTTAACTGCTAGAGATGCAGTGATGGATAAAGTGAGTGGTTTAGATTCTGGTGCAAATGATTATATGACTAAACCATTTGAAATAGAAGAACTTCTCGCTAGAATTAGAGTTCATTTAAAACAAAACAATGAAACAAATGAAGAGAATCGTAATGAAATTCAATTTAAACATTTAAATATTCATCCATTAAGCCGAGAAGTATATATAAATGAATCACTCGTTAATTTAACTCAAAAAGAATATGATTTATTGTTGTACTTTATTCAGAATAAAAACCAAGCTTTAACAAGAGAACAAATTATTGAAGCGGTGTGGGGATACGAATATTATGGCGACACGAATGTTATTGATGTTTATGTCAGATATTTAAGAAAAAAACTAGATCAAAATGACATATCCTTGATATCTAGCGTTAGAGGTATTGGATATATGATAAAGGAATGAATCTATGAAACTAGGGACGAAAATTCAACTCTATACAACGGTAATGATTGTCATTGTTGTTATTTGTATAAATTTATTTGTTTATTTTGTTTATCAAAAAGTTTCACTCGACTCGGAAGTAACTCAGCTAGAAAGTCGAGGCATTAATATTATGAAAGAGTTGCAAAATACTTCAGATACTGATGTTAATACCGAAGCTGTTTTGCAATCTTATTTACTTTCTGATGGATATATTACAGTAGTTAACCAAAAAAATAAAAGTGTCGTTCAAATTTCAACAGATGTTAAGTATAAAAACTTAGCAGAATCATATAAAAATGAACAATATAAAAAAGTCGTCGAAAAAAGTGGCAATCATTTTGCTATGGTATCCTTACCGATTATTTGGAAAAATGGTGAAGTCAGCAATCTACAAATATTTGAAAATATCGATTTTAAATATGAAACTTTTTCTATTTTAAAATGGATATTAATTGTTTCGACTATCATTATTCTAATCGTTATATTTCTTTTGAATAGAATCATTACGCAAATTATTTTGAAGCCAATTAATGAGCTCATTGAACAAATGAATAAAACGAGAGAAACAAAGCATTACAGTAAAATCGATATAAATGATAACGATACGAAAGAGTTGAAAGAACTTTCGAATACATTTAATGAAATGATGCTCAATTTAAAAGATCATGATGAAAAACAACAAGCATTTATACTCAACGCATCACATGAATTAAAAACACCGATAACAGTTATGAATTCATACAGTGAAATGTTAAAAAGATTTGGTAAAACACGTCCTGATTTATTAGATGAAGGTATTGATACAATTAATGAAGAAGCTAAAAGATTAAAATATTTAACTGAACAAATGCTAGACTTAGCTAAAATAGAACGTACTTTTCATGACATTGAATTGTCAAAAGTTGATATTATTGAACAAGTTTCGAGTTTAACTAAAAAACTTTCACAAGTTTATCAAAGGAAAATCAATATATATACAACCGAAAATTCATTAGTCGGAAAAATTAATAAAGATAGCTTTAATCAGTTGATGACTATTTTTCTTGATAATGCATATAAATATAGTCAATCAGAAATTGATTTAGAGCTTACAGATAAAGTTCAATATATAGAAATCATAATTAAAGATTATGGACCTGGGATTGTTGAAGAGGATATTGAAAAAATATTTACGAGGTTTTATAGAGTTGATAAAGCAAGATCTCGACAGTCTGGAGGATCTGGGTTAGGTTTATCAATTGCGAAAGAACTTGCATCGAAAAATCAAATCGACATACAAGTTAAAAGTGAAGAAGGTGTTGGATCAGAATTTATATTGAAAGTGAGAAAGGTGTGAAAAAATGAAAAAAGCGATTAAACCTTTGCTTATAGTGGTTATGGCAATTCTTCTAATTGCTTTAATTTCCATTATTTACATCAGGTCAACAGAACAATTGATGGATAAAGACTTAGCTAAAACATTAATATCAGAAAGATATAAAGGTGATATTACTAAATTAACTCAATCTAAAGATAATCGAACTTTTTATGTGAAAATCAAAGATAAAGATAAAAAATACAGTTTAGAAATTGATCGAAGAAAAGAAACGATTAAAAACGTTACGTCACAAACAACACCTAAAAAACAAACTAAAAAAGAAAAACCAAAGACAAAAGAAAAACCAAAAAAAGATGACAAGAAAAAAACGCTTATAACTGAAAAAAGAGCAAAACAAATAGTTATGAATGAAGTGGGAGGTACTTTTGTAGATATTAAGAAAAATGAAGACTCTAAGCCTATGACATATACTGTTACTCAACATGTTGATGATAACGAAGGTGCTGTCGTTTCAGTTAATTCGTTAAATGGAAAAGTTAATTCAGTATCATGGTTTAATATTGAACAACCTCAACCTAGTTATAATGCGGGTAATGAAAATAAAGAACAATATTACTATGAAGATGACGATGACTACGACGATGATGAATACGATGACGATTAACATGGATTGTTAGTTATTTCTTCTTTTTACTTGAGTTTTAATGTAAACTTGTAATGAATAGAAGCATGTTTTGGAGGTCGTAAATTTGGATGGCATATTAGCAATTCATAAAGAAGTAGGCATGACGAGTCACGATGTCGTGTTTAAACTTCGAAAAATATTAAAAACTAAAAAAGTTGGTCATACTGGCACTTTAGATCCAGAAGTAAGTGGTGTTTTACCAATATGCGTAGGTAAAGCTACTCGTGTCAGTGATTATGTTATGAAAAGTGGTAAGACATATATTGCTGAAGTAACAATTGGTAAGAGCACGACTACTGAAGATCAAACTGGAGAAATAGTAGAAGAAAAAGCTGTAACTGAAAATATTTGGTGTACTGATGACATACGTTCAACTTTAAATAAATTAGTGGGTGAAATTGAGCAAATTCCGCCGATGTATTCAGCTGTTAAAGTAAACGGAAAAAAATTATATGAATACGCTCGTCAAAATATTGAAGTTGAAAGACCTGTTCGTAAAGTCTTCATTAACAGTATTGAGCTAACTTCAGACATTTCATATGACAACCAAACTTGTAAATTTGAAATAGAAGTCGAGTGTGGAAAAGGGACATATATAAGAACATTAGCAACTCAGATAGGAGAATTACTTGGTTATCCTGCACATATGTCTCATTTAGTTAGATTGAAAAGTGGTGGATTTTCGTTAAATCAGTCTATTACATTAGATAACTTACGTGAAATAGTTGAGCAAGATAGGTTACAGGAAGTGCTTCTTCCATTAGAATATGGATTGAATGGCTTACAAAAAATAATCGTAGAAGATTCTGGTCTTGTTAAAAGGATACAAAATGGACAGAAGATTATGAAAACCGATTTAAATACTAATATAGACGGTGAATTTGTCCTATGGTATAAAGAACATGCAATAGCGATTATGGAGCCTTATGAAAAAAATAATGATTTATATAAACCAAAAAAAGTTTTTCTTTAAAGGAGTATTCTGATGGAAGTTATAGAAATTTCACACCCAATTAATTCATCACAATTTGTAAATGAGAATATTGCATTAGCAATAGGTTTTTTTGATGGTATACATATTGGCCACCAAAAAGTATTGAAAAAAATGCTTGAAGTAGCAGAACATAACGATTTGAAAAAGGCTGTTATGACTTTTGACCCTCATCCTTCTGTAGTACTTAATCCAGAAAAGAAAAGAACTACATATTTAACACCGATAACGGATAAAGTCGAAGCAATAGAAAAGCTCGGAGTGGATTATTGTTTTGTCGTAAACTTTTCTTCTAGCTTTGCAGATGTTTCTGCAGATGAATTTGTAGAACAATATTTTATTCGTAATCATGTTAAAGCTGTCATTGCGGGATATGATTTTAGCTTTGGTAAATACGGAAAAGGCAATATGGCTTCTTTACAAGAGAATGATTATCCTTTTAGTGTACACGTCGTTTCTAAACAAACTTTAGAAGAAGATATTAAAATATCAACTACAAATATTAGAACTTCACTTGAATTAGGTGAAGTAGAAGCGTGTACTTTAGCTTTAGGTCGTCCATATGTTATAAAAGGCATGGTTGTTCAGGGAGAAAAAAGAGGTAGAACAATAGGCTTTCCAACCGCTAATGTCGAACCAAGTGACGAATATGTATTACCAAGAAATGGTGTATATGCCGTTACATTACTCATTAAGTCTAGAAACAAAGTATATGAAGGTGTCTGTAATGTAGGGGTTAAACCAACTTTTCATGACCCATCTGTTTCACAAGTTAGCATCGAAGTAAATATTTTCGATTTTGAAGAAAGTATTTACGGGGAGAGAGTGGAAGTATTTTGGCATCATTTCATTAGACCAGAACAAAAATTTAACGGCATTGATGCACTTGTAGAACAAATATCTAAAGATAAAGAAAAAGCAAAATCATTACTTGAACTTGATAAACAATAGTGGTTTATGTATAATAGTTAAAGTGCCTATTCCTTGGCTGATCGACACTCCGACGATTCGCTCAGGTATAAGGTGAATACAAAAATAGGAGGGAAATTGACAATGGCAATTTCACAAGAAAGAAAAAACGAACTAATCGAACAATACCGCGTACATGAAACTGATACTGGTTCTCCAGAAGTACAAATCGCAGTTTTAACAGCAGAAATCACTGCTTTAAACGAACATTTACGTACTCACACGAAGGATCACCATTCACGTCGTGGATTATTAAAAATGGTTGGTCGTCGTAAACACTTATTAACATACTTACGTGATAATGACGTTCAACGTTACCGTGATCTAATTAAATCACTTGGATTACGTCGCTAATCGCAACACCAATCGAAGGGAATCGATCAGATTTCTTTCGATTTTTTTATAAAAAATTATAAAATGAGTACATATTAATGGTATGATATAATTGATTAATTGTAATGAGAGGAGATTCATAAATGTCTCAAGAGAAAAAAGTCTTTAAGACAGAATGGGCAGGAAGTCCATTAATAATAGAAACAGGTCAGTTAGCGAAACAAGCTAACGGTGCAGTGTTAGTAAGATATGGGGATACGGTTGTATTATCAACTGCTACAGCTTCTAGAGAGCCTAGAAACGTAGATTTCTTCCCATTAATGGTGAATTATGAAGAAAAAATGTATGCAGCTGGGAAAATACCAGGCGGTTTTAACAAACGTGAAGGAAGACCAGGGGAAGATGCAACTTTAACGAGTCGTTTAATTGATAGACCAATTAGACCACTATTTCCAAAAGGTTATAGACATGACGTTCAAGTTATTTCTATCGTGATGAGTGTTGACCCAAATTGTTCACCTGAAATGGCGGCAATGATCGGATCGTCAATGGCATTATCTGTTTCAGATATACCATTTGAAAGACCAATTGCAGGTGTTAATGTTGGTTTAGTAGATGGTGAATATGTCATTAACCCTGACGTAGAAGCTAAAGAAGTTTCATTATTAGATTTACAAGTAGCAGGTCATAAAGATGCTATTAACATGGTAGAAGCTGGTGCGAAAGAAGTATCTGAAGAAACGATGTTAGAAGGCATTTTATTTGGTCATAAAGAAATTCAAAGATTAGTAGAATTCCAAGAAGCTATAATTGATGAAATTCAACCTGAGAAATCTCCATTTGAACCTGTTGAAGTTGAGCAATCTCTTGAAGAAGCTGTAATCCAAAAAGCCGAGGCATTAGATTTAAACGGCGCAATTAGAACAGAAGAAAAACAACAACGTGATATCAATATAACTGCTGTTAAAGATGAAGTATTGGTACACTTTACTAACGAAGAAGAGCCTGATAACGAAGAAGTTCTTAAAGATGTTAGTAAAATACTTGATACATTAGTGAAAGACGAAGTACGTCGTTTAATCACTGAAGATAAAGTAAGACCAGACGGACGTAAACCTGAAGAGATTAGACCGTTAGCATCTGAAGTTGGCTTATTACCTAGAGCACATGGTTCAGGTTTATTTACACGTGGCCAAACTCAAGCATTCTCTGTAGCAACATTAGGTGCATTAGGTGAACATCAAATCATAGATGGATTAGGTACTGAAGATCAAAAACGTTACATGCATCATTATAATTTCCCTAATTTCTCTGTAGGTGAAACTGGTCCAGTAAGAGCGCCAGGTCGTCGTGAAATTGGTCATGGTGCACTAGGTGAACGTGCTTTATTACAAGTGATTCCTGATGAAAAAGAATTCCCATATACAATTAGAGTTGTATCTGAAGTATTAGAATCTAATGGTTCATCATCACAAGCATCAATTTGTGGTTCTACACTTGCACTTATGGATGCTGGTGTACCAATTAAAGCGCCAGTTGCTGGTATAGCGATGGGATTAATCACTAAAGATGATAACTATACTATTCTTTCTGACATACAAGGTATGGAAGATGCTTTAGGCGATATGGACTTTAAAGTTGCTGGAACTGAAAAAGGTATTACAGCGATACAAATGGACATTAAAATTGATGGATTAAGTGAACAAATCTTAAAAGAAGCTTTAGAACAAGCTAGAATTGGTAGATTACACATCTTAAATCATATGTTAGAAACATTAGGTCAACCTCGTGAAGATTTAAGCGAGTATGCACCTAAGATTGAAATAATGCATATTAAACCAGATAAAATAAGAGATGTTATTGGACCTGGTGGTAAGAAAATTAATGAAATCATCGATGAAACGGGTGTTAAATTAGATATCGAGCAAGATGGAACGGTATTTATAGGTTCTAAAGATCAAGAAATGATCGATAGAGCACGCAAGATTATCGAAGATATTACTAGAGAAGCAGAAGTTGGCGCAATATACATGGCAACTGTTAAGAGAATTGAAAAATTCGGCGCATTTGTTGAAATATTCCCTGGTAAAGACGCGCTTGTTCATATCTCTCAATTTTCAAATGATCGAGTGAATAAAGTTGAAGATGTAGCTAAAATTGGAGATCAGTTCTTAGTAAAAGTAACTGAAATCGACCGCCAAGGACGTGTCAATGCTTCACGTAAAGTATTATTGAACGAAGATAAAGAGCAAAAATAAAATACAAAGTAATTGAATGGGGACAATGCGTTGTCCCTGTTTTTGTTATGAGGTGAAAAAATGACAGAACAAATAACTTTAGATAACGGAACAGTTATTATTTTTGAAGAGGTACCGAACAGTGAAACTGTGAGTATTGGGGCATATATAAAGACAGGGACTGCAGATGAAGGAGATTATCCCGAAGGTATCGCACACTTTGTAGAACATATGCTATTTAAGGGAAGTAAACATTACACAAGACAACAACTATCGACTGAATTTGATAAAATTGGTGGATATAATAACGCTTATACTACGAAAATATATACCTGTTATTTTTGTAAAACGTTAAAACGTTTTGAACGGAAAGCGACAGACCTTTTATTAGATATGGTTAAAAATCCTTTATTTATTGAAGAGGAAATTGAGCGCGAGAAAAAAGTTATTTTAGAAGAAATTAAAATGGTAGAAGATACTCCTGAAGAATGGTTAATGGACACGTTAGAATCAGAAGTTTTTGAGAATCAATCTTTAGGAAGAATGATTTTAGGTGAACCTGATAGTGTTAAGTCTATAAACAAATCTATTTTAGAAGATTTTCATAAGAAATATTATCAAAGTAACCGATTAATTGTATCTATTGCAGGAGCGTTCAGTGAAGAATTAAAACAACTTGTAATTGATACATTGAAAGATGATAAGCAAATAGAAATAAAAGACGGAAAAAGAAACACTCAATTTTATGAAAAGAAGAAAACATACTATAAAAATGAGTTAGAGCAAACACATTTCATGAGATGTTATGAAGCCCCTAGTTATAATAATAAGTATTATTATGCGACAAACATTCTTAATACTATTTTAGGAGAAACAATGAGTTCGAAGTTGTTCCAAGTGTTAAGAGAAGAGCATGGGCTCTGTTACAATGTTTACTCAGATTTCCAAAGTTATCATGATAATGGTATATTGACGATTTATGCAGGTACAGATAAAGAAAATGTGAAAGCTTCAAGCGATTTGATAACAGATGTTTTGAAAAAACTGCTAGATGATAGCATTACACAAGAAGAATTAGAAGATGCTAAAAGTCATATTATTACGAGCTTTTTAATGGCTTCAGAATCCAATCAAAATAAAATGACTAGAAATGCTAGATCGTTAATGTTCCACAATGAATTGATAACAAATGAAAAGTTTGAAGAGAACATTAATATGATTGAAATAGAAGATATAAAAGAGGCAACTAAATCATTATTAGCGTCACCTTATTCAGAATTTATTTTAACTGAGAAATAACATATTTATAAATTGATTCCTCAATCGTTTGTGAATTCGTTTAATCAATATTTTATTTATCTATAACTCGATTATAGGTGCTTGTATAAACGATAATATAAATGGTATGATTAAAGAAATATATTATGGACGGGACTACATTTAGGAGGAACAATTTTGAGTTTAATAAAAAAGAAAAATGATAAAATTCGTATCATACCACTTGGTGGTGTTGGAGAAATAGCAAAAAATATGTATATCGTTGAAGTAGACGAAGAAATGTTTATGTTAGACGCTGGCTTAATGTTTCCAGAAGATGAAATGTTAGGTGTAGATGTCGTAATTCCCGATATACAATATGTATTAGAGAATAAAGACAAATTAAAAGGTATCTTCTTATCACATGGCCATGAAGATTCAATTGGTGCGGTAAGCTATATCCTAGAAAAATTAGATGCGCCAGTATATGGGTCAAGATTGACTATAGCTTTAGTTAAAGACCATATGAAAGCAAGAAGAATTAACAAAAAAGTACGCTATTATACAGTAAATAGAGATTCAGTCATGAGATTTAAAAACGTAAACGTTACATTCTTTAATACGACGCACTCTATTCCAGATAGTCTAGGAGTATGTATACATACTTCTTATGGTGCAATCGTTTATACAGGTGAATTTAAATTCGACCAAAGTTTACAAGGTGCTTACGCTCCTGATATCGCTAAAATGACTGAAATTGGTCAAAACGGTGTTTTCGCTTTAATTAGTGATTCAACTGAAGCTGAAAAACCCGGTTATAATGTTCCTGAAAATGTAATCGAAAGTCATATGGTAGATGAATTTGCTAAAGCTAATGGTAGAATTGTTGTGTCTTGTTATGCATCAAACTTTATACGTATTCAACAAGTATTAAATGCAGCAAGCAAATTAAATCGTAAAGTTTCATTCTTAGGACGTTCTTTAGAAAGTTCTTTTAATGTTGCACGTAAATTAGGATATTTCAATATCCCAGAAAACTTATTAGTACCAGTTCATGATGTAAGTAAATATCCTAAAAATGAAATGATAATTATTGCAACAGGTATGCAAGGTGAACCAATCGAAGCATTAGGACAAATGGCTTTACAAAGACACCCTATTTTAAACATACTTGAAGGCGATAATGTGTATATCTCTACAACTGCTTCAGCTAATATGGAAGTTATTATAGGTCAAACTATGAATGAACTTGTTAAAGCTGGCGCTAACATTATGCCAAATAACAAAAAGACACATGCATCAAGCCATGGTTGCATGGAAGAATTAAAGTTAATGCTGAACTTGATGAAACCAGAATATTTCGTCCCAGTTCAAGGTGAATTTAAAATGCAAATTGCTCACGCTAAATTAGCAGCTGAAACTGGTGTGGATCCTGAGAAGATTTTCTTACTAGAAAAAGGCGATGTTGTTAATTTTGATGGCAAGCAAATGATTGCTAATGAAAAAGTAACAGCTGGAAACGTATTAATTGATGGTATTGGTGTAGGTGATGTAGGTAACATCGTCTTACGCGACAGACATTTATTAGCCGAAGATGGTATTTTCATTGCTGTTGTAACATTAGACCCTAAAAACAGAAAAATTGTTGGTGGACCTGAAATCCAATCAAGAGGTTTTGTTTATGTTAGAGAAAGTGAAGAATTATTAAATGAGGCTTCAGATAAAGTACGTGAAATTGTAGAAGAAGGCTTACAACAAAAGAAAATTGAATGGTCAGAAATGAAACAAAATATGCGAGATAAACTTGGCAAATATTTATACGAACAAACGAAACGTCGTCCGATGATTATTCCAATTATTTCTGAAATCTAATATTTTGTTGAAGAATTTTACAGTCAAATAAGCCCAATATTGGGCTTATTTTTTGCATTATTGATAAGGAGGCTATTCGTATAATGGTACAAAAGAAAAAGCCAACAACGCGTAAAAGAAAAACAACGCGAGGTAAAAAGAAGCAAAAAGATAACACGCTAAAGTATGTCATAGAAGTACTCGTGCTGTTTTTAATAGTGTTAGGCGCTTTTCAATTAGGTTTTATCGGGTTGATGGTTGATAGTTTCTTCCACTTTTTATTCGGCTATTCCAAATATTTTACATATATATTAATCGTGATTGTTTCACTATTGGTTACATTAAATGATAAAGTGAAGTTTACAAGACGTTTAACTGGCTTATTCATATTTCAAATTGGACTATTGTTGTTATTCCAAATGATTTTATATTTCAAAGATAAGTCATTTGATTCATTTAAAACGTCATTAAGTGAAACATACTCAGCTTTAGAAAGTAATGCCATGTACTTTAATGGTGGTGGTTTCATAGGTTATCACGTATTTAATGTGGTAAGTAAACTCGTTTCAGTATTTGGTTATGGTTTAATTACATTGTTAATTTTAGTATCAAGTATGATTCTTATATTTAACAAAAAACATAGAGATATAACAAAATCATTATTTGAAAATGTACAAAGTAAAACAAAATCAAAAATGGTTAACTTAGAACGTAAAAGAGAAGAAAAATCTCAAATTAAAAAACAAGAAAAAGAAAAACGTAAACAAGAAAAAATCAAAGATGTTTCAGATATGAAAGAAATTAAAATGGATAATCCACCAGAAACAACAAAAGAAGAAACAAAAAATCAAGAAACATCCTATGATGATATTCCAATTTTTGAATCAACTGAAAAACAGCAACTTAAGAAAAAATCAGTTCCTAAATCAGAAATTAAACAAGAAGAACCAGCTGAGGAAACAAATGAATCTACTATAGACGAAACAGAGAATTTAAATTATAAATTACCTCCGCTTAGTATTTTAAATGATCCACCTAAATCTCAAACAGTGTCTAAGAAAACTGTTCAAGAGAAAGGGAAATTACTTGAAGCGACATTAAGAAACTTTAATGTCGATGCTAAAGTTACACAAATAAGAATTGGTCCAGCTGTTACCCAATATGAAGTGCAGCCTGCTCAAGGAGTTAAAGTAAATAAAATTGTGAACTTGAGCAATGATATTGCCCTTAATCTTGCAGCTAAAGATATTAGAATTGAAGCACCTATTCCAGGTAAATCAGCAGTGGGAATAGAAGTGCCAAATGAACATATTTCTATGGTTACATTGAAAGAAGTATTAAATGAGATGAAGTCCACAACTAATAAATTAGAAGTAGCATTGGGTAGGGATATTTCTGGTGAACCTATTACAGCTGAACTTAATAAACTTCCACATTTACTTGTGGCAGGTGCTACAGGTAGTGGTAAATCGGTATGCATTAACGGAATTATAACGAGTATTCTTATGAATGCTAAACCACATGAAGTTAAACTTATGCTAATTGATCCGAAGATGGTTGAGTTAAATGTATATAATGGTGCTCCTCATTTATTAACGCCAGTAGTAACCAACCCTCAAAAGGCAAACCAAGCTCTGCAAAAAGTAGTATCTGAAATGGAAAAACGATATGACTTATTCCAACATGTTGGAGCAAGAAATATAGAGGGTTATAACGAGTACATTGAAAGAAGTAACATGGAGTTAGAAGAGAAACAAGCACAACTACCTTATATAGTAGTGATTGTAGATGAATTAGCTGACTTAATGATGGTGGCAGGTAAAGATGTTGAGTCATCAATCATGAGATTAGCACAACTTGCTAGGGCAGCAGGCATACATTTAATTATTGCAACACAAAGACCTTCTGTTGATGTAATAACAGGTAGTATTAAGGCGAATATACCATCTAGAATTGCATTTGCTGTAAGTTCAGCGACAGATTCTAGAACGATTTTAGATGGTGGTGGTGCTGAAAAATTACTTGGTAAAGGTGATATGCTATTCTTATCAAGAGATTCTTCTAAACCGACAAGAATTCAAGGTGCTTTCCTCTCGGATGGAGAAGTTGAAAATGTTGTTCAACATGTAATTGGTGAGCAAACAGCTAACTACGTTAAAGAGATGGAACCGGACGAACCTAGTGAATCAGGGGAAATGGAAAGCGAAGATGAATTGTATAAAGAAGCTTATTTATTTGTTGTTGAAGAACAAAAAGCAAGTGCTAGTTTATTACAAAGACGATTTAGAATAGGTTACAATAGGGCATCTAGATTAATGGATGATTTAGAAGGAAATGGCGTAATAGGGCCACAATCAGGTAGTAAACCTAGACAAGTTTTGGTCGATATTTATCAAGATGAATAGGGGGATATTATGTCTACAAGTGAAACGACTAATTTTGTGAAAAACTGGCTATTAGATAAAATTCAAAAAGGTGAACTAGAACCGGGAGAAGTTATACCAACGGAATTCGAGTTAAAAAGAACATTAGATATTGAATATGAAGAAATAGAAAAGGCTATTCATGAACTTGTAACAGAGCAAATATTGTCCCAAAAATCTGGAGAAGGTACGATAGTAAAACCAAGACAACCATTTTATTATCCTTTAGATGAACTTGTAAGTATTACCAATATGATAGAGAAAAACGGCCAGAAAGCTGGTACAGAATTCATTAGTCTTGATGAAGAAGTAACGACTATAACTGAAAAAGAAGTTTTGAATTTAGAAGATAATGCTATCATTTCTGTCATAGAAAGATTGAGGACAGCTGATGGAGAACCAGTTGTATATTGCTTAGATAAAATTTCTGCAGCTCTATTTCCATGTAGTGACTATCATTCTAATTTATCTCTATTATCCGCAATAGAGAATAAAATAGAATATAAAATCACTCGTGCTGATACATCGATAGAATCTATTAGCTATGAGCCTTACATTAGCGAAATATTAAATTCTCATCCTGATGATGCTATGATGTTACTTACTCAAATTCATTACGATGAACAAGAAAGACCTGTTCTTTATTCATTAAATTACTTTAAAAGTAGTCTTGTTAAGTTTCGAATCAAACGAAATAGGATATAATCATTATATTACACAGAAACAAAGTAACAATTGTTGCTTTGTTTCTGTATATCTATACATAAAAAAAGAGAGGTATCAAAAATGATAACAACTGAACATATACAATTAGCATCTAACGACGTTTATGTGATACCAACAAAGAAATTTAAAACAACAACAATTGTCTTTAAATTTGTTGCGCCACTAGATAGCGAAACAATCACTTCGAGGTCTATATTAAGTAAATTATTAACTAGAGTAACGAAGAAATATCAAACTGATAAAGAAATGAATAACTTGTTAGCAGATTTATACGGTGCACATTTATTTAGTTATGTGAATAAACAAGCGCACAATCATATCATGACGATAGGTATAGAAATCGTAAATGAAAAGTATTTGAATAGTGAGTCTTCATTATTAGAAAAAGCTATACAATTATTACATGAAGTTATATTTAATCCATACATAGAAAGCAATCAATTTAATGAAAAATATACAGAACAAGAAAAATTTTTACTAAAGAAAAAATTAACTGCGATTGAAGAAAATAAATCTCAACGTGCATTCCTGCAATTTTTAAATCATATGTTTGAAAATGAACCATATAGATTTTTAGCAACGGGCCATTTAGAAGATATAGACAGTATTAATGCACAAAATTTAGTACAAACATATCAAGACTTGCTTGAAGAAAACGCAATTTCAACTTATATTATTGGGAACGTTGACTTAGAAGAAGTTAAATCTTTATGCAAAAAATATTTTACTTTTGAACATAATAATAAAATGGAAATTGAAACATCTGCAATAAAACATATTGATCAAGTTAGAGAAATTACTGATTATACTGAAATTGATCAAGCGAAGTTAAACATGGGGTACCGTTTCCCTATTACATTCCATTCTAAAGAATACTATTCTTTCTTAGTATTAAACATGTTATTGGGTGGCGATGCGTCTTCTATATTGTTTAGTGAAGTAAGAGAAAAACAAAGTTTAGCATATTCTATACATTCACAAATTGATGCGAGAAATGGTTTCTTATATATAGTTGGTGGCATATCTAAAGATAAAGTACAAGTGGCTAAAGAAACGATATTAAATATTTATAAAGATTTACAAGAAGGCCACTTTGAAGACAACAAGTTAGAACTAGCCAAGAAAGTTCTTATATCAAATGCACAAGAAATGTTCGATAAACAAAGACAAATGGTTGATTTATTGCATATGCATGCAAGATATCAATCCGTATATGATTATGAAGAATGGATTAAAGAAATAAATTCTATAACTAAAAAAGTTATTATGAACATTTCACAACAAGGACAATTAGATACGATATATATACTGACTGAAGGTGAAAAAGATGACGAATAAATACTATGAACAAATAGATGAGACAGTATTTGAAGAAACTTTAGAAAATGGATTAAAAGTAGTCGTTATTCCTAAAAAAGGTTTTTATAAAACTTTTGTTACATATACAACTAAATTTGGTTCGTTAGACCATACTTTTAAACCACATGGAGAAACAGAATATGCAACGGTTCCTGATGGTGTTGCCCATTTTCTAGAACATAAATTATTTGAAAAGGAAGAAGGAGATGTATTTACAAGTTTTGCTGAAAACGACGCACAAGTAAATGCATTTACAACATTTGATCGAACAAGCTATTTATTTAGCGCTACTGACCATGTTCACGACAATATTATTAGATTACTAAAAATGATTGAAAGCCCATATTTTACAGAACAAACTGTAGAAAAAGAAAAAGGTATTATTGCTGAAGAAATCAAAATGTACCAAGAACAACCAAATTATAAGTTGATGTTTCAAACATTAGGCGCTTTGTACCATAAACATCCGGTTCAAATTGATATTGCTGGATCAGTTGAAAGTATATATAAAATAACAGCAGATGATTTATATTTATCTTATGAAACATTTTACCATCCTGCTAATATGGTATTAATTGTTGTGGGTGATGTAGACCCTGAAGAAACAATTGAATTAGTAAGGGAACATGAAGCAACAAGAGAATTAAGTGAAATGCCTCCTATACAACGTCAACCATTTAACGAACCAGAATCAGTACACCAAGAGTATGTAGAAACAAAAATGGAGATTGTTCATGAAAAATCAATGGTTGCATTTAAATTCAAACCTAACAGTATTTCTGATGAAATAAGAGTTAAAAATGATATTGAAATGATGCTCGCTTTAGATTTAATGTTCGGTGAACAAACAGACTTTTATCAAAAACTACTTGAGCAAGATGTGATTGATGATACTTTCGGTTACCAATTTGCTAATGAAGCTACTTATAGTTACTTGATATTAGCTGTTTCTACAGACAAACATGATCAATTTAAGTCAGCAATATTTGAAGAATTACAAAGTTATATAGAAAATGGTTTCGATGTATCAGAATTAAATAGATTAAGAAAACAAACATTAGGTGAAATTGTATCGAGTTTAAATTCACCTGAATATATTGCTAATCAGTATACAAAATTTTATTTTGAAGGGGTAGAACTTTTTAGATTAATAGATATTTTAGAGTCAATCACAGTTGATAGCGTACACCATACATTAAAATCGCTTATTAATTTTGATAATGTCGTAGAAAGTCGTTTGGTGAAAGATAATGGCTAAATCATTAATTATTGGAGGAAGCGGTGATATAGGTCTTTCAATAGTTGATGAATGCCTAGCACGAGGCGATGAAGTTATATTACATTATAATAATGCAGATATAGAAACATTAAAATCGCGCTATAAACATCAACCAGTTTCATTTTTGAAATTAGATCTTACAGAAAAAATAACATTTCGTGAACTGGATGAAATTAATCATATTGACCATTTAATTTATGTTGCTGGTCAATCATTATTTGGCGCCATTCAAGATATGTCTGACGAGGATATTGATGGACAATATTTGATAAATGTTTATAATTTAATAAAAGTTGTACAAGCATTAGTGGATCGTTTAAGGCAAAGTGATAATGGACGCATCATAGTCATCTCATCAATCTGGGGAGAAACAGGTGCTAGCTATGAAACGATTTATTCTACCATGAAAGCTGCGCAACTTGGATTTGTAAAATCTCTTGCAAAAGAATTAGCTTTAACATCCATTACAGTTAACGCTATAACTCCAGGTGTCGTTCATGGTAAAATGACAAATGAACTAGATGAAATGACACAAATACAATTAAAAGAAGATATACCACAAAATCGATTTATCACTACTAAAGAGATTAGTTCATGTGTAGCTTATTTATTGGACCCGTTATCTCAAAGTGTGACAGGACAAGTACTTCGTATTAACGGTGGATGGTATACTTGATATTGGGGTGGATATTATGGGAGAAGTCATTAAAAAAGAATGGTATTTAGAATATGATATTCAAGTAAACAGAGCAGGGTTGTTAGGTGATATTTCTAGTTTACTAGGTATATTAGGCATTAACATTATTACTATTAATGGTGTAGATCAAGGTAGGCGTGGATTACTTATAAAGACAGATGATATGGATAAAGTAAAACGCTTTGAGAACATCGTAAAAGAAATTGATGACATCACAATAAAAAAATTACGAACTCCTGGTTTAAGAGATAGATTAGCAGTAAGGCATGGGCGATATATTAAACGTGATATAGATGATAAAAAAACATTTCGTTTTGAAAGAAAAGATTTAGGTTTGTTAGTTGATTTTATGGCTGAGTTATTTAAAGAAGATAGACATAAATTAATTGGTGTAAGAGGTATGCCACGTGTTGGTAAAACAGAATCAGTTGTTGCAGCAAGTGTGTGTGCACATAAAAAATGGTTGTTTATCAGTTCTACTTTAATCAAACAAACTGTAAGAAGTTCATTGCTTAAAGGTGAATATAGCGATAAAAACGTTTATATTATTGATGGTGCTGTCACTTCGAAACAAACCGACGAAAAACATAAACAACTCGTGAGAGAAGTGATGAGTCTACCGACAATTAAAGTCGTAGAACACCCTGATCTATTTGTACAGCGTTCTGAATATAGTTTAGAAGACTTTGACTATATTATTGAGTTGAGAGAAACTGAAGATCAAGAAATTACATATGAACAATTAAATAAAAATGATTTATTTTCAAATGATAGTATGGGATTTGGTGATGGATTTGGATTCTTTGAATAATCTTGTAGAGGTGGAAAAAGTTTGAAAAATATTGGCGAGATTTTACGAAATAAAAGAGAGCAACTTGGTATGACGTTAGTTGAATTAGAAGAAAAGACCAAAATTCAACGTCAATTTCTAGTCATGATAGAAAAAAATGATTTTGAAAATTTACCAAATCCAGATTATACGAGAGGCTTTATTACAAAATATGCTTCATCTATTAATATGAGTCCTAAAGAATTAATAGATAAACATCAAAGTGAATTACCTAAATCAGCACCATCTGCAAAAGAAGCATTTCGCCAGCTTACACAAGAAAAAAGAAGCCAATCAGAAATATCAGAAAATAATATGGTTTCTAAATTAATCATTCAAATGGTTACATTTTTTGGCCTATTACTTATCTTATGGATATTGTTGATAATAATCGTTTAATTCTCAGTATGATTGATTTATAATAGTATTATTATGGGATTGATAGTAAAGAAGGAGAAAGCATATGAATATTCCTAACCAATTAACGGTATTACGTGTTATATTAATACCTGTTTTTGTACTTTTCTTACTTGTAGATTTTAATATGGGTAAGATGGATTTCTTATTTGGACAAGAAATGAGAATTGAACAATTTATCGCCGCTATTATTTTTATAATAGCATCTGCTACTGATTGGTTTGATGGTTACTTGGCAAGAAAGTGGCAACTCGTTACTAATATGGGGAAATTTTTAGATCCATTAGCTGACAAATTATTAGTTGCAAGTGCATTAATAGCGCTAGTGGAATTAGACAAAGTTTCTTCAGTTATAGCTATTATTATTATAGCAAGAGAATTTGCCGTTACTGGTTTAAGACTTTTACAAATAGAACAAGGATTTGTAAGTGCAGCTGGGCAATTAGGTAAAATCAAAACTGCCGTTACGATGGTGGCACTCGTATTTATTTTATTACAAGAACCATTTTCTATGTTATGTCAAATTAATTTAGGTCAATGGTTATTGTACATAGGAACATTCTTTACAATCTTATCTGGTATTGAATACTTTTACCATGGTAGAGATGTGTTTAAAGGCTCAAAATAGTTATATCTTGTAAAGAGTCCGGGACATATTCAATGTCTCAGGCTCTTTTGTTATATTGGCAGTAGTTAACTGAATTGAAGATTGTTTATGCTAAACTCATTTAATTCTTGTTATCTTTGCTATGATGGGGCAACGAAATCTTATGAGAACAAGAAATTGATGTCCCTTTCACTTTCTTTAGGAGGAATAAAATGAAAGTAAGTATACTTAGTGTAGGAACAGAAATTTTATTAGGTCAGATTGCAAATACTAATGCTCAGTTTATATCAAAAACGTTTAATGAACTTGGTGCTAGTATAATGAGACACGTAGCAGTAGGAGATAACCCTTCTAGGCTTGAGCGTGCAATACAAGAAGAATTGGCGGCACATGACGTGGTCATTTTAACAGGTGGTTTAGGTCCTACTAAAGATGACTTAACGAAACAAACAGTAGCTAATGTGTTAGGAAGAGGTTTAGAAACAAACAAAGAAGCGATGGAATTTATTGAGCAATATTTTAAGAATGAAAATAGACCGATGACACCAAATAATAAACAGCAAGCGCTAGTAATTGAAGGAAGCAAAGTGTTAAAAAATGATGTTGGTATGGCTCCAGGTATGTATGTTGAACATGAAGATAAAAAAATCGTGTTATTACCTGGACCACCTAGAGAATTAAAGCCAATGGTAACACAATATCTTGTACCTTATTTTTTAAATGAGGAACGTGTTATTCATTCTGAATCATTAAAATTTGCTGGTATCGGGGAATCAAGACTTGAAACAGAGTGTATGGACTTAATTGACAACCAAACTAATCCGACAATTGCACCACTAGCTGGTTCACATGAAGTTTCCCTAAGAATCACAACAAATTCAAATACTAAACAGGAAGCTTTGGAATTAATAAATCCAGTAAAAGAAGAAATTTTAAATCGAATAGGTTCATATTATTACGGTAGTGATGATACTACGATGGAAGAAGCTGTTTTTTCACATACAGATAAGCCCTTTTTAGTATACGATGGTATTACAGATGGTATACTGTTATCAAGGTTGAAATTAAATGATAAAAGTGAAAAATACTTAAAAGGTTATGTCATACAAGAAGAAAGTATTGATCAACTATTAAATATTTCTAAGCAAGATAATGTTGAGAACATTGCTTTTAAATTAAAAGAAAGATTTAATGTAGATACTGTCTTAATATTATTGGAACAAGATGAAGAATCGATGGTTTATATTTCAGATGTGCAAAAACACAAAAAATTTAATTCTAGACTGAGTCAATCTTATGCTGGGAAACGTGATAGAATCAGTAATATAGCGCTTATTGAATTTTTGAATTTTTTAAGAGAACAAGCATAAATTCATAAAAGTGGCACTTATGTTCGCATTTATTAAGAAAACACACATAAAAACACGAACAAATATTCGCTTTATACTTGCATTTTAAGAGAAAAAGATTTATAGTAAATGATAGCTAATTAAACAAGTAAACTCATTTTATATATATAGGAGGTTATCGCGTGAACGAACAACGTCAGAAAGCACTCGATACAGTAATTAAGAATATGGAAAAATCCTTTGGTAAAGGGGCAGTTATGAAACTTGGGGATAACACAAGTAGAGAAGTTTCAGCTGTGTCCAGTGGATCTATTACATTAGATAAAGCTTTAGGAGTAGGTGGATATCCTAAAGGACGTATTATTGAAATATATGGACCAGAAAGTTCTGGTAAGACAACTGTTGCGCTTCATGCTATTGCAGAAGCTCAACGTCAAGGAGGCGTAGCTGCGTTTATCGATGCTGAGCATGCTTTAGACCCAGTTTATGCTAAGAATTTAGGCGTAGATATAGATAACCTTTATTTATCACAACCTGACCACGGGGAACAAGGACTAGAGATTGCTGAAGCATTCGTAAGAAGTGGTGCTGTTGATATTATTATCGTTGACTCTGTAGCTGCTCTTACACCTAAGGCTGAAATTGAAGGCGAAATGGGCGATACACACGTTGGTTTACAAGCTCGTCTAATGAGCCAAGCTTTACGTAAATTATCAGCTGCAATATCTAAATCAAATACAACTGCAATATTTATCAACCAAATCCGTGAAAAAGTAGGCGTTATGTTCGGTAACCCTGAAGTTACACCTGGTGGTCGTGCACTTAAATTCTATAGTTCTGTTCGTTTAGAAGTGCGTAGAGCCGAACAATTGAAACAAGGTCAAGAAGTTGTAGGTAACCGTACTAAGATTAAAGTTGTTAAGAACAAAGTGGCACCACCATTTAGAGTAGCAGAAGTTGATATTATGTACGGTGAAGGTATTTCACGTGAAGGCGAATTAATCGATTTAGCTGTTGAATATGAAATCGTCGATAAATCAGGTGCTTGGTATTCTTATAATGGCGAAAGAATGGGACAAGGTAAAGAAAATGTTAAAACATACTTGAAAGAAAACCCAGCTATCATTGAAGAAATTGATTCTATTCTTAGAAATGAATTAGGTTTTAATGGTAAACCTAAAGAAGAAGCTAAGAAAGATAAGAAAGATAAAAAAGAAGAAAATCCTGAGCAAGAATCATTGCTAGATCAATAACTTTTATTAGCGTTCTATAAATCACTTGTAATGAGATGATTTATAGAACGCTTTTTTATTGAAATCATATGAAAAATAAAGGTGATGTCCTTGACACTTGTACAAATTTAAACGTACAATTGAGTTGTATGATTCCATAGTTTCATTTAATCATATTTTTGTATATATAAGACGTAAAAACCTAGATAGAAGGAGGTGTTTATGTGGACTTATTAACCCTCTTACTCATTTTGCTAGGAGTTATTCTAGGTGTTGTTGTAGGATACTTTTTCGCACAAAATAGCTTAACGAAAAAGCAAGATCAAGCTCGTCAGTCAGCTCACTATATTTTAAGTGAAGCGAACAAAGAAGCTGAGAGCCTAAAGAAAGAGAAATTGCTAGAAGCAAAAGAAGAAAATCAACAAATTAGAGATCATCTTGATAGTGAAATTCGAGAGAGAAGAAGTGACCTACAAAAACAAGAATCAAGATTACTTCAAAAAGAAGAAAATTTAGAGCGCAAATCTGATCTTTTAGACAAAAAAGATGAAATTCTAGAAAACAAAGAAGCTAAAATTGAAGAGCGACAACAACAGGTAGATGCAAAAGAGAGTAATGTTCAAGACATAATAACGAAACATGAACAAGAACTAGAACGCATCTCCGGATTGACACGCGAAGAAGCTCGTAAAGAGCAATTTTCAAAAGTCGAAGAAGAACTGTCACATGATATTGCCGTACTTGTAAAGGAAAAAGAACGTGAACTTAAATCAAATGTTGATAAGAAAGCAAAGGAACTGTTAGCTACTACAGTACAAAGATTAGCGGCAGATCATACTTCAGAATCAACAGTATCAGTCGTGAATTTACCAAACGATGAAATGAAAGGACGTATCATCGGTCGTGAAGGTCGAAATATACGTACTTTAGAAACATTAACAGGAGTAGATTTGATTATAGACGATACACCAGAAGCAGTAATATTATCTGGTTTTGACCCAATTCGAAGAGAAATTGCTAAGACAGCCTTAACTAATTTAGTATCTGATGGACGTATACATCCAGGTCGAATTGAAGATATGGTTGAAAAAGCAAGAAGAGAAGTAGATGACTTGATGAGAGAATCAGGAGAACAAGCTACCTTTGAATTAGGTATTCATAACTTACATCCAGAATTAGTTAAGATATTAGGAAGAATGAAATATCGTACAAGCTACGGTCAAAGTGTTCTGAAACACTCTATAGAAGTTGCACAACTTTCAGGAATGTTAGCAGCTGAATTAGGTGAAGATGAAACATTAGCGAAACGTGCAGGTTTATTACATGATATTGGTAAAGCTATCGATCATGAAGTTGAAGGCAGCCATGTTGAAATAGGGGTAGAACTTGCTAAGAAATATCATGAACATGATACAGTCATAAATGCAATACACTCTCATCATGGGGATGTAGAACCGACATCAGTCATCTCTATACTCGTAGCTGCTGCAGACGCATTAAGCGCTGCTAGACCAGGAGCTAGACGTGAGACATTAGAAAACTATGTTAAACGACTAGAGAGATTAGAAGAAATATCTGAAGACTATGACGGTGTTGAAAAAGCATATGCGATTCAAGCAGGTAGAGAAATTAGAGTAATAGTATCACCTGAAGATATTGATGACTTAAAAGCACATAGAATAGCAAAAGGTATTAAAGACCAAATAGAAAGTGAATTACAATATCCAGGGCATATTAAAGTGACAGTTGTCCGGGAGATGAGAGCAACTGAATACGCAAAATAGTTGCTTTGAAATTTAAAACCCTTTAACCACAACGGTTAGAGGGTTTTTATTATGTTATAAACCGAATCTCGGGGCAAATTCGGGGCAATTTGATTAAAAATTATCTTTTCTTTCCAGCGTTTCTAGTTTATTTATCATATCACTTTTCATTTGATTTGTTACGTGTGTATATATTTCTAAAGTAGTTTTATGGTTACTGTGACCAACTCTCTCCATGATAGTTTTTAAAGGGATGCCCATTTGTGTTAAAAATGAGATATGGGTATGTCTTAATGTATGGGTTGTAATTTTTCTGCTTATTTTAAGATTATCGCATGCCTTTTTTAATGCCTCGTTTACTCTATTAAAATAAATTGGATTTCCACGATAGTTTGTAAATACAAATCCCCTATCAGTATATCTGCTATCCCACTGATTAGCTTTTTTATTTTCTAAAATACAAGACTTTAGAATCTCACAACTTCGATTCGTTAATTCTATTGTTCTGTAGCTAGATTGGTTTTTTGTAGTATCTTTGACACCATAATGACCATTTTCATTTTGAATTCTTAATATTGTTCCATCTATAGTTAGTTTTTTGTTTTGAAAATCAATATTATTAGTTTCAATTGCTAACAACTCACCAATCCTCATACCATTTAAAGATAAAAAATTAACAATATAATACATAAATAAATAATGTCGTTTATTATCAATATTATTTGCAGTTAATTTCATAACATAAATTTCATCTAGAATTGATTTTAATTCATCTTTTTCTAGATAGTTATTCTTCTTTGCTCGTATTTCTTCATATGTTTTTGTTTTGATTGGTACTTGAATATCATTAATAAATGGAAAAGATATACCATAATATAGTTTTATATGGTTCATTACGTTCTTAAAGATTCTTAGAACATCTCTATTGGTTTGATTAGAATAATTAAACTTTCTCAACTTATCAAAACAATTTTGTAAATAAGGTAAATTAAGCTTATGTACTAATATATCAAAATCAAGTATTTTACTTAATATTTTGCCTTTAGTTAAATATGTGATCATTGTAGAATATTTATTTTTACTATTATTTTTATAATGTTTCTCCCACATTTGATACGCAATTTTAAAGGTTAGTGTGTCATATCCTTCGATTTTAACTTGATTTTTTAACCCCTCAATTTTTTCATCTAATAATTTAAGTGCTTCTTTTTTAGCCTGCTTAGTCTTGGAATTCATAACTACGCTAACTCTTTTAACTTTACCAGTCAGATCATCCGTATATCTTTCGTAAAATCTATATTTAATTTTATTATTACTACTTTTATATTCAGTCATCCACATGTTAAATACCTCCTAAATCGATTTAATACCTATTAGACGATGCGTTTTACTTCTATTCATTAGTAACTCCAAACGTCGATAAGCGTCCTTAAACGACACTCTAAAATACTCTATAATTAAATCTACAGTCCATAAATTATTAGTTACTATTAAACGTTCAGGCATACGTAATAATAATGAAAATTTTTCAGCTTCAGCTTCTTGTTTATAATTAAATAAATTTTTCATTTTTGTTTGATTACCAAAATGCATGTAGAAGTGAGCAAACTCATGACAGAATTCATGCCACATATTTTCAGAACTATCATTTCTAACGCATATGACATCTCTATTTCTAATTTTTGCATATAATGTAGTAGGCGAGTTATATACTACTATAATGTTATATATGCTACTTATATAATCGATATTCAAATCACTTCTATCCAAAATTGTATATGCTGTAATTTCGTTAACAATGTCTTCCACTCTCATAAAACAACCTCCCCAATATTAATCAAATGATCTAATTAATTTAATAACCTTACCAATTATATTTAAGTTATTTATATCTTCGATAGGGTAGGTTGAATTATCAACAGATACATAATTAGATAATTTTTTAATTTCAAAGTGTTCTTCATCGCAAAATCTTATTTCAGCTACATATTTCGAAAAAGGTGTACCATTAAATTCATCATCGAGTATTACTATATCTCTATCAAATAATAATGGTTCTATATTATCTGTATCATCAAAGTAGATACAGATACCTTTATCATTATTCTCAATTCTCTTATTATCTTTTGAAGTAGCAAAATTAGTAATATCCATTCTAAATTGTTTATATCTTTCTGGTATTTCAATTAAAGTGTTCGTATTCATGTTAAATTCCTCCTAATATTAGAACGTATGTTCGGTTTAAAGTTGTAATAAAAGCCGACCAGTATATTTAGTGGTCAGCTAAATTTAAAATTTATTAAAATTCTAATCTTAGTTTCTTTTCTTCAAATGTGACATCCATAGATTCATCGTCAAACATTTCAGGCAGTATAAAATCTAGCCATTCTATATTGTCTGCAGTGGATGTTTCCAATTCATAATAAATCATTCCACTTGATTTAACTTTTCCCTTTAGTTCAGTTTTAATTAATTTTTTTGGCGTGATTAATGATGGTTCTATTTGTTCTTGGTTATTTGTTACAATCTCTGCTTGATCGATAAAATATTCACTTGGTGTTTCAGATGTATTTTCAAGTTCAAGTTCTATTCCTAATACATACGCTGTATCTCCTGTAGAATAGTTTTCGAAGTTGTATTCATTTTCTTCTGTAACTTTAACTTTATATGTTTTCATTTCTTTAAAGTTTACATTTAAATTACCAACAGGTTGTGTATAAGTAATATCTTCAGATTTAACTTCTTTAAAATCATCTTCGGTGTACATGGATGATGTTGTATCATCGCTATCTGTATCATTATTTGCGCTTGAACTGGCTTCTTCAGAAACATCTTCTTCAGAGAATTTATTTAATACTCTTTCGTACTCATTGAACAAGTCTTTTCCAATGATTTTTATTATTTCTTCATCTGAAATATCTTCAGAGTTTTTGTCAGCTTTATCTAAACGTGATTCTAAAGTTGATTGTAAATTGTCTAATTTCTCATTAAATTCGTCTTCTGTTATTTCTTCATTTTGAAGTTTTTCTATCAAATCAGATGAACCATTTAACATACTCGTAAAAGATAAGTTGAATTCTACAAAGAAATCATTTACTATTTTATCCTTGTTATTTACATTCATATTTTTTGTTTTCTTTTTGTGTTCTTTTAAACTTCTTTTAAACTCATCTGCATATTGTCGATATGCAGTAATAATATTATCCGGATCAATATCTTCTTCTACAGACTCTATATAGTTAGACATTGTTTCGTAATTAGCTAAGTCTGTGCTTAAAAATTGTCTTAATTCTTTTCTATACTGTTTTTCTTCTTTTTTATTAGTTTTTGATTTACTAACTGATTCGTTTTTATTACTATTTTTACTTTCTTTAGTGCTTTGATTATCACATGCTCCTATCAATAAAGTAATTGATAAGGCAGCTATTAGTATTTTTTTCATTTATGCATCTCCTTATTGTATATCTATCATATCTTTATCTGAAAAGAATTTAGGTAACGTTACTTCTGAACCAGATACTGTTTCATATGAAGTTAAATCTTCAAATTGACTATAAACTGTTACATAATCATCTTCTAATATTCGGTTATCATTATTAGATAGATCTACTATTTCCACAAGAACAACACTACTATATTCATCATCTATAGCTATTCTATAATTATTATATATGTCTTCCTCTAATACTTGGATAACTTTTCCTTCAAATTTATAAGGTTTACCTATAAAATCATTTGGATTTCTTTCAACATCTTTGACATTAGTAGCATTTAAAATATTAAACTCATCTTTAGGTGTATTCATAAATTTATGTTTAGCTTTATATTCTTCCGATTCTTCTTCTGTCTCATCATCGTCATTGTCTATTTCTTCAATTTTACTATCTTCTGATTTGTCATTATTTGAGTTAGATTCTACTTTGTTGTCGGAATCTTCACTAGTCGAAGTTATAGCAACTAATATTCCCATTAATATAATTACAAAAAATACAATTGAAATGATAATTAAAGTATTTTTTACCCATTTAGGCATACCGTTATTCGGTATTTTTTGAAAATTATTTTTGTTTTTCAATTATACATCCCCTTAATTTAAATTTTAATCAAACTACAATTTATGTACTTACTATTAATAATAAAATGTCTAATAATTTAATACAATATAATTTTGTTTAAAAAAATATAAGCTGAATGAAATCAGTTTATATTTTTCTTTCTATTTTTCACCTTTTGCACGTTTATCTTTCTCTATATAAAAATCAGCTAAATCAGATAGTTCTCTCATAATTTCTTTTTTACGTTCTTCAGGCAGTTCGTCCCAACCTTCTTTATCAGAGAACATTAAAACTTCAGCATTTTCTAGAGAAACTTTCTCACTTTCATTTTCTTCAATATCTATTAAATCGTTTAATTTGATATTAAACAAGCTACTAAGCTTTTTTAGATTATCTATACTAGGTTCATTTGTATTAGTTTGTGATTCATAACGCTGATAAGCTTGTGGAGTTATATTCAAATGATTAGCGACATCTTTTTGAGTTAACTTTTTACGTTTTCTATAGAATTTTAATTTAGATGCTAATTCTTTATTGGACATAGTTCCAACTCCTAAATTATCTTGTTTTTCTTATGTAATAAATATAAACTATTAGTTTATTTTTAACAAACAACAAAAAGTTGTATTTTTCTATTGACTTAAACAAAAAGTTGTATTATATTATATATAACACTTAAAGTTGTAATACAGAAAGAGGTGATAGCATGATTACTTTATCTTCAGTAAAAGATATTAGAAAAGAATTAAATCTTACACAAAAAGATATGGCTAAATTATTAGGTGTAACAGGTCAATATTACAACATGATTGAGAATAATAAAAAACAACCATCTGTTGCAATAGCTAAACAGATTGGATCTATACTTGATATTGAGTGGACTATTTTTTTTAAATAATAAAACAACTAATAGTTGTAATTAGAACATATGATTTATTCGACCAACACAAACTAATTATAACTATTAAGCAGTGAACATGATAGACCAGTCAGTTCACGGAAAAGGAGGGTAAGAAGTGGCTAAAAAAATAGTCATCTATTACTTCTACGACAAAGAAGGTAATAGACGACCTGTAGAAGTTGGCACATTAGATAATTTAGAAATGTCAATTTCTAAAAATATGATTAATAAGCAAATTCAATATATGCCACATTTGAAAAATAATTATTATGTACAAATCGATAGCATTGAATTCAAGTTAGATTAATCGAGACCTAAATAATTTTTCATTACTGATGTTGCGATGTTTTGTAGTACTGGTATTGAAACACTAGATACTTTAGAAGCTTTTTTCTTAGTTTCTAAAAAGATGAAGAAGGAGAATTTCAATATCCCGATGATGAGTGGACAGAAGTTTCGCCACCAGAAGGAATATACAGTCCGTTCTACTTTAATGGTAATGAGTGGATAGGCTCTACTCGTGAGGAATGGCTTGAGAGTTTGCCTAAAGATGAAGGGAATATTACTCCTGATGAACTAGATGCTTTGAATATGCAACTAATCAAAAATGACTTAGAGCATAATAATGAAATCAAAGCATTAAAGCAAGACATTGCAAACTTAACGAAACAAATGTTAGGTAGTGAAGGAGGCAAAAAATAATGTATTCAACACTGAAAAGATTATATGGCTTTAACATGATGAGTAAAGAAGAAATAGCAGAGGCTACTTACTATGAATGGATAACGCCTGAACAATACGAAGATATTACAGGAGAGCCATATAAGGTTAATCCAAATGAACCTACAAACGTTAATGTTCACGCACATTCATACCAAGCAACAATCGAAGCAGAATAAATCACAAGGCACTGATTAATTTCAGTGTCTTTTTATATATAAATAACTTATAGAGAGTGGGTGTCAGATTGATTGATGACATGAGCAACGAAGATTTGAAAGACCCAACTAAATTACGGCTTGTCATTAAAGATTTAAAAAAGAATTTAGACTATTTGAAAAAAGAATTAAAAAAAGTAGATGAATCTATATCAGAAGATGAAAAAGGGTTAAAGTGGGTCGTTCATGATTTGATTGAGGACGTTGGGACAATCGACAAAAAACTAGAAAATTTATTAGAAGCACAAAAAGACACCCGAAAAACAGTAAAAAATTCAATTCTATCTGGAGGTATAACAGTTATCGTTTCCGCAATTATAACTTTTGTACTCAAACAGTTAGGCATATGGTAGGTGATTAAAAATGAGAAAACTAGCGACTATAGAACAGATTAATATTCTTTATGCACCTTACTTCGCACTCACATTATTTTTTGCTGATGATTTATTTACTAATGAACAATCTGAATTATATAAGTCTTTATTAAAGGTGATACCCAGTCAAATTGGCTGGTGTATATTCGCTTTGATTATTACAGGACTATATATATTGTCAATGTTCTTTAAATATCATGGTTTATCAATGTTTGTGAATGGATTAAGTGGTGTGTTCTTCACATTAATTTCAGTGACGTATTTATTCACATATCCAAATATAGGATTGGCCGTTTTTGCATTAGTTGGGTTTAAGAGTTTCCAAGAAGTTTTCAAGATAAGTAACAAGCACGAACAAGACAAAACAGAAAAGTATAAGAAAGAAATCAACTCAAAAGGTTCTATTCACGAATATGAGAAGGAGTGATTAAATGGCTATATATAAAAATAAAGATATAGACGTAAGCGTTAATGTTAATTCTGCTGATAAAGGGAACATTAAGGCAAACTTTTATACAGAAGATAAAGGCACAGCGTCTATTAGGATATACCTTCATTGGTTAAATAAAAAACTTGATTTAAATTCTATTAATATGCAACCACAATTAGACCTATTTCACAGTGATGGGTCTATTTTTATGAATGAAAAACTTGATATTGTCCTAGCAGAACAAGGGTTAATTCAATATAAAATAACTGATCAAGTCATAAAACATCCTGGCACAGTTAACGCTAAGTTATTTTTAAAGAATGAGAAAGAATCTATTCATGTAGCAAACTTCCATTTTGCTATAAAAGACAGTGGCATTGAGGGTGCGATTTCAAAAGAAATCAATATCAACTTAGTTGAGGATACTGTTAAAAAAATAATGAACGAATCCCCAGAACTATTTAAGGGTGAAAAAGGGGATAAGTTAACTTTTGACGATTTAACACCAGAAAATAAAGAAGAGTTAAGAGGTAAACAAGGACCAAAAGGAGATACCTTATTAGCACCTCCTAGAATATATACAAGAGATGAATATAATCAATTAGAAACTAAAGACAGCAATACATTGTATTTCATAAGTGAGGTGTAAGGTATCACACAAGTTAAATTAGGAGATAAGAATATCCCGTTCATATATCAAGGAAATGAATTGTTATACCCTAATCCTGTTAAAGATGGATTAGTGTTGTGGTATGACTTTAAAGGTATGAGAAACAATGATGTAAGCAAAGATGTGGCTAAAGATTTGAGTGGTCATGGTAATAACGGAACACTTAAAAATTTTGCTTACAATAGTGAAAGTGGATATAACGAAGGTTTAAAGTTTGATGGAGTTGATGATAATTTAACGGTTGGTACAGCCACATCAATACGTACTATTGAAATAACATTATCATTTTCTAATAACAGTACAGGAGATAAAATTTTATTTCACGGAAATCATACCCTTGATTATTTCTATATCAACACATCAGCACATTTTGTAATGAGAAACAGACGAAAATCTACTGGTTCATATCAATTGAAAAGTATTAGTAATAGTACTGAAAAAGATTTGTCTAAAATCAAACACATTACTTTAGTTCAAGATAATTTAAAATGTGAAGTATACGTCAATGGTCTTTCAACAGGTAACATTTCAGATTATGCAGAGGAAGCAATTGATTTTAAATTAGTGAATATATTTAATTTTAATAATACGAAATCATTAGATGATACCTTAAAATCTATAAAAGTATACAACAGGATACTTAACGACCAAGAAATAAAAAACAACTACCAACTAGAAAAAGAAAGGTGGAATTTATAATGAAATTTGTTATAGCAGAAATGGAGTTTTTTCAACGATTAGGCTACAACACAAAATATTGGCGTAAGTCCGTAGACGGTAAGAAAACAATTTGTCACTTAGAGTATGCAGAAATACTAGCACATGACTTACACAATAATAGTGATGTACAAATTATAGACGCACCAGAAGCACAAGATATCATGGCAACTGATGAGTGGACATGGGAAGAAGAATAATCTAAGTCACTCTATCACGAGTGTCTTTTTTAATTTAAGGAGGAAATATAAATGAAAAATTTCTTAGGTATTAACTGGGAAGTACGAGCAAGTAATCCACACTTTTGGTTCAAAATATTCTTATCAATCGCAGTACCAATCGGCACATACTTTGGTGTGACAGGTAAGGATATTACAAGTTGGAACGCACTATTCACGATAATCGGACAAGCGATATCTAATCCGTATGTATTAGCAATGGTTGTTGTATCTTTTTATAACTCGATCATTGATGATACGTCAGAAGGGATAACAGATTCAGAAATGGCAAGACAGTATAAAAAACCAAACGATATCAAACCAAGAAAGTCGGCTAAATAGTCGGCTTTTTTATTATGGAAAAGGAGTGTTTTAAATGAAAAAACAAGAAGGCGTAAAATGGGCAGTAAATAATATGGGTAAAAGACTTACAGCAGGTCAACCATATGGAGCACAGTGTGCAACGTTTATTATTGAATTTACTAAAAAATATTGGAATGTACATCCAACAGGAGACGCAAAAGACTTTATTAATTTTAAATGGCCTAAAGGATTCCAAGTAATCAAAGGCAAGAAACAGATACCACAACCAGGAGATATATTTGTTTATGGAGGCACACATGGACACACAGGTATCGTTACTGAAGCTAATGGCACATTATTTAATAGTATCGACCAGAATTGGTTTAATGCCAATTTGAAAACTGGAAGACCTGCTGCTTTTGTCGAAGACCATGATTATAAAGATTTCTTAGGCGTGATAAGACCACCTTATGAAGATGCTGAAAAAGGCGCCGTTTCTAAATCTACTAAAATTGAAACAATTAACCATACGATTAATTATAAAATGGCTAACCGTAGTGGCAATGTTAAAGGCGTAGTTATTCATAACACTGCTGGTAGCGCAACTGCTAAACAAGATTTTAATAACTTGCGTAACGCATCTGTGGCACGTTATGAAGCAGGTATTGCTCATTACTATATAGATAGAAAAACAGTTTGGCGTGCAATAGACACATATAGTGTAGCTTGGCATGTTGCTAATACTAACGGTAATAATAGTTATATTGGTTATGAAGTAAACGAATCAATGAGTGCTAACAACAAAGACTTTATGGCAAACGAACAAGCAACATTTAAAAAGGCTGCAGCTGATATGCTGTACTATGGCTTACCTGTTAATCGTTCAACAGTGATGTTGCATTGTCAATTCGTTCCAACTGCCTGTCCACATCGTAGCATGGCACTCCATACAGGTTGGGACCCAGTTAAAAAAGGCGCTGCACCTACTTCTATAGTTAACCAATTAAAAGATTACTTTATTAAAGAAATTAAAAAGTATTACAATGATCCATCGTTAAAAGCTGGTAGTCCTGCAAGTAATGATGTGCCTGATAGAACAACTATACCAACTGAAAAAGAGGCAGCTAAACCAGCTAAGAAAAAAGGTACTAAAACGGTTAACGGTTATAAAGTGAATAAATGGGGGATACTTTATAAAGGTGAAAAAGGCACATTTACATGTAAAACTAAAAAAGGTATCGTTACTAGATACACAGGGCCCAGTATTCATAATCCTATAGCAGGTGGTTTAGAATATAACCAATCAGTTAATTACAGTGAGGTCCAAGATTATGAAGGTTATATTTGGATAAGTTGGGAAGTATACAGTGGTGCAACTGTTTATATGCCAATTGGTAAATCAAATGGTAAAGGGCAACGAGTTGGTAGTGCTTGGGGTACATTTAGTTGATTGTATTTTAGTTGTTATAAGAATATAATTGGGTTATAGTTATTTTAACTTATAATTGAGGTGCTTTAGTGCCTAGATTTATTTTAGAGTGAAAGTTGGTATAACTATGAATCTATTTAATATAATAGTAGGACTTTTAACGGTAATTGGACTAATTGTTACAATAGTAGCTTTTTACAAAGAAAGAAATAGCAATAGAATAAAAAGAGAAAGAACAGAAATCATTCTTAAAGAAAATATAATTGATAGAAAAAAACACATTGAAAGGTCATACAAAGCATTTAATCATAATTTAAACCAATATAAAGAAGCAGTAAGAAATAATCCGGAAACTGAATCTGAATATGGACATAGATTAGATCTCATAACATATTTTATCAATTCTTATGGAAACGAATATTTCTTAAATATATTGAAAGATATGCAAAAAACAATTGAAGAGTATTACATTAACAATATTGATGATTCTAATTTCAATTATAATAAATATTATGAGATAAAAAGGGATTTAAACAATTTAATAAAAGTTTTGGATTATTACATTTATCAAATCAACATATTTATAGAACCATATGATAAGTATTTAAATTACAATTTAAATCAAAAAATCATTCACAATAATGATGAAGTACCAAACAATCTAGTTACAAACAATTTTAATTTCACTGGCAATGATTCTATTATAAATCCTGTTATGTATTATAATAGAATCATAAGAGAATATGATAAATACTTTAGTGATTTTCAAAATCTGTCCGTACCTCTAATGGTAATAACCGATGACGATATAACTGTAAGATCTTTTATTAATATAGATTTTACCAATGTCCATGATAAAGTTAATAATATAATCAAAAAAATAAATATAAACATCAAATGGCATGAATAATATCAAAATAATTATAAAGTGTATTAAATTTATAACCCTACTTAGGAAACTAGGTAGGGTGTTTTTTTGCGTAAAATTAGTAAATAACATGTTATAATACACTTAAAAAGAGGTGTCTGTATGTACATTTTGTTTGAACATATATGGGATTATGAAAATTCGAAAACTAATGTAATATGTGTTAGTGAAAATAAAGATATTGTTACAAACATTTTATCAAAATATAAATTCGGCAGAATATTAGAATTTGAAGATAGAGTTATATACGAAATAGAAGATAGATACTTTATACTAGTTCATACTATTAAAGATAATTACCATAAAAAAGAGGTAGTTATATGAAGAAATTAAAAGATTTAGATTCGCATGAACAAAGTGTGCAAAAACTAGAATTTTGTTTATTCCAAATAGATAAACTGAAGAAAAAAGAAGTTATAGATATGAACGATCAGATAATGATTAATTTATTATTAAATGTATTTAAATCGTCGATGGAGTATTCTATACAATATTTAAGAAACCACAACAATATAAGCAAAAGTGAAAAGCCGTATATATTAAATAAAGAAGACTTTAAAAACACGGAAAGATATTATGAACTTTTAAAACAAAGATTTGGAGTTGATGATCAAAAGGGCAAAAATATTTTCGATAATTTATTTGTTACAAACACTTATAATCAGTTTAATAATATGCAAAATAAAGAAAAACATGCGCAAATAAATACTCATAAGAAAACCATTACTAAATCAATTGGTTATACAGAACAAAACGGTATAACTATTGAAAATGTTGATATAATTGGAAACGAAGATAGCATAGATAACAACATATTAGTTAACGATGAAAAAATAAATTATGAGAATGTAGAAGGCTATTCATATGAAGAAATAGTCTATTTTGAATACAATAGTAGAGAGGTATTCGAGTTTTTATATGAAGTATTTGAATTAGTGAATAATTTCGTTATTGATATAAAGGAATATATTGATAGTAAGGAGTGAATTTTATGTTTAATGATACCATAAGTATTTTACTATACTTATTAACGATGGCACTCTTATATTTATCGCTATATGGTAAGTCAGTAAAAATAAAAAAATTAGAAAATGAAGTAAATAGTTTAAAGAAAAGGTTATAAACAAAACCCTAGCTTTCCAAAATAGGCTAGGGTGTTTTTTGTGTCTAAATATCGTAAGAGATTGGTGAGTATGTAAAATAGATGAGTCAAGATAATTGACGTAGATATAATTTTTATATTAACTTATATATTAATATAAAATTGGAGGAATATAGAATGAATTTTCACGATAAAACGGCAATTCAAGTTACCAATATAACAATAAATGTTAAGAATTTATCAGATATGATCGATTTTTATACAAATATCCTTGGGCTAACTCTCGCTTCAGAAAATAAGGATATTGCAATTTTAAAAGTAGGATCAAATGGACATACAATAACTTTAAATGAGCTTAAAGAAGGTCGCCACCCTTCTATGAAAGAATCTGGATTGTTTCATGTTGCATTGTTATTACCAACAATTGAAGATTTAGCTGATTTTCTATTTCATGTTTCGAAGTTTAACATCCCTGTTGGAGGAGGAGATCATCTGGTAAGTGAAGCAATATATCTTTCAGATCCAGAAGGAAATGGTATTGAAGTTTATTATGATAAGCCTTTAACTGATTGGGTGTGGGAGAATAATAAAGTGAAGATGGATACCTTACAGGTAGACTTTAATGATTTAATCAATAAACGAACTAAAAAGGGATGGCAACAAATGCCATCTGATTCGAAAATTGGACACTTACATTTAAAAACATCTAATTTAGAGTTGTCACAACAGTTTTACATTAATGAATTAGGACTTGAACATATTTCTGACTTTCCACAAGCTTTATTCATGTCAACAAACGATTATCATCATCATATTGCAGTAAATACATGGCAATCTAATACTGTTAGAATTAGTAATACAACAAGCTATGGTTTAAGTCATATTGATATTTATAATCCATCAATTATTAAAGAAGAAACAGTTACCGTAGATGGAATAGAAATTACAATTCATAATAATGAATCACTAGTAGCATGTAAAAATTAAAGTAATCAAAACAAATCACGAGTTTTATCAAAAGCAAGTTCTAGTTTACAAAAACAGGAGTTCTAGATTACTTAATTTGAAAGTTGCTATATTAATAGCATGTACAATAGTTATTATATAATATTTAAATTCTGAGTAAAATGCCCAATTTATACTGATACTAGCAAATAATATTAGTTAACTGAAGTTATTGATTATGATATAATTATTTTAGATAGACTATTATCTCAATTCCATAAAATCAAAAATAATAATCCAATTATTTACAACCCTACTTAGTAGAAACTAGGTAGGGTTATTTTTTTGTTCGATTTAAGTTCTATCTTTTGTCCAATTAAATTTTAGTGTAATATATATTTAATTACACTAAAAAAGGGGAACACAAAATGGAACAATTTAAAGATTATCCAAAACAAAGAGAAAGAGTACAAGCTAAGGAAATATTCTATGCAAATGGTATAGGTTTTAATATAAACCTAAATGAATTAGTTTTAAATTTTGATTGTAATATACCTGAAACTGAACCTAAAAGTATAAGTGTAGTTATTAACCCGAATGCTTTATACTCTCTTAGAGAGGGAATTAATGGTATGATAGACGTGTATGAAGAACAAGTTGAAGAGATGAAGAAAAATGACGGCACTCAAAAATAACCTGGAATATAATTTTAACCCAGCAGGATACAAAAGAAAAACTACACATGAACAATATGGAAGAACATTTAAAGATAATAAAACTTTTAGTAAAATTAATAAAAGTACTAAAATGTCTTTTGTGATGGAGGGGAATAATATGTCCTATTTTTCAAATGAAGATTTTAGAAACTTTGTTAGTGATTATAAAGAGAATCATAAAGAATTAAAAGAAGAAGTTACTAGTTGTAGAACGAAAGTAACTGAATTAAAAGAAGAAGTAATTGAAATTAAATCATCTGTAGGTACTCTTAATAATAACGTCGATAGTATTGATAGATCTGTTAGCGATATAATGGACGCTAAAATAAACACTTTAAAAGCTGAAGTTACAGAAAAATTAAGCAGTATTCGAAGTACTACTATGTGGAGTGCTCTAGGAATTATAGCTGCAATAGTATTTTCGGGATTTTTTTTCAGATAACTAAACCCACCAATTAAGGTGGGCTTTTTTATGGTATAATATTAACGAGGAAACAGTACAATCGTACTGGCGTGGTTAAGCAAGTGCTACGTTATATTATGGTTATATCTTTTTTTTCGGTATAACCCGTTTTGAGGTTAACTGTTGCGACGGTTGCCTCTTTTTTATTTTCACTCTATCTCCAGAATACAATCCATATCTAAGTACATAATACCTTTATCTTCATAGTTAATAACCTGCAATGAGTTCATCATCTTATCAAATTTGTGTATCTCACACTTCAATTCTTTAATATATCCATTATGCCAGTATTTTATAGTAGAAAATGGGTTATAAAACATCTTTTCTAACAATACATGGTTTAAATCGGCTAGGGCTGATTCGCTTAATTCTGGTTTCTCAATTTTATCTTGATCACGTATGTGTTGATTAATTTCTTCATATTGTTGTGGCATAGTCGCAAATGGTGCCCATTTAATCATTCCACGTCCATGTGGTATACGTGGGTTAAGATATTCTCTTGGTATCTTTCTATAATCTGTTTCGTATTTATATGCTTCTGGCATGTCATGGTTAATGACTTTCATATAATCACCTCATACACATTATACGAACAAATGTTCTGATTTGTAAAGTTTATTTAGGGGCAAATTCGGGGCAAAAGTTATATGAAGTATAAATAAGTATCGTTTTGGTTTATAAAATAAATGTTACCATTTATATAGTAGAAAGTCGTCATAAAGTAAGTATAAAGAAGTATTAAAAAATACGAACAGAATACGCAAAATAATTATTTTGTGATTATAAATCCTACAACCATTAGGGCTGTAGGATTATTTTTGTGGTTTGTAATGGGAAAAAGGGTAGTCGTTTTAAAATTAGTGATTACGTAAAATATTTGTTAAAATTTCACCATCAATATTACCGCCAGATATAACTAATGCAATATTTTTTCCTGAAATTTTTTCTGGGTATTCGTTAACTGCAGCGATTGTAGTACAACTACCAGCTTCAGCAATAAACTTTTCTTGTTTAGCCATAAAACTTACCGCTTTAGCAATGCCATTTTCAGATACTATTAAAAATTCATCAACATAATCTTTTGCTAATTTATAACTAAGTTTTCCTATTCCACCTATGAGAGAATCACAAAGAGTATCTGTATTAGGGTATTCTTCATAAAATGTATTGTGTTGGTAGGACTTAATCATTGCAGGACATGCTTCGGTTTGTACACCAATAATCTTAATATCTGGTTTAATATGTTTTGCAGCTACAGCTATACCTGTAATTAAACCACCACCACCAATAGGTACAACAATTGTATCTATATCAGGGTTTTGTTCCAAAATTTCAATACCTATAGTACCTTGACCACCATATATATATGGGTCATCATAGTAAGCGTCTATATAAGTTAAATTATTTTCTAGTATATAATTCATCCCTAATGAATTTGCTTCATCATAATTTTTGCCCAATAGAATGGCTTCTCCACCAAAGTATTCAATTTTATCAATTTTGCTTTGTGGTGTGGATTCCGGAACAATAATTTTCACGTTTCTTATTCCTAATAATTTTGCTGCATAACTTACTGAGCTTCCATGGTTACCAGAAGAAATTGTTGCTACACCAGACTTTTTTTCTTCATTATTTAAAGTAAGCATCTTATTGAGCGCTCCTCTAATTTTAAAACTCTTTACTTTTTGAAAACTTTCTAATTTAAAAAAATATTTTTTATTATCATCTCCTAAGTAAAAAGACTCTTCTAAAGGTGTTTTTACTGTATAGCTTTTAATACGATTATAGGCATCTTTTGTGTCTTGAAAATTAAATGTCATAAATGTTCTCTCCTTTATTAAATATTTATTGTTGTCCCAATGTTATTTTGATTGGCTAATTTAAGTGCGTGATAAGCAGTTCCGATATCTAGTAAAGCCATTCCTGTTAGATCAACAACAGTTATATCATCTTGACTTGTTCTCCCTCGTATATTATCTATAATTACTTCTCCGACAGTACCATAAATATTTTTGGCAGTTATTGTACCTTTTTTTTATAGCTTTTTCTATTTCACCGGATTTTATGCAATGTTCTAAGTCATCTACATATACCTTAGCGATTTTTAGTATCTGTGGATCAATCTCTTGTTTATCTGGCATATCAGCACCAACGCAACTAATATGAGTACCTTTTTTAATCCACTCTTTTTCTATTAATGGTTCTTTAGATGGTGTGATTGTAATTATTACATCACTACTTTCTACGTTTTCTCTTAAATTAATTACATTGATTATTTCAATATCATCGATAAAAATATTAAAGTTTTCTTTTAAATTCTTTTAAATTCTTTTTTAAATTTGATGTTAAAAGTTTTGTTTTTTCAATATTTCTACTGTATACTCTTATGTTTTTTAAATTAGGTAATACTGTAACAGCTGATGCTATTTGAAATAATGCTTGATTACCTGAGCCAATAATTAGTAAATCCTCAGAAGTTTTATTTGCTAAATGCTTTATAGTAACAGCACTTGAAGCACCTGTTCTTATACCAGTTATATATTCAGCGCCAGTAATCCCAATTGGTATACCATTTTTTGCATTATAAATAGTTATTAAACCATTTAGAGTTGGTAATCCATTAACCTCATTTTCTTGAAACCAACTTGCTGTTTTGTGACCAAAAATATTTTCATTTTGAATATATCCAGATTTAATATCCATATCTGCTTTTCCTTTTTGAAATTCATAAAATATAGTTGGCCATGTCATAGTTGAATTGCACGCTTTACTTTTGTATACATTTTCGACAATTTGAATAATGTCATTAATAGATAGTAACAGTTTTAAAGATTCACTATCTAAAGATTTTATTTTTACCAATAGAAACCACTCCTTAAAGTTTTAAATAGAAGTAAATAAAAAGCACCGAAAATTTATTCCTCCTGTAAAACAGGCCCTAATGGAATAAATTTTCGGTGCTTTAAATGCTTTTACCCGGGGATAATAGCAGCACATCTATTTAATTATTAATAGTATAATTGATTATAATAATTTTGTAAATTGCTATGAATTTGTTATTTTATTAAATTTAAGAAATTCACACTTCAAAGAGTCACAGTATTATTTTGGAGGGTGTGATAAAAATTACCATAAAGTCCAGTAATTGACGACTATCAATTGAAGGGTTTCAAATGTCATTGTTATTACCAAACGAACCTTATTAGCTTATTTTTTATTTGAATAAATGATACTATATTAGTTAGATAGACAAATAAAAATGTAGGAGAACAACATGAAGAAATTGATAGGTATTAGTATATTAAATTGTATATTATTAGCAGGTTGTGGGAGTAGTACTTTAGATAAAGATTATTTGAACATAGCTCATAGAGGTGCAAGTGGTTCTAAACCAGAACATACATATGTTGCTTATGATAAAGCAATAAAGCAAAAAGCAGATTATACTGAGTTAGATTTACAAATGACTAAAGATAATAAATTAATTGCTATGCATGATAATAAAGTAGATAGAACAACAAACGGAACTGGCTTAGTTAAGGATAAAACGTTAAAAGAGATTAAAAACTTAGATGCCGGATCATGGTTTGATAAAAAATATGAAAATCAAAAAGTTCCTGAATTAAATGAAGTATTGGATAAGTATAAAGATAAAACTAATTTTTACATCGAAACTAAACACCCAGATATGTACCCGGGAATGGATAAGCAGTTGATAAAAGACTTAGAAAAGAATGGTTTACTCAAAAAAGATGGCTTGAAAAGCGGGAATTTAATTATTCAATCATTCTCTGAAACTAGTTTACAAAACATACATAAACTAAATGAAAATATACCGTTAATTCATTTAATAGATGATAAAGATGTAAAAGATTTAAACAATAAAGAATTAAAAAGATTATCTAAATTTACATATGGATTAGGTTTTAATAAGGATGTTATAAGCAAAGAATTAGTAGAAAAAGTTCATAAGAATGGATTGAAAGTACATGTCTTTACTTTAAATAATGAAGACGAAGTTAAGGAAATGAAAGAACTGAATGTTGACGGTGCTTTCAATAACAACCCATAATATACTGCACGAAAAAATCCTACAGCCCAAAGGTTGCAGGATTTTTTGGGTTTTATGATAAAAAAGATAACTTATTAATAAATTATTTGAATGAAAAGCGTTTTATTTATATATGATATTTTTACGTTATATTAATTGTTTGAAAAGAATTTCAAAAGTTTTTTGAAGGTTTATAAATGAGGGGGACTGTAAGAAATATATTTTAATGTTTACAAATCTATCTTTAAAAAATAAAGGAATTATTAACACGACCTAATACTTATAACCCACCGAATCCGTTAACGATTGAATATAATAGGCCAATTCCACCTATAGACCATCCTATTATATTGTTGAGTGTTTTCTTGTTATTTTCATCCATTTTATCTTTTCCTAGATGTTAGATAAATAACTTTTTGTTAATTATTGATTAACTGGAATAATAGCTATTCTTTAGAATGAATTAAAAAAGAAATAAACGATCAATACAACCCAAAAACTTTTCCAGCTACACCAGCAATAGCTATCATTGTGCCAATGAACCATTTGAATTGTATATTTTTCATTTCAGAAATTTGATATTTCATATTATTTCCATGATTTTTAGTAAATCATCTATTTTATCGGATAAATGTCCAAATTTATCATCTATTCTTTTTTCCATTTGTTCAAAAGTTTCTTTAGTAATGTAATCGCTCATACTGATTTCTCCTTTCGTCATTATAATTTATTAATTTTATAACTCTCAAAAAAAACACATAATCAATACAACCCAAAAACTTTTCCAGCTACACCAGCAATAGCTATCATTGTCCCAATGAACCATTTGAATTGTATATTTTTCATTTCAGAGATTTGATATTTCACATTACTTTCCATGGGCTTCATATTATTTTCCATAATCTTAGATAAATCATCTATTTTATCGGATAAATGCTCAAATTTATCATCTATTCTTTTTTTCATTTGTTCAAAAGTTACTTTAGTAATGTAATCGCTCATAGTACTTTCTCCTTTCATAGTTTATATATATCCATATTTTTACATTTAAGTATATTATACTATAAAACGATATTAATTTACTAAAGTAATCGTTATAGATAAAAATTAAACATAAAGTTTAACTTATTAATATGTACTAGATATCTGTGATAACATTATAAGTGTTACTATATTAGCAATTTAGTTTGATCTAAAACTTAGATAATGCAAGGTTATTTTGCAAGCTTAAAAGGGGAGGGTATCAAGTGGTTTTTGTATACATATTTGTATCAGCTATAGCTTTATACTGTGCGCTACGATACGGTATTAGAGATGCGCTTATTGAAATTGAAGCTAATAAAGAAGATTTAGTTTATTATAGAAAAAGTGCTGATTTATTAGAGGAAATTGGTACAATTTATTCAAGTACTTCAAAAGAGAATACTGATACTGCTAAGGGCATTTTTAATGATTCTTTTGATGTTTTTACTTCGGATAAAAATTCAAAAGATAAGTTTGATATTTTGAGTGAAAACAAGAAAAAGATTTTATCTTTAGAAGTTGAACAGTCTGGAACATAAATAATTGTTCCAGACTGTATTTTGTTATGGTAGTAGTTGAATAGACTAAAAACACGCTTATATCAAGCTTATTTCAATCTTAGTCGCTCTTCGCGGTAAGGCTAAGAAATCTTATTAAATACAACTAGATTTCTGTCCCGCTCCTTTTTATTTCGTTTATATTTAATCCTTCTGAGAGAAGTGGTTCTTCGAAAAAGCTAGTTACGTATTCAAACGTTTCTTTTGTATCAAAATTCTTTCTTGAAGGTTCTTCAATACTTCTCTTTTTTATTCTTTCTAAACATTTCTCGTCATCTATATTAAGAAATATTAATTCATGATTTGCCTTTATTTCAGTCGCTATACTGAGTAACCAGCTTCTTTGAGCTTTTGTGTTTCCTGGAAAGTCTAATACTACATTGCTGCCAACTTTTAAAATACGTTGTATGTGTTCTTTTAATAAAGGCTTTATTAATTTTGAATATTTTAAGTAGTCGTCAAATGTTGTTATTTCATTGGGATAAAGTTGAGATAACCAATCATCTTCAGATAATAAAATAGCGTTTTTATTAATTTCTAATTTTTTTGCTGTAGTTGATTTTCCAGCTCCCATTTTACCTGTAAAAAAATACAAAGTTCCTAATTTATTCATCTACATACCCCTTTTCATCATTTGATATTATCAATATTTTAAATTTATACTCTAAAGTGTAGCATAGATTATTTATTTGTATTAAAAGCTTTGACAATAGTTGAATAGGGTATTTAAAATTAAGTGTAAAATGTGTATTTAATTGAGCTGTAAAGGGGAGCATTCAGATGTACATACCAAAACATTATCAAATGAAAGATTATCAAGAAATTAAAAATTTTATGACTAAATATAATTTTGCGACTGTAGTTACTGTTGATGAATTAAAACCTATTGCAACACATTTACCAGTAATTATTAATGAGCATGATGATGCTTTATTTATATCTGGGCATTTTGCTAGAGGCAATAAGCAATGGAGAACAATGGACAATAACGAAGATGTACTCATTATATTCCACGGGCCACATGGATACATATCATCAATATGGTATGAAACTGAGGATGTACCGACATGGGATTATCAAAGCATACATGTTTATGGGAAAAGTGTCTTGTTAAATGAACACCAGTTAAAAGAAGATTTAAAAGTTTTGTTGGATAAGTATGAAAGTGAACATAGAGGTGGGGCAACATGGGAAAATTTATCTGATCAGACAAAAAAACAAATAAAAGGTATAGTGGGTTTCAAAGTAAAAGTAGATAAATTAGAAGCTGCATATAAGTTAAGTCAAAATCGTAGTGAAGCGGATAAAGAGAACATTGTCATACATCTTAATAATACTGAAAGTGATCTAGATAAAAATTTAGCAGAAGAAATAGAAAAATATTAAAGAAGTGGGGTAGAAACCGTAATTTTCTATAAGGTTTCGTAGTCCCACTTTCTTAAATCTATTAATTTAATGGATAATCGTCTCCATTTTTAGAAATGTAATAAGTATCTGACAAGCCATCTGTATGTAATTTAGCAGGTTGTCTTTTACCTGATATTGTATAATTAAATGGTTTATTATCTTGAAAATCATATAGAATTCTAGAACTGACACCATTTTCTATAACATTAGCATTTAATCTTTTAACTATTCGATAACCTTCTTTATATTCTTTAGTCTTTTTAAACTCTAGTTCAGCAGCTTTTAATAAGTCATTTTCAGTAATTTTATCTCCAACATGATGTTTTTCTTTTAAATTTGTGATTCTTCCTGTATTGATAGGTAATAATATATTTGATTCATTATCGCGTTTTAAAAATTTTACAAAATGCTCTATCGAAACTTCTGTGGATTTACTAAATACTTGATTATTATCAGTTGAAGATTTTTCTTCTAAAACTACGTTAGTAATCAATTTGAAACTAGGATTTTCTATATGCTTAGTTAAATCAGGAATAACAAATCCTTTATCTGTTATAGGAAATATATCAGACTTGTTATTACTATATGATACCTCAATTTTCGAATTAGGCGCTAAATTTACCACTCGATATTCATCTGCAGCCTTTGCATCTATTGCAATTTGAACATAATTTAAAATATCTTTTTTTGTTAATACTTCACCAGGTGTTAAAGGGAATTCTATAAAGCCAGGAACAAGAATTTCGTTACCTTTCTTATCCACCCCAGTAACATTCACCATTAAATGAGTACCTTGAATTTCTTGATAATCTTTTCTACCGCCAACTTTAAATGAAGGTTGCTCCATAGCATCTACATTAGAAGTAATAAAGGGAGTTATAACGATATTGCCAACAACTAGAGAAATCATTACTTTTTTGAAACTTTTCATATAAACACCTCTTTGTTTTTTTAATATAATAACACATTTACCAAATATTATTATTATTTATATATTACAAATAATTTACAGTTTTGTAACAAAAAGTGTGTTAATAAATTATTACTATAAGAAAAGGTATTTGAGCTGATAATAAGAATAAGTAATTAAATAAAAAGAAAAAATAAGAACGTTGTATCCTAAGATGCAACGTTCTTATTATTATACTGGTATATATTTTATTCTTTAGCACTTAAATATTCAGCTAATAGTTTAATAGGAATAAGTATTGAGTAACCTATTGTTAACCCGGCAATCGATAATATTAAGAATAAATGATCTGTTTTTAGGTTATAGCCAAAGTAAGATGTAATGGACCCTATTAAAAAAATAAAGACGAAATTAATGATTAAACGTTTTTTGTTATAAACATATTATCTCCTTAGAAATAACTTATCGTTTGAAATGATGTTTAAGCGACTATATAATGAACCTCAATTAGGAGGTTTATTATTATGGGAAAAGAAATTTATTTTTTGATAAACTCACTTGATGTTGGTAGAGGCGGTTTAACTAAAGCTTGTATTCAGCAAGCAAACATGAGTGCTGAATTGGGTTATAAAACAACAATATTAACTTTTAATTATAATAGTGATTATGACATTATAACTGAAAAATTATTTCAATACTATAGTATTAATAGAGATGTTGAAATAAGAAATATGTATGATTTTTATAGAGATGAGAAAAATGTTGAAGAAGATTTAACGAAAGTTAATGATTGTATTTCTTCTGATTTTGCTTATGAAAAAGTAAAAAATAAAAATGGATATAGAATATATGAAAATGGTTTATATAGGTATTATATGACTCATCGTGACGATGAGACTGTAAAAGGTGTAGATTGTTTTAATGATTTTAGATATAGAATTAGGAGTGAAGCATACACGCCTAAAGGATATTTGGGCAAGGTTTCTTATATGGATTTTGAATTAAATAAGCCGAGACAGATGGTTTTTAAAGACAGTAAAGGCAATTGTTATTTATCTAAATGGGTTAATCCCGAAACTGGCAATGCTCATAAAGTTTTATTATTTAATGGTAATGAAATTAAAAAGACATTTAAAAGTGATGAAGCTTTAAAAGCTTATTTTATAGAAAAAGTTGTTGAAAACGATGAATATCCAATTTTAATTTCAGATGCTCGTAATACTGATGATGTGATGACACTAGTCGATGATGAAAAAGCTAAAAAACTTATTAGATTGCATAGTAATCATGTGAAAGAGCCGTTTGATGTTGAAAAATCAGAAATTGTAAGTACTGTAAAATTTGCATTAAATAATTTAGATAAAATAGATTATTTAGTCGCGCTGACAGAGAGGCAAAAAGAAGATATAGTAACTAGAAGAAATCATGATGAAAAACTACTTGCGCTACCACATGGCATAGAAGTGAAAAATAGCGATGCCCATAATAATTTTAAAAAAGATAAAGCTGTTGTTATTTCTAGATTAGTTTCATTAAAACAAATTCATCATGTATTAGAAGCTGCAAGTTTACTCGTAGAATACAATCCAAACTTTTTGATAGAAATATATGGCTCTGGTGATCAAGAGAAAAAGCTTAAAGATTTAATTAAATCTAAAGGTTTAACTGAGAACGTTATATTAAAAGGTTATACCGATAATATTGAAAATGTTTATAAAGAAGCGGCTTTTTCGATTGTAACTTCGAAAACAGAAGGCTTTTCGTTATCTATATTAGAAAGTATGGCAAATGGTGTTCCAGTATTGAGTTATAATTTTAACTATGGTCCTGAAGATATTATTACTAACGGTAAAGATGGTTTAATTATTGAAAAAAATAATATAAAACAATTAGCTGAAAATATGAATTATTTATTTAGTAATCCTGAATTAATAAATGAAATGCGTATAAATGCGGCTAAAAGTATAAAAGATAGATTTAGTAGAGATAAAGTTAAACAATATTGGGAAGAGTTATTTAAGTCATTATAACGATTTTATAATTTATACAAATTAAAAAACAGAGGCGATTCTTAAATGATTAAGAAAATCGTCTCTGTTTTATTTAAGCTAGGATAATCTATACCTAGTCTCGTTTTCATTTTTCATGTTTATTTTTAATTCGTTAAGTTCAACTCTAAATCTAATGCTTCTTTTAATACATTTGAAGTTTCGTGCGAGTTTATCGCGCAATTACCGTATTTTTCAGCTAATTTAAAAGCTGTTACGTATAACTCCAAACTATCCTTGGCAATATCTTCTGCCTCTTCGTGTACGGATGGATTTGCTTTAACCACTAGTTCTGCAAACTTTTCGGGTTCAATATCAATTCCCATGTTTAAATAAACACTCCTATTAATTTTTTGATACGTTACTATATAAATAACGCTCTTGTAACGTATACCCAATATTATAAATTAATAATCATTACTTTTAAAATATTTTGTTTTCCATTAGAATATAAAGAGTAATAGAGAGGATGACTGTAGTGAGAATTTTATTTATAGGTGATATTGTAGGCAAATTAGGTAGAGAACAATTAGAAACATATTTACCTAAAATTAAAGCAACATACAAACCAACACTAACGATTGTTAATGGTGAAAATGCTGCACATGGTAAAGGAATAACTGAAAAAATATATAAAGAAATTTTACGTATGGGCGCAGACTTTATGACGATGGGTAATCATACATACGGTCAGAAGGAAATTTACGAATTTATAGGTCAAGCGAATAGAATGGTAAGACCTGCGAATTTTCCTGATGAGGCACCGGGAATTGGTATGAGAATCATTAAAGTCAACGATAAAGATGTTGCTATTATCAATTTGCAAGGTCGATCATTTATGGCTGCTATCGATTGTCCTTTTAAAAAAGCTGATGAATTAGTAGAAGAAGCATCTAAAATAACGCCGTTTATCTTTGTTGATTTTCATGCAGAAACAACTTCTGAGAAAAATGCGATGGCTTGGTATTTAAATGGACGCGTTAGTGCAGTTGTTGGTACGCATACTCATATACAAACTTCTGATGAACGTGTTTTAAATGAAGGTACAGCATATATTACAGATGTGGGAATGACTGGATATTACGACGGTATTCTTGGCATTAATAAAGATGAGGTTATTGAAAGATTTATTACGAGTTTACCTCAACGTCATAACTTGCCAAATGAAGGTCGAAAAGTACTTTCAGGTGTGGTTGTTGATTTAACTCAAGATGGAAAAGCTAAAAAAATTCAAAGAATATTAATAAACGATGATCATCCATTTGAATAGTATCGTCCATTAGGATGATTTTTGTTAAAACCCTTTAATTTCATAGGATTAAAGGGATTTTTTTGGTATGATGTGAATTGAGATATTATATGGGGAGGCCATAAGATGAAATCACAAATTTCATGGAAAGTTGGCGGACAGCAAGGCGAAGGAATTGAGTCAACAGGTGAAATATTCGCAACTGCTATGAACCGTCAAGGATATTATTTATACGGATACCGTCATTTTTCTAGTAGAATCAAAGGCGGACACACAAACAATAAAATAAGAGTATCATCCACGCCAGTAAGAGCGATTAGTGATGATTTAGATATATTAATAGCATTTGACCAAGAAACAATAGATGTGAACTATCATGAAATGCAAAAAGGCAGTATTATCATTGCCGATGCAAAAGCAAAACCTGAAAATCCAGAAGATAGTAAAGCACAATTAGTGAGCTTACCGTTTACAGGCGTAGCTAAAGAATTAGGAACAGCGTTAATGAAGAACATGGTAGCTGTAGGTTCTACTTGTGCAGTCATGGATTTAGATACAGACGTATTTGAATCATTAATCAGTGATTTATTCAGTCGTAAAGGCGAAAGTGTCGTTAATTTAAACATTCAAGCGTTAAATGAAGGTTATAGATTAATGAAAGAAGAAATGGATTCATTAGAAAGTGAACATACTTTAGAGAAGAATGACTCTGATGGCCATTTATTTATGATAGGTAATGACGCGATTGGTTTAGGGGCAGTAGCAGCTGGAGTTAGATTTATGGCAGCTTATCCTATCACGCCAGCTTCAGAAATTATGGAGTACATGATTGATCGTTTACCAGAATTAGGTGGCGCCGTTATACAGACGGAAGATGAAATTGCTGCATGTACAATGGCAATTGGTTCTAACTATGCTGGTGTACGTTCATTTACATCATCTGCTGGTCCAGGATTATCATTGATGATGGAATCAATAGGTTTATCAGGAATGACTGAAACACCTTTAGTAATCGTTAATACTCAACGCGGTGGGCCATCAACTGGTTTACCAACTAAACAAGAACAGTCTGACTTAATGCAAATGATATACGGTACTCATGGCGATATTCCGAAAATTGTAATAGCACCAACAAGCGCAAGCGATGCGTTTTATTTAACGATAGAAGCATTTAACTTAGCTGAAGAATATCAATGTCCAGTTATATTACTTTCAGATTTACAATTATCTTTAGGTAAACAAACCGTTGAATCATTAGACTATGACAAAATTGAAATTCGTAGAGGCGCTCTAGTAGAAGAAGACATGGAAACACCTGAAGATAAGGCGTACTTTAAACGTTATGCATTGACTGATTCTGGAATTTCTCCACGTGTTCTTCCTGGTACAAAAGGTGGTATTCACCATGTTACAGGTGTTGAACATAACGAAGAAGGAAAACCTTCTGAAGGTGCTGAAAACAGACAATTACAAATGGATAAACGTATGCGTAAAACAGCTCAATTATTAATTGATGAACCAGTTAAATCTAATGAAAAATATGATGAAGCGGATATTCTATATGTAGGATTCATTTCTACTATAGGAGCAATCGAAGAAGCAATTACAAGATTAGATAAGCAAAATGTAAAAGTTAATCATATTCAAATTAGACAATTACATCCATTCCCTACTGATGCTGTACAAGAAGCCTTTAATAAAGCTAAAAAAGTAGTTGTAGCTGAGCATAATTACCAAGGACAACTATCTAGCATTATCAAAATGAATGTAAATCATCAAGGTAAAATTATTAACCAAACAAAATATGACGGTACACCATTCTTACCGCATGAAATAGAAGATAAAGCTTTAGAAATCGCAAGTAATATGAAGGAGTTGATATAATTGGCAACATTTAAAGATTTTAGAAATAATGTTAAACCAAACTGGTGTCCAGGCTGTGGTGACTTCTCTGTGCAAGCAGCGATTCAAAAAGCAGCAGCAAATGTAGGATTGGAACCAGAAGAAGTTGCCATTATTACAGGTATAGGTTGTTCGGGTCGTTTGAGTGGTTATGTAAACTCATATGGTCTACACTCAATTCACGGACGTTCATTACCTTTAGCACAAGGTGTTAAAATGGCTAATAAAGATTTAACAGTAATTGCTTCAGGCGGCGACGGAGACGGATTTGCTATAGGTATGGGTCACACTATTCATGCTTTAAGAAGAAATATGGATATGACTTATATCATCATGGATAACCAAATTTATGGATTAACTAAAGGGCAAACTTCACCAAGTTCTGCTAAAGGTTTTGTTACAAAAACAACACCTAAAGGTAACATTGAACAAAACGTTGCACCTTTAGAATTAGCATTATCATCAGGTGCTACTTTTGTAGCACAAAGCTTTTCAAGCGACATCAAAGAATTAACACATATAATTGAAGAAGCAATCAATCACAAAGGATTTTCATTTGTAAACGTATTTTCACCATGTGTAACATACAACAAAATAAATACTTATGATTGGTTTAAAGAGAATTTAACTAAATTAGCTGATATTGAGGATTATGATTTTTCAAATAAAAATCAAGCAATACAAACAGTGATGGATAAAGAATCTATGATTACAGGTATTATATATCAAGATAAAGAAACTCCATCATATGAACAACAATTAGAACAACTTGATGAAACACCACTAGTTAAAAAATCATTGAAGCTTGAAGAAAACCAATTTGAAGAGCTTGTTTCTCAATTTAAATAATTATATAATGAATACACTTTAAGCTCATAGTTTGTCTATGAGCTTTTTTTAATAAAAAGGGGGATTTTCAAATGACAAATACATTAATGAGCATTCAAATTATTCCAGAGCACGAAGATACAGGGGTAATACCTTTAGTTGATGAAGCAATAAGAATAATAGATGATTCTGGTTTAAAGTATCAAGTGAATCCTTTAGAAACTACTATTGAAGGGGATATGAATGCTTGCCTAATTTTAATAGAACAAATTAACGAGCGCATGGTTGAGTTGGAATGTAAAAGCATTATATCTCAAGTGAAGTTTTATCACGTTCCCGAAGGCATCATGATGGATACGTTAACGGATAAATATAGATCTTAATTAAGATAGTTTAATGAATGAACGCTATTTATTATAAATATAAAGGAGAAATGTATTATATTATATCGGTTTAAGAAGTAAAGGGGACGAAAGATATGAGAACTGTATTAAAATATATTAAACCGTATACGGGTCTGTTTATATTAGGTTTAATATTAATGTTAATAGAATTAGCAGTAGAATTAATCCAGCCTATTTTTATATCTGAAATAATAGACAATGGTATTTTAAAGAATGATTTAAACCACGTCTATCTTTATTTAGGCATTATGCTTGTTACAGGTCTTGTAGCTTTAGTGTCTGGGATATGGAATAGTTTTGTAGCTGGCCATGTTAGTCAAACTTTTGCATATGATTTAAGAACTGCACAATTTAGTAAAATTCAAACTTTTTCATTGGCAACATTAGAGAAGTTTAAAACTTCTAGTTTAATTACGAGGCTCACAAGCGATGTTAATAACTGTGATACAGCAGTATATATGTCTATAAGAATCATGTTAAGAGCCCCCTTGATGATTATTGGAAGTATCGTAATGAGCTTTATAGTTGAACCTAGACTAGCGCTTTATTTGGTGATTGGAACGCCATTCATATTTATAATAATATTCTTTATTGCGCGCACGGGTTCTAAATTATTTACAAAGATACAAAGAAAATTTGATGAAATGAATAGATTTTTCCAACAAAATCTTGAAGCTGTTAGATTGATCAAAGCGAGTCAGACATCACACCAAGAAATTAATCAATTTAAAGAAAAAATAAAGGACATTAGACATAATTATACATACGCTTTAAGACTAATGGAATTGATTAATCCATCTTTACTATTTATTATTAATGCGAGTATATTAGCTGTCATTTGGTTTGGGTCCGATATGGTTAATAGTTCAACTCTAGAAGTTGGTAAACTGGTCGCAATCATCAATTATGGTATGAGAATGCAAGGTGGATTTGGTATGTTGGCATTTCTTATCATGACATTAAGTAGAATGAAGGCTTCCAGTGATCGAATAGAAGAAGTGCTTACTACTCCATCAGATGAATGGGTATTAGAAAAGAACGGTCACAAAGTGGAAAATCATGCTTATAGTATTAAATTCAATAATGTTTCATTTACTTATCCAAACGCTAATAAACCGGTACTTCACAATATTTCCTTCGAAGTTGAACCGAGAGAAACCTTCGCTATTATGGGTTCTACAGGTTCAGGAAAATCTACTTTACTGAGTTTAATTCCGAAAATTTATAGAACTAAACAAGGAGAAATTCTTTTAGATGGAAAGAATGTAGAAGACTGGGAAATTGAAGATTTACGAGACGCTATCGGATATGTACCACAAACTGCATTATTATTCTCAGGAACAATATATGAAAACTTGCAATTCGGAGACCCGAATGCTGAATTAGAAACGTTAGAAACTTCTACTCAAAAAGCACAAATACACAATTCTATCGAAGCATTTGATCATCAGTATGAAACGATGATTGGACAACAAGGCGTTACTTTATCTGGTGGTCAGAAACAAAGACTTTCTATTGCTCGAGCGCTTGTAAGGAAACCTGGTGTGTTAATACTTGATGATTCTACTTCTGCATTGGATGTGAAGACGGAATCAGCTTTATGGGATGCACTTGAACATGAAGATACAACTAAACTGATTGTTACTCAAAAAATTTCTACAGCTAAAACAGCAGATCGTATTATGTTATTGGTAGATGGTCATATAGAAGCAATAGGTCATCATGAAGAATTATTAAAATCATCTAAACTTTATAATGAGATTGCTAACAGCCAAGAAAGTGCGGTGAATACATGATGGGCATTAAAAATCCGTACGGACATGAAACGGTTATAACGCCGGATGATATGTCTAAAAATAATACTAAGAAGAAAAAGAGAGCACGAGATACTAAAGGGACTTTATTAAATATTTGGCATTTAATTGATGAAAAACGTGTTCAACTTATCATTGTCATACTCATGATTATATGTTCATCTTCATTGAGTTTAGTAGGGCCATTTTTAATTGGTAGAATAATTGATACAAAAATTATCCCTAAAGACTTAAATGGATTATTAAAATATATCATTATATTGATATCTGTATATACTTTATTATCCATCACTTCTTATATAGGTTCGTATATGATGGTAAATATCGCACAACGAACAGTTTATTTATTAAGGGACAATTTATTTAGTCATTTCCAAAAGTTACCTGTTTCATACTTTGATAAAAAACAACATGGTGAATTAATGAGTAGAATGCAAAATGATATTGAAAATGTGTCACAAGTGTTAAACTCCTCATTCATTCAATTTACTTCAAGCGTTGTTACGTTAATAGGAACATTATCTATCATGTTGTATTTAAGTCCATTATTAACTTTATTAACAGTAATCATTATACCTATCATGTTCATAAGTTTACGTTGGATTACAGCTAGAACAAGCGTGTTGTATTCGATGAGGCAAAAACAATTGGGTATTATGAACGGTTATATCGAAGAAATCGTGAATGGTCAAACTGTTGTAAAAGCTTTTTCTCAAGAGCATTATGTGATGGAAACATTTAATGAGAAAGCAGATAATGTTAAAGAATATAGCTTTTGGGCAGTAACATTTGGAGGATTAATACCTAAAGTAATGAATTATTTAAATAATTTAAGTTTTGCTATCGTAGCTGGGATAGGTGGTATATTAGCTTTAAATGAATCTGCCGGTGTAACAGTTGGTGTTATTGTTATTTTTGCAGAGTATGCAAGGCAGTTTACAAGACCGCTATCGGACTTAGCGAATCAATTTAATACGGTACTGTCTGCTATAGCCGGTGCGGAACGTGTATTCGACATTATGAATGAACCTGTAGAACAAGATTCAAAAGATGCTATAGGCTTAAACAATATTGAAGGAAATATTAAATTTAACAATGTTAACTTCAGATATGATGAAGAACAAAAAACACCAACAATTAAAGATTTATCCCTTGAAATAAAAAGTGGAGAATCAGCCGCACTTGTAGGAGCTACTGGTGCCGGTAAAACAACAATCGTTCAATTGATTTTACATTATTATGACATAGAATCTGGTGAAATTTTAATCGATGGAAAATCTATTACTGAGATTACACGAGCTTCTTTAAGAAAAGAAATAGGCGTTGTATTACAAGACCCTTACTTATTTGATGGAACAATTCTAGATAACATCATGTATGGAACACCTAATGCGACAAAAGAAGAAGCTATAGAAGCGGCCAAAAAAGCAAATGCACATGATTTCATCATTAATTTAGAAAATGGATATAGCACAGTACTAAAAGGTGAATCAGGTTCACTTTCTCAAGGTGAAAGACAGCTTATCTCAATCGCTAGATGTTTATTACAAGATCCAAAAATATTATTGCTAGATGAGGCAACAAGTAGCATCGATACCGTAACAGAAATTAAAATACAAGAAGCATTGGAAACTTTAATGGTAGGTAGAACAAGCATTATCATTGCACATAGATTAAATACAGTTAAGAAAGCAGATTTAGTATTTGTATTATCACATGGAGAAATTCTTGAATCAGGAACACAAGAAGAACTTATTAATAAACAAGGTGTTTACTATCACATGTTAAATGCTGGCGATGAAGAACAAATTCAAGAACTACAGTAAAGGAAGATGTGTATGAAGTTTCGTGAAATTAAAGAAGATATAAAACCTCTATTTATTGAATATATATCTGAGTGGTACGACAATAATGATAAAATAGTTCCTTGGAGTACGGACGTCCGCCATCATGGAGGATTTAATAGCATGTTGGAAATGCAAAAAGAAGCAATAACCCCGCCACAAAATAGTGATTTTGTTAAAGCAAAAACATTTGTATTAATAGATAGGGGCTTCATTGTCGGAGCTGCGAATATTCGATATCAATTGAATGATGGGTTACAGCAAGTTGGTGGCCATGTTGGTTATGGTGTAAGGCGTAGCGAAAGAGATAAAGGTTATGCAACGACTATATTAAAATATGCTTTAGAGGAATTGAGAAATGATTTTGTTGAATATGCGTTGATTACATGTGATGAAGATAACTTTGGCAGTGCTAAAGTTATTGAACGTAACGGTGGTAAAGAAGATAAGCCGTATATTTCAGAGAGTCAAAATGTAACAAAAAGATATTGGATTAAGTTATAAAAATTGTCATTTAAAATTAAATAAAGCGCTTTAACTTTTTTGCACTTTATGTTGAACTCTAATATAATATAAAGATAAATCAATATGGGCAGAAAGGGTTTTGACATTGAATGAAGAGCAAAGAAAACAAGGAGCGAATGCGAAGACGAAACCTAATTTAGAAAAAGATTATAGTAAATATTTCGAGCGTGTTTATCAACCTCCTAACTTAAAGGACGCTAAGCAAAGAGGTAAATCAGAAGTTCAATATCATGATGATTTCAAAATAGATGAACGACATAGAGGAATGGGGAAAGGTCGTAAATTCTATATTAGAACGTATGGTTGCCAAATGAATGAGCATGATACAGAAGTAATGGCTGGTATTTTTCAAGCATTAGGTTTTGCACCGACTAATTCAGTAGACGATGCTGACGTTATCTTACTAAATACTTGTGCAATTAGAGAAAATGCAGAAAATAGAGTGTTTAGTGAAATCGGCAACTTAAAACATTTAAAACAAGAAAGACCAGATTGTTTAATAGGTGTTTGTGGTTGTATGTCTCAAGAAGAATCTGTAGTGAATAAAATACTAAAATCATACCAAAATGTTGATATGATTTTTGGTACACACAATATTCACAGATTACCTGAAATTTTAGAAGAAGCTTATATGTCTAAAGCGATGGTTGTTGAAGTTTGGTCTAAAGAAGGCGACGTTATAGAAAACTTACCTAAAGTACGTAACGGTAGAATTAAAGCATGGGTAAATATCATGTACGGGTGCGATAAATTCTGTACATATTGTATCGTTCCATTTACAAGAGGTAAGGAACGTAGTCGTATGCCGGAAGAAATTATCGCCGAAGTGAGAGACTTGGCTAGGCAAGGTTATCAGGAAATTTGTTTATTAGGACAAAACGTAAATGCTTACGGTAAAGACATAGAAGGTTTAAATTATGGTTTAGGCGATTTACTAAACGATATGACTAAAATTGATATACCTCGAGTTCGTTTTACAACGAGTCATCCATGGGATTTCGATGATCGATTGATTGAAGTGATAGCAGAAGGTGGAAACATTGTTCCGCATATTCATTTACCTGTTCAATCTGGTAATAATAAAGTCTTGAAAATAATGGGGCGTAAATATACGCGTGAAAGTTATTTAGAGCTTGTAAATAAAATAAAAGAAGCAATACCAGATATAGCATTGACAACTGATATAATAGTTGGATATCCTAATGAAACAGAAGAACAATTTTTAGAAACAATAGATTTATACCACGAAGTTGGATTTGAACATGCGTATACTTATGTATATTCTCCAAGAGAAGGAACACCAGCAGCTAAAATGAAAGATAACGTTCCAGAAAAAGAGAAAAAACAAAGATTACAACGTTTAAATAAAGTAGTCGGTGAATATGCTGCTCAATCATTAAAACCTTATGAAGGTCAAGAAGTATATGTACTTTGTGAAGGATCAAGTAAGAGAGATGAAACAGTATTAGCTGGTTACACTGAGAAGAATAAATTAGTAAACTTTAAAGCACCTCAAGATGTGATTGGTAAAATAGTAAAGGTTAAAATTACAGAAGCTAAACAATATTCATTAAATGGTGAATTTGTTGAAGTTGTATCTAAAGAAAAGGTGGTACATTAAATGTATACAAAAGATGATATACTAGACCAAGCACGTATACTTGGAAAAATGATGTCAGAAACAGAAGAAGTTGAATTTTTTAAACGTGCGGAAGCACAAATTCACGAAAACCAAACTGTTCGTGAAAAAATGGCAAGTTTAAAATCACTGCAAAAACAAGCTGTTAATTTCCAAAACTATGGTAAAGATAAAGCTTTAGCAATGGTAGAAGAAAAAATAGCTAATATCGAAAAAGAATTGGATGACATGCCGATTGTAAGTGAATTTAAAGAAGCTCAAGCAGAAGTGAATGAACTTCTGCAAATGGTTTCACATTCAATTAGCCATACTGTTACAAACGAAATTATTGAATCAACTGGTGGTAACCAATTAACTGGTGAAACTGGTGCAGCTATGAAAAATGCACCTAATGCTAGTAGCTGTTCACACTAAAACAATAATTTAATAACTAAATTATATATTTACAAGCTTTGGTATAAATCCTTAGCTCAAAATAATTCTCCTAATCTGTTGGACTTTTAATGAACAGATTAGGAGAATTTATTTATATAGGAGTAGGACAGAAATTATATAGAAAGATTTCTTTCCCGCCCCAGTCAGTTACTGTCTATATAATAAAATTCGAGATAATTGTTATGTCTCAGTGCAATTTATTATATTATAATTAACCATACTCGTGTATTGTTGAAAATTTTGATAAAATAGACGAATCCAAAGTTAAATAAAGGAACGTGAAGAAAGATGTCTAAACCAACGCCAATGATGGCTCAATATTTAAAAATAAAATCTCAATATCAAGATACTTTATTATTTTTCAGATTAGGTGACTTCTATGAAATGTTTTACGATGACGCTATTGAAGCATCTAGAGTACTGGAAATTACTTTGACGAGACGTGATGCTAAAAAAGACCCAATACCTATGTGTGGTGTTCCATATCATTCAGCTTCAGGATACATAGAAAAACTTATTTCTAAAGGTTATAAAGTTGCCATCTGTGAGCAAATGGAAGATCCAACTCAAACAAAAGGTATGGTAAGACGAGAAGTAGTACAAGTCATCACACCTGGAACTGTGATGGAACAAAGAGGTATGGATGAGAAAACGAATAATTATATTCTCAGTTTTATTAAAGAAGATGGTGAATTTCATTTAAGTTATTGTGACGTGACTACAGGAGAATTAAAGACAACATCTTTTGAAGATGAAACAACTTTAATCAATGAAATTACGACAATACATCCGAATGAAATTATCGTGAATAAAGTTTTACAAGATTCTTTATATAAACAAATCCAACTAATTACTGAAACGATTACTGTAGTTGAAAGTTATGAAGAAAGAGAATATGACGTTATAAAAGGAACGTCTAAACCTCAAGCGACTTCGTTAATATATTTATTGAATTATATACATGATAATGGTAAACGAGAAATGCCTCACATAGAAGACGTTGTCGTATATCGTGCACTAGACTATATGAAGATGGATTTTTATGCAAAAAGAAACTTAGAACTTACTGAAAGCATCCGATTAAAATCTAAAAAAGGTACTTTATTATGGTTAATGGATGACACTAAGACACCAATGGGTGCTAGAAGGTTAAAACAATGGATTGATAGACCTTTAATCAAACAACATGATATAGAACAAAGGTTAAATGCAGTAGAACAATTTGTTAATGGTTTCATAGAAAGAGATGAATTAAGAAGTTATTTAAATATGGTGTATGATATAGAAAGACTAGTAGGTCGAGTAAGTTATGGAAATGTTAATGCGAAAGACCTCGTACAATTAAATTATTCTATAAAACAAATTCCATATATTAAAGAAATTATTGAACGACTAGATTCAACATCTGTTAATCGATTTAAAGCTTTAGAACCTCTCGAAGACTTAGAAGAACTTTTAGAAGAGAGCTTAGTCGAAGATCCGCCATTGTCCGTTAAAGAAGGTGGCTTATTTAAAACTGGGTATAATGCTGAACTTGATAAATTCAAAGAAGCTTCAACGAATGGTAAGCAATGGATTGCTGAATTACAGTTGAAAGAAAGAGAACGTACCGGTGTTAAGTCATTAAAAGTAAGTTTTAATAAAGTATTCGGATATTATATTGAAATTACAAAAGCTAACTTAAATAGTGTAGATACTGATGCATTAGGTTACCAACGTAAACAAACATTATCTAATGCTGAGCGCTTTGTAACTGAAGAATTAAAAGAAAAAGAATCTATCATATTAGGTGCAGAAGATAAAGCAATAGAATTAGAATATCAATTATTCTTAGAATTAAGGCAACGTGTTAAAGCTTATACTGAAAAGTTACAAGCACAAGCGAAATTATTATCAGAAATAGATTGTTTACAAAGTTTTGCTGAAATAGCTCAAAAATACCATTATACAAGACCGTTATTTAGCGAAGATAAAACTTTATCGCTTAAATCATCTCGTCATCCAGTTGTAGAGAGAGTCATGGATCATAATGATTATGTGCCAAATGATTGTTATTTGAACCAAGATGGTTTTATATATTTAATTACAGGACCAAATATGTCTGGTAAAAGTACGTATATGAGGCAAATAGCTATAATTAGCATTATGGCTCAAATGGGAGCTTATGTGCCAGCAGATTATGCGCTATTGCCAATATTTGATCAAATATTTACGAGAATCGGAGCAGCGGATGATTTAGTTTCTGGTAAGAGTACATTTATGGTTGAAATGTTAGAAGCTGAAAAAGCAATGGTAGGAGCAACTGAAGACAGTTTAATTATTTTTGATGAAATTGGTCGAGGAACATCTACATTTGACGGGTTAGCTTTAGCACAATCCATGATTGAATATGTGCATCATAATACTAAAGCTAAAACATTATTCTCTACGCATTATCATGAGTTAACACATTTGGACGAAACTTTATCTGGACTTAAAAATATACATGTAGCTGCACAAGAGTACCAAGGTGAATTAATCTTTCTGCATAAAGTTAAAGAAGGTGCAGTAGATCAAAGTTATGGTATTCATGTAGCAAAACTAACTGATTTACCAGATGAAATTATCGAAAGAGCAAATGTTATTCTAGAAGAACTAGAATCCAATACGCGTGTTGAGCGCAATGAACAAACGTTTGAACAGCCATCTTTCCAATTATTCGAAGAACAAACACCTTCAAAAGTTGAAAAACAAATAAAATCTATGGATTTAATGAATATGACGCCAATTGAAGCTTTAACTAAACTTCAAGAAATTCAAAATCAAATTAAATAGAAAGTGTGAATGCATTGGGAAAAATTAAAGAACTTGAATTATCCTTAGCCAATAAAATAGCAGCTGGAGAAGTGGTTGAAAGACCAGCTTCAGTTGTTAAAGAGTTGTTGGAAAATGCTATAGATGCACAAGCAACACAAATTGACATTACAATTAAAGAATCAGGTATACAATCAATAAGAGTTGTAGATAATGGCACAGGCATAGATGAAGAGGATATCGGTAAAGCTTTTGGTAGGCACGCTACAAGTAAAATTGATAACGATTATGATTTATTCCATATTAGAACTTTAGGATTTAGAGGTGAGGCTTTAGCGAGTATATCCTCAGTCAGTAAAGTAACTATGAAAACTTGTACAGATGGTCTATTAGGTCATGAAGTCCTTGTTGAAAATGGAGAAATAATTAAACAACAGCCAGCTAAAGCTAAAAAAGGAACTGATATTCTTGTTAGCGAATTGTTCTATAACACACCTGCAAGATTAAAATATGTAAAAAGTTTATATACTGAATTAGGGAAAATTACAGATATTGTTAACCGAATGGCGATGAGTCATCCGCACATAGCGTTTAACTTAGTTTCTGATGAAAAAACAGTAATATCGACAAATGGCTCTGGCCGTACAAATGAAGTAATGGCTGAAATATATGGTATGAAAATCGCGAAAGATTTAGTTGAAATTAAAGGTGAAACTGAAGACTATGTTATGCACGGATTCGTTTGTAAACCCGAACATACAAGAAGCAATAGGCATTATATTTCTATATTCATAAATGGGCGTTATATTAAGAATTTTGTATTGAATAAGGCGATTATTGAAGGTTATCACACACTTTTACCAATTGGTCGATATCCTATCGTTTACTTAAATATTGAAATGGATCCAATTTTAGTTGATGTGAATGTGCATCCAACTAAATTAGAAGTTAGAATTTCAAAAGAACAGTCGTTGTTCGATTTAATTAATCATAAAATTAAAGAAGCATTTAGAGGATTATCTTTAATACCTGGTACTTCGTTAGAGAAGCATCAACAAAAGAAATCTCAGAAAGAAATATTTGAACAACAACGTTTAGATTTTGAAGCAAAAAATCGAACAGAAACATCATCTGAGAATCATTCTCCTACAACACCAAATTTTACAAACTCAATAAATGATCCTAAACCTATTATTTCTGAAACAGAAAAAAGTGAACCATCATCACAATGGCATTTTAAACCGAAAGAGAATAATTCTTATATACAAGAAGAACAAGGCGCTCATCACGTAGAAGATGAAGAACAAGAAAATAAAAATCCGGAAAATGAGTTTAATATTGAAAAAGAAGAACCAATTTTGCGAGAAGAAACAGAACAAACACAATACGATCAAGACACATACGAATTGCCACCTGAACAACATGAAACGCAAGATAAACCTAGAGTTCCTTATATGGAAGTAGTAGGGCAAGTTCACGGCACATATATCATCGCGCAAAATGATACAGGTATGTTTATGATAGATCAACACGCAGCTCAAGAACGTATTAAATATGAGTATTTCAAAGAGAAAATTGGTGAGGTAACAAACGAGACTCAAAGTTTATTATTACCTTTAACTTTTAATTTTTCTAGAGATGAACATATGATTATAGAAAAATACTTTCAACCATTGAAAGAAGCAGGAATATTTTTAGAACCTATTGGTCATCATGATTATATGGTTAGTGAATATCCTGTATGGTTACCTCAAGTTGAAGCAGAAGAAGTCATTAAAGATATGATTGATTATGTATTAAAACATGAGCGTGTAGATATTAAGAAACTTAGAGAAGATGCGGCAATCATGATGAGTTGTAAAAAATCTATAAAAGCGAATCATTATTTAAGAAATCATGAAATGGCTCATTTAATAGACGAGTTAAGAGAAACAACTGATCCATTCACTTGTCCGCATGGTAGACCAATTATTATAGAATTAACGACTTATGAACTAGAAAAGTTATTTAAACGTGTAATGTAGGAGGATAATATGAACGAGCATTTATTACCCGCAATTCGCTCTATGAAAGATATGGAAAAGTTTTTTAAGTTAGATTATAAAAGATGTGTTTTATTAGATACCCATATTGGTCATTTACAAGGTATCTTAAATCAAATGAAGAAAAACGATAAAGAAGTTATGTTGCATATAGATTTAATTAAAGGATTATCAAATGATGAAGCGGCTGTTGAATATATTATTCAGCAATTCAGACCGCATGGTGTTATTTCTACTAAGACAAAAGTTATTAGAAGAGCTAAAAAGTTAAATACACTTACAACTTTAAGAGTATTTATATTGGATAGTACTGCTTTAAGTAGAAGTATAGAATTGATTAAACAAGCTGATCCGGATTTCGTTGAAGTATTACCTGGAGTTGCTGCGAAAGTAATAAAAGAAATTAGTGAAAAGACTGGGAAAAGTATTATAGCTGGTGGTTTAATTAACACTGAAGAAGAAATACAATTAGCTATTGAAAGCGGTGCAAAGTATATAACGACAAGTGATACAGAAATTTGGTAAGTCGATTTGACAACGTTTTCATTAAGTATTATACTCTTAAGTAAGTTAATATATGAGATGAGTAAATGAGACCTCTACGTGGATATCTATGCAATGAATTTGTATAGGTTTGTGTAGGGGTCTTTTTATGTATTAGCAAGAATCTATAGGAGGTTGTTTAATATGAGTGAATTTTTGGCAGAATTAGTAGGAACTGCCATATTAACTTTATTTGGTGGCGGTGTTTGTGCTAACGTCAACCTAAAAGGGACTTTAGGTAAAGGTGCTGATTGGATAGTTATTTCATTAGGTTGGGGTTTAGCCGTAATGTTAGGTGTTTATGCAGTAGGTAATGTGTCGGGAGCGCATTTAAACCCTGCAGTAACGTTAGGATTTGCAATTGATGGATCATTCCCTTGGTCTAAAGTTATTCCGTTTATTATTGCACAAATGATTGGTGCAATGATCGGTGCAGGTTTCGTTTGGGCTTCTTACTTACCTCACTGGAAAAAACTGAAGATCAAGGTGCGAAGCTTGGAGTATTCTCTACAGGACCTTCATATCCAAACTATATCGCAAACTTCTTAAGTGAGATTATTGGAACTATGATCTTAGTTATGGGATTATTATTTATAGGAGCTAATAAATTTACAGATGGTTTAAATCCAGTAATAGTTGGTTTATTAATCGTAGCGATTGGTTTAAGTTTAGGGGGAGCTACAGGTTATGCTATTAATCCAGCACGTGATATCGGTCCTCGTATTATGCATATGTTATTACCTATTCCAGGTAAAGGTGATTCTAACTGGAAATACTCACCGGTACCTATTTTAGGTCCAATCGCTGGTGGTATGTTTGGTGCAGCTTTATATAACATTTTATTTAACGGGATCGTTAATGGATTTATCATTTTCTCAATCATCTTTACTGTCGTTGTAGTGTTATTCGGTATAGTATTGAATAAAGCAATTCTTAAAGATGAAACTTCAGAGATTCTGTAATATACAAAATATTAGGAGTGTTTAATATGGAAAAATATATTTTATCAATTGACCAAGGAACGACAAGTTCAAGAGCGATTTTATTTGATAAAGACGGGACAATTCAATTTGTAAGCCAACGTGAGTTTAAGCAATACTTTCCAAAAGGTGGTTGGGTAGAACATGATGCAAATGAAATTTGGACATCAGTTTTATCCGTTATTGCAAGTGTATTAAACGAGAATAATATTTCCCCTGAACAAATTGAAGGTATCGGAATTACAAACCAAAGGGAAACTGCAGTTGTGTGGGATAAAAATACTGGACGTCCTGTATATCACGCAATTGTATGGCAATCAAGACAAACACAAGACATTTGTGCTGAGTTAAAATCTAAAGATTTAGAGCCAATTTTCAAAGATAAAACTGGTTTACTATTAGATCCATATTTCTCAGGTACGAAAGTAAAATGGATTTTAGATAATGTTGAAGGTGCTAGAGAAAAAGCTGAAAATGGCGATTTATTATTCGGTACAATTGATACATGGCTAATTTGGAAATTCACTGGTGGCACGCACATTACAGACTATTCAAATGCTAGTCGTACTTTAATGTACAATATTTATGATTTAAAATGGGATGAAGAGCTATTAGAATATTTAACTGTACCTTCATCAATGTTACCTGAAGTAAAACCTTCAAGTGAAGTTTACGGCTATACACAAGAGCATCATTTCTTCGGTGAAAAAATTCCAATTGCAGGTGTAGCAGGTGACCAACAAGCTGCTTTATTTGGACAAGCATGTTTCGAAAAAGGTGAAGTTAAAAACACATACGGTACTGGTGGTTTCATGTTAATGAACACTGGTGAAAAAGCAGTTAAATCAGAAAGCGGTTTATTAACAACATTAGCATACGGTTTAGATGGTAAAGTTAATTATGCACTTGAAGGTAGTATATTCGTATCTGGTTCAGCTATCCAATGGTTAAGAGACGGTTTAAGAATGATTAAATCAGCACCAGCTTCTGAAGATTATGCTAAACGTGTTAAATCAACAGAAGGTGTTTATGTAGTACCAGCATTCGTTGGTTTAGGTACACCATATTGGGATGCTGACGCACGTGGTGCAATATTTGGTTTAACTCGAGGTACTGAAAAAGAACATTTCATTAGAGTTACTTTAGAATCATTATGTTATCAAACTCGTGACGTATTAGAAGCAATGGAAAAAGATTCAGGTATTACTGTAGAAACTTTAAGAGTAGATGGTGGAGCTGTTAAGAATGATTTCTTAATGCAATTCCAAGCTGATATTGTAAATACACCTGTTGAAAGACCAGAAGTAAGTGAAACAACAGCATTAGGTGCTGCATACCTAGCAGGTTTAGCAGTTGGATTCTGGAAATCAAAAGATGAAATACAAGAAAGATGGAAATTAGAAACTGAATTCAAACCAGAACTTGAAGAAGAAGAGAGAGAATCTCTTTATAAAGGTTGGAAAACAGCAGTTAAAGCCACTCAAGCTTTTAAATTAGATTAAGTTGTGTTATCATTAAGGTAAGTTAATATTCCGTAGAGATGTGAGAGGCTTTGTTCATACAATTTAATTTGTAGGGATAAGTCTCTCATTTTTTTACATTTATAGGAGGAAATGGTTATGCAACAATTATCAGCATTAAATCGTAATCAAGTTAAAGATCAACTTAAAAGTAAAGAATATGATGTCGTTATTATAGGTGGAGGTATTACAGGTGCAGGAATCGCACTTGATGCTTCACAACGTGGTATGAAAGTCGCTTTAGTAGAAATGCAAGACTTTGCTCAAGGTACAAGTTCTAGAAGTACTAAATTAGTACATGGTGGTTTACGTTACTTAAAACAACTTCAAGTTGGAGTAGTAGCTGAAACTGGTAAAGAAAGAGCAATTGTATATGAAAATGGACCTCACGTAACAACACCTGAATGGATGTTATTACCGATGCATAAAGGTGGAAGTATGGGACCATTTTCAACTTCTATTGGATTAAAAGTATATGACTTTCTTGCAGGTGTTAAAAAATCAGAACGCCGTTCAATGTTAAATAGAGACGAAACTATCGAAAAAGAACCACTTGTTAAACAAGATGGCCTTAAAGGTGGCGGTTACTATGTTGAATATCGTACTGATGATGCACGTTTAACAATTGAAGTAATGAAACGCGCACGTGAATTTGGAGCAGATATCATCAACTATGCTAAAGCAAATCAATTCTTATATAACAAGAAAAATAAAGTTTCAGGTGTAGAAGTGACAGATTTACTTCACAATGAAATGTTTGAAATTAAAGGTAAAAGAGTTATTAACGCTGCAGGACCTTGGGTAGATGACGTGAGAAGTAAAGACTATTCTACTAATAATAAACAATTAAGACTAACTAAAGGTGTACACATTGTTATTGATCAAAGTGTCTTCCCATTAGGACAAGCAGTATACTTTGATACTGAAAGTGATGGCAGAATGATTTTTGCTATTCCTAGAGAAGGTAAAGCATACGTTGGTACAACTGACACTGTATATGATAACGATAAATCTTCACCTAAAGTTACTGAAGAAGATCGTCAATATTTACTAGATGCAATTCGTTATATGTTCCCTACAGTTAAAGTTGTAGATAGTGATATCGAGTCAACTTGGGCTGGTGTAAGACCTCTTATCTTTGAAAAAGGAAAAGACCCTTCTGAAATTTCTCGTAAAGATGAAATATGGGAAGGCGACTCAGGTCTATTAACAATAGCTGGTGGTAAGTTAACAGGTTACCGTCACATGGCTCAAGATATTGTAGACTTATTAAGTAAACGATTAAAAGAAGAATACAAATTGAAATTCAAACCTTGTGAGACTAAGCACACTTATATTTCTGGTGGTAACGTAGGAGGAAGCAATAACTACGATGCATTTGTTGAAAGTAAAGTAGAAGAAGCTAAAAACTACAATCTTTCTGAAGATGTGGCACGTTACTTAGCTAGAAAATATGGTTCAAACGTAGATGAAGTATTTGAAATTGCACATGCTACGCAAGTTGCTGACTTAGATTTACCTGTTGAAGTTTATGCAGAAGTTATCTATAGTATTCAAAAAGAAATGGTGCATAAACCAACTGACTTCTTAGTACGTCGTTCAGGTAGATTATACTTTGATATCAATTACGTATTAGAATATAAAGATGGTATCTTAGAAGTTATGGCTAAAGTTCTTAACTACGATGCAGATACTAAACGCGTATACAAACAAGAATTAGAAAAAGCAGTTAAAGAAGCGATTAACCCAAATGATCAACCTGCAATTGCTAAATAATTAAAGATTACAAATAACGCACCCAAAAAGTGAGATTTTCTCTTGATTTTTGGGTGCATTTTTATGTATGAAAGCAATGTATTTTTAAGCAGTATAGAATTTGCTATAATAACGGTTGAGGGAGGCGTACGTATCTTGAGAAGATTTAATCACATGATAACATTATCATCTGGCCAAACATTAGAAGTGACGATTGATAAAACTGATGAAAAACCAATAGGTATCTTACATATTTTACATGGTGTTTCAGAACATAAAGATAGATATGATGGCATAGTAGAGTATTTTTGTAAAAGAGGTTTCCATGTTATTAGGCATAATCATCGTGGCCACGGTAAAAAAATTGAAGAATCTACTAGAGGTCATTTTAATAGTTTAAAAGAATTAGTAGAAGATTTAAAAGAAATTAGAGATACTTTCAAACCTGAATTGAACAATGACTTGCCCTATATTCTGTTAGGTCGCTCTATGGGATCTTTAGTAGCAAGAAAATATGTTCATGATTATCCGGATGATGTTAATATATTAATTTTATCCGGCACTGTTGTCTATTCAAATATTCAAGGTAAATTAAATTTATATGGATTAAAATTTGTTAATCTATTTTTAGGTAATCGTACTAAATCTAAACTTATTAATAACTTAGCCTTTAAGACGCCTAATAGAAAACATAAAGAATTAAATAAAGATAACAATTGGATTAGCGAAAGTGAAGAAAATAAAAAGATTTACGAAGAAGATCCTTATACTGGGTATTCAGTATCTCACAGAGTCTTTTTAGAAACAGTGAAAGCGGCTGAACAATCCAAAAAATCAAGCTATATCAAAAAACAAAACCTCAATATGCCCATATTACTGCTTTCTGGTAAAGAAGATCACTTTGGAGGTTTTGGAACAGGTATTAAAAAGCTTGCCACGTTATATAAAAGAAATGGCGTTAAACATGTCACTGTACAATTATATAAAAATAAAAGACATGAAGTATTATTTGAAACGAACCAATCTGTAGTATATGAACACATCTTTAATTGGTTGATGACGCAAATTAAACAATTAGAAAAAGAGGAACAATAATATGTCGAAAAAACCGTTAATCGCAATAGTAGGTCCAACAGCAGTTGGTAAAACTGAACTTAGTATACGATTAGCTCAAGCTTTAAATGGTGAAGTTATCAATGGTGATGCATTTCAAATTTATAAAGGATTAGATATAGGTACAGCAAAAGTAACAGAACAAGAAAAAGAAGGCATAAAACATCATTTAGTGGATGCATACAATCCAGATGAGCCTTATTCTGTGTACAAGTTTAAAGAAGATGTTTCCAATATAATCGATGATATTCATAATAGAGGAAAACTTCCTATATTAGTAGGTGGGTCTGGTTTATATGTTCAGTCAGTACTGTATGATTATCATTTAGAAAAAGAAGAAATCACAAATGAAGAATTGGAAAAAATTAATAATAAATTTGATGAATTATCGAATTATACAAATATTGAATTGCACAATTATTTAAAAGAATTTGATCCAGAAACTGCGTCATCAGTGCATCCAAACAATCGTCAAAGAGTAGAAAGAGCCATAGAGTACTACTTGAAGACTAAAAAAACATTAAGTGAAAGAAAGAAAAGCCAGACATTTTCTGGAAAATATGGTACATTATTAATTGGGATAGACATGTCGCGCGAAACTTTATATGAAAGAATTAATATGCGTGTTGACATGATGTTGGAGCGAGGATTATTAAGAGAAGTATCTAATCTCGTTGATATGGGGTATGAACATTCACAAAGTATGCAAGCAATTGGATACAAAGAGTTAATACCCGTTGTAAAAGGAGAAAAAGACATAGATATTGCAATAGAACAAATCAAGCAGAATTCAAGAAGATACGCCAAACGTCAATTGACATGGTTTAAAAATAAAATGAATGTAACTTGGTTTCGACGGGATGAACAGTCTTTATCAGAAATCGCAGACAACGTAATCCAATTATCCAAGTGAAGGGGAAAGTCATATGGCAGAGAAAGAAAATATTCAAGAAGTATTATTGGAGAAGTTCAAATCTGAAGGTACTGAATTAACAGTCTTCTTATTAAACGGTTTCCAAATGAAAGGCAAAATTGTAGGTTTTGACGAGAATGTTGTATTACTAGATATTCTAGGTACTGAAAATCTTATCTACAAACATGCTATTTCTACTTTTGTCGTAGCACAAGAAGAAGAAAATAAAGAAAATGCGTAATTTTTGTGCTCGTGGCTAAAAAAGCTAAGACAATTTATTTGTCTTAGCTTTTTTATTTTAATAAATAAAGAGAATGTTATATTTCGAGACGATGCTCACGTGAAACATAACATTCTCTTTATTGACAAGACTACTGAGAAAAGGCAATAAGGCTACCGTTATTGATACGTTTGGCAAGAAAAGGCAATAAGGCTATCGCTGTTGACACGTTTGGCAAGAAAAGGCAATAAGGATAATGCTATAGCCAAGTTTTGAACTACAAAATCCACGTGCAACATAGACATCGAGTCCACTACTGCAAATACATAGAAAGAGCCCGAAACAATGATTAAAGTCTCGAACTCTTTCTTTTTATAATACTTCTTCTATAGCATTTCTTAACTGTTCTGGACTTTTTTGTGGTGAGAAGCGATTAACAACTTCTCCATCTTTATTCACTAAAAACTTAGTGAAGTTCCATTTTATGGAGCCGTTTAAAATGCCTTTTTTAGCACTTGTTAAATAGTCATAAAGTGGATGTTGATCAGAACCTTTTACTTTGATCTTTTCGTGCATTGGGAATGTAACACCATAATTTAATTTACAATTTTGATAAGCTTCATATGAATCACCTGGTTCTTGATTACCAAATTGGTTACAAGGGAAACCAAGTACTACAAAGTCTTTATCTTTATAATCTTGATAAAGTTGTTCCAATCCTTCAAACTGTGGAGTGAAACCACATTCACTTGCTGTATTGACAATCAATAGTGCTTTACCTTTATATTCAGATAACGAATAAGTATCTCCATTTGTTTTAGCAACCTCGAAGTCATATATAGACATTCTAATCACTCCTTTTCTTAACTCTATTATAGTAAAGATTTATTCAAAGTCATATTAATATGCATATCTAATTATATGTTAAAATGAAGTAAAGAGAGCGTGATAAAAATGAAAAATGATTTAATAACAACAGATCATGAAACGGAGAAAGTAATATTATTAGCTTTCCATGATAAACAAGTAGATGAGGATACGTTTCAATCAACAGTTGAAGAACTAAAATCTTTAGCTAAAACAAGTCAATTAGAAGTGATTGAAGTATTTACTCAAAAAAGAGATAGACCAGATCAACAATATTACTTTGGTAAAGGTAAAATAGAAGAAGTGGTTGAATATATCGATTTAAACGATGTAAAAGTAAATGCTATTATCGCTAACGATGAGTTAACAACTGCACAGTCGAAACAATTAGATGAGTTGTTTGATACTAAAATTATAGATAGAACACAATTAATTTTAGAAATATTTGCGCAACGTGCTTCTAGTAGAGAAGGGCAGTTACAAGTCGAACTTGCACAATTAGATTATTTACTGCCTAGACTGTCTGGCCATGGTAAAAGTCTATCACGTTTAGGTGGCGGAATTGGTACAAGAGGTCCTGGTGAAACTAAACTGGAAACTGATAGAAGACACATTAGAACGCGCATGAACGAAATTAAACATCAACTAGAAACGATTGTATCTCACCGTTCAAGATATAGGGAAAGAAGACAACATAACCAAGCTTATCAAGTCGCGTTAATAGGTTATACTAACGCTGGTAAATCTTCATGGTTTAATCAGTTATCACAAGATGAAACATTTGAACAAGATTTATTATTCGCAACGTTAGACCCTAAATCAAGAGCTGTTTCAATAAACGAAGGATTTAATATTATATTATCTGATACGGTTGGATTTATTCAAAAATTGCCTACGACACTTATAGCAGCATTTAAATCAACATTAGAAGAAGCAAAATATGCACAACTATTAATACATGTTGTAGATGCTAGTCACCCACATTATATGGAACAGTATGAAACTGTTATGAAACTTGTGAAACAATTAGATATGAATCACATTCCAATGTTAGTTGTGTTCAATAAAAAAGATAAAGTAGATAACATCAATCAACCTGTCTCCGAGAATTCTATATTTGTGTCAGCAAGAGATAAACAAGATCAAGTTGTATTCAAAGACAAGCTAGTAGAAATGATTAAAAATACAATGGAATATTATGAGATGGAATTAGATGCGTCTGATGCTGACCAATTGTATTGGCAAAAAACACATACACTAGTAGAAACGTTAGAGTTTGATGAAACAAATGAAATGTATAAAATAACAGGATATAAACAAAAATAAGAGGTAAAGAAATGGAAGAAAAATTACAATCATTAGTAAAAGAAGTAGAAACAACATTAAGACCATATTTTGATGGAATTGAGCATAATGCATTAATTGCTCAAGAACGCGTATTGGATGCTTTCCATAAAGTGAAAATATCAGAAGCAGATTTAGTCGGTACTACAGGATATGGTTATGATGATATGGGACGAGATCATTTAGAAGAAGTATATACAGAAGTCTTTCGAGCTGAAGATAGTTTAGTTAGACCACAAATTATTTCAGGAACACATGCGATTACAATAGCATTAAATAGTCAATTAAAACACGGTGAAGAATTACTGTATATAACAGGTACACCTTATGACACTTTATTAGAAGTAATCGGTGTTAATGGAAATGGTATCGGGAGTTTTATTGAACAAGGTATTCAATACAATGAAGTTCCTTTAAAAGATAATGATATTGATATTGATGCTGTATTAAACAAAATAAATGATAAAACAAAAGTAATCGCAATACAACGATCTAAAGGCTATAGTTCTAGACCTTCATTAACAATAAAGCAAATAGGATATGCCATTACTAGAATAAAAGAAGTTTATCCAGAAATTATTATTTTCGTAGATAACTGTTATGGTGAATTCGTAGAGGATAAAGAGCCTATAGAAGTAGGCGCAGATTTAATTGCTGGTTCTTTAATCAAAAACCCAGGCGGTGGATTATCTAAAATAGGTGGATATATTTCAGGTAAACAAAATTTAATAGAGCGTTGTGCATATAGATTAACAGCTCCTGGTATCGGTAAAGAAGCGGGGGCTTCATTAGGTAGTTTACCTGAAATGTATCAAGGGTTCTTTTTAGCGCCACACGTAGTTAGTCAAAGCTTAAAAGGCGCATTGTTTACGTCCTTACTATTGGAGAAATTAAATATGAAGACAACACCACATTACACAGATGAAAGAACTGATTTAATACAATCTGTAACATTTGATACAGCTGAACAAATGATTGCATTTTGTCAGTCTATACAACATGCATCGCCAATCAATGCACATTTCAGCCCGATGCCTAGTTATATGCCGGGCTATGAAGATGATGTCATTATGGCAGCAGGAACTTTTGTACAAGGTTCTTCAATTGAATTAACAGCTGATGGCCCAATTAGAGCACCGTATGAAGCTTATATTCAAGGTGGATTAACATATGAACACGTTAAAATCGCGATAATTAGAGCAGTGGAAACATTAATGAAAAAAGAATTAGTTATGTTATAATTATGTGTGAGGTTTCCTCACACATAATTGTTTTCTGAAAATTTATGTGCTAAATTTATTTTAAGTTCTTAGTAGAAGGAGGCGGTCGTGCTGTCAAGAGATTTAATTAGAAGAAACATGGCCGTGTTTCCAATAGGTGTAGTCATCAAATTAACAGAACTTACAGCAAGACAAATCAGATATTATGAAAGTAATGAGCTGGTTACACCGACAAGAACTGACGGTAATCAGAGGTTGTTTTCATTAAATGACTTAGAGAGATTACTTGAAATTAAAAATCTCATCGAAAAGGGATTCAATATGAAAGGGATTAAACAAATTCTTCTAGAAGAAAAAAATGACCTTTCAGATGAAGAACTACGTATGAGAGAGCGGGTTATTAGAGGTACCTCGAAGACAGAAGGTCCACTCAACCGTGGAGATTTATCAAGATTTTTTAAATAAAATACTGGAGGATCAACACATGGCTAAGCAAACATTTACGAAAGAAGATATTTTTCGCTTTGCAGACGAAGAAAACGTACGTTATTTAAGGTTACAATTTACAGACATTTTAGGAACAATTAAAAATGTAGAGGTACCAATTGCACAATTAGCAAAAGTTTTAAACAATGAAATGATGTTTGACGGTTCTTCAATTGAAGGATTCGTGCGAATTGAAGAATCGGATATGTATCTATGTCCTGACCTGAACACTTGGGTGATTTTCCCATGGACTGCAGGTAAAGGTAAAGTAGCACGATTAATCTGTGACGTTTATAGTCCAGACGGTAATCCATTCCCAGGTGACCCACGTACTAACTTGAAACGTGTCTTAAAAGAAATGCAAGAATTAGGATTTACAGATTTCAACTTAGGACCAGAACCAGAATTCTTCTTATTTAAACTAGACGAAAAAGGTGAACCAACATTAGAATTAAATGATAATGGTGGATACTTCGACTTAGCACCAACAGACTTAGGTGAGAACTGTCGTCGTGATATCGTACTAGAATTAGAAGATATGGGCTTTGATATCGAAGCAAGTCACCATGAAGTGGCACCTGGCCAACATGAAATAGACTTTAAATATGCTGACGCAATTACAGCATGTGATAACATTCAAACATTCAAACTCGTTGTTAAAACTATCGCACGTAAACATAATTTACACGCAACATTTATGCCAAAACCATTATTCGGTGTAAACGGAAGCGGAATGCACTTTAACGTATCATTATTCAATGGTAAAGAAAATGCGTTCTTCGATCCAGATGGCGACATGCAACTTACAGATAATGCATTCCACTTTATTGCAGGTATCTTGAAAAATGCAAGAGGATTCACAGCAGTATGTAATCCATTAGTTAACTCATACAAACGACTAGTACCAGGTTACGAAGCACCATGTTATATCGCATGGAGTGGACAGAACCGTTCACCACTAGTAAGAATACCAGTATCAAGAGGCGTGTCAACACGTGTCGAAATCCGTTCAGTAGACCCAGCAGCTAATCCATACTTAGCATTAGCTACAATCTTAGAAGCAGGATTAGACGGTATTAAACACAAATTAACACCACCAGAATCAGTAGACCAAAACATCTATGAAATGAACAGAGAAGAAAGAGAAGCGGTGGGCGTACAAGACTTACCATCAACACTTTACACAGCTGTTAAAGCAATGAAAGAAAACGATGTAGTAAGATCAGCATTAGGTAATCACATTTACAGACAATTTATCCAATCTAAATCATTAGAATGGGATTACTACAGAACCCAAGTATCAGAATGGGAAAGAGAACAATATATTAAGCAATATTAATATCGATAGAGGAGCTAGGGATATAAATCCTTAGCTCTTTTTTGGATGGGATTAATCAAAAATGCAAGAGTTGATTTTATTATTGGATTAATTAGGCCGAAAATCCAAGTAGAGCACCTTTTGTTGGATTAACTAGGCCGAAAATCCAAATAGAGCACCTTTTGTTGGATTAATTAAGCCGAAAATCCAAGTAGAGCACCTTTTGTTGGATTAACTAAGCCGAAAATCCAGGTAGAGCACCTTTTGTTGGATTAACTAAGACAATAATCCAAGTAGAGTACCTTTTGTTGGATTAACTAAGACAATAATCCAAGTAGAGTACTTCTTATTGGATTAACTAAGACAATAATCCAAGTAGTTACACTTTTAAAAGTACTTTCGTATATCTTCACGAGAAAAGTCTAAAGTGAAATATCATTTAAGAGTTGATATAATAACTGTAAACATAAGAAAAAATGCTAGAATTAAGAAATAACAAAATGAGGCTGGGACATAAATACATGTCTCAGCCTCATTTATTAAAATGGCAGTAGCTGACTGGATTAAAAATGCGCTTATATCAAGCTTTTTCCAACCCTAGTTATCCTTGCCGGGGTGAGACTACGAAATCTATTTATTAAAATAAGATTTCTGTCCCACTCCTATTTTTATCTATTTTGTAATATCTTTTTTTACCTTACTAATATGAATGTCTCGTGTAATAGCGATTAATGGTCTTATAAGCATTTGAATACTACCAATTACAAATAAAACAGTACCAGCAAATGTTGTAGACTCTTTAAAAAATAAAAAACTACCAACGATAAAGAACATTGCTAAGATTATATCGTTAATTTGATAAAGTAATTTGTAGAAAGTATCAATCTTAATATCGAAGCCTAAAACGGTGAATTCTAGTTCTTTTTTATCTTCAAATCTCATTTTTACCACCTCAAATTAATGATATCAATATACAATGAATATTCAAGTTAATGATTATATATAAATTATTGTTATAGAAAACAAAAATAATATTTTTAGGTGTATGATTAAGATAATTAATCACTATAAAATATATACGATAGAAAAGGGTGTATTTTATGATCGAATACGAATATTTTCACTTGAATTCGGATAATAGAAAAAATGGAAAGTATTTAGATATCCTTCATCCTGAATTTGAAGAATTTGGCCAATCTGGAAAGGTATTTAAAAAAGAAGATTTTATTGAGGTTGATTTAGATTCTAATGAGTATGAAATATTGAATTTTAACGAAGTACAATTATCAAATAATAGTTATTTGTGTAAATATATTTTAGTAAACAAAAGCTCTGGCATGGCTAGTAATAGAAGTTCGATATGGGTTTTATATAAAGATGAATGGAAGTTGATCTTTCATCAAGGAACAAAGGTGAGTATTTGAAATGATATAATAAATAAAAAACAATAGGGTAGTTTTAATAACACCCCATTGTTTTGTATAAAGATTTTAATTTTTTAAATGATCTATTGCATATTGTGCTTCTTCAGCTGTAAAACCTTCTATAGTCGAAGTTAATTGTTGATGAATCGCATCATTAGACATATTCATAGTTTTAGCATATTCTTTAGCTTTTTCTAAAGCATTCTTATTATAGTCTGCTTTTAAATGATCTACCGCATATTGAGCGTCTTCGGGTTTAAATCCTTCCACTGATGACGTAAGTTGATTATAGATACCGTTTTTAGACATATGCATTGTTTTAGAATAAGTTTCTGCTTTTTTCAAAGCAGCTTTTTGTTCTCTTGTTGTTTTAGGGCTATCTTTTTCTTCTTGATTAGTAGATTCATTTTTATTTTTCTCATCATTATTCTTACTTGATTTTTTCTCTTGTTGTTCAGCCTTATCATTTGATGATTTATTATTGTTTCCACCACCTAAAGCTGCAGCACAAGCACTTATTATGATAATTATTATGATTAGACCTAAACAACCAACTAGTAAAGGATTTTTCTTTTTTTCTTTAATAATGACACGTTCTCCTTTCTCATTATATAAAACTTCATCTTTTTTATTTTTTCCCATCGTACGTCTTCTCCTTTATAATTTTTTATTAAACACTTCTTAAAGTGATTAATTAAATTAAAATATAGTTATTCAATAAAAAATATCAAAATAAAAAAGAGAGAAGACTGTATTTTAATAACAAGTTCTTCTCTCTTTTTACTGTTTTATTTATATAATTTTACTGTTTTCTATAAGTATTGAGGATGAATTTTCTTTAAGCTTGCTTATTCCTAACTATATATGCTCATTTAAATTATAT
>NZ_PPRS01000036.1 GCF_002902755.1 Mammaliicoccus lentus | reverse complement strand
ATGTTATTTGGTGCAGGGTATACGTTATTAATATTCAACTTTTTAAATACTGGATTTAAGGCATTATATTTTAATTTAAATAACTTTAAAAGTAGTAGAAAAGAAGGTGGAATTTATTAAGATATTATATGGTTCGACAATCTTTATCTCGTTATTTGTCACAATATATGTTATTCAAAATGTAAATCATACAGGTTATAAATATCTTTTTATCTTACCTCTATTTTACGCATTAATTATGACTATTAGAGTGATATACACTCCTAGAGGATTTGTTATAAAAATAATTGATTTGATTTATTTTATAAGATTTATATTGTTAAGTTTCATGGTTGTATATTCAGGATGGTATGAAGGTAGGTCCTCATTCCCTCCTTTAAATTCATCATATGATAAAGCAATTTTCTATATGTTGTTTGAATACTTATTTATTAATGTTTTTTACTACCTTTTTTTTAAAAAATATGATGTAGATACATTACGGACTAATTTAGATTTAAAAGTTCTTAATCATTCTAAAGATACTATTTATAAGTTATTTATTGTTATAAATATTCTTTTTCTATTTATAGTATTTGATAATGTGAGTTTTTTAGGAATAGGTCATAAAGACACAACAGACAATCAAAGTCAGCTGGTTACGTTATTAACAATAAGCATATATATTTCAAAATATCTTGTGATGGGATATATAATACGATATTTTTATATGAAATATAAATCTAAAAATAATAAAGTTTATTTGTTTTATACCGTATTTTGGATATTGATTATTAGTTCAATTTTTGTTGGCAATAATAGAATGGATGCAATATTACCTATTTTATCCACATTTACACTTTTGAATTATTTATACAAAAATAAAATGAGAATTTACAATTTAATAATTTCCTTTTTTATGTTCATATCGATTTATATAATATCTATATTACGAAACACATTTGATTATAAAATTACTGAAAGTATAAGCGGGTTGATAACAGATAATATTCAAGTATACATAGCTGGTGTCTATAATGTGGCATTAAGTTTAGAAGTGCATTCAATAAGTGAAAAAAACGAGTTTTTAACATTCTTTTATGATTTAATTCGGCCGTTTTTGGGTTTAAACTTACTTTGGAGATCTGAGACAATAAAAACTAGTTCAGAATTATTTAATTTTAAAATTTTTGGTGTAAGTAATCATGTAACTCAAATAATACCACTTATAGGTCAATTTAATCATGCATTTGGATGGTTAGGTATTCCAATTTCAGTGGCAGTAATTACTATTCTTTTAATTGTATTCCTCAGAATATTAAGAGGAATATATATTATTGAAGCAATGTTGATTTTACCTTTAATAATAAGGCTTTGCATAACATTTTCACAAAATATAAGTATTTTTATTAATGAATTATCTTCAATTATAATTATATTTAGTATTTTGAAGTTACTATCAATATTTTTAGCAAAAATGTCTAAAAGAAGAAATGGAGATTTAATATGAAAATTCTAATCACAGGAACAGCAGGATTTATAGGTTCACATTTATCAAAAAAATTAATATCACAAGGTTATGAAGTTGTAGGTATTGACAATATTAATGATTATTATGATGTGACAATTAAAGAGGATCGATTGAAATCAATCGGCACTGAGAATTTCACATTTTACAAAATAAATCTTGAAGATGACGCATCAATGAATGAAATATTCAAAAATGAAAAACCGCATGTAGTTGTTAACTTAGCTGCTCAAGCTGGTGTTCGTTATAGTTTGGAGAACCCAAGAGCATACATTGATTCAAATATAGTAGGATTCACAAATATATTAGAGTGTTCAAGACATCATAAAGTAGAACATTTAATTTATGCTTCATCCAGTTCAGTTTACGGTGCTAACACTTCTAAACCGTTTTCAACTTCTGATAATATTGATCATCCTTTAAGTTTATATGCAGCTACTAAGAAATCAAATGAACTTATGGCTCACACTTACAGTCATTTATATAACTTACCTACTACAGGATTAAGATTCTTTACTGTATATGGTCCGTGGGGAAGACCGGATATGGCATTATTTAAGTTTACTAAAGCAATTGTTAATGATGAAGCAATTGATGTTTATAATCACGGGAAAATGATGAGAGATTTCACGTATGTTGACGATATAGTTGAAGCTATAAGTAGGTTAGTTCAAAAACCAGCTCAACCAAATCCTGAATGGACTGGAGACAATCCAGATCCAAGTTCATCTTATGCACCATATAAAATTTATAATATTGGTAATAATAGCCCTGTTAGACTTATGGAATTTGTTGAAGCAATTGAAAACAAATTAGGAAAAGTGGCTAAAAAGGTTTATATGGACTTACAACCAGGGGATGTTCCAGAAACATATGCAAATGTAGATGACTTATTTAATAACATTGATTTTAAACCAGAAACTTCAATTCAAGATGGAGTTAATAAGTTTGTTGATTGGTACTTAGATTATTATAAAGAGATTGAAAAGCAATGAAATTAGTATTTATTCATGATCACAAGTTTATAAAAATTAATGACTCTTATTATTCCACTGGAAAATTTTCTGAAAAGACTCTTAATAATTATAAAATACCTCCTATTAAAAAAATAGAATTTATATCTCGTATACAAAAAAATAATTATTCAGAAAAAAATTTAGTTAAAGCTTCATCAAATCATATTGAAATTCAACCCATAACTTTTTTGGAGAAGAAAGTGGACTTTTTATTAAAAAGAAAACAAATAGAAACTTTTATTGATGAACATATAACTGGTAATGAAATAGTTATTATACGATTACCTAGTGAAATTGGATATATAGCTATGCATCATTTAAAAAAAAGGAATATAGATTTTGGAATAGAATTAGTTGGAGACCCATGGGAAGCTCTTTGGTATCATGGATCAATTCTAGGGAAATTTATGGCAGTAATAAATAAATATAAAACAAAACATTATATATATAATGCTAAAAACGTAATGTATGTCACAAAAAAGTATTTACAAGAAAAATATCCAACTAACTTCAAGTCTTATACGGCCTCTAATGTTTTTATAAATAATATAAATAGTGATTATAAAGTGAAAACTAACCAAATATATAAAATAGGTTTAATAGGTAGCTTAGATACGGAGTATAAAGGCATAGATACAGCATTAAAAAGTTTATCACTAATAGATGAAAATTTTATCTTTGAAATTGTTGGGAATGGGCCGCAAGAGAAATGGTTAAAAAAAATAAAGAAATACAATTTAGAGGGAAAAGTTGTACTAAAAGGTGCTGTTCAAGGTGGTGACCCTATAAATGAGTGGTTGAAAGAATTAGATTTATATATACAACCAAGTTATACAGAAGGCTTACCTAGGGCACTTATAGAAGCAATGTCTAATGGTATACCATGCCTAGGCTCAAATGCAGGAGGAATACCCGAACTTTTAGATTCTAAATTTATTCACAAAGTTAAAGATTATAAAACATTTTCTTATCAATTAGAAGAAGTTTTACATAATACAAGACTCAGAAAAGAAATGTCAGAAATTAATTTAAAAAGAGCAGAAAATTATTTGAGTGGAAATATTCAACGTCAAAGGGAAGCGTTTATTAAATCTATATATGAGGAGAAATAAAAAATGAATAGAAAAATTGCTGTTGTTGGATTGGGTTATGTAGGTTTACCTGTAGCTGTTGCTTTCGGGAAGCAACAAAAAGTTGTGGGGTTTGATATTAATAAAACAAGAATTAATGAATTGAAAAATGGTTATGATCGCACGAATGAAGTGAATGATGAGGATTTAAAGAAAAGTAATATTAAGTTTACTAATGAACCTGAAGAATTAAGTAAAGCTGATTTTATTATTGTAGCAGTGCCTACGCCAATTAATAAAAATAATCAACCTGATTTAACACCATTGATTAAAGCTAGTGAAACAGTTGGTAAAGCTTTAACAGAAGATACTATAGTAGTTTATGAATCTACTGTATATCCTGGTGCTACAGAAGAAGATTGTGTCCCAGTACTTGAAAAATTCTCTGGCCTAACTAATGGTTCAGATTTCTTTGTCGGATATTCTCCTGAGCGAATTAATCCTGGTGATAAAGTACATACATTTGAAACTATTACAAAAGTAGTTTCTGGTCAAACACCTGAGGTCCTAGAAGTTGTTGCAGAAGTTTATAGCATGGTAGTAAAAGCAGGTGTGCATAAAGCATCATCTATAAAGGTAGCAGAAGCGGCTAAGGTTATAGAAAATACGCAGCGTGATGTCAACATTGCTCTAATGAACGAGATTGCTATTATTTTTGATAAAGTTGGAATTGATACTTCAGAAGTGTTAGATGCATCAGGAACAAAGTGGAACTTCTTAAACTTCAAACCTGGATTAGTAGGTGGACATTGTATCGGTGTGGATCCATATTACTTAACACATAAAGCACAAGAATTAGGACATCATCCTGAAGTAATATTAGCTGGTAGACGTATCAACGACAATATGTCTAAGTATGTAGCTTCTAATATTATCAAAGAATTATTAAAAAAAGGTATAGAAGTACAAGGCATGACAATTAACTTATTGGGATTAACATTTAAAGAGAATTGTCCTGATTTAAGAAATACTAAAGTTATTGATATTGTTCGAGAACTAGAAGACTATGGTATGAATGTTATCGTTAATGATGTAGAAGCAGATAAAGAAACTGCCAAAAAATTATATGGTATTGAATTAAAAGATAAAAATGAAATGACAAAAACAGATTCATTAATTTTCGCAGTTCCTCACAATGATTATATTGAAGATAAAAATAGCTATTTAGAATTATTGAATGATAATGGGCTAGTTATTGATATCAAAGGGCTAATTAAGAATAATGATTTAAAATACAATCAGACTGTATGGAGATTATAAAAAATCAAAATTTATTCAAAATAACATTTAAGATTTGGATGATAAAATGAAAAAAAGAAAAGTATTTCAATTAATAACAGTATCCAAAAGTGTATATTTGTTAAAAGGACAAATTGAATATTTAAGAAAGAATGGTATAAATATGCATCTGATTTCTTCAGAAGGGAAGGAATTAGAACAATATCCAAATGATATAATTCATAAAATAGAAATGAATAGAGAAATTTCTATTTTAAAAGATATAAAATCTTTGTTAAATTTAATTTGTTTATTTATAAAAGAACGACCATATATTGTGAATGCAGGAACACCAAAAGCCGGTCTGTTAGGGATGGTTGCTTCATATATTACCAGAAGACCACACAGAGTATATACGGTACGCGGTCTTCGATTAGAAACAGTTTCAGGCATTAAATATAAAATATTATTTTTAATGGAAAAAATAGCTATGTTTTGTGCCACTGATATTATAGCAATTTCTGAAAGTTTAAAAACTCGAGTAATTGAGTTGAACTTAAATAATGGTAAAAATATAATAGTCTTTGGTAATGGAAGTTCAAATGGTTTGAATTTAAAAGAATATAGTAAAAATAATAACAAAATAGAAAACGATATACTGAAAAAACTTAATGGACAATTTGTTATTGGTTATTTAGGTAGGTTAGTTAAAGATAAAGGCATTGAAGATTTAGTAAAAGCTTTTAAGATAATAGAGAAAAAATATAGTAATGTAAAGTTATTAGTTATTGGCTCGATTGAAGATGGTGATTCTATAAGTAAAAATGATTTAACTTTCATATTGGAAAATAAAAATGTTGTTTACAAAAACCATGTTGATAATCCAGTTAATTATTACAATAATATGGATGTTTTTATTTTTCCGACATATAGAGAAGGTTTTGGGAATGTGAGTATAGAGGCCCAAGCATTAGGAATACCTACTATAACTTATAACGTCACTGGTGCAAAAGATACAGTTATAAATAATGAAACTGGATTTATAGTTGAACCAGGAGACTATGTAAAAATTGCTGAAAAAATCGAGCTATTATTAATAAATGAAAAATTAAAAGCTCGTATGGGAACAAAGGGTGAGGAATGGGTAAATAATAATTTTTCCAATGAAATAATATGGGAAAAAATGATGAGATTTTACAATTTTAAACTAAAGGAACGAAAATAAAGGAATTGAAAGTGAAGTTAATGAGTATAAAGGAGAAAAATAGAATTGAAAAGACTATTTGATTTTACAAGTTCATTATTTGCTATTCTTATTGCCTCTCCCTTTTTAATAATTACATCGATTATTATTAAATTAGAATCTAAAGGTCCAGTCGTTTTTAAACAAAAGCGACCTGGTATAAATAATGAAATCTTTAATATTTATAAATTTAGATCTATGAAAGTTGAAACACCCGATGTAGCGACGGATAAAATTGATGCAAATATGTACATTACTAAATCAGGACGTTTTATTAGAAGAACTTCAATCGATGAATTGCCTCAATTATTTAATATTATTAAAGGCGATATGTCTGTAGTTGGTCCAAGACCAGCTTTATATAATCAATATGATTTGATTGCTAAAAGAACGAATGAAAATGTACATACAGTAAAACCTGGATTAACAGGCTTAGCACAAGTTATGGGTAGAGATGATATTACAGATGATCAAAAAGTTCAATATGATAAATATTATGTTGAAAACCAAACTTTTATTTTAGATATGTTTATTATATACAAAACGATTAGAAACACGATAACATCTGAAGGTGTGAAACATTAATGGGAAAAACAATTTTAATCACTGGTAAGAATGGATATGTTGGAAAACGTTTAAATAATTATTTAAAAGCACAAGGTCATGTTGTTGATCAAATTAATGTTCGAGGAAATCAGTGGAAAGCATTAGATTTTAGTAAATATAACGTCGTTATACATTTAGCCGCAATTGTACATAATAATAACCCAAATGCTACTATGGTAGATTATATGAATGTAAATTACCATTTAACTAAAGAACTAGCTGAAAAAGCTAAAACCGAAGGAGTTAATCAGTTTATATTCTTTAGTACAATGTCAGTATTTGGACTTGATGGCGAAGTGGGGAAAGAAGTTATTATAAATAATAAAACTTTAACTAAACCAATAACTTCATATGGAATATCAAAACTACGTGCAGAAGAAATGTTAAGTGAAATTCAATCAAATGAATTTAAGGTTGCTGTTTTAAGACCACCAATGATTTATGGTGAATCAGCACCAGGTAATTTTAGTAAGTTAATTAAACTATCTAATATTTTACCTCTGTATCCTCGAATTGATAATCAAAGAAGTAGTATATATATTGAAAATCTTGAGATTTATATTAACGAACTTATTGAGAATGAAGGTTCAGGCATATTACATCCTCAAAATAATGATTACTTAAATACGAATCATGCAATTTTTAAAATGAGAGAACTGCAAAATAAGAAAAGTATGAGTATTAAATTACCAAAAGTTTTATTAAAATTATTTGGCAAAGTAACAATATTTAATAAATTATATGGAAATTTAACTTATTCAAAGGATATTGATGACTTTGAATATACAGCTAGATTCACAAATGAAATTGAATCTTACAGAAAGACAATTAATAAACAAAAAGATGGTATTAAGGAAGTGTGATTTATCAAGGACCTCAATAAGTGCTGAAAATATTATGTCTTTCAGTACTAAAAATACGGTAAAGTTAGTACAAATTCTAACTTTACCGTATTTTTGAATTTATTAGTTTAAGATAGTAATAATTTCATATCAAATAAGTTCTTCAAAGGAATACATGATGTTTACTTTATTCATGCAAGTATGTACTTATTGATATTTATTTCTTATATATACGAGTATCAAATGATGATATGTTGTTTCAATATAATACTTGATGAAAAAGGTAGCGGAGAAACATAACATTTTTTAGCAAAATAATTGATAAGGAGAGCCATATAATAAATAATCCTGAAAATCCACCCAATTTAAAGATTAATTGGGTGGATTTTCAGTTTAGGTTAAATAATATAAAGATAATAAACATGACACTTGTAAAGCGATTTAATTCTTGTACTTTATCACTAAGATTTAAATAGAAAATGATAGGCTTTTTGTTTTTTTGATACAATGTCACAAAGGTCTTTTGAATAATCGAATTCTTTATTATTGATTTTATGTTTCTCTTTTCTAATCCCTTTACGATATCCATAGTTATTGAATGCTATTTTGTGATACTAATACCTAATTTTTGGTGTGTATAATTATAAATATCAGGAGTTGCCTGACAAATTTCATTGATTAAAAGATAAGTTGAATAATTGCAACAATGATTAAAATACTTATAATCCATTTTTGTATGAAGTTAGGGATCTTTTTACTTAATTTCAAACCTAAGGGAGCAAAGAGAATACTCCCTATTATTAGAAATAATGCGTCTTCAAAAGGAACAAATCCCTGTATAAGTTTAATGGTAAAGGCACCAATTGAAGATATAAACGCAATTACTATACTATTAGCAACCACCGTATTCATTGGTAATTTGAATAAAACTAATAATATAGGAATGATAATAAAGGCACCTCCTGCGCCTACTATACCCGAAATAATACCAACGAAAAGACTTATAATAACTAGTAAGGGTTTATTAAAAGCAGGTTCGCCTGAACGAGATTCGACTTTAATGAACATTAAAATTAATGCAAGTGAGGCAATGATAATATAAGTCATATTTACAAAAGTAGTATCAAATAAATTTGCTAGAAATGCTCCTAACATGCTTCCTATAATCATGCCTCCACCCATGTAAATAATTAATTGCGACGAGAATTCTGCTTTTTTTCGAGCTTTCAATGAACCACTTAAAGTACTGAAAAAGACTTGGCTAGAAGTAAGTCCCGATGCTATATATGGGCTATATGCAGGAGCCCCAAATAGTGGTGGTAACAATAAAATAGCTGGATAAATAATAATAGCACCACCTATACCGACTAAACCAGATATAAATCCTCCGAACACTCCGATGAGTAACATAATAACAACTGTAACAATCTCCATTATTTACTTTTCACCAATAAGTTAACTGCTTCATTAATTAACTCTTGAGAGTTTTCTCCATTTTGCTCGGCTGCTTTTACACATTCTATTAAATTTTCACTAATAATAATGCCCATTAAACGCTGTAGGGAACTTTTGGATGCACTGATTTGAGTGATTACATCTTTACAATCTTTTCCTTCTTCCATCATTTTTACAACACCATTTAATTGTCCTTGTACTCTATTAATACGATTAATCATTGTTTTATCATAATTCATGTTTAATTCCTCCACTGTTAATTGAATAAAATCATAATAAATGATTAAAACAACTTTGTCAAATACCCCTACAGGTATTTGACAAAGGTTGGTTTTTCATTTATCATACCCCTACAGGTATTTATGAGGAGGTCATTATGAAAAAATATAGTGAAAAGCATATCAATGAATTAAGTAAAAAAGAATTAGAAAAACTAGCAGGACAAAGACAATTAATTGATGTCAGAACAGAAGAGGAATATGAGCTAGCACATATAAAAGGTGCGACATTACATCCTGTAGATAAGATTGAATCGTTCAATAAAGATAAAAACAAAACCTATTATATTCACTGTAAAAGTGGTAATAGAAGCACCAAAGCAAGTGAATATTTAGCTAAACAAGGCTATGATGTTGTAAATTTAGACGGTGGTTATAATGCTTATGAAGAACAAAATAATAATCACTATACACAAGAAGACAATATAAATGTAGAAATCAAAACAGAGCGTAAACAACTTAACTATAGTGGTCTTCAATGTCCAGGTCCAATTGTTAATATCAGTAAAGAAGTGAAAAATATTGGAGTAGGTGACCAAATCGAAGTTACAGTCACAGATCCTGGATTTCTTAGCGACATTAAAAGCTGGGTAAAACAAACTGGTCATACTTTAGTTAAACTTGATGAAAGTAATAATGGAATTAATGCAATTATTCAAAAAGAAAATCTAAAAGATTTAGAAGTTAATCATACTGCTAAAGGGACGACAATTGTACTATTTAGTGGCGAGTTAGATAAAGCAGTGGCAGCAATGATTATTGCAAATGGTGCTAGAGCTGCAGGAAGAGATGTAACTATCTTCTTTACTTTTTGGGGACTTAACGCGTTGAAAAAAGAGCAAACAGTTAACATTAAAAAGAAAGGGATTGCAAAAATGTTTGATTTGATGTTGCCCAAAACATCTGTACGCATGCCACTTTCTAAAATGAATATGTTTGGTTTAGGTAATATCATGATGCGCTACGTAATGAAGAAGAAAAATGTTGATTCATTACCATCGCTTATCAATCAAGCTATCGAACAAGATATCAAATTAATCGCTTGCACGATGAGTATGGATGTCATGGGAATTCAGAAAGAAGAGCTCAGAGACGAAGTTGAGTACGGTGGCGTAGGTACTTATATTGGTGATACGGAAAATGCGAATCATAATTTATTCATCTAATTAAATCTATTAAAAAAGGAGTTTTACCATGTTTTTCAAACAATTTTACGATAATCATTTATCTCAAGCATCTTATTTAGTTGGCTGTCAACGTACAGGAGAGGCAATAATAATTGATCCTGTTCGTGATTTAACAAAATATATGGAAGTTGCAGATAGCGAAGGTTTTAAAATTACACAAGCTGCAGAAACACATATTCACGCTGATTTTGCTTCTGGAATTCGAGACGTGGCAGCACGTTTAAATGCCAATATATATGTATCTGGCGAAGGTGATGATCAATTAAGTTATAAAAATATGCCGGAACATACAAATTTTGTTAAAAATCAAGATATTATTCAAGTAGGTAATATTAAATTAGAAGTCTTGCATACACCTGGTCATACCCCTGAGAGTATTAGTTTCTTACTCACGGATGAAGGTGGCGGCTCAAGTGTTCCAATGGGTTTATTTAGTGGTGACTTTATTTTTGTTGGTGATATCGGTAGACCTGATTTACTAGAAAAATCAGTACAAATGGAAGGTACTACAGAGATTGGCGCAAAACAGATGTATCAATCTATAGAAGGTGTTAAAGATTTACCAGATTATATTCAAATATGGCCTGGACACGGTGCTGGAAGTCCATGTGGTAAAGCATTAGGTGCCATACCAATGTCTACGCTAGGTTACGAAAAAATAAATAACTGGGCATTTAATGTGACAGATGAATCTAAATTTGTTGAACAATTAACATCAAATCAACCAGCGCCACCCCATCACTTTGCACAGATGAAAAAAATTAATCAGTTTGGTATGAGCATGTATCAACCATACAACGTTTACCCTAGTTTAGATAATGTAAGAATAGCCTTTGATCTTCGTAGTAAAGAAGCCTTTCATGGCGGTCATACTGTAGGAACAATCAATATTCCATACAACAAAAACTTCATTAACCAAATCGGTTGGTATTTAGACTATGAAAAAAGTATAGATTTAATTGGTGATAAATCTACCGTTGAGCAAGCAACACATACTTTACAATTAATTGGCTTTGATAATGTAGCAGGTTATCGTTTACCAAAATCAGAAATTTTAACCCAATCCATCCATAGCGTTGATATGACTGGTAAAGAAGAATATATACTTGACGTACGTAATGATGAAGAGTGGAATAATGGGCACTTAGATCAAGCAGTCAATATTCCGCATGGTAAATTATTAAATGAAAATATTCCATTTAATAAAGAAGATAAAATATATGTACATTGTCAGTCAGGTGTTAGAAGTTCAATAGCAGTGGGTATATTAGAAAACAAAGGCTATGAAAATGTCGTGAATATTAGAGAAGGCTATCAAGATTTCCCAGAATCATTAAAATAATTTAAAGATGTGGAAAAGTGAGTAATCCTATCAAATTGTTATTGTAAGACAATCAGATATTATAATACCACCAAGATTATTTAGAATAAATAGAAGTTTAAAAGAAATATAGATATGATTCCTAATTAGTCATAATAGCAATAGATTTATAAAATTAATATAAACCCCTTTCTAGTGGAAATGTAGTGAGCCCAATAAGTTTTACTTTTTGGGCTCACTACATAATTAATGGTTTTTACTATCTTTTACATTGAGATAAGCTACTATAATTACACGAAATCAATTATTTTAATTTATAATGGTTACTTTAATAACTATACTTATAAAATTTATTCTTTGATTATGAACGAGAAAGATTAGTAAAACATTATACCTATTATAATGCCTATTAGCACAATAGACCAGGAAGGTAATTTATAATAAACCAGGAATACGAATAATGAGCTAGCTAGAACAAAATCTAATTCTGATTTAATAGTTGAAGCCCAAATCGGATTATAAAATGCAGCGATAAGAATACCTACTACACCCGCGCTTATACCTTTTAAAAAACCTTCAGCATAAGTGTTAGATTTAATATTATCCCAAAATGGTAACACTCCAAATAATAATAGAAATGCTGGTAGGAATATAGCGACAGTAGCCAAAATTCCTCCTCCAATACCTTCTATAGACATGCCAATATATGAAGCGAACGTAAATAATGGTCCAGGTACAGCTTGAGCAGCAGCATAACCCGTTATGAAGCTATCAGGTGATATTAAACCTTGTGGTACAAACTCATTTTCTAATAAAGGTAATACGACATGACCACCTCCAAACACTAAAGAACCAGATCTATAAAAACTATCGAACATTCTAAGCCATAAATTATTCGTCATAGAACTAACTATAGGCAATACAGTTAATAGTAAAAAAAATAATGAAATTGAAATAAAACCTAACATTTTAGGTAATTTAAATGTCTTCACTCTTAAATAATTTTTATCTGTAGAGGTTTCTTTTAAAAAGATAAGGCCATATATACCAGTAATAGATAATGCGATTACTTGAATATAAAGATTATCGATTGTTAGAGATAATATAAGAACAAATAATGCCAATGTAATGGTACTTTTAGTATTAGTTAATTTTTTCCCCATACCTATTACGGCTTGGGCAACAATGGCAACAGCTACTAGTTTTAATCCTTGCATCCAAGTTAAACTAGAATCATTGTTAATAATTAATGCTGAAAAAACCATAAGTATAATCACAGAAGGAAGTGTAAAACCAATAAAAGAAATAATTCCTCCCAGAATTCCTCCTCTAATAGTTCCTATACCAATACCAACTTGGCTGCTTGCAGGTCCAGGTAAAAACTGGCATAGCGCTACTAAATCTGAGTATTCTTTTTCATCAAGCCATTTTCTTTTCTTAACATACTCATCATAAAAATAACCTAAGTGGGCAGTTGGTCCTCCAAATGATAGTAATCCAAGTTTTAATGCAACAAAAAATATATTTATATATTTATACATAAAAAACTCCTTGTATTTAGTTGATTAATTTTTTACTTAGCTATTAAATTCTTTAATTTTTTTGCCAATTTCATCTCTAACACGTTGAAATTCTGACCATTCTTTACCTGCTGGATCCTCAAAACCCCAATGCTCTTTTTTAACGTTTGGTGGTAAAATAGGACAATTATCGTCTGCATCACTACATAACGTTACGACCAAATCTGATTGTTTTAAAATATCATTATCAATCAAGTCTGACGTATGGTTTGATATATCAATATCTACTTCTTTCATAGCTTCTATTGCTTTAGGATTAACACCATGCGTGTCAATACCAGCAGAATAGACATTCCAATCTTCACCCAATATTTCCTTTCCCCAACCTTCAGCCATTTGGCTACGACAAGAGTTTCCTGTACATATAAAATAAATTGTTTTCTTATCCATAATTAAAGCCTCTTTTCTTAAAATATGATTAGTGTAAGGTATAAACCTAAGAGTGTTACAAATAGGACTGGAATAGTAATGATAATTCCAGTTTTAAAGTATGTTCCCCACGAAATCTTCACACCTTTTTGTGTTAAGACATGTAGCCACAATAATGTTGCTAAAGAACCAATCGGTGTTATTTTAGGTCCTAAATCAGAACCTATAACATTCGCATAAATCATACCTTCTTTTAATATACCTGTAGCACTGGATTGACCAATCGCTATTGCATCTATTAAAACAGTTGGCATGTTGTTCATGATTGAAGATAAGAAAGCAGCTATAAAGCCCATACCCATAATACTGCTGAACAACCCATAACTTGAAATATTTGTTAGGATATCCCCAAGAATCGTTGTAATACCTACATTTTTTAGTCCAAACACAACAAGGTACATACCAATAGAGAATACAACAATATTCCATGGTGCTCCTTTAATGACTTGTTTTGTATGAACTGCTTTAGATTTACGAGCTAATATTACAAAGATAAGAGCAATAATACCAGCAATGATTGACACAGGTATTTGAATAAACTCACTAACAAGATAACCCACAAGTAGTAATGCTAATACAATCCATGAAAGCTTAAATAATTTAGGGTCTTTAATTGCATTTTTAGGGTCTGAAAGATTTTCTGTATCGAACCTTTTAGGTATAGATTTTCTGAAATATAACCATAAAACAAGGATACTAGCAATCAGAGAGAATATATTAGGAATAATCATTCGACTAAAATAATCAACAAATCCAATATCAAAGTAATCTGCAGAAACAATATTCACTAAGTTACTTACAATTAAGGGCAGTGATGTAGTATCTGCAATAAAACCACAGGCAATAATAAAGGGGAAAATCATTTTTTTATTAAATCCTAGATTCCTTACCATCGCTAATACAATGGGCGTTAAGATTAAAGCTGCACCATCATTGGCGAAAAATGCTGCTACAACTGACCCTAATAACATAATAAAAACAAACATTTTTAAGCCGTTACCGTTTGACGCTTTGACCATATGTATCGCGGACCATTCAAAAAATCCAATTTCATCTAATATTAATGAAATAAGAATAACAGCTACAAAGGTTAAAGTAGCATTCCAAACAATCCCTGTTACTTCTATTACATCTGAAAAACTTACGACCCCTGTAATAATCGCAACGACAGCTCCAATTAAAGCTGTAATACCAATATCTAAACCTTTTGGTTGCCAAATTACAAAGGTTAAAGTTAAAAGAAAAATCACAATTGCTAATATTGTCATCAACACTCACCTTGTTTCATACTTTTACATACACATCGTTCGTTAGATGTATTAATAAGATTTAAATTGTGATTAACATCATCTAATATTTCATGATTAAGTCGATACATATGTTTATTACCTTCTTTTCGTGAAAGAACTAATTGCTTATCGACTAATGACTTCATATGATGACTTAGCGTTGGCTGTGAAAATTGAAAATGTTCCAGTAAATCACAAGCACATAGTTCACCACATGAAAGTAAATCTATTATTTCTAATCTGCTTGGATCAGATAAAACTTTTAATATTGATGCTAGTTCTTGATAAGACATAGCCATACCTCCCTTACGTTATATAGATTATCATCTATATATATAATTGTCTATGTAATTTGTTCTTGTGGATCTATGGGATTGAGGAATGAGAAAAAACCGCATCATCTACCGATAAGCAGAAAGTTATCATAAGTGAAAGTAAAAACAGATTGTGAAAAATTTAAAAGGTGGTATAGAGATGGAAAGAGAATTAGTAATTTCAATATGCTCAATTATAATTGCGGTTTTTGCATGTATTGCTGCTATTATAACAGCTATATACACAAGAAAAGCATATGTCACACAAAATAAAGGGTACATCGGTATATATTGTGAAGGTTATTATGTTGGTAAGTTTGTCAAAAAAATTGTAATTAAAAATTATGGTAATTCGCCAGCTGAAATTAATAAAATAAGTGTAAAAGGGATTGATAATCAAGATTATTTAAAAAAGTTTTTTAATGCACAAATAGATAAAATATATATGCCTAATCAAATTTCGACGTGCATAATTTTACCTGATAATTATGAATTAGTTATCGAATTGGAGTATAGTTATAAAAGTATGAATAGAAAAGAAACTCAGTATCTGACAATTGATTTAAGTAACACGAATAAAGAATTATATACTAAAGTTGAAGATTTAGATAATAAATTTCAAAATGAAATACTTACAGCCTTAAATCAATTGTTTAGTAAAATTTAAGAAGAGGATATTAATATGAATATTAGTAATGAAGAAGAGAAGGAATGCTTTTTATACGGTAAAACAGTTAAGAATTCTACAAAGGAACATATCTTTCCGAAATAGCTGTTAAAAAAATATAATTTATATAATGAAAGAGTTAAGATAATGGTAAATGACACTACAATTCCATACAAAATTTTAGTTATACTTGTTGTCATAAATGTAATGGAGACTATCTATCAATAGTTGAGGAAAAAATGAAAAAGTTGCTAGAAAAAAACAGTAATCAACTTCAAAAAGAGGAAGAAAAAATTATGTTTTTATGGGGAGCTAAAATTTTTATGGCTTACTTTATAAAGAATTAAAGCTAGCTTACGATAGATCAAGCCCTGAAAGTAACACAATAATGAATAAGGAATATCTCAAAAATTATAAAAAGTTATATCATTTACTTCAAGGAATTATAATTCCTACTAAATATGAAGGTAAACCATGGTCGATATTCAAGTTTAATATTTGTGATGAAGGTTTTGATTATTATGATAATTTTCAAACATATGTTTTTGTAATTAAATTAGATAAAGTAGCATATATCATTTGTTTAGAAGAAGGCAATATCCAACAAAAACAATACTTTGAGTATTTTTCTGAAATAAAAAGAAATATAATTCATCCTATTCAATTTAAGGAGCTTATAGCTAAAATAAATTATAAAGAATCTCTAAGAATAAAAATGTCTACAATCATTACAATTAATCAGGAAATAAAAAGAACACTTATTATCACAACGCCAAGTGGCAATATATATAATAAATGGGACAAGTCAACCTATGGAAAAATGTTAAAACAATTATTGAATGTGTATGCTTAAATAATTATATTAATGAAGAAGGGGATAAAGTATCTAGTTATTTATTTAATGAAAATGGAAGTTTCAAGAACATGAATAATTAATATAGCATAAAATGTAAGTTTTTAGCAAAATCTTTAATAAGCAGAAAGTTAACATAAGTGATAGAGGTTTTAAGATAAGTAGAATTTGGAGTGAAAAATAATTTATTTAATAAATTTATAATATCTACATCTTAATAATATTATTTGAAGTTTTCTAGTTATATTGGAGTGATATATATTGAAACGAGCAAGAGTCATTATTAATTACCTTAATCAAGAAATCAAAGAAATTGTTAAGTCTAAGTATATTGGTATGTATATTCATGGTTCCTATGCTGAAGGTACATTTAAGTGGGAAAAATCAGATATAGACATAATTGTATTGATTAATAATAAACTTTCAGTTTTAGAAAAGGAACAATTATTAGACCTTTTTGTAAATAATAGCCAGGAATGTCCTAAAAAAGGTATTGAGATTGCATTTCTAAATATTTATAGCATAAATATTGAAAAACATCCTTTTTCATATGAATTTCATTACTCTTCTTATTGGTATAGTCAAATTGAAGAAAATCTCTGGCAAATTAAAACTGAAAGAATAAAATATGATCCAGATTTAGCAAGTCATATTATGAATTTATGGACACATTCTGTTGTTATAGAAGGTCCGAAAGTAGAAAATATATTTCCAAAAATTAAAGATAGTGAATTTATTGATAGTATAGAGGATACTTTAATTGATAATGTAGATGCTATTATGAATTTATGTAGAAAACATTACTATATAAGATATGGAAAACTTTTATCAAAGTATGAAGGATTAACATGGGCTATCAACGAATTCACCCAGTTTAGTGAATTATTGTTACATATAGAAGATTTATATAATGAAAATAAATCAGAAATAAATATAAAGTATTTGGAAAGTACTAATGATTTTTGGAAGTATTTAGAAACAAATAGTAATCTATAATACCACATGGGGGGTAATGTTTTGAGTGATAAGTTGTTTTATGTATCCAAAGATATATATCAAAAATACAAGTACAGATATAATTTAGATGCCTTAGAAATTTTTCTGATTGCTATGTTATTAATATCCGTTATAGTGAATATTATAAATTTTTATACAGGTCATCATTCAATAGTAACCTATATTATATGTTTACTTACGACTATATTAAGTAGTATTTGTATTTATAGGAAAGTCAAAATTAATAAAAAAAATAATATAGACAATCATAAGTTTAATGAAAAAATATTTGAAGTTTTTAAAGTACATAACATAACAACTGAGAGAGAATTACTCATATTGAAAGAAGAAATTGAAAAAGAATTAAATGAAATCAATCAAAATACAGAATTGCACAAAAAAAGATTTGGCAAGTTATTTTTATATATATTTTGGATTCCTAATGGTTTCTTATTGGCATATTATTTCAATAACTCAAATGAAAAGCTGCATTTTAATGAGTTATTAGGAATAGGAAACGGATTATTTGTTATCTTTATACAAATCTTCATCTTATATATAATGCTTTTTAATGTTATTAATCCATTATTTAATGTATTAGTAATTGAAAGGAATAGGTATTATATAACTTTAGATTATATCTATGAATATCTTTATTATACAAAAATATAAAAATGAGGGCATTTTTGTTAAGAATGCCCTCATTTTTCACCGAAATTGATGGTTACTGATAATATCCATTTTAGAGTTTTCTAGATGGTCATTCATATATTTAGATGCCATTTTTACATCTCTTTGATGTATAGCATCTAATACTGCTATATGTTCTTGGCATGCACTTAAAATCCTTTTATGGTTTTATACAGCAATAATACGCAAGGTTAAAGAATTATCCCACATTTTAGTAATTAAACTTTCTAATTCTTTGTTGCCAGATAATCGTGCAATATATAAGTGAAACACCTGATCATACTTATCGAATGTCTCTATATCATCTTTTTTTATATTCATACCTTTTACGCTACAAATGGAGAATTCAATGCTAATTCTTGATAGTAATATATCCCAATTTGTAAATGAGATCCTTGTAACACTACTTGAAAGTGAATTTGTCGAATTCAAATATTACTGAGATACTACTTCTTATCATCCTCAATTAAGACGTATTATTAGAATTCTTAAACTAGCTTAAAATTGTGTGCTTTCACGTTTAATATAGTCTGTATTTATATTGATATGATAAGCGTTTGTATCATTCCCTTTAATATGTTTGTTAGTTAAGCGAACTGCTTCTTTTGCTAGGGTAGTCTTCGGAATATCAATACTTGAGATAGACGGGGACACTAGCGAAGACATTTCGTTGTTATTAATTCCAATAATTTGAAGCTGTTCTGGCACCTTTATTTCACTACTTTTTATGGCTTGTCCGGCGCCAATTGCAATCATATCGTTAGCCGTCAAGACAACTTCGGTGGATTGACCTGACTCCAATATATATTTCATTGCCAACATGCCAGCTTCAATTGTCCAACCTTCCATCCAACTTTGAGGTGTAATACTATTTTCTTTTTCTTTTAAAATATTTACAGAGAAATTAGAATCTACGCGACTTATATTTTTTAATGAAAGGTTTAGTTTATTCATTTCATGGTCTAGAGCCACTGTTATTTCTCTAAAGTTTATATACAATATCTACTTATCATAGTGATAATTTAAATCGAAGTAAAAATATGACTAATATATTTAAATTAGTTTCCATATAAATATATCGGATAAATGAGTAAAACATTGCTCATTTATCCTTTTTTATTTCATTACCTTAATAATAAATAAGGTTAAATTATAAAAATTGAGGTTTCTTAAGTTAAATTTTAAAAAAACATATAAAATTATTACAAAATTGATAAAATAGAATTTAATAGATAATAATTTAATAGGTGATGCAGATGGGAAACTTGTTAAAGATAGAAAATTTGAAATATTCAATGGAAAATCTTAATGATTCAATCCAAAAATGGAAAACTTCGGCAGATGGAAAATACTTATTAAGGTATCCAACTGTATACATAATAAACGACAAAAAACGTGAAAATAACTTTGAAGTTTACGTTGGAGAAACAGCAGATATTAGAAATAGAACTAGACAACATCTTAATGCGGATACAAAAATGAAACCATTTTGGGAAAGCTTTTCTGAATCAAACAGTTCATCAATGTATGTGATTGGTCATGAATTATTTAATAAGTCATTAACCTTAGATATTGAAAATAGACTAATGCAGTATTTGTTAAGTGTAGATAGTATTTCTAGGGTTCATAATAGTAGAACAAATCAACAAAATGAATACTATACGTCTGAAAAGCTAGATGAAATTTTTTCTGATATTTGGAAAACATTAAATAATAAAAATAAATCTTTGTTTCCAATTGAAAGCATCATTAAAGATTCAGCAATATTTAAAGCATCTCCTTTTCATAAATTAACTCAAGAGCAAATTAATGCTAAGGAAGAGATATTAGATAAAATTAAAGAGTCGCTAATTTTAGATGAAGAAGGACAATTGATAATTGTTGAGGGAGAAGCTGGATCAGGAAAAACTGTTTTAATGAGTACGTTGCTTTATGAAATTGGAAAGTACAATTTAGATTTAGATGATAATCTAGATATTCATTTATTAGTAAATCAAAATGAGCATGTATCAATTTATAATCAAATAGTTACTAAATTGGGTATTTCTACTAAGAAGAATAAAATTGTTAGTAAACCAACTAGCTTTATTAATAGTCATTCATCAAATGAAAAAGTAGATGTTGTAATTGTAGATGAAGCACATTTACTTTTAACTCAAGGTAAACAGAGTTATCAAGGAAAAAATCATTTAAATGATTTATTGGAAAGAGCTAAAGTTGTAGTTATTGTTTTTGACTTAAAACAAGTACTTACAACTGAACAAATATGGGAAGTAGATAAGTTAAATTATTATTTTGATTACGCCAAAAATAAAAATAATCATATTACATTAAAAAATCAAATGCGCATTAATAGTGATGAAGCAACAATTAATTGGATAAGAAATTTGGTTGATGATCAAGTAATAAACAATATTCCTTTTGATAAAAAAGGTTATGAAATTAAAATCTTTGATACACCAATGGAATTAAAAAAATCTATCAAAGACAAGTCTCAAAATACAGAAAGTGGTATATCGAGAATGCTTGCTACCTTTGATTGGCAATATAAAGAAAAACCTCCTGAAAATAAGGACTATTGGAGAGTGGAGATTGGCAATTTTTCAATGCCATGGAATTATCAATTGGAAGTTAGTAAAAAACAGTCGAACTTGCCTTGGGTTGAACAAGATCAATCAATAAATGAGATAGGCTCAACTTACACAATTCAAGGTTTAGACTTAAACTATGCTGGAGTAATAATTGGACCTTCTGTAAAATATAGAGATGGTAGGATTGTTTTTGATAAAGATAGTAGTGCTAATAAAAAGGCTACACGTCGGAGAACATTAGAAGATGGTTCAAAGCATCATTTTTCGGAAATGCTATTGAAAAATGAATTAAATGTTTTACTTACACGTGGTGTAAATGGTTTATATATTTATGCAGTAGATGAACAATTAAGAGAAGCGCTTAAAAAAGCGTCTAAAGGTGATAAAAATGGATAAAACAAAAGATGTACTAAAAGAAATCAATCAATTTAGAGATGAACGTAATTGGAGACAATTTCACAATGAAAAGGATTTATCTTTATCAATTAGTTTAGAAGCAGCAGAATTACTTGAGCTATTTCAGTGGAAATCATCTGAAGAGGTAGTGGATACTAAGCGTGAGAGGTTAGCAGAAGAATTAGCAGATGTATTAATCTATAGTTATATGTTGGCAGATAATTTAGACTTTGATATTAATGAAATTATCCGTAAGAAACTAGTGAAAAATGTTGAAAAGTACCCAATAAACAAAAGCAAAGATTCAAATACTAAATATAAAGATTTATAATTAATAATATAGCCCCTGTTAACAATAATGTTAACAGGGGCTATATACATATCTGCGATAAAGTTTATAATTGTAGGGTTAAAACCTGATACTTGCTCATAGCTGCTTTAAGATTCTATATCTTCCTCTATTTTCGCTTCAAACTCATCGAGCAATGCACGAACTTCGTCTGTTGATTGTGTACTCATCAATTGATGTCGCAGTTCACTTGCACCTCTAATCCCTCGTACATAGATTTTAAAGAATCTGCGTAAACTTTTGAATTGTCGATTTTCTTTTTGAGAATATTTGTCGAATAATGTTAGATGTAATCTTAACAAGTCCAACAGTTCTTTACTCGTGTGTTCGCGTGGTTCTTTTTCAAAAGCAAAGGGATTATGAAAAATGCCTCTACCGATCATTACACCATCAATGCCATATTTTGTTGCAAGTTCAAGCCCTGTTTTTCTGTCTGGAATATCACCGTTAATAGTTAGCAATGTATTTGGTGCGATTTCATCACGCAAATTTTTGACTGCTTCGATTAATTCCCAGTGTGCATCTACATTACTCATCTCTTTACGAGTACGGAGATGGATAGATAAGTTTGCAATGTCTTGTTCGAAGACGTGTTTTAACCAATCTTTCCACTCATCTATTTCATAATACCCGAGGCGGGTTTTTACACTTACCGGTAGACCACCTGCTTTAGATGCTTGAATAATTTCAGCTGCGGTTTCAGGTCGAAGAATCAATCCAGAACCTTTACCTTTTTTTGCAACATTGGCTACGGGACAACCCATATTTAAATCAATACCTTTAAAGCCCATCTCTGCCATACCGATACTCATTTCTCGGAAATGCTCCGGCTTGTCTCCCCATATATGAGCAACTATAGGCTGTTCATCTTCACTAAATGTTAAGCGTCCGCGAACGCTATCTATACCTTCAGGGTGACAAAAGCTATCAGTATTCGTAAATTCAGTGAAAAACACATCAGGTCTAGCTGCTTCACTAACAACATGACGAAAGACGATATCTGTAACGTCTTCCATAGGTGCCAAAATAAAAAATGGACGTGGTAATTCACTCCAAAAATTTTCTTTCATAATATATTTAAACCTTCTTTTCTATTAATATCTCGTCTATTTATCCATGATGATATTACCATAAATTTTCAACTTACACAAAAGGATATTGACCAGTCACAGACTGAATGAAGGGATGGCTAACGGTAGCAAAGAAATTAATAATGGGGAAGTGTATCACAAATGAAGGGGATTAATCACATACGTAGATTTTTTGAATATAAAAATCCCCTCAACATCTTTCGAATATTGAGGGGAATTATTTAAGAATATATTAATTTTTTTCGTGTAACTTTAAATGTAATGCATGTACTTTTTCTGCTAATTCATCAACTGGGCCATCGACATCAGCATTTTCTATAATTTGTTGAATAGGTAGACTTTTTACTGGTGATTGTGGTACCCCCATCTCACTCAACCACTTACCTAATTGTTCTGAAGAACTTGCATAAACGATTCTACCAAGACCTACCCAACCATGTGCAGCCGCACACATCGGGCAGTGTTCCCCAGAAGTATAAACAGTTGCTGACTTACGTTCTTCAGGAGATAAATGATTTGCAGCCCATCTTGCTATTTCAAATTCAGGATGTCTTGTATGATCACCACCACTAACACGATTATGATCTTCAAATAAAATGTCACCTTCAGAACTTACTATAATAGATCCAAAAGGTTCATCTCCCTTATTCAGCGCTTGTTCCGCTAACTCGACACACCTTTCTAAAAAAGTAATATCAGATTCACTAACCATTAAATTGCCTCCTTAGTTGTTATAGACCTAACATTAATAAAAAATACAAAACATTACAAATGAATAGTATGTTGATAATCTATTAATTATTTAAAAAATTAATATTAATGATAATTAAACTTTTAATCTACTCATGCTTTCTATTATGCTGTCTACTAAGGTCTCAAATTATTCACTAATATTTTTCAAAACTTCCTCAGCTACTTCACTTACTATTTTATCGTTAGGTTTAGCGTCTTTATTATTTTTATTAGTGAATATAACTAATATTATAGGTTTATCTTGTCCTTTTGGATAAATAAAAGCAACATCATTTCTTGAACCATACGTAACTGCCTGACCGCTTTTATCCATAACTTTAAAGTCGGATGGTGCTCCATCTTTAATTAACGTATCTCCACTTTTATTTTTTAACATTAGGTTCATTAAGAAATCTTTATTTGATTTACTAAGATTGCCGTCGATTATAAGTTTATTCAATGTTTTACCAAAGGCTAAGGGAGTGGTTGTATCTCGTTTGTCTTTTGGTGTATATAAATTCAAATCGGGTTCTTTTCTTGATGGATACGTCATTGTATCACCTAAGTCTACTAATCTTTTTTTAACTTCTTTATAACCACCTAGCTCGTCAATAACTTTATTATTAGCAGTATTATCACTATATAACATGTTAGCTTCTATAAGTTTCTTTAAAGTTATCTCTTTGTCGACATATTTTTCTAACACAGGTGAATATGTAACAATATCGTCCTTACTTATGTGAATTTTTTTATCTAATTTATTAGAGGGTACTTTTTCAAGTAACATGGCACTACTTACAGCTTTTAATGTAGACGCGTAAGCAAAGCGTTTATCTTCATTAAATGATAATTCTTCACCGTTTTGAGTATTAAGAGCATACATACCTACATTTGCATCATATTTTTTCTCGATTTTATCTATTGCACTATTATTTGAATCTTTATTATTACAAGCACTTAATACCAATACTAATACGCTTAATATTATTAATTTTTTCATTTTTAGACCCCTTTATATTAAAAATGTAATCTTCGTGAAAATAATAACATTATAACATGTTGAATGAATAACAAAAATCAAATAATTATACAAAATATAGAAACAATATAATTCGGTAGGTATAATTTTACACCAAAAGTGAAAGGGTTTACAATGGGGAGTAACATATAATTAAAGGGGTTGATTGTATTGGTAAATATAAAAAAAGAACGTATGAAAATCTATGTTTTGGATAATGGACGCATGCAAATGGACAAAAATCTAATGATAGCTAATTCAAACCAAGCCACGCTCGACAATCCTAATAAAGAAAATGAACTACATGAATTTCCGATTTATACAGTTTTTATAGACCATCCGGATGCTAAAATTTTATTTGATACTGCTTGTAATCCTAATTCAATGGGTGAAGAGGGTCGTTGGATTAATGCGACACAGAAAGCTTTTCCGTATTTTTCAGATGACTCGTGTCATTTACCTAATAGGCTAGAACAGTTGGGCGTTGACCCTAAAGATGTAGATATAGTAGTTGCTTCACATTTACATCTAGATCATGCTGGTTGTTTAGAATACTTTACAAACGCAACTGTTATTGTTCATGATGATGAATTCAGTGGTGCGATGAAGTGCTATGCACGTAACCAACAAGAAGGTGCATATATTTGGAGTGATATTGATGCTTGGATTAAAAGTGATTTAACTTGGCACACAATTTCACGTGATCAAGACCACTTGAACCTTGTAGATGGAGTGAAGGTACTGAATTTTGGTAGTGGCCATGCTTGGGGAATGATTGGTCTTGAAATTGAAACGGAAGAGCTAGGCACTTTAATCTTAGCTTCTGATGCTATTTACACACGAGAAAGTATGGAACCTAAATTGCAGCCACCTGGTATTATTTATGATTCCATTGGTTGGGCAAACTCAGTTGAATACATTAAGCGACTCGCAAAAGAAAAAAACGCAGAAATCTGGTTTGGTCATGACGGTAATCAATTTGAGACTTTTAGAAAGTCTACTGATGGTTATTATGAATAAAGGGTGTGTATATAAATGAAGACAAAAGCAGCAGTATTATATGAAATGGGTGTAGAAGGTCCTTATGAAAAAGCTGAACCTTTAAAGATAGAAACATTAAACCTTGATAATCCTAACAAAAATGAAGTATTAATTAAAATTCATGCAGCAGGTTTATGTCATTCTGATTTATCAGTGATTAACGGAAGTCGACCGCGACCAATGCCTATGGCGTTAGGACATGAAGCGGCAGGAGAGATTATAGAACTAGGTGAAAATGTTACCGATTTTGAAGTTGGAGACCATGTTGTTTGTACATTTATTCCAAGCTGTGGAAAGTGTATACCTTGTCGTGAAGGACGACCGGCATTATGTGAAAATGGTGCTGCTTCAAATGAAAAAGGTGAAATGCTAGAAGGTGGATTTCGTTTATCTAAAGATAATGATGTCATCCATCACCATTTAGGCGTTTCTGGATTTTCTGAATATGCTGTTGTATCAGAAAATTCTATAGTAAAAATTGATTCAAATATTCCTTATGAACGTGCAGCTGTGTTTGGTTGTGCTGTTATTACAGGTATAGGGGCTGTTATAAATACAGCGCAGATTAGACCAGGTAGTAATGTCGCTGTAGTAGGACTTGGAGGAATAGGATTAAATGCTATTATTGGTGCAAAACTGGCCGGTGCAAATGAAATTATTGCATTAGATATAAATGAAGATAAATTTGAAATTGCTAAAAAATTAGGTGCAACCGCAGTATATAATTCAGGCGATGAAAATGTAATAGAAGAAGTTAAGCAATATATTACAGGCGGGGCTGAATATGTATTTGAAACAGCAGGTGTAGTGCCAGCAATGAAAGTAGCATATGCAATAACAAAACGAGGTGGAACAACAGTTACAACAGGTTTACCTGATCCTAAAGCAGAATTATCAATTCCTCAAGTAACTTTAGCAGCTGAAGAAAGAACGATTAAAGGTTCATATGTTGGAAGTTGTGTTCCTGATCGTGATATACCTAGGTTTGTTAGTTTGTATCAAAGTAATCGGCTTAACGTTGATCCATTAATCAGTGATGTCATTTCACTTAATGAGATAAATAAAGGCTTTGATCAATTAGCAAATGGCGATGTAGGTAGAATTATTATTAAAATGACAGAATCATAACTATAGTAGTTTAAAATAATCATCATTAACCAAATTCATAATATAAAATAAGCACATCACTTTGTGTACTGAATTTCATCAGTAGAGTGATGTGCTTACTATTTTGTCATCTACATTTTTAAGATTACGACTTTCGATAGTTGTTATTTCATTCTATTGACCAATGATTATTTTAGTTAAGTAATCATTTTCATCAAAGAAAGCCTTATATGAACCATCATTAGTATTATAATATACCATTGTACCATCTCCGATACCTGAATCACCTTCTCCTCCCATATCATTAGAAGCATGTGCTTTTTTGAAAGTTTCTTTAGTTACCGTATTTGGTTTAGTATTAAAGCTAATTTGAATAACTTCATTATCATCGTTAAAATCTACAGTTGTATCATAAACTTTTATACTATGGTCATGATTTTTATAAGCTTTTGGATCTACTTTATAGTTATCAATTGAAACATTGTCATATTTCAATGCACGTACAAAATTATAATCTTGTGTAAACGAAGGATCATATGTTGTATAACCGTAATAGTTATACCAAGGTGTTTGTGCCATTTCTTCTGAAGCGCCTTGTGTACTTGCACCGCTTGCTGCTCCTTCACCATGCCCCCATTTTTGAACTTGCTCTGCTGCTTGAGCTTCTGGACCACTTGTCGTTATAAATGCTGCTGAAGAACCTACGACAAGTGTTGATACAACGACAGATGCTGAAAGTAACTTTCCTACTTTACGCATAATAAACCACTCCTTAATTTTTGAGTACCTTTGACCATAACTGCTTAGTCAACATTCAAATGCATAAATCCTTGAACAAGTACTATCTTTACTTATTTGTCGTTTTTCCAGTTCAAACACATGCAATGCCCTTTCAATTTAAGTTGCTAGGTGGGAATACCACTCCTTTATCATTCGCTATTATCAAGTGTAATTATTCACTTTTATTCTACATCAAATATACATAATTACAAATATATCTATAAAAATTGAGTGTATAAATCGTTGGGTCTAAAAATTAATTATAAGAGTGAGGTTAATTAGTGAAAAGCATTACTATTAGTAATACAGTTGAAGAAATTTGGCATACTAAGTTTTGAATTGACATATTTTTAATTCAATTTCATAATAGTAATATAAAAATATTCGAAATATTCATACAGTTATTATAGGGGATGGTGTATTATTGGGAATATCAACTTAGTTAGTAAAGCGCTTACATCTTTGTCGGAAGAAGCTTATAATAAGATTATTAACCTTTCAAATCAACTTCAAATGGTTGCTGAACTCAACCGTGCAAATGTATTTATTGATTGTCCGATTGACAATAAGGATGAAGTGGTTGTTGTTGCTGAAGCAATTCCTAAAAATGTGAAGAGTTTATATCAAACATCAGTTATTGGTGAGAATGTTTATGAGAAGTTTGAACCAGCCGTTTTTGAAGTATTAAGAGGTAAAGATTTTTCTCAATATAAGGCTGTTACACAAGAAGGTAAAGTGGTTGAACAGAGTGTAACACCGATTATGTTGGGAGAAGAAATTATTGGCACACTGATTATGGAGAAAGATATAAGTAGTAAAGTAATGAAGGAAAATCGTTTGAAGGCATTAACTCAAGCAACTAGTACATTGAGTAACATTGTTTCTCGTTCAAAAAACAATGAGGTTTTTTTCCCAGATATGATTGAAGAAAGTTTTTTTGAGTTGGATAATGATTTGAATATACGTTATTTCAATCTAACTGGAGAGAAAATGATAAGTGATATTAAGGGAACTAAGTGTGAAACTGGTTTGTGTTTTGTAGAACTCTTTCCAACGGTCGAAAGTATGTTAACAGATGGTCGAATTATTACAATTGAAGAAAAAGAACTTCATAATCATTATTTTCAAATTAAATGTATTCAATTACTTGAAGATGGAGTTGTGACAGGTCATCTTATTCTTATGAAAGACATAACGGATTTAAAGGAAAAAGAACGAGAATTGATTTCCAAATCTGCTGCAATTGGTGAAATTCATCATCGTGTTAAAAATAATCTTCAAACTGTAGCGAGTATATTGAGATTACAAATGAGAAGGGGATTGCCAGATGGTAGTGAACAATATTTTCAAGAAAGTTTGAATAGAATCATGAGTATTGCTTCTGTCTATGAAGTCATCCTAGATGAATCATCAACGGATTTAGTCAATATTGATAAACTAGTTAAGAAGATAGGAAATATGATTGTTTATAATGAGACTTCAGATAAAGTTATACATATAGATTATAAGACTGAAGGCCAAATTCATCTTGTATCAAATATAGCTGTATCAGTGGCACTCATCGCAAATGAACTTATTACAAATTGTTTAAACCATGCATTTAATTATCAGACTGATGGAAAGATTGATGTACATTTAAGGTACGACCAACAGAACCAATCGCATATTCTTGAAGTTGAAGATACAGGTATAACAGAAAGCGAATTTACCCATTCCTTCGGACTGAAAATTGTAAAAACTATTACGGAAAATGATTTAGAAGGCACATTTAGTATTAAGCGTAATAATATCGGCACTTTAGCACGCGTTCAATTTCAATACAAAGGGGATGATTGAATTGACATCAATTATAGTTGTTGAAGATGAATCTATCGTTAGGATGGATATTATAGAAATGCTTAAAGAAGCTCAATACGATGTAGTAGCGGAAGCCGGTAACGGAGAAAAAGCGTTAGAGTTGGTTGATAAATTTCGGCCTGATTTAGTCATTATGGATATTAAAATGCCGAAATTAAATGGTCTGAAAGCTAGTAAAATCATTTCAAAGAAATATGATATTCCAATATTAATACTAACTGCTTATAGTCATTGTGAATACGTAGAAGAAGCTAAACAAACTAATATTGTAGGATATATTGTAAAACCAATTTCAGAAGCGCAACTGTTGCCAGCTGTTGAAATTGCACTGTCGCAATCTAACAGCTTGAATCAACTAAGAATAGAAGTGGATAATACGAAAAAACAAATGAATAATCGTAAACTTGTTGAAAAAGCAAAAGGTATTCTGATGGAGCAACTGAATTTATCAGAAGAAGCGGCTTATCAAAAACTTCGGCGAAAGAGTATGGATAAGCAAATCGCAATTGAAATAGAAGCTACAGAGATTATCAATGAATTAGGGTAATATGTTAAAAGTGAATACAACCAAGCAAAGGTGCTTATTTGAATTAATCAAATGGGCACCTTTTTGCATTTTTAGATTTAAAATAAGGGGGATTTAATATGGAGCATATAGGTACAATTATTATTTATATTATTATGTTATGTGCAGTATTAGGTGCGTTTGGTGCAATTTGAAATGCAAACGAAGGTATTGGTAAAGAATTTATGGAAGGGATATATACAATTGGTCCAATTTTTGCAAATTCAGCAGGAATTATGGCATCTATTCCCTTCATTTCAAAGTTTATTGAGAAATTTTTTGGACCTATGTTTGATAAGATAGGTGCAGATCCTGCAATTGCAGCCACTTCTATACTTGCAACGGATATGGGAGGATATCAACTGGCAGATGTATTAAAGGCGAGCTACGAAGGTTGGATAATGGCGATGATTGTTGGGCTGATGGCAGGGGCAACAATAGTGTTTACTATACCACTTGGTTTGCCAATGCTTGATAAACGAGATCATAAATATATGGCTTTAGGTATATTATCTGGTTTGTTAGCAATACCGTTCGGTGTATTTATTTCCACGGTAATAATTCTATTTAGCAATACGAAAATAAGAACTACGATTGATACAACTAGTGACCCAACGCATTTATTTCAAATAAGTATGACTACAATATTTACGAATTTACTGCCACTTATTATCTTTGTAGTTGTTACAGCAATAGGATTATACTTCTTCTCAGATATTATGATAAAGTTATTTATTTTCTTCGGAAGAATATTAGATGCATGTATTAAATTAGTATTTGTATTCTCGGGGGTGTAATTTCAATTATTTCATTAGTATTCTCTCAATTAATCGGATGGTCTTAAAAGAAAAATTAATTGAATACAAATATGCTAATAAAATCCGCCAACACAAGTGTTGGTGGATTTTTTTGTTTTTCAATAATTAAATTTTAAAAATGTAAATTGACTCTATAAAAATACAATGGTAACATAAATCATATTAAATCAATCGGAATAGTAAATTATGGAGGGTCAAAGATGGAAAGAATGAAATTAGGATATTTTTTAACTGGTTTTGGTCATCATGTTGCAAGTAGTAGACATCCAGAGTCAGTAGAGCGTGGTGGTATGAATTTAAAGAAAACGATTGAACAAGCAAAGTCTTTAGAACAAGCAAAGTTTGATTTTCTATTTGTTTCGGATAGTCTATATGTCGATAAGAAAACACACCCAGATATGTTTACAATGTTCGAACCTATTTCTTTAATGTCTATAATAGCTATGGAAACAAAGCATCTTGGCCTTATTATTACAGGGTCCACTACATATTCAGAACCATTTAACTTATCTAGAATCTTTTCTTCATTAGATCATTACAGCGATGGTAGAGCTGGATGGAATATCGTGACCTCTGGTATTAATGATACTGCTAAAAATTTTAGTGGCGTAAATAATGTTGATCATGATTTAAGGTATGATCAAGCGAATGAATTTGTAGAAATATCGAAAAAGTTATGGAACTCTTGGCGAGATGTAGATTCTCAAAGTATCCATAAGGCAGGTAAATTTTTAAAGAATCAACAACCAGAACCAATTAATTATGAAGGTGATTTTTATAACGTTAAAGGGCCTTTAAACATTGATCAATCACCACAAGGTTATCCCTTACTAGTTCAAGCTGGTTCTTCTAAAAAGGGTACTGATTTTGCGTCAAAGCATGCAGAAGTTATATTTACTGCACAAAATGATATCGATGCAGCTATTAATTTTGCTCAAAAATTGAGAAGACAAGTTAAAGAAAAGCGTGGCCCAGAGCAAGAAGTTGTTATTATGCCAGGTATATTCCCGTTTATCGGAGAAACTCGCGAAGAAGCACAAGCTAACTATAAAGAATTACAAGATTTAATCGACCCAGAAATGGGATTAGAATTATTATCTTCTTATTTAGGTGATACAGATTTAAGTGGTTATGACTTAAATACGCCATTTGAAGATGTTGAAGTCGATAAAGGTAATAATATACAAAGTCGTGTCGACCTTATTAAAGAAACAGCTAAGAGAAACAATTCAACATTAGAAGATGTAATGAAACATGTAGCCGGTGCGAGAGGTCACCATATTATAGTGGGAGCACCCGAAGATGTAGCCGATAGAATGGAAGAATGGTTTAAACGTGGCGCAGCGGATGGCTTCAATATAATGCCTCCATTAAATCCTACACAATTTGAATTATTCGTTAATAAAGTCGTGCCGATATTAAAAGAAAGAGGCTTAGTTCAAACAGACTATAACGAAGGCACATTACGAGAAAAATTAGGGTTGAGTAATGTTAAAACACATAGTTAATAACTGTTGTTTATATTGTTAAGATTATCCTATAAAATATTTCCTCTAGCTTTGTGGAATTTTGTCAGAATATTGTTAAAATAATAGAAAAAGATAACTATTCTGAGCTAGTATATAGAGAAAGTGAGGGGGAATTATGGCAAGTTATCTATTTTTTCATCCTGAAAGAAAATGTTGTAAACATGGATGTATTAATATTTATTATGATGATTTCAATGGTAATCAAGACCCTTATATTTGGAATGAAAATTTTTTACATAGTTTTTGTAAAATAACTGATTACTCTTATAACAAAAGAACAGACCAAGACGTGATTTTTTGGATATCAATAATTGAAGATGAAAAAGTAAATCGTTACAGATATATATGTGATTTGGTTTTTAAAGTCAAAAAATGTTGTTTTTGGTATAAGAGTATAGAGGAACAGAGTAACGCTATTGCCAATAATCAATTTTTAAGAATAACCGATGATATTGTTGAAGGTAAGAAGAACGCATTTAGAGATCATTATTCATGGGTTGAGAAGGGTGACCATGTTTGGAAAGCAAATTATAAACGTAGAAGAATAACTTTAAAAGCTGATGAGAACCTTAGTTTTCAACCGCAAGATGCTTGTGGGAATTTAACAGATATAACTGAATTATTAAAGGAAGTTGTAAATTTTGATGTCACGCGACTTCCTGATAAAAAAGGTACTTCTTATAAAGCTTTTGAATTAACAGATGAGCAGTCTCAAAAGTTATATTGTGAAATTAATAGAAAAGCTAAAATTAAATTAAAAGGTAAGAAGTTAGAATGTATTAGAGAAAAACTTAATTGCAAGAATTCCTAAAATTATACTCATTATTATTCATATAAGAACGCCTTATAAAATATAATCGAATTTGTATAGAAATGTACAGATAAGCATAATGCGCCTTTTAATGTGATGTAAAAGGTGCGTTTGTTTGTCTATGTTAGCAAACAGTTATATAAAGATATGGTAAAATATAATTTTATGAATTTATCTATGAGAGGGTATTGAACATGTTAAAAACAGGGTTGAAAAGAACCCCAATCGCAATATGTGGATTGGCTTTAGGTGTTATGGCGTTAAGTAATTTATTTTATAATTTAAACTTAACGTTATTTGGCTTGTCTTTCTTTATTATTTCCTGTGCAATACTTTTAATTGTCACTTTAAAATGGATTGTTTATCCAACCATGTTTTTAAAAGAACTTAAAAATATAAATACATTTGCTATTCTTCCAGCGCTACCTATGACGTTAATGATATTGGTGTCTATTGTTAAAACTCAATTTTTAGTGGGCGCATATATTTTAAATGTTATTTGGTATGTATCTATCTTATTACATATGAGTTTTATAATAATATTTATTGGATTTTACGCATTTAGAAATTATAAGTCTTGGCCAAATACGAGTTGGTTTGTGATGTTTGTTGGAATAGGCGTTATTGGTGAAACATCGTCTGCATTCAATACTAGTATAGGTAACATAGCGATTATTCTTGGATCAATATTTTTAATAATAATACTTGGATATGTATTATTTACTAAAGCATGGCAAACATATAATCAGGAACAGTTTCCAATGGTAATTATTATGAGTGCACCGGCAGCTCTTTGCTTAAATAGTTATATTTTAAATCATTCAAGTTACTCAGTTGCTTATGTATCGGCATTTTTAGTACTTTCGCAATTATTATTCTTATTTACTTTAATATTTTTACCTAAAATCATGAAAGAAGGATTTAAAGTCTCCTTTTCAGCACTGACGTTCCCATGGGTGACAACTGCAGCATCACTTTATAATGTGAATCAAAATCTCAATTTAAACGATACAATTACGAATTTAGTCAATGTCATATCAATTATTGAAATTATATGGGCTACTCTCATTGTAGTCTATGTTCTTTATAAATATATTCTCTTTTTAATTTTAAAAAATGTGGTTTATGGATAAATATAAAAGATAGCGATTTTAGAATCGCTATCTAATGTGCTTATTATTGTTGTAATTTATTCTCACTGTAAAAGTAGTAAGCAATAAAAGCGAAGCATAATGTAGGTACAATAAATGATAATTGCATTGATCCAAGTAAATCAGCTGTTAAGCCTTGAATAGCAGGCATTACTGCCCCTCCAATTATGGACATTATAAGTACAGCTCCGCCAAACTCAACATATTTAGGATTTACTACTTTTTCTAATGTTTTATCGTATATAGTTGGCCAACAAGGTCCAAATAAAACACTCACAAATACTGCAGCAAATACAGCTGAGGTATTTGGTATGAATGATGCATATAACAATACAAGTACTCCTATTATTGAGTAGGCAAGCAGAATTTTAGGTGCTTTAAATCTTGCAAGTAATGCTGTAGCTATAAATCTTCCAACAAAGAAGGCTATAAAGCTAAATATAACAAAATTAGTAGCAAATCTTTCGTTGATATGCGGGTTTACATCTAGAGCAAGTCTTAATGTAAAGGACCAAACCGTTGTTTGTAGTCCCATGTAAATAAATTGTGCCAGTACACCTTTTCTAAATCCTTTTAATTTGAATAAATGTTTAAGTGCTTCACTAAATTTTACATTTTCAGCTGTACCATTTTCTGGTTTACACTTAGGGAATTTAATTACTATAAAAAGAATCATCACGATAACTAATATTGCGATTAATATTAAATAAGGTGTCATGGTTCTTTGTAACATATCTAAACCGAATTGAGTTGCTTCATTATCATTCATTGTTGACATACGTTTTTCAAGGCTATCACCTTCTGTGAAAATAAAATATTTCCCTAAAATTGCACCAGTCATGGCTCCAATTGGATAGAAAGTTTGGCTTAAATTAATTCGTCTAGTGGAGGTTGCCTTGGTACCTAATAATACACTATACGTATTTGCGGAAGTTTCTAAACAACTTAATCCGATTGCAATAATGAATAATGCTGCCAAAAACATACCATAAGTTGCCATGTGAGATGCTGGAAAGAATAATGCACATCCAATAATATACATTAATAAACCTACTACTATAGTTAACCTATAGCTAGTCTTTCTTACTAATAAAGCAGCAGGTAAAGCAAATACAAAGTATCCACCATAAAAAGCACTTTGAACAAAAGCAGAAGCAAAATTACTCAAATCAAATATTGTTTTAAATTGAGCAATTAACACATCATTTAAACTAGCTGCTGCGCCCCATAGAGGAAATAGTAAAGTTACTAAAACATATTGAAGTACAGGTGTTCGATTCAAAAACCCATTGCTATCTGTTTCTATATTTTGGTTATTCATACAAAAAACACTCCTTAATATTCAACAATTTCGTCTAACTTTTTTATGTCTCTCCATTTTGGCAAAGATGGTTGCGCGCCTAATTTTTTCACTGTACAAGCAGAAGCTTTAATAGCCATCAACATAATTTCCTCTATATTAAAATCTTGAGCTAATCCATATGCCAACGTACCTATAAATGAATCTCCAGCAGCTGTTGTATCAACTGCATCTACATTTATTCCGTTAAAGTATTTCCACTTATCTCTTGTAGCGTATATTGCGCCTTTATTACCTAATGTGATAATTGTATGTTTATAGCCTTGATCAAGTAATATTTGAGCAGCTGATTTCGCATCTTCAATTGTTGCCACTTCATAATTTGTTAACACTTCTGCTTCGGTTTCGTTAGGAATGATATAATCAACTTTATGCGCAATTTCTTTATCTATGTCCTGAGCAGGTGCGGGGTTAAGAATAATTACTTTTCCATGCTTGTAAGCTAAGTCAATACATTTATAAACTACGTTAATTGGAATTTCTAGTTGCAAAACAATGATATCCGAGTTTTTAATGATATTTTCATGGTTTAATATCTCTTCTTCTACTAATTTCAAATTTGCACCAGGAACTACTAATATTTTATTGTTACCATCTTTATCTATCGTCACGTTTCCCACACCAGTTCTTGCGTTATTATCAAACATAATAGACTGATGCTTTATATTTTCATCTTCCAATTTTTCTATATGTTCTTTACCAAATTCGTCATTTCCTAATTTTCCAATCATTTCAACATTGCCGCCTAATCTTGAGGCTGCAACTGCTTGATTCGCACCTTTACCTCCAGTATATTTTTCATATTGCTCAGCAATAAGTGTTTCACCAGTGGAAGGCATTTTTGATGTTTTAAAAACTAAATCTGTCATAAAACTTCCAATTACTAATATCTTTTTCATCAATTCGCACTCCTTTACTTATTTATAAAGCCTTCCTCTGTTAACGATTTTCCTAGAGCACCACCAGGGTGGTATCTACCAAAATCTTTTTTTGTAAAACCTTTGATTTGAGACACTGTTAAGGCTATAGCATCACCTATTACTAATGTAGCTGTGGAACTATTTGTTGGTGCTAAGTTATATTTATCTGCTTCAGCTTTTATAGGTATTTCAATTACAATATTGGATGCTTTTCCTAATGTAGAAGATTTAGATTTTGTAATTGAAATTAATGATGCACCAATCTCTTTGATTGATGGTAGGGTATTAATTACTTCGCTTGTTTCACCACTATTTGAAATAGCTAAGACTATATCTTCTTCGCAAATCATACCTAAATCACCATGTACTGCTTCAGTTGAATGAATAAAGAATGAAGGGGTACCAGTACTAGCAAAAGTAGCAGCCATTTTTTTACCTATTAATCCCGATTTTCCTACACCTAATACTATGATTCTTCCCTTGCAATTTAAAATTTCTCTAATGCACAATTCATAATCGTTATTAATACTTTTTCTTACATGATCTATTGTCTTAATTTCTGAGTTAAACACTTCATTTACCATTTCTATTGATTTCATATTAATCCTCCTTTTATAGTAATCGATTACTATAAACTCTTTTTTTATATAGCTATTTTGTAAGCGCTTACCTATATCAATAAAAATATAGTAATCGATTACTATTTAGCTAAAAAATTATGTCCATTTAGTTAGCGAAAAATTTCGACTTAACTAAATGTACATATTTCTGACTAACACAGTTGGTAGACTGAGTTTCCTTCGATTATTACGCTGTCTTGAACTTCTATTTCAGGCAGATTGTAATTTTCTAATTGATTGAGAAGTGAAGTAGCAATAGATTGTCCCATAGACAAAATATCTTGTTCTAACGAAGTAATTTTCACTTCGAATAAATTATTATTTGCTAAAGCACCATATGTAACGATAGATATATCTTCAGGTATTTTTAAGTTATTTTTTTCAATAACCCTTAAAGCACCTTTTGTCATAACATTATTACAGCTTACAATTGCAGAAGGTATGTCCTTCATTTTATTAAGCTTTTTAACCATCGATTCATATGCGATTTCTTCAACAAACTCACCTTTATATAACCAATTATGATTAAATCGTATATTATGATGTTCCAATGCTGCTTTAAAACCTTCTAGTCTTTCAATACCAGTACTTGTTGTTAGAGTGCCTGTTATAATACCAATATCTTTATGTCCATTTAAAATTAGTTGTTCTGTCAAAGCGTAAGTTTCCTTAAAATTGTCTGTTCCTACATACGGTAAATGATCATATTTATAAAGTTTTCTATCAATAAGCGTTATAGGAATACCTTGTTTTATTAATTCTGATAAATCAGTACTTTCGCTATCACAAGGAGAAATTGCAATGGCATCAATATTTTTACTCATTAACATTTTTATTATTTCTTCTTCCTTCTCCAATGATTCATCAGTACTACAAGTTATGAGATTATATCCTTTACTAAATAAATATTTATCAATTTGTTTAGCAATTCTCATATAATAAGGATTTTCAATATCTGCTACTATAATAGCTACTAGATTTGACTTCCTAGACCTTAAGCTTTTAGCAACTAAATTGGGTTCATAATTCAATTGTTCGAAAGCTTCTAAGACTTTCTTTTTAGTTTCAGCACTAACTGGATAATTATCATTTAAGACTCTAGATATAGTTGCTGTTGAAAAACCAGTGTATAACGCAACATCTTTCATAGTAGGATTTCCCTTTTTATTTTTTGAACTCATATATATAATCACCACTTAATCATAATTATTTTAAGATGTAACACCTACTGTTAGTAGTATATTTGAAAATGTTCTCGTCTCTCCAGTATTAATAACAAGTGTTATATCTTCACTTTGACAAATATCATAGAAATCCTGTCGAGCATATTTTTCCAATGTTTTGAAACCTGTTATATTTTTAAATTCTTCAAAAATTTCAGGTTCAACTTTCAAACTTGAATCCATGACTTCTACTTTTTCGATATTAATAACTGTTAATATTGATTTTAACACATCTGTAACGGTAGGTAAGTCTTTAGAGAAGCCTAAATATACTTTTTCAGCATGAATATTAGAATTTGTTTTTATTGGAAAATTGCCATCTGCTATTAGTACCTTATTTCCATGGCCACTAATACTTAATGTTTCTATAATTTTATGGTGATTACATTGTCCTTTTATCATTGCATGCTCCTATCTGTTTATAGTAATCGATTACTATTTACTAAATTAAATCAAATTTAAGAGTATGTCAACAAAAAATGTAAACGATTACACCGTGTGTATTAAAATATAATGGATTAATTATTTTTATAATTCAGTGTCGCTTCGGTTTTCTTTTTTAAAAGAAATTAAAAATGAAATTAACGGGTAAATATATTATATAAGAAAAATAGTTTATTGATATAACATTTAAGAATAGTACTTTTATTCTGGATGTTTATCATTAAAATGGCAATGAGGAGTGTACAATATGTATAAAATAGCTATAGCTGGTGCAGGTGCAATGGGTGGTCGAATCGGTGTTTCCTTGAAACAGGCTGGTTATGATGTGGAACTAATTGATGACTGGGAAGAACATGTTCAACGTATTAACAAACATGGTGTTGAGGTTAAAACTGAAACGGATGTTTATACAGTCGATGTTCCAGCAGTATTGTCTAAGGATGTATCAGATTCATTTGATCTGATTATCATCTTAACAAAGGCGATGAACTCTGAAAAAATGATGCAACGCTTAAAAGAGGCTGGTTCAATTCATAAGGATTCTGCAATATTATGCATGATGAACGGTTTAGGTCATGGGGAGAGATTATCAAAATTCGTTCCAATGTCACAGGTTTATCTTGCTGTCGTAATGTGGACAGCTGGATTAAGAGGTCCCGGTCAGTTGTTGCTAGAAGGTGGGGGTTATATAGACTTTCATCGTTCAGACGGTATTGTCGATGAACAATCTAACGCGATACTTCAGTTACTAAATAATGCAAATTTAAATGCAAGAGTAAGTGATGATATCTTCAAATCGATATGGTCCAAAGCAACATTGAATAGTGTGTTAAACCCACTGTGCACGATATTAGATAAAACTATTTATGAATTTGGCTGCTATGAAAATTCACGTGAAATGATTATACCAATGATTGAAGAAATAGTGTCTGTAGCTAGAGCAAGAAATGTTGAATTAGACGGTAAATTACTATTAAATAAAATTGAAGCGGCTTACCCTAAAGAAACACAAGGGCTTCATTATCCATCAATGCATCAAGATTATAACAAAGGTCGATTAACAGAAATAGACTATCTTAATGGACAAATTTCAGCATATGGAGAAGAATTAGGCATACCAACTCCAATAAATACGTTGCTTACACATCAAATACACCAATTAGAAATGAAGATTATGTAGCGAATAAAATTATATTAATATAAATAAAAACTCTTTCAAGGTAGATAACTTTGAAAGAGTTTTATTTGTAGTTTCATATTTATATTTTATTGGTTGCCATTAACATATGATTCTGGGTTAACTGCGTATTCGTTACCTACGCCACCCTTCATACGTTGGAAGTGTAAATGAGGTGCTGTTGAGTTACCAGTGCTACCTGATTCACCAATTTGTTGACCAGCTTTTACTTCGTCGCCTTTTTCAACATTTAATTTATTCATATGCATATACCATTGATAATAATCGCTATCTTTTTCTTGGATTGTAACTTGGTTTCCGCCACCATAGTTACTCCATCCACTTTGAATAACTGTTCCATCAGCAAGTGAGTATACTGGTGTATTTTCTTCCATGTCATAGTCTATGCCGTAATGTGCACCGCCACCATGATATTGGCCATACTCTTGAAGTTTAGCATTTTTAGATAACCAATTTGATGAAGCTTGATCAGTGCCTTCAGATTTTTGAGAACTCTCAGTTACATTTTCTGCACTCTCTGAATTCTCATTGTTATTTACTTGTGCTTGATCAGAATTTTGATTAGTGTCTTCTGACTGAGCTGCATTTGACTGAGTATCTTCCAGTGAAGAAACAGTTTCATTTGAAGGTGCTTTATATTCTGCATTCGTATTTTCATTAACATTTGTGTCTTGGTAAGTTGTAATATTGTTTGAAGTTTCATTATTATTTGACGCTTCATTATTCACGTTTGATTGTTCAACATTGTAACCATTATTTTCAATCGAGTTATGTGATTGGCTAGGTGCGTAGTTTTGTCCGCCTTTAGTAAAGTAGTAATAATGGTAAGCACCATTTTCATCTATTTCATAAGATTGATATTCTTTATTGTCGAACATTGATTGATTCCAATTTCCATCTAAAGTGTGATGAAAATTCCCGTTAGAATCTATTGTATAGTAAGCTCCATTTTCATAACCTGATGTAGCTTGATTAGATGCGGTATCTTGCTCTGCTGCATCTGCTTCATATTGTGATATTCCCATTGTTAGTATCCCTATAGTTGCTATAGAGCTTGTTAATAATTTCTTCATTATGTTTAAACCTTCCCTTTCTTAAAATAACTGATACAAATTTATCATGGGTATAGAGTGAAATAAACACTTGTAATTGCTTTGTTCCTTCGAGTTAATAAAGTGTAATAATTATATAATATGATTACTTTTTTTATAATATTCAAAATTAATATATAGAACTGATGAATAGTAGATTATAGAACTAATACACGAAAAAATTCCTTATCAATTATTGATAAGGAATTTTTGTATTGAAATATTAATTATAAATCATACTATATGATTTACTCTATATTTTTAAGTTTTTTAATGACTGATACCATGTCTTCATTAATAACTAAATTGGCGTCGCTATCATAAGGGGTAGCCTCTTTATTAATAATGATAAGGTTTTGTCCTTCAAAATTCGAAATAAGTCCTGCTGCTGGTTGAACGACGAGTGAAGAACCTAAGACGACTAACGTGTCTGCTTCTTTTATTTTATGAAGTGCATTAAATATAGTGCCTTGGTCTAACATTTCCCCATAAAGAACAATGTCAGGTCTAATTGGGCTGCCACAATTTTCACAATGTCGTAAATCATTATCTATAACATGAGCTTTCGAATATTGTTGGTCGCATTGCGTACAATAAAACAGGTTTAAAGTACCGTGTAGTTCGTCTGTATTTACACTACCAGCATCCGAATGAAGACCATCAATATTTTGAGTTATCACACCTAATGAACGACCATCTTCTTCAAGTTGTGCTATCCAATCATGAACGATATTAGGTTTTTTATCAGCAAATAGTAAGTACTGATGGCAAAAATTAATAAAACCCTCTGGATTATTTTTTAAATAATCATCACTTAATAAATATTCAGGTGAGTAACCTTTTTCTGAAATTTCGTCGTATAAACCGCCTATAGAACGAAAGTCAGGAATACCACTTGCTACAGATATACCCGCGCCTGTAAAAAATGTAATTTTGTTAGAAGCATCAATGATGTCTTTTAATTGTTCAATATTACGATTCATACTTATATCACTCCATTAAAAATTTGAATTCAAACAGAAATTTTTTGAATTCATTTCTTATACTTAATTCAATTTTAAATTCTAATACTCATTTAAGCAAATAAGTGGAGATAACCATTAATTTACTAATGACCTTGACATTACTAGTAATTATCGTGATAATATAAAACGTAATGATTACGATTTATTAAGATGTAAATTATTTTTTTATTTTGTCTTAGATTATGGATGATTTTATGGGTGGGTTAACTACTTATTGCAATATATTTTATACGTGCGGTGATGATATAAATGAACAAAAAACGAGTTTTCTTTACAGTAGACCCTCGTACCAAACTTTTTTTAATGATTATTATATCTTTTATTGCGATTACAGGAAACATTACGGGAAACAGTATCTATGCGAGATTAGTTATCTTGCTTATTCCTAGTTTGTTAGTTGTAGCTAATAAAGAAATTGTTAAAGGTACTGTGTTTTGCTTAATTATATTTTTAGGGTGGTATGCCGAAGCTTTTCTTATAAGAGGAGAAAGTCAGTTATACGATATATTAATTTTTGTTCCAGCAGGTATTGTTACACGTTTTATGCCAACTGTTGTGATGGGGTATTATTTTTTAAACACGACGCAAGTAGAAGAATTAATCGAAGGTCTTGAGAGGCTTAAATGTTCACGCAAAATAACAATCCCTATTGCTGTCATGTTTCGCTTTTTGCCTACTATTAAAGAAGAGTCTTCATATATTGATGATGCGATGAGAATGCGTAACATATCTTTGCGCAACACACTCGATAGGCCGATCACATACATAGAGTATAGAATAGTTCCTGTATTAAACAGTGTGATTAAAATTGCTGATGAGCTTACGATTGCTTCGGTGACCAGAGGGTTAAATATTACACGTCCGAAAACGGCAATTATACAGTTAAGGCTCAAATGGTATGACGTATCTATACTAGTTTTAGCAGTCGTTTTAACAATTTTTTATTATCTATTGTGAGGTTATACATATGATCCAATTAAAAAACATTTCATTTACTTATGAAAATGGTGATCAAGGTATCCGGGATATTAATTTAAACATTAAAAAAGGTGAAGTTGTCTGTTTAACAGGCCCTTCAGGTTGCGGTAAGACTACGGTCACACGTTTATTTAATGGTTTAATACCTCATTTCTTTAAGGGTGAGATAGATGGTGAAGCACTTATTAATGGCGACAATATTCAAGAAGAAACCATTTACGATATTGCTCGTCATAGTGGTTCAGTCTTTCAAAACCCAAGGTCACAATTTTTCTGTTTAAACACGACAAGTGAACTTGCGTTTGAAGCTGAAAATTATGAGATGCCCTCTTCAAAAATTAAACAACGTATTCAAGATGTTACGGAATCGTTTCACCTTCAAAGGCTATTAGACCGTGATATTTTCAACCTCTCTGGTGGGGAGAAACAGCTGATTGCTTGTATAGGCGTGACTGTATGTCAGCATGATCTCATAGTGTTAGATGAGCCTTCATCTAACTTGGATTTTATAACGGTTTCTAAATTAAGAAAAATGATTGATAAGTGGAAGGTTGCTGGAAAGACAGTCGTCATCGCAGAACACCGATTGTATTATTTATTGGGTATTGTTGACCGTTTTGTTGTACTTAATAACGGAACAATAGAGAACATCTATTCATGTGATGAATTTTCGGCAATGCGTAATGAACAAATACAACAACTAGGATTACGTGCGACACATTTAAATGAATTAACGCAACAACATCGTTCATTAACAGATCACAATCAAAGTTATATTTCATTACGCCATTTTCAGTTTCGCTATCATCGTAAAGCACCATTATCTTTAGATATAGATTGTCTAGATTTAAAAGAAGGACAAATCACAGCTATTATCGGTCGTAATGGTGCTGGCAAGTCTACATTAGCAAGATGTTTATCAGGTATTGAGCGTAAATTTAAAGGTGAAATTAAACATCATGATAAAACATATAAAAATAAAGGACGTATAGAAAAAGTTTACATGGTATTTCAAGATGTGAATTGTCAGCTGTTTGCTGAAAGTGTTGAAAATGAATTGCTTATTAGTAATAAGACGCTAAGTGATGCAGAAATCAAAACACAACTCACAACCTTTGATATTGCCAAAGATCGAGAACGACATCCACTAGCATTATCAGGTGGCGAAAAACAAAGATTAGCTATTGCTAGCGGAGTAGTAACTGAGCGAGAAATACTTATATTTGATGAACCAACTAGTGGTTTAGACGGAAAGCATATGCAAGATGTAGCACAAACATTGAAAGAGCTAACCAATAAAGGAAGAACAGTCTTATTAATTACGCATGATTATGAGTTGATTCTTGAAAGTGCAGATGACATTTTAAGGATTGATAATGGCCAAGTAGCAGAGCAATATACATTAACTGAAGAGACACTTCCGAGATTGAAACAATTTTTTGAGTTTACATAAATAAGGTAAAAATAGGAGGTACAATTTTGGAAACTAAAAAAATTGGCGTACAAGATTTAATTAACATTGGTTTATTTACAGCATTATATTTCGTTATAGTATTTATAGTAGGTATGACAGGAGCGGTACCTGTTATGATGATAGCTTTACCAGTACTTATCGCTTTTTTTGGAGCGGTACCCGTTTTATTATTAGTTGCTAAAACACAAAAATTCGGTGTGTTATCACTTTGCGGTATTATCGTGAACGTGATTATGGCTATCATGGGGCACCCATGGCCATCAATGGTCATCGCTATTCCGCTTATAATTATTGGTGACTTAATTATGAATGTCGGTAAATATAAACAATGGTTTTGGATAATAACAGGATATGTTGTCTTTTCAATTTGGACAACAGGAGGGTTATTACCATTTTATATTATGAGAGATAAATATTTTAGCAACATGAAACAAAACCATGGTGAAGATTATGCCAAAGCATTTGATTCAGTATTTACATATCAAGTTCTTCCAGTAATTTTCATCTTATGTATCCTTGGTGCAATAGCAGGAGGCTTTATCGCAAAACAAATATTGAAAAAGCATTTTCAACGTTCAGGCGTATTGTAAGTGTGAATATATAGAAAAGAAATTGGAACATATAATTCCCCGCTCAAAATAATTCTCCTAATCCGTAATAATTTCTAATTAATGGATTAGGAGAATTTATTTTTTTATTTGATTGCATAACCTAGTATTACGCCATTTAATAAGTTATTTTATTTAAAAAACATATTGTGAAATACTTCACAATTAGTTGTTATTAAATCATAATCTAGTTTGTATATTAAGAAGTGAGGTTATAAAGTTGAATGATATTAATAGCAATAATAAAGTATTTTATGGGAATCAGTTTATAGACGATGTTGTGGATACAATAAAAACAAAAGATATTTTGCAAAGTTTTTATAGAAAAAGATATATACTAAGAGCTACTATGTCGGGGTTTATTTTAGGGTTGATTACCGTATTTGTTTTAATGATAAGAGCATCATTAGATGGACAAATTGCTGGTGGTCTAATTAATTTAATTGCGTCCATTTGTTTTAGTTTTGCTTTAGTTCTTATACTGTTTACTAACTCTGAGCTTCTTACCAGTAATTTTATGTATTTTACTGTTGGTTTATACTATCGCATTACAAACCCTATTCGAGTTATGAAAATATTTACTCTTTGCTTTTTAGGAAACTTTTTAGGTGGTTTTATATTTTTTGTATTGTTTTATTTATCGGATGTAATGACTCCAGAAATGCTAATTCAACTAGATAATATTATTGCTCATAAAACATTAACTGCAGGCTTTACAGCTATATTAGTTAAAGGTATTTTTGCAAATTTCTTTATTAATATTTCATTGGTTATCGCAATGCAAATAAAAGATATTTTAGCTAAAATGTTTGTGCTTATGTTTGGTGTGTCACTCTTTGCTTTTATGTCATATGAGCATGTAGTTTATAACACTGTATTATTTACAGGAGGACTATTATATCAAAGCGAAGAGTTAAGTAAGATTCCAGTGATTATAGGACTATTTTATGCTTATTTAAATATTAATAGTGACTATAAATTTTAATTATCATGAAGTATTATATATGAATGTTTTGAGAAAACTTGTCACAAAAAAGTCGCAATCACTTAGTGTTTATGTGATCCCTTAAAAGAATTAATGCGTATACCCTATAAAGGGTGTGAGTGATTTGAAGAAAATAATAATAATACTTATTTTAGCGATATTTACAAGTGGATGTATGAATGTTAATGACACAGATAGCGATGTAAATAAAAACAAAGATAGCAATTTAAAGAGTGAGAAATCTACTAAGGTAAAACCTAAAAAGTTCGAAAGTTATGACAGTGAGAGTGTGCCTGTGAAGATTAGTATTCCGAGGTTAAATATTTCTAACAAATTAGAACATACTGGTGTTAATTCTGATGGCGAGATGGAAGTACCTAAAGATATCAATACACCTGCGTGGTTTAAAGAAGGTTATAAGGTTGGAGATAATGGAAATGCGGTTATTGCTGGTCATGTAAATGATAGGCAAAATCCAGGTGTCTTTACGGATCTGCATAAATTGAAAAAAGGCGATGAGATTGAGGTAGAAGATAAAAATCATAAGAAGTTAATTTTTAAAGTATATGATAAAGAATTATATGAATTAAAAAAATCACCAGTAGAAAAAATATTTGGATATTTTAGTAATAGACATTTAAATTTAATCACTTGTGAAGGAGAACATAACCCCGAATTAGGAAGTACACCGAATAGATTAGTTGTGTATACAGAATTAAAAAGTGGTTGAGATTTTGCATATGACGTTCACTCTCATATAATGGTGAGTGTCAGGGGTGTGACAATGGAAGAGTCGGATGTAGAAGTGTACGGTAAAATTATAGATAAAGACGCGAATAGTTTAGAAATATTATACGATCGCTATGAGTCTTTATTGTATAATTTTATTTATAAAATAACACAAGATAAGCAATCAAGTGAAGAAGTGCTTCAAGATGTATTTATGAAAATTTGGAATCAAAAAGCAAGATTTGATAGTAGCAAGGGGAAAATGTCAACATGGCTTATTACAATTTCAAGAAATCTAGCAATTGATTATATTTGAAGAACCAAAATGTCAGCATATGAATATGATGAAGAAAGAGATAATTTAAAAGCTGATAATGTACCAGAATCCGAATTAATAACGAAAGAACAATCTGAACAAATTAAAGAATGTATAGATGAATTAGATGAAAAACAACAAATAATTCTATATTTATTTTAAAGGTTGTAATCACAAAGAAATATCGAAAACACTTGAAATACCTCTAGGAACAGTCAAAAGTAGACTGAGGTTATCCATTCAACATTTAAAACATAAATTCAAAAATAATAAGAAGGGAGAGATGAATTAATATGGAATGTGAAAAAATATATGAATATTTTAATGGCCGACTAGCTGAAGAAGAAAAGCAAGAATTCGAAGAACATCTAAAAACGTGTAAAGCATGTCAAGATGAACTAAACGATTTAAATATATTAAATGAGTCTCTTCCTTATCATGTTGAACGTGTAACTCCTCCTAAAGAGATGAAGAGCAGAATAATGAATAATATATTAAATGAAGACAATAAAGAAGAAGAATCGTCACACCAAGAAAAAAGTAGATCGTTTATTGAAAAGAAACAAAAACCTATAAAACGAAAAAATAATATAATTAGAAATATAGCATTTGTAAGTATGGCTGCACTTTTATTTATATCTTTGATAGGAAATGTTTATCAATTTAATACACAAGACAAAGAAAAGAAACCGAAAGATAATAAATTAATCAATAAAGATGATGCACAAGTTATAAAATTAAAATCTACCGAACAAGATAAAGTTCAAGGAGAAGCTTTTGTAGCAAAGAGTAATAATGAGAAGCAATTAGTTGTACAAGCAAACGGTTTACAAGAAACAAAAGGTAATCAAGCATACCAAGTGTGGATACTCAAAGGAGAAAAGCCATACCGTGCAGGTACATTTGTTTCTAGCAAAGATTCCGGAATGGTTGTCTTTGACCTAAGCGATATTGAATTAGACAAACAAGATAAAATAGCGATTACACTCGAACCATCACCTAATAACCAAGCTCCTGAAGGGATATTATTATGGCGAGTGAAAAAGTTTAAAATTTTTTAGAGATTACATTAAATAATGTGATCTCTTTTTTTATTTGTTACGTATACCTTATGAACAAAAAAATAAAGGAGTGATTTGATGAATATTTCACAGAAAGTATTAGCTATGTCATTATCGGTTTCATTGTTAGGGACGGGCGGAGGTATGTCACAAGTAGCACAAGCACACGACGCATCGCATGAATCGGTTACAAAAACAGATAGCAAAGCGGTTGAGTTAAGAAGTAATTTAGACATGTTACTAAGTGAACACGCGTATTTAGCAGCGGATACAATGAGAAAAGGTGCAGAAGGCTCTAAAGACTTTGATGAATCAGTAAAATCACTAAATATGAATACGAAAGAGTTATCTAAAGCTATTGGGGATGTATACGGTAAAGACGCAGGAATGGAATTTGAAAAAATGTGGTCTGAACATATTGGTTACTTTGTAGATTACGTGAATGCTACAAACAACAATGATGAAAAAGGACGACAAGAAGCGTTGAATAACTTAGATAATTATAGAGATACGTTCTCACAATTTATGGCTACAGCCACTGATGAAAAATTAGAAGCTAAAGGATTATCAGACGGTTTACAAATGCATGTTAACCAATTAGTTAGTGCATTTGACGCATCGGTAAATGGAGACTACGACAAAGCTTATAAATATGAAAGAGAATCCATTCATCATATGTATATGGTGAGTAAAGGCTTATCGGACGCAATTACTAAACAGTTCCCAGAAGACTATCATCATACAAGTGCAACTACTAAAGCAGCAGACTTAAGATCAGATTTAAATTATCTCATGAGTGAGCATGCAGCACTAGCAGCTGATGCAATGCAAAATGGATATGATGGTTCTGAAAATTATAAAGCCTTTGTAAAAGCGCTAGAAATGAATACGAAAGACTTATCAAAAGCAATAGAAGACGCATATGGTAAAGACGCAGGAATGGAATTTGAAAAAATGTGGTCTGAACACATTGGTTACTTTGTAGATTATGTAGAAGCTTCTAAAAATAACGATAAAGATGCTAAACAAGAAGCGAAAAGCAATTTAGATAATTACAGTAAAGAGTTTGGAGCATTCTTATCTAAAGCTACAGATAATCAACTGAAAAGTAATGAATTAGCTGACGGTTTAGGTATGCACGTAGATCAATTACTAGCTTCTTTTGATGCATATACAAAAGGCGATTATAAAACATCTACTATGAAAGTAAGAGAAGCATACGCTCATATGTTTATGCCAGCTAAAGGCTTAAGTAACGCAATTGTAATGCAGAACAAATCAGATTTTGAAATGGATATGCCAAAAGAAATGCCAGATACAGGTGCACAAAAATAATTAGCAATTAATGATTTAAGAGGAAACTATTTCCCATGGGGATATAGTTTTCTTTTACATGGATAAGACTGAATCATTCATTAAAGGGAGAAAAATATGGAAATTACAAATGTATTATCAAAAATAAAAAGAGATATCATATTTGATGATCATAGTTACAAAGTTAATTTTAATAAAGATTGTTCAGATGTAACATCTATGTATCAAGATATTCAAGACTCATCAATTTTTATTTTGAAATCATCAAAGCATTCAAAAAAATATGCAATAGAAGCGGTTAAGAAAAACCCAGTGTTAATCATCACGAATATGCCATTAAATAGTTTGGATGATATTAAAGGGAATGTCTATGTTGTGTATATAGATAATTATGAATCAGTCGCAATTAAACTTGTCCACTTATTCTACGACAAATATATAGAACAATTAAAGTTTATAGCAGTTACGGGTACTAATGGAAAGACCACTACAAGCCATATGATATGTAAGCTATTATCAAAAATGGATGTAAAAGTAGCTACCATTGGTACGTTAGGCGTTTACGATGATGACTATAATAAAATAGAATTTTTACATTCAACTCCTACAACACCTATGCACTTTGAATTTGCCGAAATCATAAAGTATTTCGCTGAACGAGATTATGATTATATTGTATATGAAGCAACATCTATCGCTCTAGATCAAAGAAGAGTAGATTTTATTCAAAATGAAATAGCTGTATTTACAAACTTTAGTTCTGAACATCTAGAATATCATCACACAATAGAGAACTATTTAGAATCAAAACTAAAGCTAGATCAATTAAGTAAGAGAAGCATGGTGAATTATGATACTAAAGAATATTTAAAAATATGTAATGACAAATATCATTTTTCTAATAATAACGATACCTATTATAAATATGAATTGAAAAATAATAAACTATATATATCAATTGGTAAAGAAGTTTATAAATTAGATGTCCTATTCAATGGAACACATAACTATATTAATCTAGCGACTAGCATATTTGCGTTACACAAATTAAACTATAATATTATAGATATATTAAAAGCAGTTGAAACGATGAAACCCCCAGCACATCGATTTGGAACGTTTGAAATAAACGACTATCAATTCATATTAGATTTCGCGCATACACGCATACACCATTAGCAATTAAAGAATCCATTGAAGACGCCTTAAGATACGCTTCAAATATAGATAAACAACTTACAGTTATGATTACAGGAGTCGGATTAAGTGGCTACGATAAAATAGAATCCACTATGAAACTCATTCCAAAGTATATCGATCAAGTAGTATTAGCTTCTGAGCAAGTTGGATATGAAAATGAAAATTTAATTATCGATACAATGATTAAAAATTTACCCAAAACATACGATTTAAATAATCTCATTATAGGCAAATCTCGAAAAGAAGCAATAGAGAAAATAATAAATAAAGTTAATAAAAAAGAAAACATTATACTACTAACAGGCATTAATGAGCCACAACACTACCGAGGAAAACTCATTGGACATGACGATAAAACATATATAACAAAATGTATTAATCACGAGGATATTTTATAAAATAATAGCTTTATAAGAATAAATCCAACTAAAAACGGGGAATTAATTTTATTAGTTTTCCGTTTTTATTTTATAAAAAAAATATATTTTTGAAATTAAACTAGAAATATGTAACAAAATAAATTAATATAATAGTATAAAATGAAAAAACGAAAGGAAAAAGTATTAGAAAAAATATACTAGCCAATTTATCATAAACCTTATTTTAAGTTTTATTTTAGTATTCGCTATTTTAGTATTCGCTTATATATTTTGTAAACGCTTAAATTTATATTGAAATTGTTTATATAATATTAATAAATGAACTGGGGGATAAAATGGAGAGGAAAAAATTTCAATTCACACAAATAAATCAAATAGAAGAAGTTACATTTGATAAATCTTTAGAAAAGTTTTACGGAAATGGTATTGAAGGAACAATTAAGGAGAATTTACAAAACTCGTTAGATGCGAGATTAGATGGAGATTTTGATAAACCTGTAAACGTTACAATTAAATTAAGTAAAGTCCCTAAATCAGAGTTACCTGGTATTGATGAAGTATTTAAACATATTAATTCTTTAAAAGGATATAGTAATTACACCAAAGAAACTGTGTCATATATGAAAGGAAAAATTAATATGGATAAAGTGCCTGTTTTAACGATTGAGGATGAAAATACAAAAGGTTTAACTGGTGCTAAAAACGGGCAATCCGGTTCAATTAAAGATACATTTGGTATCTATGCTTATAAAAAAGGAGTGCATTCTATAGATGAAAATGACTCTATGGAAATTAGTCGTGGTGGTTCACATGGAATAGGTAAAATTGCAAACAATGCAGCTTCAGATATTAATCTAATGTATTTTGCAAATTGTGACGCGGAACAGAATCAACATTTAGGAGGGACAGTACATTTAATTGAGCATGAATTAGAAAACGTAGGATATAGATCTACGGGGTACTTTTCTGATGTGAAAGAAACTGAGAATTATAAATTAGTACCATTCGAAAACTATTATAGTCATTCTATTTTCCGTAAGAAAACGCGAGGACTGAAAATAATAATACCTTATATTAGAGAAGAATTTTATGACGTAAACGCAATTGTTAGAGCAATTTGTGATAATTTCTTTCTTGCATTATTAAATGAAAATATAGTTGTAAATGTCATAGATGAAGAAGATAAAGAAATTATAATTAATAGCGAGACAATAAAAGACATAGTAAAAGATAGTGATTATTATGAAACTAAAATAGAAGAAATGAAGAAAATATTTACACCCTTATATATACATACTTTTATAAATAAAGAGCCGAAAGATTTAGTTGTAAAAAATAATATAGAAGAATTTAACTTTAAATTATATTTTAATTATGATGAAAATATATCTGTTGGTAGAGTGGCGTTATTGAGAACTATCGGTATGAAAATAGTTGATTTGAAGGTTTTAAGTAGAGTTCGAAAACCATTTAATGCTGTATTAGTTGGAGGCTCGAAAGAAGATAGTTATTTAAAAACATTAGAAAATGAATCACATACTGATATATCAGAGAATGATATACGAGATCATAATGAAAAGAAAAATGCAAAGAAATTCATTAGTAATTTGCAAAAAGAACTTAAAAAAGAAATAGATAAGATAATGGAAGAAAATAATCCAACCGATGGATTTATTAATACGGAGGATTTATTTTATGAAACAGAGTCTTCTTTCAAAAAAGATATTGAGAGTAGTACTGAAAAAGTAATAGTTGGTGAAGGAAAGACTTTATTTAAAGCTAAGTATAAAGAAAAGCGTGAACCTGGAGAAAATTCTGGGGGAGGTAGTGATAAAGACAAGGTGAGAATAAGGAAACCAAGAAAAATTAAAAATGATCCTGAATCACATACTGATGAATATATTACACCTTTAAATGCAGTAGAAAGAATGTCAATAAATGAGGAAGAATTTGTTAATATTAATATAATAGAGGCTGGCTTAGACGAAAATATAGATAAATGTAATGTAATTATTAAAGTAATTGATGGTAATGGCGAAACTGTTGCTGAAGATTTCAATGTACAAGAAAACTATAAAACAGTGTTAGACCAACAATTATATACATCTGTTCCAATTTATAAGAATAAAATTGAAGATGTTAAAGTTAAAGACGGCATCATTAAGCTCAAATTATTAAAAAATGAAGACAGATCAAATAAACTGAAATTTATGTATGTATTGGAAGTGAAAAAATGATATATAACAAAGATGTAGCGTTTCCATATCCAGTATTAACTAACAATAAGAATGGCTATCAAAACAGTATTTTTGAATTTGATATTACTGATTTAATAGAAAACAATGCTAATTATATATTTAATATTCATTATAAATTGAGTAGCGAGTTTATTAAAGAATTAGTAATGAATGATAAAGCAGTTTTAGTATTTATAATTTCATCACAAGATAATTATTTTATTAGATTAAAAAAAGATCAAAGAGAAGTGATTGTACCCAAGAGTAGAATGTCTTTATCGAATAGAACAAGTATTCAATTACACATTCAATCCACAACAGAAATAAATATGGAAAATTGTGAAGATTTAACATCTTTTTATAGAGAATTTAAAAGTCGGTTAAAATTAAAAAAACATGTTTTATTAGGTTATTCTAATGTTGTGAAATACCAAGGTACTAAACATAAACCGTTGTTATTATTTGAAAAATCAATTGATGAAGACCAAAAAAATGCTTTTCAAATAGAATTAAGTGAAAATACTATTGTTTTAAGGTTTAACTCTACAAAATATTTGATTGGAGGTAATGATAGTAAAAACAACATACAAAATATGTTTTTATATAATGGATTGAGTCGAGCGTTACATAAATTCATAATAAATAACAATAAAGATGATGAAGAATATATCGATATTGATTCACTAAATGGACATGTAGATAATGGACTAGATCAAAAATTATTAGATTTAATGAATAATAAGGGTGTAAAAGAATTGTATTATGACAATATAGATGATGTTATTGCTAGAATATCAGATAAAATTATTGAAAAATATGTGAATTCAATAGAAAGGGTAATGGACTATGGAGATTAGATTGTTAAATAGTGGTTACAAGAAAAATGAAGAGATTTATCAAGATTTCTTGGATGGAACATTAAGTTATGATAAAGATTATTTCTCAAGTGATTTTGTGGTGATTATAGATGAGATACCTGATTTTCCAATTTATTTAGCTAATAAAGGTACTAATGAGTTTGTAGATGCTGTAAAAATATTAAAAGAACATATGGTGAGTACAGATAGAGATATCCATTTAGACTCAAGGTTTTGGCATTCATTCTTATTGGTTGAAAAAAGAGATTATATTCTAGATAAATACCCACAAGTAAAAGAATCGATTAAAAACTTTAATAATATAGTGATGAAAAAGTTTGATTGGGAAAATTACATATATAAGTGTATGTTGTCAGCAGAATATATATCTAATGCAAAACTAGATTCTGTTGAAGAAGAAGAAAAATATATGAGATTAATATATGAAAATTTAGATTTGTTTAACTATATTATTAAATATCCTATTTTTAGAAATTCAGAATTTATTATTAAATTATTTAATATAATAGATGAAGAAAATCTTTCGAGTAAAATGAAAGAAAAAATAAAGCATCGTTCAGATTTAGGAAATGATGAACGTTATGGTAGAAGAGTGATTTTTGAATTAAATAAAAATTATCCTATCATTATGTCCCCATTCTTAGATAAAGAGGAATTAAAAACAGAAATATATAGTGCATTAGAATTATATGAAGAAACTAATGTAATGATTAAAAATTAATTGATAACTATTCTTATAGTTTAGAATTTTTAGCGTAGTATGCAAATTAACTATAAATAAGATAAGTTTAACTTTTAATAAAAATAAAATAGACATCTGATTTAAAGATAGAAAAACAAATAGGTATACGTTTAATTATACGTATACTATTTGTTTTAAAACATTAATAATTTTATATTTTGTTATTTTAAGAACTTAAAAATAGTATTATAATACTATTTTGGCCATACGTGAGTAATTTTTTTAGCGAGATCTTGAGAACGTGCATTTATTTCTTTTTTTGTCCAACTTTTATTTTTAGCAATATTGATATTTTCTATAATATTGCTTTCTTTAAGCTTAGTTTTTTTATCTACAAATTCTTTATTTCCTAAAGAGGTATTTTTCTTTCCTAAAATTAAGGTTAAATTACCTATTTGGTTTTTATATTTGTGAATATCAGTAGATTTAAAGTCCTTTGTCCATAAACTATTCTGTTTAGGATTTTGGGGTAATATATGCTCTAAGTTTACATGCATAGAATCCCCATTTATTGTTATTTCTTTTTTTGTATCGAAATCATAAATTGTTTTCAAAATATAACGTATTTTTTTAAATTCATTACTAGTAATACTTCTATTAATTGCAGCTGTTATAGTTTCTTGGTCTGAAATAATTTTAGATTGTAGTTCTTGAATTATTGTATGAGATATATTTTGTGGATTAGAATATATTCTTTTTGCTAAATCTGGATAAAAATTTTCAAGTATATTAGCCTTTTGTTGAGCTATAAAAATATTTCTTACTTGTATATTTAAGCATATCTGTAATACATCATTTATTTCTTTTAACTTGTAGTCTTTCAAATTCATTGCTAGAATAATAGGCCTGTATTGTATAGCATTTAAAGTTTTGAGTCCCTCAACCAATTCAATATATTTATTTAAATCAGATTTTGTATCATTGTTATTCTTTCGTTGTTCAGGTTCATGGAGTTCAAAAAAGTATTTTGAAACTTTTAGCATATCAGTGAGAACTTTTTCTACATCAGTTGAAGTTTCTAACCAACCATTATTTTCTAATGTTTCGTAAGCTTTTTGACTTGAAGTTTTCCCGTTATATACAGAAACAAATTGAGTCAGAAATTGATTTTTGTTTAATAAGTCTGTATTAGCTTCTATTTCATTCCAATATTTTGCGGTTTCTTTTTCAGAAGTTATTTTTACACATTTATTTTTTAGAACATAAAAATCTACAAGTTTTTTACCAGTATTATTTAATGTTTCAAACATTTGATTAGCGATATCTTCATTTGGAGTTTCTAAAATTATTACATACATTTTTTCTGTCATATTTTCTATAATATTAAGTAAGTCTTGAACATTTAAATTATTATTATTACTATAAATATCAATGAGCTTCTTTATATAATCGTAATTTTTCTGTAAATTTTTTTCATGGTCTGTTATAGATCGATCGAAATCACTATTATTTTCTATGATATATTTTTGGAAAAAGTGATTTGTTTCGTCTTTCCCAAAAATAATTTTGGTGTTATTAGCTGCATTAGATCTCCAGTCTTCTTTTTTTATAAATTCTTCTCTTAATTTGCTTGCCTTTCTAGTATCACCTAGCTCATTAATTTTGTTAATAATAGCACAAATTATTAATAATAAAGTAACAGTTCTTTGTTGGCCATCAAAAATATTTTGATGATCATTTTCTAAATAAATTGTAATGAAATTTAAAATATGCTGTTCTTTTTTCTCTTCATGAACAGCAATAACATCATTGAAAAGTCGTTCCACTTGTGAATTACTCCATTCATAAGGGCGTTGAGTATAAGGAATGTTAAATGTGCCATTCGATAGTAATAAATATTCATTTAATTTTTTATCATCTGCTTTTAACAATGACTCCATGTAAATTCTCCTTTGAAATTATAATATTTATATATTAATGTAAAATCGATTATATAGTTGATTATATCAAAAATAAAATACAAATAGTATTATAAGTAAAATGACTCTCTAAATT